>JBEKFY010000058.1:0-24600 GCA_050013095.1 Anaerolineales bacterium | reverse complement strand
CGTATCCAGGAGGTGTTATCATTGGGCAACCCCCAGAGAAGACGAGCAGACGGATTTCCTCCAGCCTCCTCGTCTTTTTATGTTATTGGATCATTGACAAAATAGTGAGTCCGTATTGTAAAGGGCTGTTATCAAGTTAGTTTGGCCTACATGAAGGGCCAAAGACAGTAGTGTTTCTGCAATCAAAATCCATTTTGATGTCTCCCGTTTTTCTATTCGTTAAGCCCTTGGTCTGTCCCGTCGCTCATGAGGCGCTTTCGCAAAAAGCGGCGCCCCAACCAGAGCATGAAGAGGATAAAAACCAGCGACAAGCCCAATATAAAATATTCCACCGACTGTTCCACACGCTTGATCGCCTCGGCGGCAAAATATCCGACCAACACCAGCGACCCGGTGCAGATCATTTCGCCACAGAAAACAGCAGGAAACCAACGCCTCCAGCGCACTTTTATCAGCCCTGCAGCAATGAGAGTTGGAATCACAAGGCCGACCGTTAATTTGGCCATCAACAAGATCTTGCCGGCATGTTCATACATTGCCTGTTCCAGGCGTTCCAGGGATTCGCGATTTACGCCCAGTCTGCGTCCAAAGCGCAATATCCATTCGGTCTTCCCGGCATAGCCCAATGTATACCAGAGCATGTCTGCGGTTAGATCGCCGGCTGCAGCCGCGAAGAATACCAAAGCCGGATTCATCCATCCTGCCGAGGCTCCCGCAGCTGCCAGCAGAATTACGGCTGGACCTTGGACTGTCACCGCCAAGGCTAGCAACAAATAGATCCAATAACCCAGTTGGTGGATTTGGCCGTTCCGTAGATACGAGCTGAAATTTTGAAGGAAGGCTATCAAGGCGCTCATCAAAGGTTGCCTTTTGTTATATCGTTTCCATTTTTAATTCGTCGGCAAACCACAAACCTGATTCCAGGATAGCAATTACCGAACCCAAAACTATTGTCGTAAACCCTACTGCCACCCCGCAAGCATCGCATGAATATCTGTTATCCACGATTGAGTTTTTCCATCAGACAACTGAATCGCAACGGCCTCACCCGGCGGGACCTCATGCATGAGCAAGATCCTTTCCCCGTCTGGACTAACACTCTCGAGGAAAAAATCAGGATCCGGTACATTCGCAACCTTTTCTATTTTTCCACTTTGCACATCCAGGTACCAAAGGCCATTGGAGGTGATTCGCATGTCCGAATCATACCCCGGCAGGTCCAGGAAGTATAGTTTCTGGTTGTCAGACGACCAAAGGAATCCTCCCACATGACTGGGTGAAAGAGGAAGTGAGAATATGCGAGAGGATGGGGTAGGTAACGAAGTAAATTCGTAAACGCTGATCAGATTATCCAATACTCTCAGGAAGGGCATAGCCTGTCCTCGGAAAGGAGCCGCAGCGGCTCCCGGGTCATCCGAATCGGATTAAAATCGTTGGATGAACCCCGACCCCATTCGCCCCGAACGCTTCGGCAGGAAAGAACAGATCGCCGGGAAAGAGCCGCGCACCTGGCCGGCGCTGCTCACCCTTTATTTTCTCTCTCCGCTGGTCGGGGAAATGGTCTCCGGGTCCACTCCATTCCTGCTCTTCATCCAGCCCTTTTCTTTGGTCTTTCTCCCGCTCCTGTATGGATCCGGCGCGATCCTGATCCATGAGGTGATTGTACGACACCGCGTGGGTTGGGGGAACGCCCTGCTTCTAGGAGCCGCATTTAGGGTCTATCAAGAAGCCCTGGTTGTGCAAACCTGATTCAATTTCATATCACCGCGTTCGCCAACGCATGATCTTGGCCTTTATGGAGTCTGGCTGGGCACGAATTGGTTCTGGGGGCTTGGTCTCACCCTCTACCATTCTTTGATAAGCATCACGATCCCCCTGCTGCTGATCGAACTGTTCTTTCCCCGGCGCGCCCGCACCTCCTGGCTGGGCCCGGCAGGGATCGCCGGATTTCTTGTCTGGCTCCTCGTCCCGTGTGCACTTCTCGCCCTGACCGTTGCCACCCGACAGTTTGCCGCTGACAGATATCGTGGTCCGCCTCTGGGCCCCTACCTTTTCACGGCCGGATTAACCGCCACGCTGGTCGTGATCGGCAGCTCAATTCGTATTTCTTTTCGAAAACAGGAGGGTTCTGCCGCGGCGCCTTCCCTCTGGACCGTTCGGTTAATCTGCTTCGGCTTGGTGCTCGGCGACTTTCTGATCATCGGTCAAATTCTTCCCCGGTTAGGCTTGCCAGCCGCGCTGGTTGCGGGGCTGGAGCTTGCAATCTTTGGATTCGGCCTGTGGCGGGTGAACTCCTGGTCTGCTCGCTCTGGTTGGAATGAGCGCCATAAGTTGGCAATCGTCATGGGAGTGCTGGCTTTTTATTGCTTCATCTTTGCACCCCTTGTAGAATTCGGAATCAGGATCCCGCAGCGCATCGGGATGACGCTGACGGACCTGATCGTCTTTGTTGGGATGATCTATTTTGACCGGTATCTTGTGAGTCGTCAGGAGAGATCCCGTCAAGCCTAAACCGGCTCTGGGAGTCATGACGATGGAGGGGAGATTTAATATAGAAAAATCCCCATGAGCTATCCAATTAACATTAAATAAATAAACTCCTCATCGAATTACTTAGATGAGCGATCGCGGTCCGTCTCTATTCAGAAAAACTATCAATGACTGACCATGAATGAATTGATCTTTGTAAATACATTACCAATGATCGGACCAAGCAGCAACAAGACTAGGATTACGACCAGTGTGATCATCACAAGCAGCAGTGCATATTCGACCAGACCCTGACCCCTTTCGTTTGGAATGAATGACATCATCATTTCTGCTTCCTTTCTTTAATACTTCCTTTAATAAAAAGCTAATACAAGATGAACATGAGTATACTATTATTACTCAGATTCGGTTCGAATCCTATAACCCATGCCTTACAATCCACTTCAATCATGGGTCAATTTGTGAGTCGCTCAGCTATGCGCAGCAAGCTTTGATAATCAACTGCACTGTATATTGCATCGCTTCGGGAAAATTGTTTTGACAGGATTATTTGCAAATTCCACACCTGGGCTCATAACGTGGTTGGTAGACAAGGCCTGCTGGAAAAGTTTCGCTACTTATAATTAAGCACGATCCAAAGCAAGTGGAGACGAGGCCCAGACGCGCGGGCCGTAGCGTTCCTGGGCCACCGAGGATGGGACGACAGAAGAAGAAAGCACGACCATGGTTCCAATCGAGCAGAGGGTGTCCGATCCGAAATCCACACCGCCTTGAATGAATTTTCTAAAATCCCAAATAATGGGAATAAGTATCGTAAAGAGAGATTATCAATAGTTTTTTCTAGAATGGAAAACGGGGCACTCAAGTGGAGAAATCTTGATTTTGAAAAGCTGCAGATCAGCAAATCCCGATCAGGCAATGCTCCATTTCGACGAACTCAGAGCTGGTTGCACCTAAAAAAATATTGTCTCGCTTTTCGCTTTGCCACCATTGGCAGAACGTTGCCAGCGGATTTACCGTGACATGACGCAGTTGCTTTTTTGGAAAACACGTTATAAAGTTATAGAAAGCCATTCGCCAGGTAAGGTAACCCATGCGGTCTCAAGGTGGCAAACAAGTTCATCGGCCATACCACTCTGCTGCAGACCGCACAGTACGGCCGGAACGTGTAACAACGCGATCGTGAAGCCGTAGCGAAGTTGCTGTTGCCTGCTGCAGTGCGTGAACAATGTTGTCCGCGACAGAAACTCTCTAAATCCCCTCCTTAAGGTTTCCAAAAAGAGAGTGAACAAATGAAGCAAAAGTATATTGGGATAAGCTTCTTACCAATCATCACCCTGATTTCGTTGAGTTGCGGACCATTGGGCCGCCTTACTTCTGGTACTCAAACTGCCGTTCCAACCAATACTCCAATGGCGACCGAAGTAATCTCAACCAGCAGCCCAATCCCTGAGGTCCCCACGAATACCACAAATGAGAATCAGTCAGGGTTAACTCTTTTTCCCACCATCGATCCTTCCCTTGCTCCCTTCCTTCCCAGGCCTGCCCTGACACCGGGAGCGGCCGACCCCCGGGTAACCCAAGAGGGCATCCATCAAACGATTTGCGTATTAGGTTACACCGAGACGGTTCGGCCCCCCGAATCAATCACGGAGCCGATGAAAAAGCAGTCCATCCTTGATTATGGTCTGGCGGACCGGAAGCTGGGTGATTACGAGTATGACCACTTGATTCCGCTTGAGATTGGTGGTGCGCCTCAGGATACAAAGAATCTCTGGCCAGAAACCCATTCAGGGAAATGGAATTCGTATGTAAAAGACAAGCTGGAGAACAAACTTAACCAGCTTGTCTGTGATGGCCAGCTGGACCTAGCCACCGCGCAACAGGCGATATCCCAAAACTGGATCGCCGCATATTTGAAATATATCGGAACGCCTTAGATCCAGGCAACCCATCCATAGTGGTCAGATCCGTAAGAGGTGTTGGGGTTATTGACATCACCTGTCGCAGCATGGGGAAACAGACGATGGCACAAGCCAAGGCTAAAACAGTTTTTCTGAAGCGGGTTAATCGGGGACGAAAAATCGAGGCGTAGGAAAGATCTCACTGGAAGGTCGACATCCAATTTTATGCCAATTTGAAGCAATCACCCAATCAAAGGGAAGGAATGTGTTCCTGGAGGACCACATTCCTCTTCACGCGCTGCAGCTGGCTGCTGAAGTCCAATCCCAGAGCGTCACACCGTTCATGGATGGGCAGCAGCAGTTTTCTGCGGTCCGTCCAATAAATATCAAAGACCGCATCGGCAAACTGGAACGGGTAGCTTTCCACAACCTTCATGATCAACCATCCTCGGGATCGATATTTTTGGGTTGGTTGTCATAACCAACCCAATTTTCGGGGATATTCCTGATGATTACCCCCCAAGTGAGCCAATTGGCACACTTTGAGCAACACTCTAGCTGCAGCGGTAGCGGATCTTTCGCAAACTGGCGGTGAGATGCTCCAGGGCAAACGCGGCGGCCTTCAGGTCGTCCGGGAGGCACAGCTGGGTCGAGAGTTCTGAGGCCACTTCGTCAAGTTCTGGTCGAATTCGGGTCCAAGTTCAAATTTCAACATGGACGTGATCCGGCTGGCCAGCCGCCGGTTCGGTCCGGGTGCCGGGTTGGAGCCTGCGCCGGCCCGGCCGGATGGTGCAGCTTCCACGGCACGCCCCGCGTCGGCGAAGGTCAGCCGTTCCTCGATGGCCTCGAGCAGCGGGCTACACTGGCGTTCCTTGAGGCAGACACAATCTCTCGCAGCCGGCCATCCTCCAGCCGGGATACTAAGCCACCCCCTTCAATTTAGCCTATTGACTTTGAACTGAAACTGGCTATACTATTGGTATATCTGGTCTGACCACCATACCAGAGGAAACCATGAAAATACAACCCATTGCACATCAGACCCTGGCCGAAACGGTCGCCGGAAAGCTGGCCGCCTCCCTCCTGGATGGCAGCCTGGCCCCAGGGGCTCAGCTGCCCTCCGAACGCGATCTCATGAACCAGCTCGGCGTCAGCCGGGCTACCCTGCGGGAGGCCCTCAAAGCGCTCGAGGAATACCAGCTGATCGAAGCCCGGCCAAACGTCGGCTGGTTCGCGCGTCGGATCGATGAGGACAATGTGACCAAGGCGCGCGAGCTCGCTCACCGGGCCGCCGCGCCTTCTGCCCGACCGGCCACGAACGAACCACCCACCGGCCCCCTGCGGATCCCGGTCGCGCCGGAGAAACCCCTACATATCCCCAACCTGCGTACCGACCGGATGGGGACGTTTGAACTGATCTCCTGGTGGGATCGGCAAAAGGTCCAGAATGCCCATGTGCTGGTGGTCGGAGCTGGAGCGCTCGGCAATGACGTCATCAAGAACCTGGCGCTGATGGGCATCGGTCACCTCTTTATCGTTGATTTCGACACCATCGAAGCGGCCAATTTGAGCCGGTCCGTGCTCTTCCGCGACACCGACAACAACCGCAGCAAAGCCGAGGTGGCCGCCGCGCGTGCCAAAGCGCTCAATCCCGAGATCCATGTCCAGTACTTGAACGGAGACGTAACCACCCAGCTCGGCCTGGGCGTCATCCGCCGGATGGACGTCGTCATCGGTTGTCTGGATAACCGCGAGGCGCGCCTCGCCATCAACCGCTTCTGCTACTGGATGAATAAGCCCTGGGTGGACGGGGCCATCCAGGAGCTGCTCGGATTGGTGCGGGTATTCGTCCCCGGACAGGGGGCCTGCTATGAATGCACCCTGACCGAGGAGGCCCTGCGCGATCTCTCCCTGCGTTATTCCTGCCCGCTGCTGGCACGCCAGAACATCCTGCTGGGCAAGGTGCCGACCACGCCCACCATCGCTTCCATCATCGGCGGTATGCAATCGCAGGAAGCCCTCAAACTGATCAACGGCATGCCGGTCGAGCCCGGCAAGGTGATCCACTATAACGGCATGGTTAACGAGATGCATACCAGCGCCTATCTGCCCCGCCAGGATTGTGAGAGCCACTGGGCGTACGGCGAGATTACCGAACTGCCCACGCGCGCGGAACGGACCTCCCTCGAGGATCTACTGCGCATCGCCCGGGCTGACCTGGGGCCGGAGGCGCTCGTGGAGCTGGACCAGGAGCTGATCACCTCCCTGAAATGTCCGGTCTGTCACACGGACGAGCAGGTGTTGAAACCGCTCAGCGCGGTCAGTTTCGAGGCCGGTCACTGCCCCACCTGCGGGACGCTGCGGGAGCCCGCATTAACCCACGTGGTCACGGGCGAGGAAAACTATCTGCACCGCAGCCTGGCGAGCGTGGGCGTGCCGCCGCTGCATATCCTGCGCGCCCACAACGGCGAGGAGTACCGCTTCTACGAATTGTCCGGTGACCTGCCGGAAGCGCTGCATTACCGTCACTTCGAATCCACCACACCCGCCATCGCGGAGCACGGCCGGGTCCGTCTTACCGGCGCAGCCTCCCTCGAGGATGCAAATCGAAGCCCAGCCCGCGGCCGCGTGAAGCTGCATGATTGACCTCTCAGGCACCGGATCCCATGCGCGTTGAGGCCATGAGCACTCCCCTCCCCCCTCCAACCGAGCCACTGCGTTCTTCCTTGGTGCGCAAGTTATTTTTGCTGTTCCTGGTCATCGGTGCGCTCGCCCTAGGCCTAAGCCTGCTCACCCGCCAGATTCACACGGCCTCGCTTTCGCTGCAGATCATCCTGTCCGACGCGGTATGCGGTTTGGCGGCCGGAACTTCTGCGCGTCTGGTGTTCCGCCGGCAGATCCGCCTGCTGCAGTTCGCCGCCGGAGTGGCAACCCTGCTCGGCGGCCAGATAGTGCTGGGTCTCCTGACCGGCTGGCAGATCGGTGTTGGACCCCTGGAGGTAGGCCGCCGGAGCGTGGATTGGTCCGGCCTGGGCCAGCTCCTCCTGGGAAGCGGTGTCACGCTACTGGCCTTGCAAGCCTGGCACCGTGAGGCTGCCCAGCCCCTCCCGGCTCCGAAGCCTAAGCGCACCAAAAGCCTCTCGGAGCGCAGGCCGCGAGCCCCCAGGCAGGTTCCGGAAAGCGCTGCCCAGGCTGATCCGAGCTTTCCTTCCGCCTCAGTGCCTGAGGCCGCTCGCTCGAAACAGAAGCGGAGCTCCCGCCGGAAAGCGCTGGTACAGCTTTCCAGCGAGGTCGAGCACCGCTGTCCTTACTGCCTGGAATTGGTCGAACCGGATGACCCGCGCGGCATGGTGGAATGCAAGGTGTGCCACACCCTGCATCATGCCGATTGCTGGGCTATCACGGGCGCCTGCCAGGTGCCTCATTACAATGCCTGAAGCGGTCTGCCTGACAAGGAGAATACGATGCCAGATCTCAATGTGACCATTGTCCTGCCCAGCGGTGGTGCGCGCAACGCAGACATCCCAGACGATATCCAGGTGCACGACCTGCTGGCTGAGCTGACCTCCCTGCTCCACCTGCCCACCGTCGGCCCGGACGGACGCCCGATGTATTATCGGCTGGACAGCAAGGCCCTGGGTCGCGAGTTAAGGGAGGACGAGACGCTCGCTGCAGCAGGGGTCCTAGAGAACGACCGCCTGATGTTAACCGCCGATATCACTGCCGGGGCGGTACAGCTGGACCAGAGCCCACGCATGCGCCGCCTGCGCGCTGACTACGAGTTGTTGCAGGAGCTTGCTGCCCGCAGCGACTTGATCAGCTTCGAGGCCAAACCAGCCCGGCCAAATCTGCCCCCCGAAACCTACGTCGTCACCTATAAATGCAAGGGCATCATCGATGTGGATGCGCAGGGCGAACCCAGGTTCGGGGATCATCACCAGGTGGAAATCTACCTGCACAACCAGTATCCCCAACGCTGGCCGGGCATGAAATGGCTGACTCCGATCTGGCATCCAAACATCAACCATCTAAATGGCAGCGTCTGCATCGACGCCGCCTGGTGGACGGCCAGCCGTTCCCTGGACCGCCTGGTCATCATGCTGGGCGAAATGATCCAGTACAAGAACTTTCATGACGACCCCACCAAGCCTCCCTTCCCCTGGGATCCAGAGGCGGCGCGCTGGAGCCGGGAATATCGCAAAGTCCACGCAGATGCTTTCCCGGTCGACCAGAGCGAGCTGATGCGGCCCGAGCGGGTCAAACTCAAACCAGCCCCCGCAGACACCCAAAAAGCCCGCGTCCGTTTCAAGTGATCCGCGCAATCACCCCATTCAATCTGGCTGTGTACCGGCCAAACCACCCCAACTTAGAAAGGAGCAAAGTCATGTCCGATTTACCTGTAACCGTGGTGCTTCCCTCCGGAGGGAGCCGTACTGCCGAGGTCCCCGATGATGTACCCGTGAAGGAACTGCTCCCCGAGCTGACGACCTCGCTGGAACTCCCCGTGACCGGTCCGGATGGACGCCCGATGTCTTACCGCCTGGACAGCAAAGCCCTGGGGCGCGAGCTCAAGGAAGAAGAGACGCTCTCCCAGGCAGGGATCCCCAAGGACGACCGGCTGATGATGACCGCGGATGTGACCGCCGGCTGATGGACTGCATGGATCGGACCGCTCCCGGACTCTCCGCGGAGCGGTCCGGACCTGCGCGCGAAGGATTCATACCCGAATGGCCACCGCACGCATCCGTTTCGCTCCCTCCAACAATCCGGGTCCTCATCCGGCCAGCATGCCTGTGGAACTCGCCCGGCGCTGGTTCTCGCCCTTCGAGCAGCCAGGTTTCCACCCACGCCTGGCAGTCTTTGTCACCCAGGCGGCTTACGGCCAGGTTGTCGCCCACGCCGCCAGTGGAGCGGATCAAGAGGTGGGCGGCCTGCTGGCAGGCAGTTGGTGTATGGATGCCGATGGCGCAGGGCAATACATCCTCGTGGAGACGGCCCTCCCGGCCCGTTTCACCCGGCAGAGCAAGGTCTTTCTGACCTTCACCCAAGACAGCCTGGTGGATCTGCACGCGGAGATGGAGGAACATTTTCCCGACAGGCAGATCGTCGGCTGGTACCACACCCACCCTCGCATGGGTGTATTCCTTTCCCATTATGACACCTGGATGCACGCAAACTTTTTCCCTGAACCCTGGCAGGTTGCCCTGGTAATCGAACCCCACAGCGATATCGGCGGCTTCTTCATTCGCCAGGAGGATGGCGAGCTTGACCCGGGTCGCTATTTTGGATTCTATGAAATGGACGGTGACGCTGCAGGAAGCGTCGTCCACTGGCAGAACATGCAGGATGAGGTCGGGGCGGGTGAGCTGAAAGGAGAGGATAACGGTGAATAGAAGGATGCGCACCTATTATTACGCAGTGCTCGGGGCGCTGGGCGGCTTGATCGGCTGGCAGATCAGCAACGTGCTCGGCCTGTCGTTTGTCTCCAATGTATACCTCAGCGACGCCGTAGTCGGCGCCCTAGTCGGTTTGAGCATCGGTTTGTTAATCGGGATAGGAGAAGGGCTGCTGACCCGCAACTTAATCCGGGCAGGAAAATCCGGCCTGCTCAGCGCCTTGCTGGGTTTCGCGGCCGGCGCGATCGGCCTGCCGCTCAGTGAGGCGCTTTTCCAGCTGAGCGGCGCAGGGCTGTTCGGTCGCGCCGTGGGCTGGGGCTTCTTCGGTCTGATCCTCGGTTTGGCGGAAGGCGTGGTCGGGCGGAGCCAGGCTTGGAAAGGGATGCTGGGCGGGGCAATGGGCGGCGCGTTGGGCGGGATCCTACTGGAAAGCATGAACCGCCTGTTGAAAAATTCCCTGGTCGGCAAGGCCCTCGGCCTGGTGCTGCTGGGAGCTTGCGTAGGTGCCTTCATCTCTCTGATCGTTGTTCTGCTGGCGCGCGCCTGGCTGGAGGTCAAGACCGGCAAACTCAAAGGGACCGAGTTCATCCTGGACAAGTTCATGCGAGCAAAGGGCCCCGCGGTGGCGATAGGGAGCAGCCCGCTCAAGTCCGAGATCGTCCTGCCTGATCCCGATATCGCCCCGCAACACGCCATGCTGACCGGCGACGGCACATGCTTCACCCTAAAAGATATGAGCCTAGAGGGGACGTTCGTGAACCAGCGCCGCATCGAAAGAACCCGGCTTGCCAACAATACCACCATCCGCATGGGCAACACCGAGATGGTGTATCACGAGAAGAGGTGAACATGAACGCACTCCTGCGAAACCTGCGCGTTCTGATCCCTGTCGGACTCGCTCTGAGTCTCCTGGTTTTCCCTCTGCAGACAGCCCGGGCCCAGGCTGGAGGGGCAGCGATCCGAGTCACCCAGGTGGACAACTCGAAGTTCCCGCTGGTGACTTTGTATGTTTCCGTGGTGGACGCCTCCGACGAGCCGATGCCTGTCAATCCCGACCAGATCCAGATCTATGAAAATGGGCAGCTGATGAAACCGCAAGAGGTCAGCGGGTCGGGAGAGATCGGTCCCTTGACCACCCTGCTGGTGATCGACACCTCCGGTAGTATGCGCTATGCCGATAAGCTCACGGGTGCCAAGACAGCTGCAGAGGCCTATGTGGATCAGATGCGCCCTGAAGACCAGGCCGGTCTGCTTAGCTTCGACACGCAGGTGACCTACCGGCAGAGCCTCACCGCCGACCCAAACGCCCTCAAAAAGGCCATCAGCGGGCTGACAACCGGAGGTGATACGGCCCTGTTCGATGCACTGATGCAGGCTGTGCAAATTCTGCAAAACATCCCGGGCCGCAAAGCAATCATCCTCATGACCGATGGGATGGACAACCGCAGCAAGTACACCGAAGATAACGTGATCCAGGCAGTGGGAGCCAACAGCTTATCCATCTCAACGATCGGCCTGGGACTGCCCAATCAAACAGGGTCCATTTCCGGGGTGGATGAAACCACCCTACAATCGCTTGCGAGCCGCGCGGGTGGGATCTACGGATATGCCAACGACTCGAGCGCGCTAAGCGATCTCTTCCAACAGTACGGCCGAAACCTGCAAAGCGAATACCGGATCACCTATACCTCCCCCCTCACCCTGCGGGACGGCCTCAACCGAACCTTGACCGTTTCCCTGGGTTCGGGCGCCTCCGCCCAGGCCCGCTACAACCCCGGCGGCGTGCTGCCTGAAGTCGCCCAAGGTGTCTCCTGGCCCACCTTCATCATCCTTCTGGCAGGCCTGCTGCTTCTGCTGTTCATTCCCGGAATGGTCAGCCGCTGGAGCAAATCAGCGCTTCGTAATGAAGCGACCCTGAAAAATAAACCGCACATCAAGCTGAAATGAACCTATCCCCAAGCCGTCGCTGCCCGGATGGCCAACACCGCCTGAAAAGGCTGACCCCGCACACTCAAGCGGGGTCAGCATGACGAGCGTATATGAAGTTGAAAATCGGGCGCGTGGGAGCAGGAGAGAACAGAGAGTTAATTCAGCCTGGAGGCAGGTTTATCGAAAGGGATCGTAATTCGGATTGGTGCCGGCCCAAATGCAGGCTACTTTCGAATTCTGGTTGCAGAGCAGCCCGTGAGAGCAGCGGTGGGCCAGCAGCCTCGGCCTCTGGTCCGGGAGATATTCTCCAGGATAGACCCGCTCGACTTCCAGGGCGACCTGGTCATTGAGGCGATCACAAAAACAGATCTTGCTGACTTCCCAAATGCGCTCTGACACGGTAAACCTCCAGGATTATGCCAAGTCTAAAATACGTCGGGCAAATATACCAGTGTCAGGCGTCACGAGATGAAGTGACAAATCGCGTATTTATGATGACATAAGTCCAGAAACAGGACATCAGGACCGTTTCATCAGACGCAGCAGTGTGCCGGAACCGTAGTCGACCAGGTAGATCTCTCCGGCCTCGTCCAACCCGAACGTGGTGATCCTTGCGCCAGTTTGAAAGAGGGTCTTCATTTGAAAGGTGTTCCCATTGGAATGAATCAGGCCCCAGACGGTACCGGAACAGTAATCGCCAAAGAAATAGACCCCTCGCCATTCGGGCAAGGACACGCCGCGGTAGACATAGCCGCCGGTCACCGCGCAGCCGTCCGCATGCGAATATTCGGCTACCGGCCAGGTGAAGGTCGCATTCACCGGCGGTTGATCTTGATAAGGATGCAGACCTTCATAATAACTCCAGCCGAAATTCAATCCGCCCGGTGTCCCGGCCGGGATAAAATCGACCTCTTCCCATTTATCCTGGCCGACGTCCGCAATGTACAGGTCGCCGGTCAGCCGATCAAAAGAGAAACGCCAAGGGTTGCGCAGCCCAAACACCCAGATCTCCGGTTGTCCACCACCTGCGGCGAAGGGGTTGTCCGGCGGAATCCCATAGGTCGCCCCGCTGTTCACATTGATACGCAGCAGCTTGCCCAGCAGGGTCCCCAGGTTTTGACCGGTCCGGTTCGGATCTCCCTCGGAACCGCCGTCCCCGAGACCCGCGTAAAGCATCCCATCCGGGCCGAAGGCCAGACCTCCGCCGTTGTGGTTGGGATACGGCTGATGAATACGCAGGATGTCAACCTCGCTCGAAGGATCGGCCCAGTTCGGATCGCCGGTTGAGACGTGGAAGCGGGCGATCACCGTGTTTCCATTCAGGTCGATATAGTTGACAAAAAAGGTGCCATATTGGGCGTAGTTGGGATGAAATGCCAGACCGAGCAGGCCTTGCTCCGTCCCGCGACTGTCGACTCGAGCCTGGATATCCAGAAAGGGAGTGGAGAGCAGCTGGCCATTTTGCAGAATCAGGATGCGGCCGCTTTTCTCGACAATGAACAGCCGCCCGGATCCATCACCGGCATTTTGGATGTCCACCGGCAGATTCAAGCCGGTCACGACCGGCTCCCAGGCATACCCTCCTGGATCAGGAAATCCGACGGGATTGTTCTGCGTCACGGTCGGGATAGGCTGTGTCGTAGTCGAGGGCGCGGGCTGGGCGGAGGAGGTTTCAGTCGTAGCCGGGATCGAGGCAGTCTGTGCGGGCTGCGTGGTCTGTATCACCGGGTGCGCGGGAAGGCCTGTAAGGGCCCCACAGCCAGCTGTAGCTAGGCTCAGGACGGCCAAGAACGCAAGGGCTGCGAACAGACCCCGCCTCTTTCCAGACCGTGAAGGATGATATGGAAGATTCGAATAGATCATCAAGTTCAACCTCGACCGTTAAAAGGGTCTACCGCGCATCCTGGAACTTCCCTCCGGAAACCGGAGGATATCCTGCAGGGCGTTACCCTACCCCGGGACACGCCTGATATCGGAAAGGCAGGCGAACCGCCCTCAAAAACCTTTCCGCATTATAAGGTCCTTCTATGAAGATTTCATGAGAAATCACAGGAAGGAGCACCAAAACTCCCGAGCTTATCCAAATGCCGGAAGAAGAGCGTCCTTCCTTTCAGGGTGCATGACGGATCCAGGGCCGCAACCGGACCTCGATCCAAGCGTATATGGGCATAGCAAGCCCAAGTCGGAAGGAAGGTTCCCAATTTACAGCAAGGAGGTGTTCTATGTTCCGTAAGATCCTGCCTGTACTATCAATCCTGATGCTGGGTTTAAGCGCCTGCGGGTTCAGCATTGCTTTACCGGGCACCCAACCTAGCGGCCCGACCACGACCGACCAGATCACGCTGCCCATGCCGTCCGATGTCACCCAGGCGGTTGACGTGACCCTTTCCTTTGGTGCGGGTACCCTCAAGGTGCACTCCGGAACCCAGTCCCTGGTTTCAGGCACTGCCACTTATAATGTAGCCGATCTCAAGCCGGTCATAACCATGAACGGCCGCGCCGTCAGCATCGTAGAAGGGAACTGGCGCCTGACCGGCGTGCCGGACTTGTCCAACCTCAAGAACGAGTGGGACCTGGCTCTAGGCAATGTGCCCTTGAACCTGACCGTGGATGGCGGTGCTTACAATGCCACCTACAACTTGGGCGGTCTGGCAGTGAAAAACCTGACCATCAAAGACGGCGCGGCCCAGTCCACCCTGGACTTTACCTCCCCCAATGCAACCCAGATGAACCTGCTGCACTATGAGACCGGCGCCTCCAACGTCTCGCTGACCGGACTTGCCAACGCCAACTTCACCAGCCTGGATTTCAGCAGCGGAGCCGGGAACTTCACCCTCGATTTCAGCGGAAAGTTAACACGCGATGGCAGCGTGAATATCGAGACCGGGGTCAGCAACCTGACCCTGATCATTCCCCAGGGCATCCCGGTCCAGCTCACGGTAGAGGGCGGCCTTTCGAACGTGGCGCAGAGCTCCGGCTGGACAAAAAGCGGGAACCTCTTTACTCAGGCAGGAACCGGTCCGCAACTGACCATGGTCGTCAGCATTGGCGCTGGGAACCTCTCCCTGACCCACTAAAGCAGGCTCAAAGTCGATCCGTCCTCCACCCCGACTAACCGCTCACCGGCGAGGCGGGATGGAGGCGGTTTTCTCCACCAAAATCGGAGTAAAAGGTCATATTTCCTCCATGACCTCCATCACTTGCGTTCCGCACGCACGCCAAATACAATATAAGAAGATAAAAATTACCGGATTAAACGGAAAGGAAACCATATGCAAATCACCCGACAGGCGGACTACGCCATCCGAGCAGTTGTTTACCTGGCCCGATTGGGCCCCAACCAGCGCGCCGCCACCAGCACCGTCGCTCAGGAGGAGCGCATCCCACCCTCCTTCCTGGCCAAGATCATCTCGCAGTTGTCCATCGCCGGACTCCTGCACACCTCGCGCGGCGCACGAGGCGGCGTCTCTCTGGCGCGTGACCCGAAGGAGATCTCGTTGCTGGAAGTGGTCGAAGCCATCGATGGACCGATCCTGCTGAACGAGTGCGTCGGCGAAGGTGCCGACTGTGTGATGGAGGACGGTTGTCCTCTGCATACAATCTGGTGTGAGGCACAGGAAGGTCTGGTCAGCCGCCTCAGGGCTACCAAGTTTGACAGCGTTTTGAATTGATCTTGGGCTGGGGTCCCGCGCACAGGTCGGAGCGCACCCTTCTATAAAAGATCATTTTCACTCACCCGCCAGCTCCCGGCGAGCTAATAGAAACTCGGAAGTTCAGATGAGGCCGCGTTCGATCAACTGAATCACAACGATCCTTCAGTCAAAATCACCCATACACCACCCAGCATGCTAGGTGGTTTTTTTTATATTTCGATCGTCTAACTATCGAGGACCATGCTGATCCCTAACCCATCCATGTGTTCAGGGAACACCTTCTGCCTCCGCGAAGCCGTTGCTCCCGGCGTATAATTACCGGGGGATCCCATCTTCAATTAGGAGGCATATCATGTCCGGACCTCGTACGGTGCGTGCCCCACGCGGCACCCAACTGACTTGTAAATCCTGGCTCACCGAGGCCCCCTATCGGATGATTCAGAATAACCTCGACCCAGAGGTGGCCGAGCGTCCCCAGGATCTGGTCGTTTACGGAGGACGCGGCCAGGCTGCCCGTTCCTGGGAGGCGTTTGATGCCATCCTCGAGTCGCTCAAGGTCCTCGAAGACGACGAAACCCTGCTGGTCCAATCCGGGAAACCGGTAGTTGTCTTTAAAACCCATCCGGACGCCCCCCGCGTGCTGATCGCCAACTCCAACCTGGTCCCTCACTGGGCGACGCAAGAGCACTTTGACAAGCTGGCCGCCCAGGGTCTGATCATGTTCGGCCAGATGACCGCCGGATCGTGGATCTATATCGGCACGCAGGGCATCCTGCAGGGAACCTATGAGACTTTTGGTTCCCTGGCCAAGCTTAAGGGCTGGGGTTCGCTGAAGGGCAAATTCGCTCTGACCGCCGGACTGGGTGGGATGGGAGGCGCACAGCCGATGGCGATCACCATGAACGAAGGGGTCGGCCTGATCGTGGAGGTAGATCCGGAGCATGCCAAACGCCGTCTGGAACTCGGCTACGTCGACACCGTGGTGGACACGCTCGAAGAGGCGATGACCCTGGTCGATGAGGCCAGGGACAAACAGCTGCCAAAGTCTATCGGCCTGATCGGGAATGCAGCCGAGGTCTATGCGGAGCTCGCAGAACGCGGCATCGTCCCGGATGTGGTCACCGATCAGACCCCTGCCCATGATGTGCTCATGTATGTCCCGACCGGACTATCTGTAACGGCAGCGGAGGAACTGCGCAAGACCGATCCGGATGAGTATCGCAAGCGCTCCATGGCTTCGATGGCCAGGCAAGTTCAAGCCATGCTGGAGTTCAAGCATGCCGGGGCGGAGGTGTTCGACTACGGTAACAACCTGCGCCAGCGTGCCTACGATTACGGCGTGAAGGACGCTTTCGAATTCCCCGGCTTCGTCCCGGCCTATATACGCCCCTTGTTCTGTGAAGGGAAAGGCCCCTTCCGCTGGGTGGCGCTTTCCGGCGACCCGCAGGACATCTACCGGACCGATGAGGCGGTGAGCGAGCTCTTTCCCGAAGATGAACATCTGCAACGCTGGCTGAAGCTGGCACGCGAAAAAGTTCCCTTTCAGGGACTTCCGGCGCGCATCTGCTGGTTGGGCTACGGGGAACGCGCCCGGGCCGGGCTTAAGTTTAACGAACTGGTTGCAAAGGGCATTGTCAAGGCACCGATCGTCATCGGCCGCGACCACCTAGACGCTGGTTCAGTGGCAAGCCCGAACCGTGAGACCGAGGGGATGAAGGACGGAACAGACGCCGTCTCCGACTGGGCGATCCTCAATGCCCTGATCAACGCGGTCGGAGGGGCGACCTGGGTCTCTTTCCACCACGGCGGCGGGGTCGGCATCGGCTTCAGCCAGCACGCCGGTCAGGTCATCGTGGCGGATGGCACTCCCGCAGCGGCGGTCCGTCTGGAACGGGTCCTGACAACCGACCCCGGCCTCGGCGTGGTCCGTCATGCCGATGCAGGCTATGAGATCGCGATCCAAGCGGCGAAGAAGCACGGCATCAAAATGCCCATGCTGAAGTAGAGCCGGTCAGTAAGGCCAGGGACTTCTTGCCTTTTTCACCGCGTCCGGGTGCGGCCAGGTAGGATCCGAAGCCCAGCCAAGAGATTGGACAGGGAAGATGGCGATTAAACGAATTGCAGTTCTAACCAGCGGTGGGGACGCCCAGGGCATGAACGCGGCCGTCCGGGCCGTCGTACGGGCTGCCATTGATCGCGGTGCGGAAGTTTACGCAATCTACGAGGGTTACCAGGGCATGGTGGACGGGGGCGATCGCATCCAGCGGATGGACTGGGATTCGGTCGGGGGCATCATGCAGCTAGGTGGCACGATCATTGGCACAGCCCGCTGCGAGGCATTCATGACCCGTGAGGGTCGTCGGGCGGCTGCACGCAATTTGGTCCAGATGGGCATCCAGGGGCTGGTCGTCATTGGCGGGGATGGATCCCTGACCGGCGCCAATCTGTTCCGCCTGGAGTGGCCTGAACTGATGTCTGAACTCGTCAAGAGCGGCGAGATCACCGAGGAGGCGGCAAAAGCGCACCCTCATCTGCTGATTGTCGGGCTGGTTGGCTCGATCGACAATGACTTCTCCGGCACGGATATGACCATCGGTGCCGACTCGGCGCTGCACCGCATCACGGAAGCGGTGGATGCCATCAACAGCACAGCCGCCAGCCATCAGCGCACCTTTGTCGTTAAAGTGATGGGCCGCAACTGCGGTTATCTGGCTCTGATGGGGGCGCTCGCCTGCGGGGCGGATTGGGTCTTGATCCCCGAGAACCCCCCGGATGTTGAACATTGGGAAGAGACCATGGTCGAGTGCCTGAAAGCTGGGCGCAGGGCGGGCCGGCGTGACAGCATCGTCATTCTGGCCGAAGGCGCCCGCGACCGCAATGGCAAATATATCGGAAGCACCGATGTTCAGCGCGCGCTGGAGGAGCGCCTCGGCGAGGAAGTCCGGGTGACAGTCCTTGGACATGTCCAGCGCGGGGGACGGCCGAGTGCCTACGACCGCACCCTGGCCACTCTCATCGGCTATGAAGCGGTCGAAACCATTCTCAATGCCAGACCGGAGGATGAGCCTCTGCTGGTCGCGACCCAAGCCAACCGGGTGGCCCGTCTACCCTTGATGGAATGCGTAAAAAATACCAAGGCGGTCACTGCAGCCCTCGAGGCAAAAGATTACGAAAAGGCCCTGGACCTGCGCAGTTCCAGTTTCAGGGACGCTTTCCGCACCCTGCGGACGATGGTCCGGGCGCTACCCCATCCGCCCTCCCCTGGTCAAAAGCGATTCCGGATCGCCGTTCTCAACGCCGGCGCACCGGCTCCCGGTATGAACACCGCCATACGGGCCGCCATCCGGCTCGGCCTGGATAAAGGCCATGTCATGCTGGGGGTCAGCAACGGCTTTGATGGGCTGATCAAGGGCCAGGTCGAGGAGATGAACTGGATGAGCGTCAGCGGCTGGGCGGCCAGAGGGGGGTCCACCTTGGGCACGACCCGTCTGGTTCCGCAAGACAGCGACTGGTACGCCATCGCCCGCACGATCGAAAACCAATCCATTGACGGTTTGCTGGTCATCGGAGGCTGGAACGGGTATGAAGCCGTCCATACCATGCTCACCTCCCGCACCAACTTCCCGGCTTTCAACATCCCGATGATCTGCCTGCCCGCCTCCATCAACAACAACCTGCCCGGTTCGGAATTCAGCATCGGCGCGGACACGGCTCTCAACAGCATTGTGGATGTAGTGGACAAGATCAAACAGTCAGCGGTAGCAACCCGCAGGTGTTTTGTGGTTGAAGTGATGGGCCATTACTGTGGCTACCTGGCCCTGATGAGCGGGCTGGCGACCGGCGCGGAGCGAGTCTACCTCCATGAAGAGGGGGTCACGTTGAAGGACCTTCAGCTTGACGTGGAGAAGCTGGCGCACGCCTTTCAGGCCGGGAAACGGCTGGGTTTGATGATCCGTAACGAGTACGCGAATCGGATCTACACGACCAATTTCATGTGTTCCCTGTTCGAGGAGGAAGGGCGGGGAATCTTTGATGCGCGTCCCGCCATCCTGGGCCACATGCAGCAGGGCGGCGACCCATCCCCGTTTGATCGGATCCAAGCCACCCGGCTTGCCCGATTGTGTTTGGGATTTCTAATCGACGAATGTGATCGCGGCGGTAACCGCATCACCTTCATCGGCCTTGAGAAGGGAGAGATCAAGTTCCATGACATGCAGGACTTCGATCGCATGATCGAGGCCTCCTACGAGCGCCCGAAGGAACAATGGTGGTTGGAATTGAAAAGTATCGCAAGCCTGTTGGCCAAATCCGCTCCAACGTCGGAAGGGTTTGGGTAGCATTCCAGGAATGCTGACCATCCGGTCGGGCCATCCGTCCTGCGAGCTTTCCGTCGAAACATTTCGGCGGCCTCACCCAGCAACGAGTCGAGATGGAAAATCGTAAGCGCACATTGACCGGTCTGCTGCTCTTCTGGGCGTTCCTGTTCGGAGCATTCGTCCGCGTACTACCGGTCTGGCAAGCTAGTTTTCCACTCAATGACGGGGGGTTATTCTACACGATGATCGCTGACCTACAACGGGCAAGATCCGGGCTCCCTGCGGTCACGACCTACAACCAGCTGAGCATCCCGTTCGCCTATCCCCCTCTCGCTTTTTATCTAGCTGATTTTATTCAAACCCTGACCCGCCTCAGCTTGATCGAGGTTGTCCGCTGGCTACCGGTGCTCTTCAGCCTGCTTACCCTGCCAGCTTTTTTTCTATTAGCACGTTCCCTACTGGGCGACGCGCTGAAAGGCGCCCTGGCGACCGCTCTATATTCCCTGCTGCCACGTTCGTACGAGTGGATCATCATGGGCGGCGGGGTGACCCGCGCCCCGGCCGCGTTGTTTTTGATTCTGATGGCGTGGGGAGCTTACCGGTTGTTCCGGGATGGCGGCTGGCTCAACCTCTTGATCACGATCGTCTGTGGGGCCCTGGTGGTGCTCATGCATCCCGAACGCGCTCTGCATGCGATTGTCCTGGGGGTCCTTTTCTGTCTCTACTTCGGGCGTTCGCTAGCCGGACTGCGCCGTGCTGTCGGTGTGGCAGGAGGTGTGTTGCTGCTGACCGCACCCTGGTGGGTGACAGGTCTGATGCGCTTCGGCTGGACACCGTTTTACATGGCATTCCAGTCCGGAGGTGGACACTGGCTGTTCTGGTCGCCACTCCTGCTGCTGAACTTCACCGATGAACAAATCGCCGTGACCGTCCTCCTGGCAGTGATCGGAGTGATCGCCTGCCTTATGCGCAGGAAAACCTTCCTGCCGGCGTGGCTGGTGCTGGCCTTTCTGGTCGATCCGCGCAGTGCACCGCATGTGGTTCCCGTACAGGTGGCCTTACTGGCTGCTCTCGGCTTGTCCGATGTGATTTTCCCGGCCCTGGCCCGCCTCGCCGGGCAGGGAGAGGATTGGGCAGCATTCCTCACCATGAAGAAAGGCCTCTGGGTCCTCGGATATGTTCTGTTATTGACTCTGGTCAACGCAATACTCAATATTCAGGACCTGAATCAGCTGGTGCTTACCGAGGACGATCGCACGGCGCTGAACTGGGTAGCCAGCCAGACGCCAGCAGGCAGCCATTTCCTGACACTCGGATGGCAGGATAATGCCATGCTTTCCCCGCTTCTGGAGTGGTTCCCGGCCTTGACCGGACGAAATAACCTCTCCACCATACAGGGGCGCGAGTGGCTCACGGGGAAAGAACATTTCGTGGCCCGGTTGAATGCCTATCCCGCTTTGTATGCATGCCTGTATCAGAATGCTGGCTGCCTCGATCGGTGGGCTGCACAGGTAGGGGACACCTACGATTATGTGTACCTGGATCTCGTTCCTTCTCCCGGGCAAGCTCCCCAGGAGAGCGCACTATCGGCTTCCTTAAGGCAATCCGGGCAATACACCCTCGTTTACGATACCTCGACCGTTCTGATCTTCGCACGGCACTGAGGGCGCCGGGCCTGCGGTAGGAGCGGGCGGAGGCAGCCCCTGACCTCAAAGGCCCGCCATCATGCCATGGGCAGCGAGTACTTATGTTCAAAACCGCTTTCTTTTTCTTGACGCTCCTCATTCTGACCGGCTGCGCCGGCCAGATCAGGCCTGCCCCTCAGACCACCGCGCCCTCGGTCGATCTCGAAGAACAGGCAGTCTTCGCAGCCCTGATCCAGCAGAAGTACGGGGCTTCCAAAAGCCTGGTCATACGGGATACAACCGCGACGGATGCCGAGGGCGTCGGAAACACCGAAAGTGCGCTCCAGTATGTGCTCAAGAACACACACGGCCTCGAGGCGGATACCCTGGACAACTTCAGGGCGCGCAACGTCAGCGCGACCCCCGTGGCGGCGGATATGAACCTCGGAGTAAGCTACGTCCTGCTCCGCCAAAGCGATCTAGATCAAATCTTCGCCCAGAACCAGGATGGCTGGCAGGTCTTCTATGAGCGCTTTCCGGACGCCCCGGGCATCTTCAGCCTTTCGCGGGTCGGCTTTAATGCCCACTTCGACCAGGCCCTGGTTTATCTGGGGATCCAAAGCCAATACCTGAACGGCTCCGGGCATTACTTTCTGCTGGAGAAGGTGAAAGGGACCTGGACCATCGACCAGGTGGTCCAGACCTGGATTTCCTAGAAATAATGAAGGGCGAGAGTACAATCAACGGATGTCACGCCTAAAAAGCCCCTTCTTCTGGTTCATCCTGGCGGTGCTGACCACCGCCGGTTTGACTTCGATCGGGCCGGAGGAAAGGTCCCTCGGTGAGAATGTCCGCATCATCTACCTGCACGATGCCTGGCTGCTGACCGCGGAAGCAGCGCTGGGTTTCGCAGCCCTTGTGGGGCTGCTCGCCATCTTGACCCGCCGTGACGCCTTGCACCGCTGGTCAGCCGCCCTGGGCCGCACGGGGATCTTTTTCTGGGTGACCTACCTACCCCTGGCCCTCTGGGCGTTCCAGACCAACTGGGGTGAGCTGTTCCAGACCGAACCCCGCTTCCAGGCGACCGTTGCATTGGCCGCGACCGGCGTAGTGTTGCAAATCGTGCTGACTTTAATTGCCAGGCCTATGATCACCTCGCTAGTGAATGTACTCTTCTATGTCGCCCTGCAGATCTCCGTCTCACGCAAGGGCTATATCATGCACCCCACCCCGTCCCCGATCTTTGGATCGGGGATTCTCTCCATCGAACTGTTCTTCATCGGGATCATCTTCCTGACGATCGCCGCAGCCTACTTCATGACCCGTTGGTGGTTATCCAGATGACCCGCCTGCGAACACAACTCCCGATTTTCACACTCATCCGAACCGTTTTCAACACCCTTTTCAGGATGGTCTACCCATTCCTGTCCGTGTTCGCCCGCGGGCTGGGGGTGGACCTGACCACCATGTCTTACGCGTTGACGGCCCGCGGCCTGGCCGGGGTTTTCGGCCCATTTGCCGCGGCCGTGGCTGACCACCGGGGGCGGAAGTTCGGCATGATCTTCGGCGTGGTCCTGTTCACGCTCGGTGCAGCCCTGGTCGTCTTCTGGCCAACCTTTCCAGCCCTGGTCCTTTCATTGTGCCTGACGACGATTGGCAATTACGTCTTTGGTGCATCCTTGCAAGCCTACCTGGGCGATCGCACCCCATACGGAGAGCGCGGGCGGGCCATCGCTGTGACCGAGTTCGGCTGGTCGCTGGCCTTTATTGCAGGTGTCCCATTAATGGGTTTTTTCATCGCCCGCAGCGGGTGGATGGCGCCCTTCCCCCTGCTGACCCTGCTCGGGGTGGTGATCTTCGCCGGGTTGTTCCTTTTGCTGCCGAACGATGAAAAACCGGCTAGTGACAGTCCCACCCTGGGGGCGAATTTTCGAACGGTTCTGACCTTTGCTCCAGCCCTGGCGGGGCTCTGCATCGGACTGTTCGCCAGTACCGCCAACGAGCAGGTAAACCTGATCTTCGGCGTTTGGTTGGAACAATCCTTCGGATTGAATATCACCGGGTTAGGGTTGGCCGCGATGGTTATCGGCCTCTCAGAACTTTGCGGGGAGGGGCTGGTCGCCACCATCGTGGACCGGCTCGGCAAGCCACTTTCGGTTGCTGTGGGACTCTGCGTCAATTCCGTCGCCGCGCTGATCATTCCGATACTTGGACGGACAGAAGCCGGAGCGCTGGCTGCGCTGTTCTTCTTTTACATTTCTTTCGAATTCACCATGGTCAGCTGCATGTCGATGATGACCGAAGTCCTGCCAGGGGCGCGTGCGACGCTGATGGCTTTCAACGTCGCCTTCATCTCCCTCGGTCGCGCCATCGGTGCCCCCCTGTCGACTCTGCTGTACCACTACGGCTTTTCGTTCGCAACAGCTGGCGCGGTTACTTTCAATCTGCTCGCCCTGCTGGCGCTG
This sequence comes from Anaerolineales bacterium, assembly GCA_050013095.1. Lineage (GTDB taxonomy): Bacteria > Chloroflexota > Anaerolineae > Anaerolineales > Villigracilaceae > UBA877. The sequence continues at coordinate 822 of JBEKFY010000058.1, read as the reverse complement.
TACAGAATGCAAAGCTCGACCGCTAGGACCCGAGCGGTGAAGCGATTATGAACGCGTCGTAAGGAAATGCCTAGACAGGGATAGGGACCCTGTGGACCATCCCCTCACCGAAGATTTCAAAACGCTGGAAGAACAATTAGGAGCCAACCGATCTCTCAGAGAAGCCGGGGGCATTTGCCATGCCAGGATTGACACAGAACATGCGTTCTGGTATGATGCGGGTTCTCTTTAACCCTTCAGGAGGTGAACGGATGATCGACCGAGTTGGAACCGTCTGCATTTTCGTGCAGGATCAAGACCGAGCAAAAAAGTTTTACACGGAGGTGCTAGGATTCGAATTGCGCACCGACGCCATCCTCTCCCCCGGGTCAACCAACCGCTGGATCGCTGTGGCACCCAAGGGAGCTGAAACGGAAGTCATCCTCTATCTGCCCGATGAAAACTGGGAACATTACCGACAGGTAGTCGGCCATTCGCAAGCCCTCACCTTCGAGGTGAGCGACATGGAACATCTTCACGCCACGTTAAGGGCCAGGGGCGTGCGCTTCGTCCAGGAACCGGATGTACAACCCTGGGGAACCTACGCAATCCTCCAGGATTCTGAAGGCAACAGCCTGATTCTGAGAGAAGCTCCCAAAGCCTGAAACGATGGTTGGGGACCGCTGCCCAGAAAGAATCCAAGACACGCGTTTTCTCATTTAATCGAGTAGGAGGGCGGGGCTAGCGCCCTCCTCTCACACCACCGGACATGCGGGTCCGCATCCGGCGGTTCGGTCAGTGTCAGGGCAATGCCCTCTAGCCTTTGTTGATGGTCTGTGCCAG
>JBEKFY010000057.1:0-24681 GCA_050013095.1 Anaerolineales bacterium | reverse complement strand
GAGCTGTCACGCCGCCCCGTGGTGTTGATCTGCGCCCAGCCCACGCGCGGCGTGGATATCGGCGCGACGGAATACATTCATCAGCGGCTGCTCACGCAACGGGAGGAGGGCACAGGTATTCTGCTCGTCTCCGAAGACCTTGACGAGATCCGTACCCTCTCCGACCGGATCGCGGTGATCTATGAAGGGCAGATCACCGGCATGGTCGAGCGCGGCCAGGCTTCCGTGGAGCAGATCGGGTTAATGATGGCGGGTATTTCCATGAACGAAGCCATGCAGGCATCGTCCTAGCAACGGTAACGGGCAAAGTGTGGAGCGCCTGGGGATGACCGAACTCCAGTATGTCCGAGCCTCCCGGATCAGCGAGGCACTCACCCTGCTCAATGAAGTGGGGGTCAAAAATCGTATCTTAGCCGGCAATACCGACCTGGCGCTCCTGCTGCGCGCCGACCCGGCCCTGTGCGAGCGGGTGGTGGACGTCTCCCTCATCCCTGAATTGCACCGGATCACCCGGGCGGACAACCGGGTGATCATCGGCGCCGCAGCCACTTTCACCGAAGTCCTCTCCAACCCGATCATTATCGAGACCGCCCCGGTGCTCGTGCAGGCCTGTGCCCAGGTGGGAGCGGTGCAGATCCGCAACATGGGCACGCTCGGCGGCAATGTGGCCAATGCAGCCGCCTGCGCGGATTCGCTACCTGCCCTGGTCTGCCTGGATGCCGAGGCGCGTGTCCACAGCCTGCAGGAGGAGCAGGTCTGGCCCGTGGCGGATGTGGTCGTCAGGCCCAACCATACCCTCATCCCTCCTGGCAGCCTGCTGGTTTCTTTAAGTTACCCAGTGCCTCCGCCAGGCTGCCGCAGCGTTTTCCTCAAGTTGGGACGCCGCAATGCCATGGCGATCTCGCGGCTGACGGTGGCCGTCCTGGGGTGGCTGAACAGCTCGGGCCGAATCGCAGAGGTCCGGATCGTCCCTGGTGCGGCCACCCCCCAGATCCGCCGCATCCAGTCTGCCGAAGAGCTCATGCTCGACCAGCTCCCCGGCACGGAATTGTATGCCGCAGCCGCCAGGCGCGTGGCGGATGAGATGATCCAGCTGACGGGCCGGCGCTGGTCGACCGAGTTCAAGGAACCGGCCCTGTTGGCGATGACCCAGCGCGCCCTCATGCAGGTGTTTGAAATTGCTCCACTCAGCTCCGAAGAGGGCCGATGAAGATCGAATTCACCCTCAATGGGTCACTGGCTATTGTTGAGGCGCCCGCCAGGATCAGCCTGTTGACCCTTCTGCGCGAATACCTGGACCTGACGGGGACCAAGGAAGGCTGCGGGATCGGCGAGTGCGGGGCCTGCACGGTCCTGCTGGATGATCGCCCGGTCAATTCATGCCTGATCCTAGCACCCCAGGTGGGCGGACGGAGGGTGACCACGATCGAGGGCGTGCGCGGGCCGGACGGCGGCCCCAATGACCTGCAGCGGGCATTCATCGATTACGGCGCGGTCCAATGCGGATTCTGTATCCCGGGGATGGTGCTGTCCGGGGAGGCCCTGCTGGCCGCGAACCCCCGGCCCAACCGCAAGGAGATCCGCACCGCCATCGCGGGTAACTTATGTCGCTGCACCGGCTACCAGCAGATCGTGGATGCGATCCAGGCGACCGCCCTGCGCAGACGGGAAAAACCCTGATATGACTGAGAAACAGTTCGTCGGGAGACCGGCGACCCGGGTGGACGCGCTCGAAAAGGTCCTGGGAACCGCCAGGTATGTGGACGATTACCACCTGCCGGGTACGCTCGTGGCCCGCGCCCTGCGCAGCACGCTGCCCCATGCCCGGATCATTTCGATCGACGTGACCCCGGCCTTGAAAATACCGGGGGTTCGGGCGGCGATCACCAGCGAGGCCTTCGTGAATCATGGGCGTTTCGGCTATCCCGTCCAGGATATGTTCATGCTGGCCCACGAGCGGGTGCGCTATGCCGGGGATGCGCTGGCGGCCATCGCAGCCGACACGGAAGAAGCCCTGAGATCAGGTCTACAGGCGATCCACCTGGAACTTGAGGAACTGCCCGGGGTGTTCGACCCGCAAGCTGCCTTGAGCCCACAGGCGCCCCTGGTCGGCGAGCGCCCCTGGGACAGCCCGGACCTCCCGCGCGGCAACCTGTTGAATCGCTATGTGGTGCGTAAGGGTGAACCGGAAGGGATCCTGGCGGGTTGTGAGGTCAGGTTGGATGAAGAGTATTCGACCATGCACCAGGAGCACGCCTATCTGGAGACGGAAGGCGCCCTGGCCGTACCCTGGCCTGGCAAGAATGGGGTCACGGTGTATGCCAACTGCCAGAGCCCTTTCCTCGCCCGCGGAAATCTCGTTCAGACCCTCGGGCTCTTGCAGGAAAACGTACGGGTAATCCAGCCTGTGGTGGGAGGGGCCTTTGGCGGCAAGGACGACCTGATGTACCAGACCACCGGTCAGGTGGCCAAGCTCGCCCTGCTGACCGGGCTCCCGGTGAAGATGACCTTTTCCCGGGAAGAATCCATCATCGCCTCGTATAAAAGGGATGCCATGCAGATGCACATCCAACTGGGCAGCAGCCCGGATGGTACCCTGCGCGCCGGCCAGATCCATGCGGTGGTGGACAGCGGGGCATACGCCGCAATCACCCCCTTCACAGCCTGGCGCTCAAGCATCCATGCCATGGGACCATACCGGTATGAGGCCTGCCATGTGGATGTGGATGTGGCCTACACCAACAACGGTTATTCCGGGGCATTCCGCGGGTTCGGCAACACCGAGGTGTGTGCCGGCATCGAACAGGCCGTGGATGAACTGGCCTACCGGCTGGGGAAAGACCCGCTTGAGTTTCGTTTGCATAACTGTTTGCGCCCTGGAGATACCACCCCGCATGGTCAGGTCCTGGGCGAGGATGTGGCGTTAGCCGAATGCCTGGAGCAGGTGCGCAAGATCTCCGACTGGGAGCGCAAGCGGTCCGCCATCCAAAGCGCACAGCTGCAGGCGGTCATCCCAGGGGAAATACGCCGCGGCCTAGGGGTGGCAGCGGTCTTCCACGGCATGTCCCTGGGTGCAGAAGGTGCGGATTTTGCGGTCAGCACACTGGCGATCAATCCGGACGACAGCCTGACCTTGACCTCCGGCCTGACTGATTATGGAACCGGTTCACGCACGGTCTTCACCCTGATCGCAGCGGAAACGCTCGGCATCCGGCCGGATCGCATCAACATGCTGCGGCCCGACACCGATACGGCCTTCGACAGCGGCCCGACGGTCGCCTCGCGCTCGACCGTAATGGGAGGCAACGCCACGCGCATAGCTGCCATGCGCCTGGACAGCCTGCTCATGCAGGCCGCCGCGGACCTCTTCGACTGCCAGATGGTGCAGATCATCCGGCACGGCGAGAACTTTGTCAGCCCCGACGAGGAGACGGTCCCCTTCGAGCAGGTGGTGCAGCACGCCCGCAGCATGGGCCTGACCCTTTCTGCGCAAGGGCGTTGGGACGCGCCGGAAAACTACTGGTCATTCGAAAAAGGCCAGGGCAAGCCCTATTTTGCTTATCATTTTGGCGCCCAGGTGGCCGAAGTCCAGGTGGATACCGGCACCGGCAAGGTCGAGGTGACCGGCTTCTGGGCGGCCCACGACACTGGCACGGTCATCTTCCCGCAGGGCGCACTGGGGCAGCTCTACGGCGGCATCACCCAGGGCCTCGGCTATGCGCTGATGGAACGGGTGGACTATGACCAGGGGTACATCCAGGCCACCAATTTCGATGAATATTTGATCCCCACCTCCCTGGACGTACCCGAGATCGTCGGGGTTTTTGTAGAAAAGCCGTTCACACCCGGCCCCTTTGGCGCCAAGAACATCGGCGAGCCCGGCATGATTCCCACTGCCCCGGCAATCCTGAACGCCATCTTTCACGCGACCGGCCGGCGAATCCGGAACCTGCCCGCCAACCTGGAAAGGGTCTTGCTGGGTCATGATCTGAGGAAGGAGGGCTCGAACATGGCCTGCAAGCTGGGCCTTCAAAGTACGGGCGACTAAGATTCTCTGCCATCGGCGCCTCGGAGAGGCACTCCTTTTTTCCCAAGGATACCCCTGGGAGGCTGAGGCTTGGTTCGAAGTCAGATTTTGGGTCCTGTATTCCGGCTTAATGACGAGGAATTTCTGGTCGACCCCTGCATTGGACAACCCAGAACCGGGCTGAGCGTGGGTTCCCCCCTAAAATACATACGCCCGGGCTGAGAAGGCAGGTCGGTGTTCGCCGCCAGGCATGACCGCCCCAGGTTGATTCGCACGCCCTAATGATATATACTGATTTCAGCATGCATCCATACCGGAAGCGTTGATAAACCACCAGGAGTTGTATCCGCATGAACGGTAATCCTGACCCGCTCATTCAAAATGAGATCAACGGGTTGAAGGTTGAGCTGGAAAAAGCCAGGAAATATCTCCCGGATTTCCGAAAAAGGACCTTCAACGGGATCAAGGAAAATGCCCTGGTCGATTGCCTAGACCGGGCCACCGACTTGGCAGAAGGTTCTTTAAAGTCAGCGGGCGCGGGTCTATCCGCCTCCTCCAATATCCTGGCGCGCGGGCTGTTGGACTGCCTTTTTTGGGTTCGTTGGATCTTGAGCTCCGATGAAAATGCCAGGCGGTTTGAACTTCAAAACCGGAATGAGCTCATCCGGGAGCTGAAAAAGGCACTCTCGTCCACTCCAGGACTGGAAGAGGCCCGGCCGTCACGAAAAAGGGTGACCCAGACCATCCTTCCTTCGATCCGGTTCCAAAATAGCCCCAAGAAAATGGGAATCAAGAAGGTTGCCAAGGATGGAGGCCTGGAGAAGGTGTATATCCGTTACTATGGCTTCCTTTTAGCAGAGTCACGCGGCAATCTTTTTGACATTCCTTCGCCGGGCGATAAAAAATGGACCATTCTCGCCTCCCTGGCAATTTCAAGGGCGGCGATGGCCTGTGTCAATTCCATCATTTCGGGTTGGATCATCTCCCGGAAGAAGACTTCCGTTAATGATATCCTGAAGATGGTGATGATCCAACCAGGGGACTGAGACCTTCGGAACCCCCGGCCATCCATCCAATGGCACCCTACAAATCCTCAGTATCTCTCCGCACGAGAAGAGAATCGTGCAAAGGATGGGAACGTCGTCTCCAAGCTGTCTGTGTCCAAACCGATCGATCGTTTTCAGGAGGGCAGGATGTCCAAGAAAGATAAATCAACCCGCAAGAAGCATGCTTCCGCTGAGTCTGAGGATTCGGCCGAGGTCAAAGTTCAAACCGAGTTGGTCGAGCGGCCGATCGGCGCCTCCGTTCCGCCCGAGCAGCAGATCGTCGTCGACAAGAAAATGTATGAGAAAGAGCTGATCAGGCTGCAGCGAGAGCTGGTCAAGCTGCAGGAATGGATCCACCTGAAAAACCTCAAGGTCGTCGTCATCTTCGAAGGTCGGGATGCGGCCGGAAAGGGAGGGGTGATCAAACGCATCACCGAGAGCCTCAATCCGCGCATCTGCCGGGTGGTGGCGCTGCCGGCCCCCACCGAACGGGAGAAAACCCAATGGTACTTCCAGCGCTATGTCGCCCACCTCCCTGCCGGAGGGGAGATGGTGCTGTTCGACCGCAGCTGGTACAACCGCGCCGGTGTAGAACGGGTGATGGGTTACTGCACAGACGACGAATACAGTGAATTCCTGCGCTCAGTGCCCGAGTTTGAACGCATGCTGGTGCGTTCAGGCATCCTGCTGGTCAAGTACTGGTTTTCGGTGAGCAACAAAGAACAGGAACGGCGGTTTCAGGCGCGCATCCATGACCCTGCCAAACGCTGGAAGCTCAGCCCGATGGATCTGCAGTCGCGGGCACGCTGGGTCGAATACTCCAAAGCCAAGGACGAAATGTTCGCCCACACCGATATCAAACAGGCACCCTGGGTTGTGGTCAATGCAGACAACAAGATGTGTGCCCGGCTCAACTGCATGCGCCACCTGCTCAGCCTGATCCCCTATGAAGACCTGACCCCAGAACCGCTCATCCTGCCCCCGCGCCAGATGGAAGGAGGCTATGTCCGGCCGCCGATCACCGACCAGACCTTCGTCCCGGACGTATATCGTCCTGCGGCCGATGCCGAGGATGACCAGGACTGACCGATGATCAGGCTCTGCCCGCTGGACCGCATAGCGACCAAGGCACCGCAAGGTTGCCATTGAAAATGGTCGATCCTGGAGCCCCTGAAAATGCATTCGGAACTGCTCATGCCATCGCCCCTGCCAACATTTCCTTCGCAATGATAGCCGGAGGGAATGCCAATTTCGGTGTCAGCAGGTTTGTTATCCCTCGATATTGGAGTTCCCATTCAAAAAATTAAGCTCTCAGGAAACTGAGAGCTTAATTGTCATGGGAATCTCGTAATCATTCAACGATAAAGCTTATGCCTCGTGCGATCATTGCCATCTGACCAACTGTCAAGAAATAGGCAGCCTCCAGGGTTGGTTCCATCCCTGTGGCACCCTCTAATGGTTGTTCCGCACTCCCGATACACAGCATTCCATCCCATGAGCATTACAATCCCCGGAACGACAGGTTGCTGATTGCGCTTCCCTGAGTGCAGGAAACATCTCACTGCATCGGCAGTTTGATTTTGGCGAGGATCGCGCGCCCGGCCTCTGGGCCAAAGGTTATAAATATATTGCTATCCTTATCCACAGCGATCCAGTGATTTTCTCCTGAAAATGGTGCGGACCATTTTCCAATCTGGTTTCCACTTCGGTCAAATTTCAAGAAGGTATTAGGGTCAGTAAACAGATATAGATTCCCCTGACTGTCAAGAGTCAAGGACGCCCCGTCGGGCAGACTGTAAAGGTAATTCCCATTCTTGTCATACTTATGAACTTGCTCCGGGTCGGCGATGTAATTATCGCCATTGGTATCCACAGCCACATCCGCGGGACCAGAGCCTGGACCGGCTATGATTTGCCCACCTTCGGTGACCGGTTTTGCCCAGGTGCCGAGCAATTTTCCCTAGGGGTCATATTTCTCAATATAATGATCGTGAAGGCGGTGGAGTGCGACATACACATTCCCCTGAGTATCGATTGCAACCCCTATCGGCCCTGGTCCATCAGCTACTGCCCAGGTCAGGATTGGATCACCATTAGGTGAAAATTTATGAATTGCGGGGTCCGGGTCTATATTAGACACGTAGATATTTTCCCTGATTATCAACGGCAACGCCGCATGCGTAAATCCCTGCATTTGGCCAGGTGCCCAACAGGTTACCGTTGGTGTCATATTTGAAAAAGCTCGTCCCGCACTCTGTCATATAAACGATCCCTTGTGAGTCTGTGGCGATGCCACCAATACTCTCCACAGGGATTTCCCAAATAACGGCGGCCTCGGTATTGTTCGCCGACACCTTGTCAAAGGCTTGTACACCAAAGATATCCGCACGGTTTTTACAACCATCCTGGATAAGCGTGAGATGCAAAACATTGTTATCCAAAGACCACTTGTAAACGCCAGGTTGGGACTCGCAGGAAAAATCATACCCAACAAACGTAATTTGATCCTCTGTTAAGCTGATCGCGCCAGAGGCTATGAAGGAGCCATCGGAATTTCTTAGGCTGATGAAGTTTTCATTTGAAAATAGGTTAAATTGGAAAACTGACCCACCATCTTCGTAAGTGTAATTTCCTGTTATCAATGCCAGCGACTTAGGATCACTCGCCGGGAGAGGGGCTGCCGTGCTAGTAGGTGGAACCATGGTGTCAGGCTGTGGCATCCTTGCGCCTGAGGTGCAGGATGAGAGCAACATGCATATTGGGATTAATATTGAAACGAGCAATTTACGTGCGTTCATTTTTCCCCTTTATAGGAATCGAGCGGGTGAGTTGTCCACTATTTCTGGAGTGTTGTCTTTGCTGGGGTTTACCCGGCACAGATTGGGAATGGGATCGATAGGGCGGCTGTACCAATATCGCCTTCATCAAATAATCACAAAGGACAACAAATCCTTTTGACGACCCGATTGGTCGTTAACTGATTTCAGAGCAAACCGGTGAGGATTATTTCATCCGGTCAGCCAGAGCCGCCTTGACCTCCGGGCTGGCATGGAAGATGCCCCGCACCTGGATGGATTCAATCACCTGGCGCGCTAACTCGGGGGAGATGTCATTGTTGAGGTGCAGGAAGCCGACCAGGGCCATCTTGATCTTCTCACCCCTAGCCCTGAACTCCTCAAGATTGGATTTGTCATATACCAGTGCGCCAATCAGATACGAATGGCGCGTGACTGACTGCTGAATTTCCAGGTTATGCTTATCTAACAGGTTGCGGATGGCAGTCCGGATGAAGTCAGTCCGGTTGGAGTATAGGCCTTCCTGCACCAACAGGTCGATTTTGCCGAGATCCACGGCAGACATATTGATGGTGATTTTTTCCTGGTCAGGCATGGGGATTCTCCTTAATCAATTTTGGTGAGAGCTGGATTGCAGGTAATCCAGGACTTTCTGGAGCTCCACCTGCCAGAGGGTATCTGCCGTGTAAGGCTTGAAACCCAACTCGGTGTTGATCTTGAGCATGGCGGCGTTCGAGTCGGCGTTTCCAGTTCGTACATACTTGACCTGGGGACGTTCCTTCAGGACCTTGTCGAGCATGGCCGCCTTGAGCCAGCGCCCCAATCCTTTGTTCCGGTACTGAGGGAACACCCCAGTCATGTCCTGCCTCAACACTTCCGGACGGCTGGGATTCCAGACAGTCTCCGTGTACCCGGCAAATTTACCCGTCGCCCGATCCATGACGTAGAATGTCCAGCGCTGGTTGCCGGATGCAAAGATATTATTTTCCATCTGGCGTATTTGCTCGGGAGTCATGTGCGTATCTTCGATCTCAAGCTCGCCGAACGGTTGTTGGTTGGTAATCTCATACAATTCTGCGACTTCCTGTAATTTCTCTTCTGGATAAGCGCCATCCCAGAAACCCAAATCGAACTCCGCGAGATTTCCATGACCGCGAGCCAGCCAGTCTGTCATCCGGCCACGGTCGAGGTCCGCCACGCGTAGCTGGTTGGTATGCCCCTCCAGTCCCTTTTGCCCCCCAACGCGCTTCATCAACGCTGCCCCGCTCGGCATTCGGTCCACGGTGCTGGTCATGAGCAGCCGGCGGTTCATGTTTTGAGTAGCATCTGCTATCACACCGAGGAATTGGCGCCCCAATCCCCGCAGCCGGTACTCCGGCAAGACAGTGATATCGAATTGGGCCAGGTGTTTGTTTTCCTCCATCAGTAAAAAGACGACATTTCCTTGGGCAACAATCTCGTTCTGATCGGGATTCCAAGCGACCCACAGTTTTAAATCTGCATAGCTAGGGATACTCAGCAGGTTTTGGATGGTTTCATCCAGGGGTACAGGGGGATCATCGGGCAAGCGTTCGAGGCAGATGCAGTTGTTATGCCGATTCAGCGCGGCATATTCGGCCTGGGAGGCTCCCTTTGTATTGAAGGAATGGATTTGAATGACAGGTGGGGACATGTCTGTCGCCTTTACCATCCATATGGATGGTAATTAGATGGTTAAGGGTATATTTTATATGGTTTTCTCAGGGTGTCAAAGGATAAACATCCATTTACCATCCAAATGGATGGCTCAAGGAATTATATGGACCGGTTGATTTTCCTTCCAGCGACCTAACACTTTAACAAAGGAACAGATGATCGGTCCGGCAAAACTGGCAAGCGCATGCTCACGGTAGAAGTCTTTCCCGTAGGGTATCACATACCGTTTAACACGCGGTAGCCTACTGGTTTCAGCCGATTCGATTCCTGCGAACTAGATAACGGATCACTCGGATTCTTAATCTTGTCTGATTGATCGTCGGGTTCTAACAAAGCCCCTCAGTGTGCGTGGTAAACTTGCTGTAGAAAGCACCGAAAGGGTAACTGCGTAAAATGCCTGTTAGGGCTTCAACGGCTATCGCTTGCGCTAATATCGCATTCATTAAATATTGGGGAAACCGCGATGAATCCTTACGCCTGCCAGCCAGCGGCTCCATCTCCATGAACCTGGCCGGGTTGCAAACACAGACACGCGTGGCATTCGACGAATCCCTCCATGGAGATCTGCTCTCTATCAATGGTCAGCCCGTTCGCGGGGCAGACCTGCAACGGGTCTCGTCAATCCTGGATGAAGTCCGCCGTATGGCAGGGGGCGTTCATTACGCACGGGTCGAGAGCCAGAACAATTTCCCTGCCGGCGTCGGAATCGCCTCCTCGGCTGCCGCGTTCGCCGCCCTGGCGCTGGCCTCCAGCAATGCCGCGGGCCTCGCCTTGAGCGAAGCCCAACTCTCCCGCCTGGCACGGCGCGGTTCCGGTTCAGCATGCCGATCCATCCCGGGCGGATTCGTTGAGTGGAGGGCAGGCACCGGGGACGAGGACTCTTTTGGGGTCTCCATCGCCCCCCCCGATCACTGGGCCCTTACCGACTGCATCCTGCTGATCAGCTCCGCGCCCAAGACAACCTCCTCCACGGAAGGCCATCGCCTTGCCGCTACCAGCCCGTTGCAAACCTCACGCTTGGCGGATGCGCCCCGGCGCCTGGAGATCTGCCGCAGCGCCATCCTGCAGCGTGACTTCGAGGCCCTCGCGGAAATCGTAGAGCTGGATTCCAATTGGATGCACGCTGTGATGATGACCTCCAGGCCGCCCCTTTTCTACTGGCAGGAAGCGACACTGACCGCCATGCGGGAGGTAAGCGCGGCTCGCAAAGCAGGATTGCCGGTTTGCTACACCGTTGATGCCGGCCCGAACATCCATGTGCTCTGTGAGCGCTCCCGGGAGGACCAGGTCCTAGCCCTCCTGGCGAAGCTCCCCAGCATCCAGGAAGTACGTCTCGCACACGTCGGCGGTCCGGCCAGGACGACAGATCTCTAAGCCCCCTTTCTTCTCTTTCAAAAAAGGATATAATCAGCCTGACCGCGCCGCAGGGCGCGCATCTTTATCGTCTACGAGGTATCTCCATGTATATCGGTTTACTCGGTGGATTGACTTTCGTACTGGTCTTCGCCGGGAGTATCTTACTTCACGAGTTCGGCCACTTCTTTGTCGCCCGGTTGCTGCATATCGAGGTCGATGAGTTCGGCATCGGTTTTCCCCCCCGACTGATCAAACTCTTCCGGTGGAAAGGCACCGATTTCACCCTGAACTGGATCCCTCTGGGCGGATTCAACCGCATCAAGGGGGAAGACGACCCCACCGTCCCCGGCGGGATGGCCGCGGCCAACCCCTGGAAGCGCATCCTCGTGATGCTGGCCGGCGCCAGCATGAACCTGTTGACGGCTTTTTTTGCCTTCACCCTCTACTTCAGCCAGACCGGCTTGCCGGACTACAAAACCGTCGAGATCGCCGGTGTCATGTCGGCCTCCCCGGCTCAACAGTCCGGTATCCAGGTCGGGGATCAGATCCTGACGGTCAATTCCCAAGCTGTCCACAACATCCAGCAAATACAGGCTTATACGCACGCCCACCTGAACCAACCCTTGAAGATAACATTGAAACGCGGCACCCAGGTGCTGTCTCTGACGATCACTCCGCTGAGCAGCCGGACCGCCCAACAGGGCGCGATGGGGGTCCTGCTGACCAACCCGATCCGTCCGGTCGGTTCCTGGTTCGACACGATTCCGATTTCGTTTGAAGCCACAGGCGGCGCAATCGGGGATCTGCTCTCATTGCCGGGGAGAGTTCTTGCCGGCACGCTCCCAGCCCAGGACGCCCAGCTGGCCGGCCCTCGCAGCATCTGGGACCTGTTCCAGCAGGCGGTGGCCCGTGACGTCCAAAGCCGCGAGCAGCCCTCGGACGGCGCACCCGCGCAACCACCGACCAACTATACCTTGAGCGTGATCATCTCCCTTACGCTCTCTCTGGGTGTGATCAACCTGCTGCCCATCCCAGCCCTCGACGGTGGACGAATCTTCATGACCCTCCCGGAAATCATCCTGCGCAGGCGCATACCGGTCAGATACCAGAACATGATCAACGGGATCGGATTCGTTGTCCTGCTGACCTTGCTCGGCTTCTTTTATATCAAAGACATCATCAACCCGGTGACGTTCAACTTGCCTTAGGAGAAGAGGACGATTGTCGGCATGGTCCAGAACGTGTCCATTAAGACGGTCATCGAGGCATTGCTTGATGATAGCCAAACATTCCCGGCACGCTACCTGCAGCGCTTCTCAGACATCGCGCCCTCCGATCTGAAAAGCCTGCTCCACGCCTGGTCGAAAGTTTCCCTGCGCCGCAAGGTGTCCCTGCTCGAAGACCTGGAGGACTTGGCCGAATCGGACACCCTGACCTCGTTCGACGACCTGGCGCGAGCGTTGCTCACGGACCCGGACGCCCAGGTGCGCGTCCTGGCGATGCGCCTGCTCTGGGAATGTGAAGACATTAAACTGGTACCCGTTTTCCTGGACATTCTGAACCACGACGAAGCTGTCGAGGCCCGCGCCGGTGCCGCGACCGCGCTCGGATTGTTTGTTTACCTGGGTGAACTGGAACGGATCCCGGCTCCGCTCTATCATCAAATCGAAGACAACCTGCTGGAAGCCACAACCTCTGCCGACGAAATCCTCGTCCGGCGGCGCGCCCTGGAGTCTCTCGGGGCCTCCTCTCGAGACGAGGTTCCTCCTCTGATCGAGGCCGCTTACAACCAGAAAAATCCGGATTGGATCGTCAGCGCTCTGTTCGCGATGAGCCGCTCAGCCGATGAACGCTGGGACAAGCAGGTCCTGGCGAACCTGAGCAGCCCCAATGAAGACATTCGGCGCGAGGCAGTGCGCGCGGCCGGCGAACTGGAACTGCGTTCGAGCCGGCATTTCCTGCTGGACCAGCTGGAAGACGAAGAGGACCTGGAGATTCGCCGTCATCTGATCTGGTCGCTCTCTAAGATCGGCGGTGAGGGCGTGCGCAACCGGCTCGAAGAATTACTGGAGCAGGAACCCGACGACGAAGAAGCCGATTTCCTGGAAGAAGCGCTCGACAACCTGGTGTTCAACGAACAGACAGCCCAATTCGACATGTTCGATTTCGAGCCCGACGATGAAGACCAATAACCTTCTTCCTGTCGATCCGCTCTGACTTCCCGATCCATTCATGGCCCTACTCAATACCTTCGCCAACAATCTCCTGCCTATCCTGCTTCTCGGCGGAGCCGGATTCGCCTTGGGAAAATTCCTGGTAGTTGAGCCTCAAACCCTCGGGAGAGCCGTTTTCTACATCTTTGCCCCCCTGCTGGTCTTTAATTTAATCGTCCAGAGCCAGTTATCCCTGGGTAGTCTCGCCGAGATGGTGGCCTTCGCCGCGGGGGTCATGCTGATCGGTGGTGGACTGGCCTACCTGGCTGGGCGGGTTCTGCACCTGGACCGTACTCCCTTGATTGCGGTCGTGCTGACCACCATGTTCGCCAACAACGGGAACTATGGATTACCGTTGATCGCTTTTGCCTTCGGGTCGAATGCACTGGCCTACGCCAGCGTATACTACGCCACGTTGTCCTTGCTGTTCTATACGGTTGGCGTGATGATCGCTTCCCTGGACCACCTGCAGCCGACGAAGGCCCTGAGTGGGCTGATCAAGGTCCCTGCGATCTATGCAATCCTCCTGGCGGTGGTTTTCAACCGCATTGGCTGGCAGCTGCCCCCCCCGCTCGAACGAACGGTTTCCCTGGCGGCGGACGCGACGGTCCCGGCCATGCTGGTCCTGCTTGGCTTGGAATTAACCAGGGCCAAGTGGACCGGTAACCTGCGCGCCTTGAGCATCCCGGTCGCGGGCCGGCTGATCGTCGGACCGCTGCTCGGTTGGGGGTTGACTGCCCTGTTCGGCATGAAGGGCCCCGCCCGCCAGGACGGGATCACGGACGCAGGCATGCCGTCCGCGGTGATGACGACCATGCTGGCCACCGAATACGGGCTTGAGCCGGCCCTGGTGACGACCATCGTATTCGTCAGCACAATCCTCAGCCCGCTTACCCTGACCCCCTTGCTGTACTTCCTGGGAAAGTAAGAGGCTTCAGCCCTTCAGGTCGTCCTGGAAAATGGTCTCGGTGGGTCAGCTTACAAAACCGGTTCAGATATCACCTCCCCTCCGTGCCTGGGATGAGTTTTCCGCCTTCCCACCCCCGGAGCAGAGATTGAGGAGAGGTTTCCATGGCAACCACCCATCCGCATGAACAGGCGCGCGTGCATGTCTGGGTAACCGGCCAGGTCCAGGGGGTCGGCTTCCGGGCCTTCGTGCAGCAGAGCGGGACCCTGTTCGGCCTGACCGGCTGGGTACGCAATGTCGGCTACGACCAGGTGGAAACGGTGGCGGAAGGCCCGCGCCCGGTGTTGGAACGCTTCGCGGCGGCTGTTCAAACCGGACCGCGCGCCGCACAGGTCGAGCAGAGCCGCCTCGAATGGGAAAAACCAACGGGGGAATTCAAGCGCTTCGAGGTACGATACACTTAGCAGGTCCCTAAGCTCTCGCATGCGCACGGGGGAAAACTTTATTAAAAGGGGCCTCCTACGGGTGAATTGGAATTGCGGGTCATTAATGGGATGGATCCGGCAGGCTTGGAATAAATTCCTCACAGCTGGCAAAGGTCAACCGCTAGCTAAGGAACAGCAGCGCAACGCCAGCCATAGCGACTAGCGTCCCGGCGACAGCCTGCCAGCCGAAACGCTCCTTGAAGACGAAGTAGCTGATCGGCAGCATGAAGACGGGCGGCAGCGCCATCAGCGTGCTGGCCACTCCGATCGTCGCGTGCTGGACGGCCAGCAGCGAGGAGGAGACGCCGATGACCGGTCCGAACAGCGCGCCGAAGGCGACCCAGCCCAATGCCCCAGGCCCCGTGCGCATCGCCTCAACCGTGGCCCCCGCCTGACGCTGGAAGATAGCTGCGATCCACAGGGTGACGAATGCGGCGAGCATGCGGATGAGCGTCCCCGCGAAGGGCGAAAAGCCGCCGGTCATCCCCTGCTGGGAGAAGACCAGGCCGGTTGCCTGTCCGAGGGCGGCCAGAGTCCCGAACAGGACGCCGCGCCCCGTGGCTTTGCGTACATGCTCCATCGCTCCGGTCGGGCGGGCCAGCACCACCCAGGAGATGCCCGCCAGGGTGACGACGATGCCGGCGATCTGCAGGAGGTTGAGCGCCTGTCCGAAAAAGATCCAGGCGATGGCCGCACCAAAGACCGGTGCCAGGCTGAGCAGCAACAGGCCGAGGCGCGGGCCGATCTCGTGATATGCCTGGAACAGGAAGGCGTCGCCCAGGGAAAGCCCGATGATGCCCGAGATGCCCAGCCACGCCCAGCGGGAAGCCCCGGCGTGCAGCGGGACGGGCTGGCCGTAAAGGAGGGCGTTGATCAGGATCAGCACCAGCATGGCGAGCAGCACCCGCACGCGGTTGGTGGCCTGGGAACCGACCCGCTGTGTCGACTTGGTGAAGCCGATCGCCGAGATGGCCCAGCAGAACGAGGTAAAAAGGGCTGCCCATTCGCCGATAGAGGCCATTTCACCTCATAAAATAAAGAGTCGGGAGCGCTGCTCCCGAGGCCAAGTATATCCGATAACCGGATGCCTGCAGGTTTAACGAATCCGGAAGACGATTCCAGTCCGCCTCGTTTATGAAGATCCAGCAGGGTGTGTATAATCATAGAAGGAGTTCTCTGGTTACCGCCGGCAGGTCCATAAGCAGGTCTATAATTATTTCATGGTACTCGAAACGATCGCATCCCTCTTCTCCACCCTTGGGTCAGCAGCCAGCACGGCGAAGGCGTTTTCGAAGCTGCTCCAGAATCGGAAAGGCGAAACCCGCCTTCTCCTGGAGGAGTTGAAAAATAATTCCACGCTTACCTGGCTGGCCGTAGAGCGGGCCGTCGAGCCGCAAAAGGTCATCCCCAAGTTCAGCACCAAGGCCTATGATCGCCTGCTGGAAAAGAATTTCAACTTCAATGACCTAAGCCCCAGAAAGAAGATCCTGGAGGGAAACACCGGTCTGAAAGACAGCGACCTGGCTTCGTTCATCGGCAAAGATGTGGAGAACCTCGTAGAAAGCATCTACGACCGCATCAAAGAACTGCTGCTCATTTTTCAGGTGGATCCCACCAACGCAAGGATCGATTGGAACCGCCGGATCATCAATATCCACAAGCGCATCCTGTTGTTGATGGTCCACCTGCGCAGTTCCAATTCATAAACAGCCCCATGTTTCCAGCCACCTGACGCCTGAAAACGAAGACCGAAACCCGGCAATCCTCGGGTGCTGCCCACGATCAAACCACAGAGGGACATAAATCCCCTGCGGCAGCCAAGCAGGATGCGATCCGCAGTACCCAACCTGACGTATCCAAAAAGCCCTTCAGCCTAAACCGAATTAAGCGACCCAGCCTCCGGTCCAGGATTCAAAAACACCGCGGGCTAATTTTTCGCGCAGCCGTTTGGGACGGGTGTAAAACTGTAGATGTGGGGGACCGATGAAAAATAGCTCTGATCATCGAACAGGGGTAATTTCGCGCCGAAATAGGAATTCAGAATGACTCGAAAGGTGTTGACCGGCGAGATGGTCTGGTAAAGCTGGTCTGTATGACCGGGCATGTAATAGGCGTTGAGGATCTTGAATGAATCCGCTCCGGTCGTGAACCAGGGACCGGTGTCGGTCTGCAGGACGATCACGAGCGGGCGTGTAGATTTGCTGATCAAGGTGGTGACCGTTTTTTCAAGCATCATGTCGGTAAACGGCACCTGATCCCGAAATCCCTCCTTATACGTAGCTTCCGTGTAAAGACCTTGTTTGTTGAGGAAGCTGGATGGGTCGATCGGTATGCCGTCCGGACCGAAGACGAAGGGCTGATGGGGGTTGATGATGTGCATAAAAACGAACTTCGGCCCCGGCATGCTGGCCAGCATGGGGACACTGTCATACACAAGCTGGGTGCGCTCGCGGTAGCGGTCGCCGTCGATGGAGAAGAGGCTGAGCACTCCCAGGTCTTCAAGGTGGCGGATCGGTGTGGTGCGCAGCAGCAGATTCTCAAAGCTGGCCAGTCCGGACCAAAAGGGCGACAGAGTGATGTAAACGTCCGAATTGTCCAGTTCGCTCCAAGAGTAACCGGTGGCAAATGCGACGGTTTTGTAGCCGATCGCTTTCAGGTCTGCCTCCACCGGATTGTAGCGGATGGCGGTATAAATCGGGTCCTGGGACTCGTTGGTCGCCGCAAAGCCGGGACCCAGGTCCTGCAGGTAGTCCATGTCAAAGGAAGAGCTGAGCGAGAGCCCGGTTGTAACGTAATTACTCTGGCTGCACACAGCTATATAGAAGCCACTATCTTTCAGGAATTGCGCGAACTGGCTGGTATCGATCTGGGCCCACGGCTTAAGCAGATCGACGCGGCCGTAATCTTCGGGCACGATATAGTAGATATCCGGAAGTTGCTGACCTGCAGACGGGTCCAGGACCTGTTTGGATTGAGTCACTTTGGCAGCAACCGGATGGGTTTTTATAAAGGACCAGTTAACCACCGGGATAAGGACATAGACCAGCAGCCCGAGTGAGACGATGTTCAGCGCCAGGGCAAGCCCTTCAAAGTGCAACCGGCGCAGAGCGGCGAGAACAAGGATCAACACAGCCAGGCTGAGCCAGACTGCCAGGATCCAGAAGGTGAAATGGGGGATCTTCCGTTTTGCGGAGATGGCGTCATAGATTTGACCATAGCTGAAGAAGAGCAGCGTCCCCGCCGCCACTACAAATGCCGCCCGGTGCGCGCTGCGGTACAGCAGCTGGAAGACCAAAAAAAGCAGTGCCACAGCCAGAAAGGAGAGGAGCAGCGGCCGGAGAGCGGCGGGGTATTTTACCTGGGTGATGTTGTGAGACAAGAGGGCCAGCACCGGATAAGCAGCCAGAAGAAAGGGGTACCAGGGAGCCCAGACGATTTTTTTCAATGTTTTTCTCCCGCAACAGTGGGGAGCCCCCATTGTATCACTGCTCCCGGGGCAGAGGATGGATCTATTCCTCCTCGAGAATTTCCGTGATGAATCCCCTCGTCTTGACATTACCTACTCCCCAAGGTAGAATAACGCACGCCTGTTTCATGGGCCTGTAGCGCAGTTGGGAGCGCGCCTCAATCGCACTGAGGAGGTCAGGGGTTCGAATCCCCTCAGGTCCACTGGCTATATGAAATGAATGGGCCCATAGCGCAGTTGGGAGCGCGTCTCAATGGCATTGAGAAGGTCGCGAGTTCGAATCTCGCTGGGTCCACAGACAACCCAATAACCAAAGTCCAGCAGGAGTAGTAGGCCATCCGGACAGCGAGGCGGGAGAGCGAGGTGAAAGCCCGCCAGGGTGCCGCCGGAGCACCAAGAAGGCCGAACTCGCCTGCCGCCCCTCAAGGGCAGACTGCGCTGGTGAATCCCAGTAGTCGGCGCCGGGCCAGCCCGTTACCGCTCTCCCAGAGTGACGTTCGCAGGCAGAACGTAACCAGGGTGGTACCACGGAGTCAACCCTTCGTCCCTGTATGGATGAGGGGCTTTTTGTTAATAATATAAGGAGGTGGACGATGTGTGAGAGATCCAAAAATCACGTCGCAGGACACTCCTGCCTGCTCGCGCCCCGCCTCCGTCTCTGTCTTGGGTAAATCCGGGTTTGTCCGGTAGCGCCAACAAACGACCCGAGTCGCTCGACCGGATCGGGTTAATTTTAGAAGGGTTATAATCTTTCAAAGTTGCCGCCTCATCATGGAATTCTGGAGTTCAATATGCCCGACCCAACCCTGTACAACCCCGCCGAAATCGAAGCCAAATGGCAGGCGAAGTGGAAAGCGGATGGTCTGTATCACGCCGATATCGACCCCGAACGGCCCAAGCATTACGCCCTGACCATGCTGCCCTACCCCTCCGGCGACCTGCACATCGGCCACTGGTACGCCATGACGCCGAGCGATGCCCGCGCCCGCTTCAAGCGCATGAACGGCTACAACGTGCTCTTCCCGATCGGCTTTGACGCCTTCGGCCTTCCGGCCGAGAATGCCGCCATCGAGCGCGGCATCCATCCGAAGGTCTGGACATACAAGAACATCGAGAACATGCGTAAGCAGTTGCGTTCGATGGGCGCCATGTGGGACTGGCGGCGGGAGGCCGTTTCGGCCGACCCTGAATACTACCGCTGGACCCAGTGGTTCTTCATCCAGCTCTATAAGCACGACCTGGCCTACCGCAAGATGTCACCGGTGGATTTCTGCCCGCACGATAACACCACCCTGGCACGCGAACAGGTCTGGGGGGAAGATCGACACTGCGAGCGCTGCGGTACTCCGGTCATCAAGAAGAACCTCGAGCAGTGGTTCTTCCGCATCACCCGGTATGCCGATGAGCTGCTGCACTATGAAGGCATGGACTGGCCCGATCGCGTGAAGCTACTGCAGACCAACTGGATTGGACGTTCAGAGGGCGCCAGCGTGCTCTTCAAGACCGAAACGGGCGACCCGCTGGAGGTTTTCACCACCCGACCGGACACGCTGTGGGGCGCGACGTTCATGGTCCTGGCCCCCGAACACCCGCTGGTGGACAAACTCACCCTGCCTGCCCGACAGGCGGAAGTGGAGGCCTACCAGAAGCAGGCGGCACGCCAATCCGATATCGACCGCGAGGCCACCAACAAGGAGAAGACCGGCGTCTTCACCGGTTCCTACGCCATCAACCCGGTGAATGGCGAGAAGATCCCCATCTGGATCGCAGACTATGTCCTGATGACCTACGGGACGGGCGCCATCATGGCTGTCCCGGCCCACGACCAGCGGGACTTTGAGTTCGCCCGCAAGTACGGGCTTGAAATCCGGGTGGTGGTCCAGCCGGAAGATCTGGAAGAGCTGGATGCCGACGGACTGACCGAGGCGATACCGGCCTTCGGACGCATGGTCAACTCCGGCCCGCTGAGCGGCACCCCGGCCAAGCAGGCCTTTCAGGCGGCGGTCAAGTTCCTAGAAAAAAAGGCGCTCGGCAAAGGCGCGGTCAACTACAAGCTGCGCGACTGGCTGATCTCCCGCCAGCGTTACTGGGGCGCGCCGATCCCGATGGTCTACTGCAAGGACTGCGGCTGGAACCCCGTCCCCGAGGACCAGCTGCCGGTCCTGCTGCCGGAGGACGTCAAGTGGAAGCCCACCGGCGAATCGCCGCTCAAACTGCACCCGACCTGGAAGCACACCACCTGCCCATCCTGCGGCGGACCCGCCGAACGCGAGACCGACACGATGGATACCTTCATGTGCTCGTCCTGGTATCACCTGCGCTATCTGAGCCCCTGGTATACCAAGGGTCCCTTCGACCCAAAGGAGTACGATTACTGGATGCCGGTGGATACGTACACCGGAGGCATCGAACACGCCAACATGCACCTGATGTACACACGCTTCTTCCACAAGGCGCTGCGTGACATGGGCATCGGCAAAGGCAATGAGCCGATGATCCAGTTGCGCAACCAGGGCATGGTCCTGGGCGAAGACCACGAGAAGATGTCCAAAAGCCGTGGAAATGTGATCGCTCCGGATCTGCTGGTCGAGCGCTACGGGGCCGACGCGGTGCGGGCTTTCCTGATGTTCTTTGCCCGCTGGGAGATGGGCGCGCCCTGGAACTCCTCCGGCATCGACGGGACGGTGCGCTGGCTGCGGCGTGTGTGGGCGACAGTGACCGAAACCGCAAGTACAAAGCCAGCCAAGAAATCCCATGGGGTATCCAAGACCGACGCCCCGGGAGATCACAACGCAAACAGCCTCCGGACCGACACGGCGGCAGGGGATCAGGCCAAACGCGCCCTGCGCCGTAAGGTTCACCAGACCCTGAAGCAGGTGACACGCGATTTCGAAACCTTTGAATTCAATACGACCGTCTCCGGTCTGATGGAACTGCTGAACGAGATGACCAGGGCCAAGGAAGCCGGTGTGGTGGGTACACCCGAGTGGGCCGAAGCGGTCGACATCTATGTGCGCATGCTGGCGCCAATTTGCCCGCATATCGCCGAGGAGCTGTGGAGCGCCAGGCTGGGCAAACCTTACTCGGTCCATACCCAGCCCTGGCCGAAGGTCGACGAGGTGGCTGCGCAGGAAGACGAGATCACCATCCCTGTGCAGGTCAACGGCAAACTGCGCGACCGGGTCAGCGTTCCGGCGGATGCAACGGAAGAACAGATCAAGACCGCGGCGCTGGCTAGCGTTGGAGTGCAAAAGTATCTGGAAGGGAAAACGCCCAAGAAGGTCATCGTGGCACAGAAGAAACTGGTGAGTATCGTGGTCTAGCAAAGTCCCCGGCACTTCGGATGTGCCGGGGACTTGATCGGGGTTACGCAGAAGGGGCTGGCACGGGCCGTGATATGGATCCACTGCGACGCATTTATAAAATGCGTCGCAGTGACGTTCTCAGGAAAGGACCTGCCAGCCTCTGGGGAAGTGGTTCTTAACCACGCCCTGGACGCGCTTGCCCCAGCCCAACGGGAAACCATCCACGCACACCAGGACCCAGCCTGGGTCTCCCGCGGCTGGGATAGACTCCCCACGCATGTAAGCGGAAATTTCCCGGCTTTTGGCCGGCAAATCCAGGACGTTCTGCGCTTGCTCCTTGTGCAGGTACAGCGCCAGGGCGTGCGCCGGCTCGAAGCGGTTCGTCTTGAAGGTCCCGAGCCAGATGCCCGGTATTGCGACCCGCAGCCCGTTCAGGTCCGGCATAAGCTCCGAGACTAAATATAACCTCTGGCCCTGCAAGCGCAGGCGTTCCCTGGGAAAGCTTCCGATGAGACAGCTCTCCTCAAAAGCTTGCCAGGTTTCTACTTGTCCGGCTGAGATGAAGTCTGGCCCCCATGAGATACCACGATCTCGAGCCTCACCGGATAACCGCTGCAGAAGGCAGACAAAATGCCCTTCGCCGGGGACCCGGTCAGGTAAGATCCGGACGGAACCACGCAAAGATTCTTTGAGGCCTGAATGCGCCTGGTCGAAAGACCCGCGTTCCAGCTCATCTGGGTCAGTTGCGGCGATCTCCAACCACTCCGGCTGTCCAGGGATGAAGCCAGGAAGCAGTGGCAGGGCCACGACCTCGAATTCAGCATGCTCCCGGAGGAACCGTTCCATTGACCCCTCGTCCTCCTCCGGGGCGAACGTGCAGGTGGAATAGAGCAGGTATCCGCCGGGACGCACCAGGTGGGCCGCCACACGCAATATGCTGTTCTGCTTTTCCGCATAGGAGGCGATCGCCTCCCGCGACCAGTCGAGGCGTGCCTGCATATCTCGGCGGAAGGTGCCTTCTCCGGAGCAAGGCGCATCCACGAGGACCCGGTCAAAAGCCGCACCGAAGTGATCCGCCAGCCGTTCGGGGTTTTCATTGGTCACGACGATGTTGGCTGCCCCCCAGCGTTCCGCGTTGACGACCAGGGAGTTAAGGCGCCTGGTCTTGATCTCGTTTGCCACCAAAAGCCCATGCCCCTGCATCAGGGATGCCAGGTGGGTGGTCTTGCCGCCGGGGGAGGCTGCCAGGTCCAGGACGCGCTCGCCGGGCTGAGGTCCGAGCAGTTCCGCGGCCGACATGGCCGACGGATCCTGCAGATAATACAAACCCGCCGGCTGGTATGGATGCTTTCCGGGGCGCACATCCCCCTCCAGCAGAAAGGCAGACGGACACCAGGGTACCCCCTCACCCAGTGGGAATGGGGAAATCCGCCGAAACTTTTCCGGACCGATCTTGAGCGTGTTGAGGCGCAGGCCGCTGATCGGCTCCCGGTTCAGCTCAGCGGCAAAGGCGGGATACTCCGCGCCCAGGAAGCGGGACATTCGATCCAGGAAAAGAGATGGAAACGGAACCGTGGACATGCCCCGTAATTATAAGAGTAAAATTGGATTGGAAAGGTCTCAGCGATGACTGTGCGCAGCGACCCGGAAGAGAATGAAACTCATGCCCTTTTGAACCTAATCGGATCTTTGACCACCAGACAGGTGCTTGAAATCGGCTGCGGGGATGGCCGCCTAACCTGGCGCTATGCCGATGCGACCGGCCACATCACAGCCATTGAGCCGGACACGGAGCGCATCCAGCAGGCCCAAAGCGCCTGTCCGGCTTCCCTGCGGAAGCGGGTGGAATTCCACAATCTCAACCTGGAGCAGTATGCTGCCCAGGTTCACTCCGCTCCCTTCGACCTCGCCATCCTGGCCTGGTCGCTCTGATGAATGGAGCCGGCGGGCATGGTCCATGCCCTTCAAACCGTTCAGAGCCTGCTGAAAGCCGGTGGACACCTGATCGATATTCGTCCGAGCACCAGCCGTCCGGAAATCATCGCTCGCACGAAAACGGGAGCCCAGTTCATCGGCTATCTGGAAGAAATGGACGATGGGATCGAATACACCCAGGCTGGGGCTGCCCTGAAGCAATCGATTCGGGAAGGGGCTTTCCTGCTGGAGTATGAGGATCAATTTACCTTCAGCACTTACACTGACACGATCCAATCTCTTGAGAACTATCTGGCCGAGAAATGGAAGGATGCCGTCCTTCCTCCCCAGGTGATCGAAAAAGCCCTGGCCCTGCAGAAAAGTCCTGCCGGGGTGGAAGAGATCCTACTGAAGGAGCAGGTCCATATCGCCCGTCTGCGGTCCCCAGCAGCGCGCTAATTCGAGCAGGTACCATATACTATCCACAAAGAAGAGGAAACCTATGCGCCTTGAGGAACTGAACTGGATGGATGTGGAGGAGTATCTCAAGCAGGACGACCGTCTGATGCTCGTCGTCGGAGCCTGCGAGCAGCACGCTTACCTGTCTTTGCTATCGGATGTCAAGGTCCCGCTCGCCCTGGCAGATGCCGCCTCCCAGCAGACCCATGTCCTGGTTGCTCCACCCTTGAACTTCGGAAGTTCGCCGTACTTTCTGGCCTACCCTGGCACGCTCAGCCTGAGGCTGTCCACCCTGCTGGATGTCGTGGAAGATATCCTGCGTTCGGCCTACGGGGAGGGCTTCCGACGCATCCTGGTCCTTAACGGGCACGGCGGCAACAGCGGTGCCCGCGCCCGTCTGACCGAGCTCGCCAACGCTCTCGGCGGTCTCAAGCTGAACTGGTATTCCTGGTGGCAGGCCCAGAGCGTGGAGGCGGTCGCCATCCGCCATGACATCCGGCCGTCCCATGCCAACTGGCTCGAGGCCTTCCCCTTCACAATGGTCAAAGAACTGCCAGAGGGAGAAAAGGCCCCAGCCCGGGTGCCTTCCGACATCCTGGATGCAAAAACGGCCCGTCAGGTATATGGCGACGGCTCCTTCGGTGGCCCTTATCAGGTCGACGAAAGCATTATGCAGGAAATCTTTGATGCCGCTCTGCTGGATGTCCTGCATTTGTTAGAATTCGAATAGGGTCCGTGACCTCCTTCGCCTCAAGGGGAAGCGGTCGGATTGCCTGGTGAGTTGCCGGTCTGACCCCTGAGAAGGTATTCTTGGGGAGACGGTCATTAACGCTCAAAATCATCCACTCCAGGTGTATAATCACACCAGGTTTCCTGTCTTTCGTATATTTAAAGTGACCGTCCCATAGACGGTGGGTTTTGAAAAAAAGACGAGCTTCTTGTAAGATAGTGATTGACTGGATCACTCTACAAGGAGCTCGTCGTGTCGATTCTTGTCCTGAAACTGCCGATTG
>JBEKFY010000056.1:0-26857 GCA_050013095.1 Anaerolineales bacterium | reverse complement strand
GCTCTTGAGCGCGGGAGTCGCTTTCGTTGAAGACGCCCCCGCCAGTGAACCTCCAGAGAATGAATTAGTTGCTGTGGAAGAAACCGAGGCCAGGCCTGAGCCAGAACTTTCGCTGGATGATCAACTCGCCAATATTACTCCCTCCGACACCATCGGGCTGTATCTCAAAGAAGTCAGCCAAGTCCCGCTGCTGACAGGGTCAGAAGAAGTTGAACTCGCCCAATGCATGGAGCACGGACGGACGGCTCGTGAAGAGCTGGCGGGCGGCAAGGTCAGCCCCCGCCGCCGGATCGAATTGCGTCAATTCATCGAAGACGGTTGGTCTGCCCGCGAGCACCTTATTACAGCCAACTCTCGCCTGGTGATCAGTGTCGCCAAAAAGTATATGGGGCGCGGCGTACTCTTCCTTGACTTGATCCAGGAAGGCAATATCGGTCTCATGCGTGCCACCATGAAATTCGACTACCACCGTGGCCATAAATTCAGCACCTATGCCACCTGGTGGATCCGCCAGGCTGTGACACGCGCCCTTGCAGACCAGGGACGTACCATCCGCGTCCCGGTTCACATGAGTGATCAGATCAACAAGCTCTTACGCGTCCAGTATCAGTTGACTCAGCGCCTGGGCCGCGAACCAACCGTTGAGGAGATGGCCAAAGCGCTGGAAATGCCACCCCAAAAAGCCGAGAACCTAATCCAGGTTGCGCGCCGGCCGCTCTCGTTGGAAACGCCAGCCGGTGATGAAGAAGACTCGGTGCTTGGCGACTTTATCGAAGATGACGAAATAGCTCCGCCCGATGAAACCGCGACATATAATCTGCTGCGCGAGAATTTGCGTGAAGTCTTGAACGGATTGCCGCCCCGCGAAGTGCGCATCCTGCAACTGCGCTACGGATTACTCGATGGGCAGGCCTACACGCTGGAGGAAGTTGGGCGCAAGATGGGCGTGACGCGTGAGCGCGTCCGCCAGATCGAAGTCCAAGCCTTGAACCGCCTGCGTCACCCGCCCATCCGCCGCAAACTGCACGACTATCTGGGTGAATAACTGCTATCTATTCGTAATCTAGGGCGGAGTGGCTATCGTCCTCGGCAGGCCGATCAGAAGGCGTGCAACTGGCGCAAGACACCCGGGCGAATCGTCCGCAACCAGTGGGGCGAGGCGGATGCTCTCTTACGTCAGGACTGGAGTTCCAGAGCAAGTTTCAGGCTGGCTCAAATCGCGAGAGCGTAAAAGCGTCAGCCACTGCATAACAAGAGTATGCCGAACATCTACAGTATAAATACTTTGCCAGCGCGTTTCTCTCCTCGCCGTGCACAATCCCACCGATTTAATCGAATCAATTATAAGGCCTATGTAGTTAGCAGTATTTGGATTATACTAATTCTAATTCTGCTAAATTGGGTGGGCTATGGAACTGACCCCTTTTATAGGCCGCACGAGAGAACTGAAACTACTTCAGGATGAATGGTCGGAGAAAAAAGCCTCGTTGCTCATCCTGTACGGACGCTGCCGGGTGGGAAAAACCAGACTGTTGACCCATTGGATCGAGACGTCTGGCGCCCGGGTGCTTTACTGGATGGCGGATCCCACCTCGTCCCTGGATCAACTGCGCTCCTTTTCACAGGCATTGTACAATTTCGCGGGGAGTGGGTACGTCTCGGAAGAATTTACATTTGGAACCTGGGCCAACGCCTTTTTGCAGATCGAGCGCATGGCCCGGGATCAACGCATCGCCATTGTCATCGATGAATTCACCTATCTATTGGAAAGCGATCCCGGCATCGCCGGAATTCTGCAAAACGCCTGGGACCACCACCTCAAAAATACCAACTTGTTTTTGATCCTCTCCGGTTCCCATATCGGCATGATGGAGCGAGGCCTACTCTCCTATCAGGCACCCCTGTACGGCCGGGCCACTTCGCTGCTAAAACTTCAGCCGCTCCCATTCAGCGCGACCCGGCTCTTCTTCCCGGACTACAAACCCGACGAACGCGTGGCCGTGTATGCCATGCTGGGGGGCATCCCCGCATACTGGGAGCTCTTCAACCCCGGGAAAAGCCTGGATGCCAACATGCGGAAAGTGTTCCTGGGCGGGATGAACCTGCTGCAGGATGAACCCCGCCTGCTGCTCCAGGATTTTGTAACCGAACTGCACAACTATGTGGCAATCCTGAGAGCCATGGCTCATGGATACCGCACCCCGAAGGAGATCGGCGATTATGCCGGGATCACTGACAAAAATGTGCCGGCTTACCTCAGCAACTTGATCAACACCGGTTTTGTCGAACGGCGCACACCGGTGGCCGCGCCGGAATCCTCCCGGGCCGGCCGGCATACCATTACGGATCCATTTTTACGCTTCTATTTCCGTTTCCTCGCCAACCGGCAGGCCCAGCTCACTCTGGGCGTGCAGGATCAGGCATTGGCAGAGATCAAAAAGCACCTGGTCGATTTTATCGGAACCCACACCTGGGAGGAATTGTGCCGGGAATGGCTGCTGCGAGCCAGCGCCAGGAACCGCCTGCCATTTTTACCAGACCAGGTGGGAAGCGCCTGGACCAGACAAGCCCAGGTGGATGTGGTCGGCATTAACTCGATGGAAAAAACGATCATCCTGGGGGAGTGCAAGTGGGGGCGGCACCCGGTTGGAAGCGAAGTACTGGAAGGACTGATCGAGAAAACCGGGGAGTTCGTGCCGAAAGAAGGGAAGTGGAAGGTGTACTACTTCGGCTTTGCGCGCATGGGATGGACCGAAGCTGCGCGGCGGGCTGCTCGCAAGGCAGCCGGCAGTTCCATTCTAGGCAAAAACTGGCATCCGGCCGGAATGGAGCTGTTGGACCTGAACCAGGTCGATGAAGACTTGCAAGCCTGGTCTGGATAGCCGTATCCCTGCTTTAACAAACACAAGATAGGCTTCCGCAGATTCCATCCGCGAGGCCTGGAGAAGGTGAAAACCGAGTGGGGGTGGGTGAGTAGTGCCCACAATATGAAAAAATTGGCGGCCAGGCAGGTCACCAATTTTTGGCATTGCTATTTTTCGTTACTTTTCTACATTTGGCGGGCTGTCTGGAGTTTCTTTCCAGACAGCCCCTTTTCTCTTTCGCCGGTCGGGAAGCTCTGGTCTTAATATTCCATTCCGCCGCCGGGCGGCATGGGAGCGGGTCTTTCCTTTTCAGATACATCCGTGATCAGGGCCTCGGTGGTCAGGATCATGGCGGCGATGGAGGCCGCATTCTCGAGGGCGCCCCGCACGACCTTGAGCGGGTCGATCACGCCGGCCTTGAGCATGTCCCCATATTCACCGGTGATGACATTGTAGCCGATGTGCTTATTGGACTGTTCCTTGGCGATCCGGCGGATGTTCTCGATGATGACCGCCCCGTCCACACCGGCGTTGGCGGCCAGTTTGCGGATGGGGGCTTCAAGCGCCTTGCGAACGATGTTCACACCAATGGCCTCATCTTCCCCGTCCATCTTGACCTTGTCGAGAGCAGCCATGGCGTTAATGTAGACGATCTCCCCACCGGGGACGATCCCTTCCTCAATGGCAGCCCGCGTGGCTGAAAGGGCATCCTCGACGCGGTGCTTCTTCTCTTTCAGCTCGGTCTCGGTCGCTGCGCCGACCCGGATGATCGCCACACCGCCGGACAATTTCGCCAGGCGTTCCTGGAGTTTCTCTTTGTCGTAGTCGCTGGTCGACTTTTCGATCTCGATGCGGATCTGCTCGATGCGGCCCTTGATCTCACTCGTCTTGCCCTTACCGCCGATGATGGTGGTGTTGTCCTTATCCGAGACGACCTTTTCTGCCTTGCCCAGGTCCTGGACCGTGACCGTCTCCAGCTTGCGTCCGGTCTCTTCCGAGATCAACTGGCCGCCGGTCAGGGCCGCAATATCCTGCAGCATGGCCTTGCGGCGATCGCCGAAGCCCGGTGCCTTGACCGCCAGCACGTTCAACATGCCGCGCAGTTTGTTCAGGACGAGGGTAGCCAGCGCTTCACCGTCGATATCCTCGGCGATGATGACCAGCTCGCGCTTGCCGATCTGAATGAGTTTCTCCAGGATCGGGACGATATCCGCCGCCGCCGAGATCTTCTTTTCGTGGATGAGGATGTAAGGCTCGGAGATCACCGACTCCATATGCTCGGCTTCGGTAATGAAGTAGGACGAGATGTAGCCGCGGTCGAACTGCATGCCTTCTACATATTCGGTCTCGAACTGCAGGGACTTGGACTCTTCCACGGTGATGACGCCGTCCTTGCCAACCTTGTCCATGACATCCGCGATCAGCTTGCCGATCTCAGGGTCCGCCGCGGAGTTGGTCGCCACCGAGGCGATCTCTTCCTTGGTGTCGATCTTCTGGGACATCTTGCGCAGTGCGGCGACCACCGCATCCGTGGCCTGTTCGATGCCGAGTTTCAAGCGCATGGGGTTGGCGCCGGCTGCCAGGGTCTTCAGGCCTTCGGTCACGATGGCGTGCGCCAGTACGGTTGAGGTGGTGGTGCCGTCACCGGCGATGTCGTTGGTCTTGGTGGCGGCCTCTTTGAGAAGCTGTGCGCCCATATTGGCAAAGGGTTCCTCGAGCTCGATCTCCTTGGCAACGGTCACCCCGTCGTGGGTGATGGTCGGAGAGCCATACTTGTGGTCCAGGGCGACGTTGCGGCCCTTGGGCCCGAGGGTAGTGCCGACGGCATTGGCGACGATGTCAATGCCGGCCTGCAGACGACGACGGGCTTCTTCAGAAAAGATGAGTTGTTTTGCTGCCATAATTCATTCCTCCAATTCTGGCTTATTTTTTGCTTTTGCTTTTGCTTTCAAGAATGGCAAGGATGTCGTTCTCCTTCAGGATGAGCAGTTTCTTGCCGTCCATTTTGATTTCCGAGCCGGAATATTTGGCGAACAAAACTTTGTCGCCGACGGCCACGTCCATCGGGATGCGTTTGCCCGCCTCGTCGCGGTCGCCCTGGCCGATCGACAGGACCATCCCCTGCTGGGGTTTTTCCTTGGCCGTTTCGGGGAGCACGATGCCGCCCGCGGTGATTTCTTCCTGTTCGATCGGTTCGATCACGACACGACTGCCGAGGGGTTTGAGATTAAGTACCATATTCGCCTCCTGGATAGGATGACTTTAGCTATTTAGCACTCAACCACGTCGAGTGCTAAAGATCAGGATACATGACTTCTCGACAAAGGTCAAGGGAAATTGATCACGCTATAACAAAACTATGACATCCGACCTTTCTTGGCCGGCCTAGGGCGTCCAGGTGGGAAAGAAAAAGGGAGTGGGCGGGGTCCTCAAAACGGGCGTAAACTTCGGCGGGCTGGTCTGGGCGTTGTAGCTCCCGATGGGTCAGTTTGGCTTGGTTACTACGGTGAAATTGCCTGTTACACACCTTTTGCTTTCCCCTCTGACAAGGCTTAACCCGGCGCGCAGCGGGCAGGGCGGGGCGTTGCCTGCTAGGCATCATGCTCTGCCCCTGGGATAGTGCCAGGCCTTATAAGGTCTGACAGGTCGTAAAGCACAAAAAAAGAACACGAGCCGTACTGTTGTATAATGTTTTTATGGAAAGAATCCCAGTTTCCACTGCGCCGTTTTTTCAGGAATACGCCTTTTCGGAATTGAACATCGAAACTCATGCGGCGTTGGTGATGGAACGGTTGTTGACCTACGGTAACCGCGCGGAAGTTCGCTGGCTGTTCGAGACTTATGGCAAAGAACGGGTCAGGTCATGGCTGGCAGAAACGGGATCGCGGCGGATTCCCAGACGACGGTACCACCTATGGTGCGTCCTTCTGAATGTTTCTGAAGATATCTCGCCCAGGCGTCAGGTATGGCCGTACTGACCTCCCCCCATTGGGAAACCATTACGGAAGGGATGCGCCGCCTGCTTACCTGGATGGGTCAGCAGGATTTCGTCTCGCGATTCTATCTGGCGGGTGGCACGGCGCTGGCGCTGCAGATCGGCCACCGCCGGTCGATGGATCTGGATTTTTTCTCGGCAACGGACGAGGTCCATGAAAAGACACGCCAAAGCCTGATGCGTGTTTTCTCTCAACGCCAGGGGCAAGTGATCGAGAACGTGGACGGCAACCTTCTCTTCCTGGTCGAAGGTCTGAATGTCGGATTTTTTAGTTATGGGTATCCTTTGCTCGAACCCGTTCTCAATCTTGAGCATATCGAAATTGCATCGCTCTTGGATATCGGGTTAATGAAACTGGATGCGTTGATCGGCCGCGGCAGTCGCAAGGATTTTTACGACCTTTACTTTATTTCACAGCATTTAACCCTGGCAGATTTGCTCCGGGCGGGGGAGAGGAAGTATCCGCAGGCGCGCGATTTTGCTTTGATGGCCGTCGAGTGCCTGGTCATGTTCGAGAATGCCGACCGTGACCATCCACCCGACCTGTTGGTTGATCTTCCCTGGGAACAGGTCAAGCGTTTTTTCATTGAGCAGAGCAAATCCTTTGGAAACGATTGGTTTGGAGACTGAACCAATCGCAGGCGAAATGATCCGGACCTGGTGATCGTCAAGCATAAAAAGATGGACGATCTATCGGGCTCAGTCGAACGCATCACCTATTACAACGCCGAAAATGGTTATACGGTCTTACGCCTGCTCCCGGACTCCAGGAGGGGAGCTCGACGCACACGCATTCCAGGGCTAAGTCTTGACGGCCTGGCAACCGTGGTCGGTAATTTGCCCGAACTGTCCCCCGGAGAACACCTGCGCCTGCAGGGCCGCTGGACCACCCATCCCAAACACGGCCAACAATTCCAGGTCGAAGTCTGCGAACAAACTCTGCCCGCTACGATCGCAGGGATCGAGAGCTATCTTGGCTCGGGGATGATCAAGGGCATCGGCCCGCGGCTGGCAGGACGCATTGTAGACAGCTTCAAGGAAGCGACCTTCGACATCATCGAGCAGCATCCCGAACGTTTGCATGAGGTTCCCGGCATCGGCCCGGATCGGATGCGAAATATCGCCGCGGCCTGGGAGGAGCAGAAACAGGTCAAGGAGATCATGGTTTTCCTCCATGGCCATGGGGTCAGCACGAATCTGGCCATTAAAATCTTCAAAGCCTACGGGGAAGCGGCCCTGGAGACAGTCCAGAAAAACCCCTACCAGCTGGAACGCGACATTTATGGGATCGGATTTAAAACCGCCGATCGTATCGCTCAGAACCTAGGCCTGCCTGCAGAGCACCCTTCTCGCATCGAAGCCGGGATTGTCTACGCTTTGAACGAAATGGTCAACGACGGCCATGTTTATGCTCCCCAGGATTTGCTCTCTCAACGTGCGGTTGAACTGCTGGAGGTCTCAACGGACCTAATTCCTCCCGCCCTGGAACGCCTGAACCAGGATGGCCGGATCCGTCCCGAGATGCTCCCCAACCCGGAAGAACAGAAAATCCCCAAATCAAAGAGGACCGCAGATATTCAAGGCGTGTACCCAGCTCCTGTCATCTACCTGACACCCTATTACTTTGGCGAGAAAGGCGTTGCGGAACGGCTGAAAGCTCTGGTGAGCACGGTACCTCCGCCAGATAAGACAAAGGGTCCGATTCCGCCTTTCAGCCAGAATCTTTCCGAAGGACAACAAACCGCTGTCCAAATGGCATTAAGTCACCCGGTCAGCATACTCACGGGTGGCCCGGGGACAGGAAAAACAACCTGCCTGAAAGCATTGATCGCCACTTTGGATGCCCAGCATCGGCGTTACGCCCTTGTCTCCCCGACCGGTCGGGCAGCCAGGCGCCTTTCGGAAGCGACAGAACACCCGGCCAGCACCATCCATCGTCTGCTGGGCTATTCTCCGGTTGAAGGCTTCCAGTACAGTGACGAGAATCCGCTGGACCTGGACTTTTTGATCGTCGATGAAGCCTCCATGCTGGATCTATTGTTGACCCACCACTTGCTCAAGGCATTGAAACCGGGCACCCATCTGCTCCTGGTCGGCGATGTCGACCAGCTGCCATCCGTGGGAGCCGGGGATGTGTTGCGCGACATCATCGCCAGCGGAATTGCGCCCGTGACGCGCCTGACCACCATTTTTCGCCAGGCTGCCGACTCGCAGATCATTACCAATTCCCATCGCATCAATGAAGGCAAGATGCCGGTGTTTTCTCAAGTCGATGGGGATTTCTTCCTTTTTCCGGCAGAGGATGCCGCAGCAGCGGCCGATTGGATTATTGATGTGGTCGCCCAGCGGATCCCCCAGAAATTCGGGCTCGACCCGATCCATCAGATCCAGGTGCTGGCCCCCATCTACCGCGGCCCGGCGGGGGTCACGGTTTTGAACGAACGCTTGCAGGAGAAGCTCAATCCGCCCGCCGCCACCAAACCGGAGCGCAATCTTTTTGGAACCATCTTTCGCCTGGGTGACAAGGTCATGCAGACCCAGAACAACTACGACAAGGATGTCTACAATGGCGACATTGGTTTCATCCGCTCGATGGATCTCATTGAACATCATTTGGCGGTGGATTTTTACGATCGGACCATGGCCTACGACTGGAATGAGGCCGATCAACTCGTCCTGGCTTATGCCGTCTCGGTCCACAAAGCCCAGGGATCCGAATTCCCGGCCGTGGTAATGCCGGTCGTTTCACAGCATTACATGATGCTTCAGCGCAACCTGCTCTACACTGCCATCACGCGGGCGCGCAAGCTGTGCGTACTCGCAGGAAATCGCCGCGCCATTAGTATTGCCGTGCACAACAATAAGGTGATTCGCCGGTTCACGGCCCTGGAGTGGCGTCTGGTAAAAGACGAGAAAAGCGGCGTGTAACTGTCTGTGGAATGTGATGGAGCACCTTATGGTCACCATCAACCACTCCCGCTTTGTTTATCTTCCAGGCCGTCAGGGGAATCTGTCTCATCATCGAGCCCAAGGCAAGCGATGTCGTCTGAAATAGCGCCGAGGTTGACCTCAACCCACACGATTTGTCGAACCGGCAGCAGCACCCCTTCGAAATCCTCGTCGAAAAAATAGATCATGGACTGCTCGACAAATTCTTCGGCACCGTTCCCGTCGCTGGCCAAAAGCGTCACGATATCCTCGGCCTGCTCAAGAGCATATTCATATTCCTCATCCCCCGGTTCGCAGCAAGGCGGTTGGAGAATATTCGTCCCACCATCCTGATCCAGGAAGCACACCCGGAAAACGCTATGGCTGGGAGACGCGTCTTCTGATACCGACTGAAATTCTCCAGGGTCCAGTAAATTCCTTACAGAGTCACAAAGACATCTCACTACTACCAGATGTCTGCGATTGACAAACAGGGCTCTTCTATCCGGGAGGGGGAATGTCATGAATGCACTTAATTTGGTCCGACCCGGTTTTGGCGTTTCCGCTGCAAATCCCGCCTTTAAGTCCTCGTAATAATCAGGATCGACGTAGGCTCTATAAATTGCCCCCGACTCATTCAATTCATCCAGGGCCCTGTTTCCATCGTCCGACGTGCTCGCCTCATCCACCTTTTTTGCCTTGCTCGTCCGAAAGAAGAAAGCAAGGGTTTGATAGGTTTCCGGCACGACAACGGTCGGTTCTGCGGCAAGATTTTTTGTGGACATGATATTCTCCTGTTGAAAATAGTGTTTATGCAAAAGGTTTCGAGCGTTCAGATTCATTCCTAAAGCCGTTCGTAAAGCATGAAAAAGGAAATGGAGGGGCGGGAATTCCCCCGCCCCTCGACATCTTACCGAGCCTCCTGGGTCCATCATCGGCTCGGCCGGACATACGGATAGCTGTAGTTGGCCTGCTTTTGCAGTTCGTCCCGCGTGGCGGCCAGGACCGTCCGGGCAATGCCAGCCAGGTAAAACTCCCGTGCGCACTGGCGGCAGAAGGCCTGCACGAAGACCTCGAAGGAAGCAGCGTTCATTTTCAGAATTTCGTCGAGCAGGCCCAGCTGTCCGGCGGAGGTGAGGACAGCCTTCCAGCGGTGCTGGGCGAAGGCTGCTAGGAGTGGGGAGGCGGCCTTTTCTTTTTCGAGGTCGATGGCCTCGAGACCGCTGCGGCCTCTTTTTTTGCCAGCAGTTCTCCAGCGCAGTCCCCTGCGAAGACCTGAACAGGCTGGGCCCGGCCTTCCTCATAAACAGCCCACCCCGCATGGAGCAGTAGGACCGCTTTGTGAGCAGTACCGGCCAGTTGCTGGCCGGTGTCCGTATTGATCAGGGCAATGGTGTATTTCATTCTGTTTACCTCTCTTTCAACGATTTTTCTGCTGCTGGCAAATTGACAGGGATGCCTTCTTCAAGCTGCGGCGTGCCGCCCAGCTCTTCGATCCAGGTGATGACCTGGTGAGCCGCCTGACGGATGTGTTCGCCGCTGATCTGGATGCTCCTGATCGCTTCCTCGCCGCCGCCCCAGCCGTTCTGATAGCCGAAGCTTGAGAAAACCTTTGGAGGGGTTGTATCAATCCCTACCAACCAACAGGCACTAACTGACTTCCAGGTAGATCTCGACGAACGATTCGATGTCATGGACGCTCATCTCTCTCAACTGGAGAACTCCTACGCCCCTTGCGTAACACCGTGCTTATGAATTATTGCACTATTGACATTTGGGTTTTTATTTATATAATGAATGTTAAATGGCTGTCATTTAACATTACCCGTATTTCTACAACTGAAATTCATAATTTATTTGAAGTAGCTGATGTTTATATGGAAGATATTGTTCCAGTCCGCTCTGCTACACTTCCTGATCAAATCTATGAAATCATCCTTAAAGAGATTTCAGAGGGAATCTTTCCGGCTGGAAGTTTGCTTCCGTCTGAGAAAGAGCTTGCCGAAAGGTTTAATGTCAGCAGGCCCTCAGTACGTGTGGCCATTGTCCGTTTAGTGGAGCGGGGGTATTTACGGAGACAAAAAGGGATTGGCACCCATGTAGAGGAGCTGACGAGTTTAGTCAATCCTCTCTACAAAAATATTGATGTGCAGGAAAGAATTCTTGCCAGAGGTTCAAAACCAGGTTTTACTCAGTTGAAGACTGAGGTAATTCAATCCAACGAGGGGATCTCCAGTAAGCTAAAGGTACCTGAGGGGAGTAATTTACTGTATATAGAAAAAGTTTTCACCGCGGATACTATTCCAGTCATTCTATTTGTCAATTTCATCCCTGAATGGGTTTATCAAAAACAGTTCACCCAAGAGCAAATCATGAAACCGGGATTCACAGAACCTTTCTTTGAGTTCTACGCAGAGAAATGTAATCACCCTGCCAAATATCTAACATCGATCATCCGACCCGATTTTATTGAGAATAGTGAATTCTCTGATGTGCTTGAAGTAACAAACCCTAAAACTCCATCCCTGGTGATTGAAGATATTGGATATGACAAAGATGACATCCCTCTGTTCTATTCAATTGAGCATTTGGTGAGAGAAGCAAGTGCATTCCATGTGATTCGGTATGTAGACAATATTTAGATTCATTCAACCGCATAAATTTCCGTGGAGGTTTTCTATATTATGTCGACGATCTTCATTAAAAATGGCTATTTGGTTACGATGGACCCAGAGCGGAAAAAAAGTTATGGGGATATTTTTATAGAGGGGAACAAGATCAAGAAAATTGGATCACACCTTGATTCGTCTGCTGACAAGGTAATTGACGCATCGGGCATGGTCGTGCTCCCCGGATTTGTTCAATCCCATATTCACCTTTGTCAAAGCCTGCTGCGAGGGCAAGCCGATGATTTGCCCCTGATGGATTGGCTGGACACGATCACCTCATTGGAATTTCGACATACCCCCGAAACACTGTATGCTTCCGCCAGAATTGGGATCGCAGAAATGATCAAATCCGGAACCACATCCGTGATAGACATGGGAACATTGCATCACCAAGACAGCATATTCAAAGCAATCGAAGAATCAGGAATCCGCGCTCAGGCGGGAAAAGCAATGATGGACAGGAAGGAAAATTTGCCCCCCCTGTTACAGGAAACCACAGAGGACTCCATCAAGGAGAGTATTGATTTAATGCATCGCTGGCACGGGAAGGCCAATGGTCGCATTCGATATGGTTTTGCTCCCCGCTGGCAGCTCTGGAATACCACTGAGTTGCTTCAGGGAATCAAACAAGAGGCTGATGCAAATCCCGGGGTGGGTATTCATGGGCATGCCGGTGAGATTGAATACGAAATAGAGGCGATGATTAAACAAACCGGGATGCGCAATTTGGTCTACCTGGAAAAGATCGGCGTGTTAGGCCCCAATGTGCAAATGGCGCATTGTATATGGCTGGATGAAGATGAATATCGAATTATGGCGGAAACGGGTTCGAATGCTGTACATTGCCCATGCTGCAACACAAAACTTGGATCGGGTATTGCCAAGGTCCCTGAAATGCTGGAAAAAGGCATTAATGTCGCCCTGGGTTCAGACGGCGCACCAAGCAACAACAATTTGGACATGTTCATTGAGATGCGGTTGGCTTCAATGATTCATAAATATAGGCTGGGGGCGGCGGCCATGCCTGCCGAAAAGGTACTTGAAATGGCTACTCTGGGCGGCGCGAGAGCAATTGGTATGGCAGATCAAATCGGGTCACTGGAAGCCGGGAAAATAGCGGATATTATCATTTTGGATGACGGGGGTATGTCTGCTGCTCCAATCAGAAACTTTGAGGACGATGACATTGTCAAGCGGCTGGTATCTGCGTATCAATCGGCCAGCGTGCGGACCAGCATTATTGACGGACACGTGGTGATGGAAAACCGCCAGCTCATCACGATGGACGAAACCGATATTCTTAAAGATGGAAAGAATGCCTTGGCTGACCTTTGGGAGAGAACCCTCTCCGATAAATCCTAGAATACCTAAAAACTATCAACGCCCAGCGGCAATGGATTTGAAGGTCGAATGAAATTCGTCTACAGTCACTTTTCCAAATCTCACTCACTGTTTTATCAGGAGGAATAAATACCAATGATGGCGATGCGGCTGTTGAAAACGGCCTGCCTAAGAACAGAGGTTTGAGGCCCGACTTACAGACCATTACCAGGCATGTTCAATAAAGGAGGCAGCTATGCCGTTAAAAGGATTTAAGTGTAAAAAACCATATGAAATCCTTTCGAAAAAAGAAGTTGAAAGGATACACCAGGGTTCGCTGGAGGTGTTATCGGAAACAGGTATGACCGTTGCGCATGAGCGCTCTCGTAAAATACTTGAAAAGGGCGGGTGCATTGTAGATCACAATACGCAGCGGGTTAAATTCCCGACCGATATTGTCAAATGGGCAATCGATCAATGCCCTGAAACTTTCTTGGTGAGGGCGCGCAACCCAGATTTGACGCTCGATCTTGGCGGCAACATTGTCTATTTTGCCTCTTTCCCCGGTTTCACCTGGCTGGACCCGGATACAGAAGAGCGGCGGGCAGCGACCGTTGAAGAATGTGCAAGGCTGGTTCGGCTGTGTGACGCTCTGCCCATGGTGCATACACTTTGTCAACCGGTGGCACACCTGGGCGATAAGCCTCCAGAGATTGAGTTGGAATGGGTGCACGCCACTGAACTGCGGAATACAGATAAAACCATCATGGGGACCGCTTTTGGGGGCAGTTCTAAATGGGTGGTCGAGATGGTTAAGGCAGCCGATCAGCAAACTCTTGGCGGCATCTGTATTTCATCCCCTCTGGTGATCCCAGAAGATCAAGCCCAGGGAATTCTCGATTATGCCGAGTCTGGAAACCCTCAAATGATGCTCAGCGGGCCTTCCAAGGGAGCGACGGGGCCGGCAACGATGGCGGGCACCTTGGTGCTGCAGAACGCAGAGATACTGGGTGGCACCGTCCTTGCTCAGCTGGCGCATCCGGGATGCGGCGTATTGTACACGGGATATTCTACGCCCATGGATATGCGGTTTGGCACCATGGCGAGCGGAGCCGTGGAAGTTGGGATCATGGCTGTTGCCACTGCGCAGCTGGCCCGTTATTATGGAATGCCATCCGGTGTTTTCTATCCGATGACAGACGCCAAAACTCCAGATCCCCAGGCGATTTTTGAAAAACATCTACAAACTTATTTATGCGCCACAGCCGGGGTGAATTACATCATGCCGCTGGGTGGTTTGGATAATGAGGGCACCCATTCGCCAACTCAAATGGTGATCGATAACGAAGTTTGCAGGATGGTGGGCAAGGTGCTGGACGGGATCAAGGTCGATGACGAGCGCTTAGCTATTGACCTGATAAAAGAAGTCGGCCCTGTCCCTGGAAACTACTTAAGGACCGAACACACACGCAGCCATTGGCAAGAAGAATATTTGCTTTCGGATGTAGTTGTCCGGGAAGATTACAACACCTGGGTTTTAGGGGGTAGGAAGGGTATTGTTGAACGAGCTGCTGAAGTCGCACATCATCTGATGGATACTCATGTACCAAACCCACTTCCCCCCGAAGCTGACAGGGAATTAGGAATAATCCTCATAGCAGCGGAAAAAGAGAAGATTGGGGCATGACCAGGAGGAGGTCGATCATGACAAAAGAGAAACTAATTAATGACTTGAAAGAAGCGATTATTCAAGGAATACCGGCCAAAGCAGTTGATCTGGCGAAGCAAATAGTGGAAGAGAAGATTGATCCGGTTGAAGCCATTGAACAGGGTTTAAAGGCGGGCATCTCTGTGGTTGGGGAGGAATTTGGGAACGGTAGTCTTTTCCTGCCCGACTTGGTCCTATCCGCCGAAACCTTAAAAGCCGCTTCTGCAGTCCTTGAGGCTGAAATTGTGCGCACCGGTGTGAAGCGCAGCAAACAAGGCAAGGTAATTTTAGGAACGGTCAAGGGTGACCTTCATGATATCGGTAAAACGATTGTTGCCACCTTGCTGACTGCCAACGGGTTTGATGTTGTTGATTTGGGCGTAAATATACCAACAGAACAATTCGTTGAAGCGGTCAGGCGAGAAAAGCCGGATGTGATCGGGATGAGTTCTTTGTTGACTGCAACTGCCAAGGAACTGGCGAATGTAATCACAGAGCTGAAAGCGAAAGGATTGCGCGATAGCGTCAAGGTGGTTGTGGGGGGAGGGGCGGTCACTCAGGCTTATGCTGATAAGATCGAGGCTGATGGCTATGGTCAAAATGCCGGATTAGGTGTTCGCACGATAAAACTATTACTTGGCCTCGAATAGAGTAAAACAAGGTAAAAGATTGATTATTTCAATCAACTGGTGGATTCTTCAGGAGGTGTGCATACAGAGACTAATCAGATGCGGCCGACAAGTAAGAATGCCTGAGCTTGCTTCAGGCAAATGATGCGTTCCTGTTAGTTATCAATTGAAAAAGGAGATTAGAAATGTTTAACAAAAAAGTTTGGCAAGCAGTGGCATTAATATCTGTCTTGGTGCTGGCATTGTCCGCTTGCGGCAGTGGGCAACCGGCAACCGTAGCACCGGCGACCTCGGCGCCGGCAACCGCAGCGCCGGCAACCGCAGCACCTGTGGCAACAGCAGTTCCACCGACTGCAGTACCCCCAACCAAAGTACCGCTGAAAGTCGCCTTGTTGCTGGAGGGGCCATTAGCGGACACCGGCTGGAACGCTACGGCGTATCAGGGCCTGTTGGACGCACAGAAGGAATTCGGAGTACAAGTAGCTTACGAGGAAAATGTGCCGCCCGCAGACGAAGAGCAAACCGTCCGTAATTATGCCAGCCAGGGATATAACCTGATTATTGGACACGATTTTTCCTTTATGGACCCAATGACGAAACTTTCAACCGAATTTCCCAATACTTTCTTCTCTTGTACCACCGCATTTCAGGGCACCCCCAATTTGGCTGCATATGATATGTATGAAGTGCAAAGCCATTATTTGGCGGGTATTGTGCTGGGAAGTATGACCAAATCCAACATCATTGGGATCGTGGGCGGGGTCGATCTCCCGACGCAGGACGCAAATTTTAATGCGTTAAAGCAGGGCGTTGCATCAGTAAACCCAAAGGCGAAAGTTCTGATTTCCTTTGTGGGCAGCTGGGGTGACTCAGCAGGTGGCAAAGAGGCAGCACTTGCACAGATAAATAACGGGGCTGATGTAATGCTTGATGCCGGAGCGGCTTCGGGGCTGGGTACGTTGGAAGCTGTCGCCGAGAAAAACATTCCTGTGATCAGTTTTATCCCGCTTTCTAGTCCTGCAGCACCAAAACAGTTGATAGCAACCATATTGCCCAATTATGAAAAAATGGTTCACGATCAGGTTGAGCTTTTGGTCGAAGGAAAATTCCAGGGGGGTCTGATACGTCCAGACCTGGCGACTGGAATAATCCAAATCAACATGAACAATGGCGTGCCGGCTGATATTCAAGCCAAGGTGCTACAGGCGAAACAGGATATCATTGACGGAAAGTTAGTGATCCCAGAGAATTTTAATAAATAACATCCGGGAAGGGGGGGGTGGAGGACCATTCTTTCACCCCCCCAAGGAATAGGTGAAAACCAAATGTTGCGAATGAGCGGCATTTCCAAAAAATTTGCGGGCGTGGTGGCCAACGATCATATCGATTTTGAGATCAAGGAAGGAGAAGTCCATTCCTTATTAGGCGAAAATGGTTCGGGTAAATCCACGCTGATGAAGATTCTTTACGGCATCTACCGAGCAGATGAAGGCCGCCTTTTTTGGAAAGGAGAAGAAATAAGGATTCAAAGTCCAAATGATGCCATTGCAAGGGGGATAGCAATGGTGCATCAACATTTAACGCTTATCCCAATATTTTCTGTGGCAGAAAACTTTATCCTGGGTAGACGATCGCCGCGCGAGCCATTCCTGGATATGCAGGCTGCCGCCGCGGTCATGGAAAAACTTTCCCAGGAGTTTGATATTTCCATTGATCCCTGGGCAAGGGTTTCTCAGCTGGATGCCGGCACTCAGCAGTGGCTTGAAATTATCAGGGCTTTATCATGGGGGGCTGATTTATTAATCCTGGATGAGCCGACTTCGCTGCTTACGCCCCAGGAAACCGAGCGCCTATTTCACACGATTGATTTGCTGGCAAAACGGGGGAAATCAGTGTGTTTTGTTACCCACAAGCTGAATGAAACGATGCGGATTTGCAATCGGGTGACTGTTCTGCGCAGGGGAAAGGTTGTAGGAACGGTCGACGTGTGCGATACCGGCGAACGGGAACTGGCCCGAATGATGGTGGGGCGGGATATTCAATTTCATATTGATCGCCCTCCAGCCAAACCAAAAAATGTTGTCCTAAAAGTGGACAGGGTTCAAGTCAATGCAAAGGACAAGCGCCCGGTGCTGAAGGGTGTTTCTCTAGAAATACGGGAAGGAGAAATTTTAGGGATTGCGGGGGTTACCGGGAATGGGCAAACTGAACTGGCCAGAGCGCTCACGGGGTTACAGCCGATCGACAGCGGGAATATTTGGATCAGCGATGAAAAGACTTCCCGCCTTTTGCCCAAGCAGGTAGCCCAAAAAGGGGTTGCTTACATCCCCGACCAACCGTGGCAAAAGGCGGCGTTGGCGAATTTTTCACTTGAGCAAAATTCAATTCTACGGGTCCATTGGCAGGAACCATTTGCAAAGTGGGGGGTGTTTAGGCCTAGCGAAATATCCCGCCACGCCCGTAGCCTCATAGAAAATTATGATATCCGGACACCCCATGGGCAGATGCTGGCGAAAAATCTTTCGGGGGGCAATTTACAAAAGCTGGTCCTGGCCCGCGAACTTTCCAGAAACCCAAAATTAATCATCGCGGTAAACCCAACCGCGGGGCTTGATGTGGGGGCAAAGGAGTTTGTATATAAAACTCTTTTGGAGGAACGGAACAAGGGTCGTGCGATCCTGCTGATTTCCGCAGACCTTGATGAAGTTATCGAGCTTAGTGACCGGATTGCGGTTATTTATGCTGGCGGAATCAGTCGCATCATTTCAGCTGATAAAGTAGATTTAGAAGAGCTTGGCTTTATGATGGCTGGCGGCAAACAAAAAAAGAGCTAGAGGTATCAGGAGCTTGTGTATGAGTAAAGAGATTGGCGACGATGATATTGT
The DNA here is from genome assembly GCA_050013095.1 of Anaerolineales bacterium. Lineage (GTDB taxonomy): Bacteria > Chloroflexota > Anaerolineae > Anaerolineales > Villigracilaceae > UBA877. Next base: position 8,859 of record JBEKFY010000056.1, on the reverse strand, counting down.
TGAAGCGAGTAACCCGCCTCTGAAAAAATGGACGTCATATATTGTCGACAGCCTAGTGGTGCGCGATATTAAAGAGCTGGGCTCAGGCTTGCTGGCTTTAATTGTGGCCCTATTGGTGATGGCTGTCATGATTTCTGCTGCCAAGATAAATCCACTGGAAGCCTACCTGGCCTTAGTTAAAGGATCCCTTGGCAGCCTGAACGGCATCAGTGAGACGCTCGTGAGGGCTACTCCATTGATTTTTATCGGGTTGGGGATTGCGATTGCGTTTCGGGGAGGCATGTGGAACATTGGTGGGGATGGCCAATTATATCTCGGGGCGCTGGGTGCAACCATTGTCGGAGTGTATCTGCCTCCAATGCCGCCTGTCATTCATATTACGATCGAACTGCTGAGCGGGTTTATTTTCGGCGCCTTGTGGGCTGCCATCCCCGCTTATCTAAAAATGCGGCGTGGAACCAATGAAATTGTAGTCACCATTATGCTGAACTATATAGCCGAATTCCTTATCAGCTACCTCGTTGCCGGGCCGATGAAGGACAATACGCGATTAATCCCTGTCCCGGAATCAAGACAAATTGCTGCCTCAGCTGTACTGCCCATATTTATTCCCCACACACAAATTCACGCTGGTTTCTTGATTGCTATTGCAGCTGCTTTTGTTGTTTGGCTTATTATAGAACGAACTGTGCTCGGCTATGAAATCAAGGCCGGCGGCGAAAACGCAGAAGCAGCGAGGTATGGTGGAATTAATGTTTTAAGGATGGGATTTGTCGCCATGGTTATAAGTGGTGGTCTCGCCGGAATAGCGGGTATGAGTGAAGTTGCTGGAGTACATTATTATCTAATGGACGGGATAACCCCAGGTTATGGATTTCTAGCAATTGCTGTTGCACTTTTTGCGGGGCTGAACCCACTTGGAGTTGTGCTTTCTGCATTGTTTTTTGGTGCCTTAATGGTAGGTGCAGAGTCCATGCAAAGTGCAGTAGGGGTACCGGTGGCAACCATTTATTTACTGGAGGGTCTGGTGATTATCTTTGTTTTAGCACGTCGTGTTCTCTCTCGACATCGCCGATCGGGTTGAGGTGTATCCATGCCTTTCGAAAAAATACTCACAGTTGCTTTTATCAGCGGGATGCTGGGTGCAGGAATGCGGTTGGCAATGCCTATCCTTTACGGTGCTCTGGGCGAGATCTTTACCGAGCGGTCGGGAATTCTGAATATTGGTGTTGAAGGGATGATGTTGGTTGGTGCATTTTTTGGTTTCTTGGGATCTTATATATCCCACAGCCAATGGGTTGGCTTGCTATTTGCTGTGATTGCAGCAGGTTTATTGAGTTTACTCCATGCTTACTTGAGTATTTCTTTGGGGGCCGATCAAGTCATAAGTGGTATCGCAATAAACTTGCTGGCCCTGGGTCTGGTTACATTTTTAAATCGGGCAATTTTTGGACTTCTCTTGCTTCCCCCAAACGCTGCAGCTTTTCAACCCATCACAATACCTGTTTTAGGTAATATACCCATATTAGGAGCATTTCTCTTTTCTCAGCACGCCTTGGTATATATTGGATTAATCCTTGTTCCCCTGTTATATATAATTTTGTTCAAAACCACTTTTGGATTACGAGTTTCATCGGTTGGCGAAGACCCTCGGGGTGCTGAGGCAGTAGGAATTAATGTCGGCAGGCTTCGGTACATCTGTGTATTAATTGGTGGAATGTTTGCAGGAATTGGTGGAGTTACTCTTTCTCTCGCAAACTTGAATTTTTTTAAAGAAACGATCGTTTCCGGCAGAGGCTACATTGCGGTCGCGGTCGTCATGTTTGGGCGCTGGAATCCAGTCTCTGTACTCGGGGCAGCTTTAGTATTTGGTATCGTTGATGCTTTTCAACTGTATATTCAATCGCTTGGGTTCGAAGCAATACCCTCGCAATTACTCCTCAGTTTGCCCTATATTGCTACAATTCTGTTTCTAACTCTCCGAGTTGGGGGTTCATCCCCTTCGGCTCTCAGCGTTCCTTATAGTAAGGAAAGTTAAATTCTATCTGCAATTAGTTTTTAGTGCAAAACGCGATAAAGAAAACAGAGTGCAAGCGAAACCAGGCTGAAAACCAGATCGCTGAACCTATGGTTTCAGACGGCCGTAGGCTTTTAGTTTGGCGGCCACTTCATCCAAACCCGCCGCCCGTAGACTCTCTGCGGTTTGCCACCCGGTTTCCAGATCCCAGCGATTGGCCCGGTAATATTCGTCGAGCATCTCCTCCCATTTTTCGGGATCCAGCCGTTCGCCGGCAAAGGGGCCGCTCCTGGCGGGCTCCGACAACCTTCGAGGGGGATGATCATCGGCACGCGTGAAACCGGCGTGCAGGGTATTAAAAGCCTTCTGCACCTGGTGCAAGTTCTTGCCCAACTCCATCAATCCTTCGCCGGTGTACTGCCTGCCCGAACCAGCAGAGAGCAGACCTGCGTAATCGTCGGGAGAGAGCGCCTGGGAATCGATCCACATGCTCGTAAAGTAGCAAATACCCAGCATATCGATCACCGCTTTATAGTTCTCGAACCAAGTCACGACCGAGGCCTGGTCGTGATATTCACCCGCCGCCCCCGGTCTCGGGTTGCCGAAGATTTGCTCGGCCAGCTTCTCTTGACCTCGCCAGGCCCAGGCCCCTGGGGCGCCATCGAGATGCCCCCCGCCATGCGTGCTGAGAACAATCGCCAGCGCCCAGGCCTTCATCGGGCGCATGCTGGCCTCATTGAGGTCCGCGCCTTTCACCTGCAGGGCATATGCCTCAGATCCACGGCCAAGCGTTTCCGAAGCGCGCTTTACGCCTTCGGCAAGCATGTCACCTATCCCCTTTCGCTCTACAAGTGCATGCAGCAGTTCAATCGCCGCTTGGTGATTACCCCAGGTCAAATCAAGGCCGTTGGCCTCCTCCCGGCTGAGGTCGCCGCGATCATAAGCCTCGAATGCGAACCCCATACAGGCGGCCGCTATATCGACGTCCAACCCCATCCGGCTGCAATAATTGTGGGCTTCGATGATCGCCGGAGGGTAGTCAATATCCAGGTTGGATCCAAAACCTCGACCGCTGTTAATCTCAAATCCTTCTCCGGTGCTGCCCGCATAAGGGCCTTCTCGAACGGTGTAGAAATGGGAGCAGTTGATCGGGCAGTTGAAGCAGCCCAGCCGCCGAACCTCGTAACCCTCTTTGAGCGCTGGTTCGTAGATCTTGCGCGATTTCTCCAGCGGCCAAAAACAATCCTGGTAGTTGCGCACCCCCTGGGGAAGATTGCCGTCCGGCCCGCCCGCGCCGGAGAAGCGCATGCTTCCCCCGGTGCGGTAGACCTCGATGATGGACGAATTCCTGATTTTCTCATTGCATCGCTCCACCGCCTGCACGAACGCCACACCATCTGCAGGGGACAATGTTCCGGTCCCCCGGACGGCAACCGCCTTTAACCGCTTGGAGCCCATCACCGCGCCCGCCCCGCCGCGTCCTGCTGCCCGGGCACGATCAACGATCAAACACGCCCCGCGCACACGATTTTCCCCTGCGGGTCCAATTGACACCATTCGCACCCGGGGATCCCCCAGCTCAGCCCTGACCGCTGTTTCTGTCTGCCAGGTATCATACCCCCAGAGATGCGATGCATCCCGCAGTTCGGCTTGCCCATCGTGGATCCACAGGTAGACGGGGGTTGTCGACTGCCCGGTAATGACAATCGAGTCATAACCCGCCCATTTCAGCTCAGGCGCAAAATGCCCACCTGCATTGGAGGCGCATACACCCCCCGTCAGCGGGTTCTTGGTGTCCACCGAAAGGCGGTTGCCGGAAGGCGCCATCGTGCCGACCAGCGGTCCCGCCCCAAGGACAAGGATATTATCCGGGTCGTATGCCTCAACATGAGGATCTACTTCCCGAAAAAGAATCCACTGGCCAATGCCCCGTCCACCGACAGCATACGAAACATAGTCAGATGTGGGTTGTTCGGTAATCGATCCTTGTGAGAGATCCACTCGCAGAATCTTCCCTGCCCATATCGTTTCACTTCCTGGTGCAGCAGCGCTCATTGAAATCTCCCTGATGCCGAGGAATGAACCATGATTCACTCAATCCGGATTGCTCCCGGTTTACACGCGTGAAAACACATCGGTTCGGGTTCCTGTCCGCAACCATCACAGCTCGAGTCAATCTGGATACAGATCGCTCCCCTATCGCCGTCAAAATCGACGCGGATGCTGGATGCGGCGGTCCCGAACGTTGCCCGGTGATGATAATGACAGGCCAGTTCACAAGCCCGGCAGGCCGTACACAGATCGGTGTTGAGCTCCAATTTTTGGGTATCCGTCATCGTTCAAGCCATCTTCGCGTTTATCGGATAGCGGCATTCCCGGAACGCATCGATGAAAGCCTGCATGTGTTCAACCGGCGCTCCGATTGGCCAGGTGGTTGAAGCCGTATAGCCGCCGCCGCTCCCGGCTTTTTGGAACATATCAAGTACCAGCAACCGAATGCGTTCCGGCGGTCCGGCGCTGATGGTATCGGTGTGCAGGAACGACATCACCACAACCCTCTGCGCTGCGCAAATCCGTTTGTACTCCGCCACATCCACGGTCCCATACCCTCGCAGCCCGGAGACATCTTCCTCCATCAAGGGGATTGCCGACAGCCCGGTCGCACAAACCGTCCGCAAGAATGATTGCCAATCGGGGGCGAGACTCACCCCGTAACCATGGAACACGGTACCCGTCGTCCCCGTATTGGGATTGCGCAGTGCTTCAACACAGCGGGAGATATAAGGCAGGCAGAATTCGTGGAATACTTTTGGAGAAACATTCGGCAAACAGGACCACGCTTCCTGCAGTGTGGGGCTGGCGTTGTGGACGTCACGCAGCGCACTGCCGTAGGCGATCACTACCCGGCAGCAGAATCCCAGCAGTTCGTGTACGAAAGCTGGATCTTGACGGATGTCCTTCAAGATCTGCTTGTAGCCCCGCAGACCCACCGCCAGTGAAAAAGGACCCGAACAGGAGACGGGCGCGAACACCATGCTCCCCAGGTACGTTTTATGCATGCGGCTTATTTCCAGCATCAGCGGCATGCGGCCGTCACTCCTGGGATTGGGAATGGAGAGTTTTCCAAGTTCGCCTGCTTCCTTCAGCAGCGGTTCGCCCAGATGAGGGATCGAGTCCTCTGGGAACTTCACTTTCCCGCCCATCGCCTCAATTTCGATATTGTATGGATCACCATACATCAAAGGAGTTTCATTGCCAAATTTTGCCACCGACATTGCCTGAATGAAGTAGAAGCTCCAGGGATCCGTGTAATACTCACGCGTCGAAATATTCGTCACCCCCAGGCTGAGCGGGCTGAAAACGGCAAAGCTTCCCAGGAGACGATCCGGCTCCTGAAAGCTCCAGGTTTTGATCGCCCGTTCCAGGGGAGACATCACCTGGTCAGCAACCTGATTCTGAAAATCGGCCGTCAGGTCTTCAATTCGCGATTTCAATTCTGATTGAGGGATCATCTTTGCCCCCCTTTGAGATCTTCGATCAGGGAACGAACAACGGTAACCGCCTGGGCTGCATTTTCCCCAAAGCCATCCGCCCCGGCCCATGCCACCATGCCATTGTTCACCGAAGCCCCACCGATCAGGTATTTTACTTGATCCCGCAGACCCGCATCTCTCAGCGCGCTTGCGATCGAAGGCAAACGCTGGCAGGTGGTGGTGATGTATGCTGAAGCGGCTACGATATCGGGATGGAGTTCCCGCACTTTCGCGACGAACTGCTCCGCGGTCACATCGGTGCCAAGATCATGTACCCGATACCCTGCGCCGGAAAGCATCGCACACACAATCCGCTTCCCAATTTCGTGTACATCTCCCTCCACCGTTCCGATGACCACGGTCCCCCTGGGCTGGACAAATGCCTTTTCTAACTCGGGCACCACCTTTTCAACGGCCGCATTCATCGCTTCCGCTCCAGCAAACAATTCGGGGAGAAAGCAATCACCCGCTTCAAACATTTTCCCGATTTTATTACCGGCAGCGGAGATTGCATTGAGAACTTCCTCAGCAGTAACCCCGATGGAGAGCGCTTCTCCAGCCGCCTGAGCTGCAAGTTCTTCTTTCCCTTCGATCACAGCTTCCATCAGGTCTTTTAGTGGGGTATCGGTCATGCTGAAGACTCCTTTCCTCAACGATCACTCAGTTCACAGCGCCTGTTCCCCCATGGGCAGAACTGCTGCTGAACAGCACAAACTATCATTTTCCTGGCCCCAGTTTTATCCAGGGCCAGGAAAATGATTTGACAAGCATTTTTCACCAGGATCTAAATGCGAGTGTATTCCTCATGCACCCGGTGGAACATCGGATTGCCAGTCGCTTTGGCAGCCATGTAATCCATCGTGAACTTGTCGCACCATTTGTTCGCTTTGGCAATGATGGCTTCCTCATCAAAGATGGTGAATTCTCCATTCTTCCTCAGGAATACACCATCCACCATCGCGTCCGAGACCTCAGTGCCGGGCCCATTAAAGGCGAAAAAGGTGAGCAAAGTGCCGACATTCAGGGGATAAAGGCTGGTGTTGTGGCTAAGGTCAATGGTCACAATATCAGCCCGTTTTCCCGGCTCCAGGGTGCCAATCTTTTCCTGCATCCGCAGAGCCTTCGCACTGCCAACGGTAGCCAGCTCGAAGGGTGTCCATGGGGCCAGGCCGCGCATCTCACGCGGCATGATGTTATGCTGCTGAGAAACTGAAAGCATCACGTTCCAGAGGTTGTGGGTCGGGCAATCGGTCCCCAGGCCCACTTTGACACCGGCCTTGAGCATATAGGGCACATAAGCACAATTCCCCAGAATGGAATTGGTCGGCGGACAGTGCGCCACGGCTGTCCCCGTCTTTGCATATAAGTCGATTTCTTTTTCCGTCAGCACGGCACCGTGGAAGAACAACGATCGCGGGGATAACAACCCCAGTTTGTTCAAGTGCTGGATTTCCCCGCCTTCGTCAGCCCAGGTTGCGTCAGCGCGTTCCTTCTCGTCAGGCGCTTCGGCAACATGGGTGGCATATTGAACATCATACTTTTCGGCCAGTTCCATGCCCTTGGTCAGCATATTCTGCGTACAGTTATACGTCGCACTGGGGTGGACCCCAACCTGGATAAGCCCATCCAGGGTGTTGTGATAGTTCTTGATGGCTTTCTCTGCCAGGGACAGATATTCCGCTTCATTCTTGGCATCCGGCAGGTTGACGCTGGTAATCATTTGTACGTGCATCACTGTGCGCATTTTTGCGAATGCCGAGGCTTTATAAACCGCGTCCGGGAAGGGAAACGCATTGGCATATGTTGTCGTACCATGCTTGAGCATATTGACCAGACCCAGAAGCGTGAGATCATAGACACTCTCATCGGTCAGCCAGTTGTATGCCGGCCAGAGAATCCGGATGGCAGTGTCGACGATGCCCGTTAATGGGGATTCAAGCCAGCCGAAAACATGAAACATATGGGCTTCACCGACATGGTTATGGCAATCGACCAGGCCAGGCATCACGATTTTCTGACTTGCATCGATGACTTCCACGTCTTTATGACCGCCGTATTGAGCAACAATGTCGGCAGAAGGACCAACCGCCTTGATCAGTGGACCCTCAATATAAACCGCACCATTCTCGAGGATCCCCCCAAATGGTGTTGGTTGGGAAATAACAAAACGAGCATTGCGGAACAGTATCTTCTTCATTTGACATCTCCTTGAATTGTGTGGCGTGTGAGGTTCCCTCCCCGCACAGGTGGAAAAACCTGGATCAAGAGGCCGCTATGAAGGCAGATGAGACGGGGGGTGTTTATCTGTTTGGCAGTCAATTATGTTCCGTTCCGTGAGCGGATCAATTTGAAGTCCATGCGGTTTCCCGGGTGGAATTCAATGGATTGATGCACCGGTTTTTCGTCGTGGTTGTAACCTATCTCATCAATGACCAGCACCGGGGTCAGAGGGTCCAATTTCTTAAATACTCTGGGCATGTTACAGTTCTTCAAGATATCGGCGCGGACTGACGAGACGTAGTAAGCGATCGACTGGCCGCATTTCTGCTCAAGGAATTCCAGGATGGGTACAGTGAGTCCCGGTTGGATGACCTGGTCATTGGAAAAAGCCTCTCGAAACACCCATTGGGGAATATGGTTGATGCAGAAAATGAGCGGATCGCCATCCGCAAAAAAGACTTTCTCGATCTCCAACATCTCGGCCTCGGGTGCCAGTTTAAAACTTTGAACCTGTTCGGGTGTCGGTTTGATCAATTCCGTGCGCAGCTGCTTGAAACTGGGCTCGAAGCCGTTGTCCGCGATCAGGCGAGTAAATTCAATGAAATTGTTGAGCAGGTTGGATATATTCGATATTTTGCGGACGAACGTTCCGACTCCCTGCCGGCGCGTGATTAATCCCATCGCCTCCAGCTGGTCTAACGCGCTTCGGATCGTCGCCCGGCTGACCTTGAAATCGGTTGCCAGTTGATTTTCCGGTGGGAGCGGCGTCGCGGGAGGGTAGGTCCCATTTCTGATCTGCCTGACGAGAATGGTCAGGATCTGAGAGGAAAGGGAGGCGCGGCGGATAGGGGTTTTATCCATAGGATATTTGAAATTCCACGTCAATGAGAGCACAGTCTGATATGGCAGCCATCTGACAACATGGTACGTCAAAATCAAACGAATGTCAAATGCGCAAGGAGATCTAGTTACAGTCACAGAAATCCATAGAATAAGGGGTTGCAAAAAGAGAGAGTTCCAATCAATATTGTAGTTGGCAACAACAAGAAAGAAAGGAACTCTCAGATGACAGCCGAAGCCGTCAGCATT
>JBEKFY010000055.1:0-26933 GCA_050013095.1 Anaerolineales bacterium | reverse complement strand
ACCGGCTGGCCCAACCGTCGCACGCCCGGAGCAGGACGTTCCCGTTCCTAACCAACCGGGAGTCTACTCCCAAACGCACCCGGCCACCCCGCTATGAGGGGTAGTGAAATGCTAACATTTATATTCCCATCCAATATTGTTATTTTTTGGGATAACTGCTCAGGTATAGTTTTGAGACCGCCAAATATGGTGGCATCGTGTGAGATTGACAAAAAACTGTCACTGGTTCGGCCACCATATATGACAACAAGTCGGAGATTTCGTTTTTTATCCCACATATAGCGTTTTACCTAAATCAGAGGATTAAGTTATTTATTTATTACCTAAATGTCGCCTGATTATTTTAATTATCCTTTTCGACCCCTAATTTCGACCGCCCCTTAACTTAATTACCGGTTTTAGGTCATTTGCATTCAGTATATACCTATTCCAAAATCGAATCAACAAATTGTAAGGATTTCCATCTTGCAAACCGTCAGCCGTCGATCATTTCGGCGATCACTTCCAACGCATGTACCAGCTCTTCTTTGCCGGAACTGCGAATGATCGCCTCCAATTCCCCGTTCGGGCCGACGATCGGGTTGCCGGTCAGCCTGAGGATATGCTCCCTGACCTCCCCTGGGCATCGCCAGGAAGATGCCGGTACGGCATGCCTATAACAAAGGCAGTGAGTCGGCCAATTATCTCGGAGTTGCCGCGCCAGGTTGGTTATCGTCCGGGGGGAGATCGGCGCACGCAGCCTGTCACGGATCGGTAACAGCAGGTTTCGAAAGAGTGACTTATCTGCCACCACTTCCTGGCAAGGATGTCCTAGAATAAGAGTGTGATCCGGTCCAAGCCAGGAGGTCCCATGAAATCCTACATTTTATCCGCTGTTGTCATTCTTCTCGCCATTACGGCCTGCAACGGCACGTTCCAGATCGGCCTCGAACATTCCACGTCAACCCCCACTTCCGTTGTCTCCCCGACCACGGCTGCTACCACCCCCACCCCCACCCCAACGTCCCAGGCGGTCGCCACTGCAACCCCTTCTGCGGTGAACATTGTCATGACACCCGGGACCACCGCGGGGGTCGTGCAGGGCACGGTCCAACCCGGACAGGTTATGACGTATACGCTGGCGGCGGGCCAGTCCCAGCTCATGATCCTGATGATGGATTCCCCAAATAATGACGTCACCCTGGGGGTTTTTGAACCGAACGGCTCGAAGCTTCTCGATCCGGCCAACCAATGGACACGATGGGAGGGGCTGCTGCCCAGGACCGAACTGTACACGATCCAGGTGATCGGAGGCGCAGCCACGGAGAATTACACCCTGACCGCCAAAGTGGCCCAGCAGGTCAAACTCGGACCCGGTGCCGGCTCCATCACCTTGAACGGCACAACCGTCAATGGGTACGTCTTTTCCTACGCATGGAGCGGTAACGCTGACCAGACCCTGACTGCGACTCTCAATGTCCCCTCCAGCACGGCCTACATCGACATCTTCGGGCTTGCCACCGGCTCCCTCCTGAGCTCTACGGCCAAAGCCAACACCTGGACGGGGGTCTTACCCCAAACGCAGGGTTATGTGATTGAGGTCATTCCGAACAATGGCCAGGTGGTGAATTATTCACTCACGCTGTCCGCAGGGCCCGCGCTGGGAGACATCGTTTTCACGCCCGGGTCCACCGCGGGGGTCGTGCAGGGCCGGGTCCAACACGGGCAGGTTGTGACGTATACGCTGGCGGCGGGACAGTCCCAGCCCATGATCCTGATCATGGATTCCCCGAACAATGACGTCACCCTGGGGGTTTCCGAACCGAATGGCTCGAAGCTGCTCGATCCGTCCAACAAGCTGACGCACTGGCAGGGGCTGCTGCCCAGGACGGAACTGTACACCATCCAGGTGATCGGAGGCGCAACCACGGAGAATTACACCCTGACGGCCAAAGTGGCCCAGCAGGTCTCGCTCTCCTCCGGTTCCGTCATCTTGAACGGCACCACCGTCAATGGATACGTCTTTTCCTATGGATTCAACTGGAATGCCAATCAGACCCTTACGGCAACGCTGAATGTCCCCTCTACGACTGCTTACCTGGACATCTTCGGACTTGCCACCGGCTCCCTCCTGAGCTCAACGGCCAATGCCAACACCTGGACGGGAGTCCTGCCGCAAACGCAGGATTACGTGATCGAGGTCATTCCGAATCATGGCCAGGTGGTGAATTATTCATTAACCGTATCCATCCATTAGGGGTGTATCCCCCGGACCGAAGCAGCCAGCTAACGCTCGGGATCAGTTCGCCTGATCAACACCGGAACATGCATCTCCATGATGCGGTGCCAGCCGGGGGCATACGCTGCTATTAACCTTGGATCAACCATCCGTCCTAATTGTGAAAAGAGGGTGACCATGAAAATCTATTCGCGTTGGCTTACTTCCATTGCGGCGGTGATCTGCGTATTTTTCCTGTCAACCTGTCAGGGAAAACCTCCGCCGACAGCCTCCGTGCCCCTTTCGGTGAAAGTCACGCCGGCGAATTCGCCCCAGATTCTGCAGCAGTCCCCCATCCCGGGGCAGAGGCTGGACCTTTCCCCAACCATCCAGATCACCTTTGACCGCTCCATGGATGAGACCAGGACCGCCACAGCCTGGTCATTCGTCGACGAATCCAATATTCCGGTCTCCGGGGCTGTCACCTGGTTGAACGACAGAACCCTGCAGTACAGGCCCGGTCAGGCCCTGCTGCCCGCCAAAAACTACACGGCCATCCTCTCGACGGGTGCGGCTGGCGCAGATGGGACCCGCCTGGCAAGCGCGCTGCGGATCGAATTCAAGAGCACGGACGCGCTGGTGGTGGGACAGGTCTCCCCGGCCAACGCCAGCACGTCCGTCGATATCAAGAGCGCCATTACGGTGATCTTCAATAAGCCGGTTGTCCCGCTCATGAGCCTTGAAGATCAATCCAATTTGCCCAGCCCCATTGAGATCACCCCACCCGTGGCCGGAAGCGGGGAATGGGTGAGTTCCTCCGTGTATGTCTATCAGCCCGCGCCGAGTTTGAACAGTGGGACCAGCTACCAGGTACGGGTGCACGCCGGCCTCGTGGACACTACCGGCAGCACCCTGGAGCAGGATGATGTCTGGGGATTCACCACCGGCTCGCCGCAGGTGACCACTTTCGCTCTTAAAGATGACGGTGAAATCCCGGCGACGAGCAGCATCCTGCTCAATCAGGGCTTCGTGCTGACCTTCAACCAGGGCATGGACGAGAAGAGCGTGGAGGCCGCGCTGACGGTGCGCAATCGGGAGACCGGGGTCGATTTTCCCATCCAGCTTTCCTGGCAGGACGGGGATACCACCCTCACGATCGAGCCGGTCGGCAGGTACAGCATTGCCAGTTTCTACGACCTGACCATCGACCGGTCCGCCAGGGCCCAGGACGGGGGGACCCTTCAAGACAGCTACCAGACACAGTTATCCACGATCCCATTCCCCCGGATCGTGGATGCTTCTCCACAATCCGGAAAAGGATCCGGATTTTCTGATGCCATGTACATCGATTTCGCCTCCCCGATGAACATCGACAGTTTCAAAGGCCGGATCGTCATCACGCCCCAGCCCAAGCAGCCCGTGCAGCTGAATTATGACGACAGTCAGTACCAGTTGAATGTCTACGGCCTGGAACCCTCCACGAAATATGTGGTCCGCCTGCTGCCCGGAATGTCCGACATCTACGGCTATACCATCAATAATGCCTATTCCTTCAGCTTCGAAACCGCCGGGCTGGACCCGTATGCCAACCTGGTGCTTCCGTACTACCCCCTGGTCTACCGGGCCAAGGCCGCGAAACCTGTCTTCTTCGAATACACCAACCTGACATCGGCGAAAGTCTCCCTGTATGCACTGTCCTATCCGGAATTCGCCGCCCTGCTGCAGGACTCCTCCGAGCTGAATGACCTGGACAATTCCAGCAAAAAACCTTTAAAGGAATGGACTCCCGCGCTGAGTGCTGCTCAGGATACGGTGGGCCGCATCCGGTTGGACCTCGAAGCGGCCGGCCCGCTCAGTCCGGGGTATTACTTCATCGGCATGACCGCCGATCCGGCCCCCCGACGCACCCAGTACAATCAGGGCGCCATCTTGATCGTCGCTCCCGACAGCCTGATCCTGAAAGCCAGCCAGAACGAGGCGCTGGCCTGGCTGGTGGATCAGGAGACCGGTCAGCCCGTCGCCCATGTCCCGGTGATCTTCTATAACGACAAGATGGCGGTGGTCGGACAGGCAGAGACCGATGCGGATGGCCTGGCCTACATCCAGAATGCGGCCGCGGTCAACTATGCACGCACCGACGACTCCGCCCACCTGGCGATGACCGCCCTGGAATGGGGCTCGGGGGTGAGCGAGGGCCAGTTCGGGATCTGGACGGATTTTTACAGCCCTGTCGCGAGCAACTTCGCCTATGTCTACACCGATCGGGCGCTCTACCGCCCCGGCCAGCTTGTTTTCTACAAGGGCGTCGTCCGCTCCAACGATGACTTGCATTACAGCCTGCCAAGCTTTAAGCAAGTCGATGTGACCATCGAAAACGACCAGGGCAAGCTCTACGAGGGAGCGGCTTCCCTGGCGAAGGATGGCTCATTTTCCGGGAGTTTCCAGCTCGGCGCGGACGCCGAGGTGGGCAACTACGACATTGCTGTACGCCAGTCTGCCGGGGATGACGCCAGCATCGGCGGTGTGCCCTTCCGGGTCGCGGAATACATCAAACCCGAGTTCCAAGTGACCACCGTGGTCACCCCGGGCTCGGCTGTCGTCGGCGACCCGGTCAAATTCAGCCTCCAGGCCGCCTACTATTCCGGCGGGAATGTCTCGAACGCCCAGGTGAACTGGTTCATGGAGACGACCCCGACGGACTACAATCCACCGGATGCATACAATCCATACAGCTTCAGCGATTACGATTATTCCAATTATTACGCCTACGACAGCGGGCCATCCAATAATTCCGTCATCCAGAATGGCAGCGGCTCCACGGACGCAAACGGCCATTTCGAACTCACCCAAACCGCCAGCTTGAACAATAACAACACCAACCAGCAGACTTCGTTCAGCGTCAACGTGACCGACGTGGGGGGGAGCCTGGTCGGAGATCAAACCAGCCTGATCGTGTACTCGAGCGCCCTCCACCCGGGCATCCGGTCGGATGAGTATGTCGGGACCCAGGGGCAGGCCCAGACCTTCCACCTCGTTGTGCTGGACCTGAACGGCCAGCCGGTGGCCAGGCAGGTCGTCAGCGTGCAGATCGTCAACCAGCAGTGGTTCAGCGTGGTCAAGCAGGACGTGAACGGCGTTTCCCAATGGGTGACTTCGGTCAAGAACATTCCGGTCAGCACGGTCTCCGCCGTGACGGACGCTAACGGCCTGGCCCAGGTTGCCTTTACCCCCTCGCAGGGCGGGGAATATAAAGCCATTGTTACCGTCCAGGACCGCCAGGGCCGCAAGGCGAAGGCCTCATCTTACCTTTGGGTCTCGAGCACTGGCTACACCGCCTGGCAGCAAACCAATGATCGGAGCTTCCAGCTGATCGCCGACAAGAAATCCTACAACCCCGGGGACACGGCCCGCATCCTGATCGCCCAGCCCTTTCAGGGTGAAGTCTATGCCCTGCTCACGCTGGAGCGCGGTCATATTTACGAGAAAAAAGTGATCCAGCTGGACAGCAACAGCACCATCTATGAGCTGCCCATCACGGCGGACATGGCGCCCATCATGTACCTCTCGATCACCGTGGTCAAAGGGGCCGACGCCGAGCATCCATCCGACTTCAAGGTCGGTATGGCCAGCCTCAACGTCAACCCCAGCCAGCAGGATCTCAACGTCAGTATCCTGAGCGATAAATCCTCCGCCCAACCGGGGGAGGACGTAACCTATACCGTGGTGACGAAAAACCTGTCCGGCCAGCCGGTCCAGGCGGACGTTTCGCTGGCGCTGATCGATAAGGCTGCCCTGGCCCTGGCGCCTTCCAACTCCTTAACCCCCCTCGCGGCTTTCTATCCGATCCGCGCCCTGGGGGTGCAAACGGCCAACTCGATCGTGGTCAACGCCGAAGACTTCAACGCCAATTACCAGGCTACAACACCCGGCGGTGATCACAGCGGCGGTGGAGGCGGCAAGGGCAATGACAATCTGGGCATCATCACGGTCCGCCAGGACTTCAAGGACACCGCCTACTGGGCGGCACAGGTGCTCACCGGCGTGGATGGTACTGCCGAGGTGCGGGTCACCCTGCCCGACAACCTGACCACCTGGCAGATGGATGCCCGCGCCGTCACCGCCGATACGCGCGTGGGGGAGGCCACCCAGGAGATCGTCAGCACACTCCCGCTGTCCATCGAACTGCAAACGCCGACCTTCCTGGTGAGCGGCGATCAGGTGCAGATCGGAGCGGTCGTGCACAACAACACGGACAGCGCCCTGGCCGTCAAAGTCGGCCTGACGACCGCCGCGGGGGTCACCCTCCAGTCCGAAGCCGACCAGACGATCCAGGTGCCCGCCCGACAGCAGGCCTACGTCACCTGGGATCTGACTGTCCAGCGCGACGCCACCCGCGTGGATCTGGTGGCCGAGGCCGACGGAGGCGGCTACAGCGATTCTACCCGCCCGACCCTGGCCACGCTGCCGGGACAGGGCCTGCCGGTCCTGGCATACCACGTCACCGAAACGGTCGGCAGCGCGGGGGCCCTGACAGCAGCCGACTCGGTCACCCAGGAAGTGCTCCTGCCGCAGTCGGTCGATTCTTCCAACCCCAGCCTGACCGTGGAAACATCCCCCTCTCTGGCCGCTTCCATGATCAGTGGATTGACCTACCTTAAGGACTATCCGTACTTTTGCATGGAACAGACCGTCTCGCGCTTCCTGCCGAACCTGCTCAGCCTGCGCGCCCTGAGCCTGGCCGGAAGATCGTCCAGCAACCTGCAGAAATCGCTGGACGAGAATGTCCTCCCGGCGCTCCAGCGCATTAACAGCAATCAGAACGTCGACGGCGGCTGGGGGTTGTGGCCCGGTTCGCCCAGCCAGCCCACCACCAGTGCTTACGTCATCGTCGGACTGGTGGAGGCCCGCAAGTCCGGCTACACCGTCTCGGACAGCGTGCTCGGGAACGGCCTGAAATACCTTGTATCCAATTTGCCGGAAATCGCCACCAATCAGGAAAACTGGCAGAACAACCAGGTGGCATTCATGCTCTTTGCCCTGGCGGAAGGCGGACAGCCGGCCGATGCCAAGGCAACCGAGCTGTATGCGCACCGGAGCGGATTGGATATTTATGGGCAGGCTTTCCTGATGCAGGCCATGTTCCTGTCCAATCCTCAGGATGAACGCATCCAGATGCTGTTGTCCGCGATCGACACCGCCGCAGCCAAGTCCGCCTCCAGCGCCTGGTGGAACGAAAAAAGCGTGGATTACTGGAATTGGAACACCGACGAGCGTACGACCGCCATCGTGCTCAACGCGTTGATCCAGGTCGATCCGAAGAACGCACTCATTCCCAACGGCATCCGCTGGCTGATGAAGCAGAGCTCTGCCGGCCACTGGTCTTCCACGCAGGAGACCGCCTGGTCGCTGATGGCCCTCACCAACTGGTTGAGTTTCTCAGGGGAGTTCCAAACGAACTTTTCCTACGCCGTCGGTCTGAACGGGAAGTTGCTTGAATCCGGCCAGGCGGATGTGGCCCACCTGATGGAGATCAATACCCTGCATATCACAGCGGAGCAACTCCTGACCCATGCGGTCAATGCGCTGGTCCTGACGAGGGGCAGTGGCAAGGGCGCGCTGTATTACGATGCCTACCTGGATTCCACCCTGCCGGTGGCCTCCGTTCTTCCGCTGGACCAGGGCATCATCCTCTCGCGCCAGTATTTCCGCCCGGGCGATCCCAAAACCCCGATCACAGAGGCTCAAAGAAACGACCTGATACAGGTACGCCTGACGATTGTCGTCCCAGACAGTCTGCACTATGTGGTCATCGATGACCCACTCCCGGCCGGATTGGAGGCGATCGACGCCTCCCTGCAGACCTCGCAGCAGGTCCCAGATTCCTACACAACCCAGGATTACAATTTGTATGGCTGGGGCTCGTGGTTCTTCTACTACAAGCAAATCTATGACACCAAGGTGGTGATGTCGGCGGATTATCTGCCGGCCGGCACGTATGTCGTCACCTACATGGCGCGTGCCTCGACCGCCGGCACCTTCAACGTCCTGCCAGTCACCGGCAGTGAATTCTACTTCCCGGATGTCGCCGGGAGGAGCGCTGGCAGTACATTTCTTGTAAAGCCATAGCCGGGGGGTATCAGGCTGCAAAACAGGCTGTGCAATTTGCATTTGCACAGCCTGTTCTTATTGAGTCACCGTGATCTGGATGACGTTGCTTTTCACGGTTCGCCCGTCGGTCGAGACGCCCTGCGCCCAGAACTGGTGCGTCCCTGGAGAGAGCTGCCACCAGAGCAGGTAGGGCGCGGATGCGCAGCTCCCCAGCTGCCGGCCGTCCACCCACAGCGAGATGCCACTCAAGCCCTGACCGACTGCAGTCTCGATGGGCAGCTGCTGATCCGACAAGGCCAGCGTATCGGAGATGCGGTAGGTGGTATCCGGTTCGGGGGAGAGCATTACCAGTCCCTCGGACTGGGGGACAGCCGGCTGGACGGTCAGGTCGGAGAGCAGTCGGATCCCTTGGGAGTGGGCCCATCGTTCGGCCGTGGGAGGGAGGTCCAGGACAATGACCGGTCGGCGCCGGGCGAGCGGCGTGGAGTCGTTCGCCATGAGGCCCGTGGCCGAGTCGACCCAGACCTGCTGGTAGACGGTGTCGAGGTGGGTCGGCTGGGTGCCGGGGATGAACCATTCCAGGTGGGTCTTGTCGCACAGCGAGGTCGGTAGCTGCCCGGAGTAGGTGCACACATCCAATTGCAGCATATCCGGCGGCCGTACAAAGTCTTCCACGGGCCGGTTTTGCAATATCGCCCGGATGGTCTCCTGCCAGATGGGCGCCGCGCCGGTCAGCCCATTCACATCCTGCATGGCCTGGTAGTCGCTGTTCCCGACCCACACCCCCACAACCAGGCTGGGTGTGTACCCGACCGTCCAGTTATCGTGAAAGTTGGAGGTGGTGCCGGTCTTGACCGCCACCGGCCGATCCAGCTTGAGGGTGCTGTTCAAGCCGAATCCGATCTGACGCGCCTGGTCATCGCCGAGGATGTCGCTGATCAGCCAGGCCACGCGCTCGTCGAAGACCTGGATCTGTGGGACATTTTTCGGGGTGTAGAGTAAATTCCCGTCCGCATCCCGGATATCCAGAATGGCGGTATTCCCGGGGTAGAAACCACGATTGGCCAGGGTCGCATATGCGGTGGTCAGCTCCAGCAAAGTCATCTGCCCACCGCCCAGGGCGAGGGAAAGGTCGAATTCATTCGGGTCGCCCAGGGAAGCAATCCCCAAACGGTGCGCCAGGTTGACCATGTTGTTCACGCCCACCTTGTCGAGTGTGGCGACTGCCGGGATATTCAATGAGGAAGCCAGCGCCACCCTGGCTGGAATGACGCCATGTTCCAGGGTATCGTAATCCGCAGGAATGTAGCTCTTGCCGTCCTGGGTGGTGAACACGGTCTGCACATCCAGGATGGGGGTGGCAGCCGTCCAGGGGGAACTGGATTGGGGATCGAAAGCGGCTGCGTAGATGAATGGCTTGAACGCCGAACCCGGTTGGCGTGGGGAAGTGGCCATATTGACTGCGCCATCGATGCCGGCGTTGAAATAATCCGCGCTGCCCACCAGTGCCAGGATCTCCCCGGTGCGGGGATCCAGGACGACCAGGGCGGCATTGTTCACATGATGGTCGATCCCCTGGTCATTCTTGAACCGGGCGATCTGACGGGCGATGGCCGCCTCGGCGATCCGCTGGATATCCAGGTCGAGCGTGGTACGGACGACCAGGCTCGCGTTTTGGTCCAGCGCACCGCTTTCGAACAGGCTGTCGACCTGATCCTTGACCATCCAGACAAAGTGAGGGGCATTGATCGGGAAAGGCGTCTGGTTGTAACTCAACGGGGACTGTTCGGCCTGCTGAACTTCCTCCTGGCTGATGAAACCATCCTTTTTCATCAAACCCAGGACAACCTGCTGGCGCTTCAGGGCACCCTCTGGATTGGAGAAGGGATTGTACAAACTGGGCGCCTGGGGCAGACCGGCCAGCAGGGCACACTCGGGCAGCGACAGATCCGCGGCCGGCTTGCCGAAATAGGTCTGTGAGGCCGCTTCCACCCCATAAGCAAAACTGCCGTAGTAGGTCTGGTTGAGGTACAGGGCCAGGATATCGTCTTTGGAATATTTGCGCGTCATTTGCCAGGCCAGTAGCGCCTCTCGCAGCTTTCTCCGAACGGTCCGCTGGTTGCTTTCATCCGATAGCAACAGGCTGCGCGCCACCTGTTGGGTGATGGTGCTGCCGCCTGCCAACGTCTCCCCGCCCCACAAATTGATCCAAAAAGCTCGAAGGATGCCCTCGAGGTCCACGCCGGGATTCTGGTAGAAGTTCTTGTCCTCGACAGCCAGGGTGGCTTGTTTCATACAGGGGGGTAACCGGTCCAGTGAAACGACCGCATGCCGGCCGCTGTCCGGTGGCAGGATATCATAGAGCAGGCGGCCGTTCCGGTCGGTAATTCGTAAGCTGGGTTGTTTTAGATGCTGGGGCAGGGAATCGACGCTCGGGAGTCCGGCAAACGTATAAGCCAGCAGACCTCCGATCAGGAGAGCTCCTGCCAAAAGGCCGAGAAAGAAGAGTTTTCGGTTACATTTCATCTGAGGAGACCATCAAAAGACGGAAACCTTGAGTGAATCAAACACCAGCTGGCAATTGTACGGAACGACCTCGCTCATTTCGTCTGGCGTATACGGCAGGACCTCCGCCCAGCTGTCGGCTTTGGCTGAGAAGCCTATATTATTTTAAGATGCGTCTGTCACGGTGGGATGACGGGCAGGTCACGCTATCGAAACACGCTGTGACTGATCCGTGACCGGCAGCGTAGCCTCGCCCGGACTGGGGGACGCTCATCATCGCCTCGGCGGGAGGCCGCTCCCGTCAGCGAAAACTGGCATTCACGAACGGAGTGCAGTAGTACCAATGAGTGCCGAGTCAGGCATAGAAGGTAATGATGTTTTTTCCTGTGCGCTGAGAGTTTGGACCGTCGGAGGGTGAGAACAGCCGCCAGTGAGGAATAACAGCATCGTCATTATTGAAATTATGAATCCAGAATGACCTTTCTGTGGTTTTCCATCTCCTTGATTCTGATAACAGTCCCAATACAAGTCGCATTCCACCAGGAAATTGACCAAGAGTTGCAAGCCATTAACATCTTCTTATGGAGTGCTAAAATATTGAACGCTAAAACTTCCGGTTGAAACATCGAACCACTCTTCGCATCCACCCAAAATCAGGAACTTTCCGGTTGAGGGGTCCGACTCCGGTCCGAGGGTCTCGTCTCCCTTACATGGCGGTACATAGATAGACCACCTGGTAAGAGGATGGTCGGTTTGGCCGTTCAGGCAGGCTGCATCCGTCGCAGCACAGTGATATTCAGCGACGACCCCGCTTCCTCCTTGTATTTAAGGCTGGATAGCTTGGGCTGGAGATGCTGTTGGACCAGTCACGGGTTGGGCCCAAATCGACTCCCAGGTTCCACTAACCGTCTCCCCACTGGCGCTCAAGACCATCGGAAAGGTGATATTGCCCTTGGTCAGGACGGTGGAGAGCAGCTGGCCCGACGCCGGATCCCTGGTTGATGTGCCGCCGCTTTGGAATACGGGCGTCCCCTGGGAGTTCGTTCCGCTTGCGATCGAAAAGGGCAGTGCCAGGAGCGCCGGGTCGGCTTCTATGAGGATATCCAACCCTCTTAGATTGCCTGACCGGATGTAAGTGATCCAGTGGGGGACGGCTATTAGGCCGGGCACCTCCAGCGGGTTCAACCCGATCTTCCAGGTCCGGCCGAGCTGGGCGTCCGAGCCATCGAAGCCGTACGGGCGAAGATCAAGGGTCCACTGGACCGGTTGTTTGAATGTGACCTCCATCTGGGTCGCGCGCAGGGTAAGCGGCGCGGCGAAGCCGTTCCCGGCGATGCGGCACAGCCATTGGTTCGGCCCGAGGGTCAGGCCGGCATCCTGGCCGTTCGCCGGCTCGAGGGGCACCGCCTGTCCTTGCGAATCAGTAGCGGTGAAGGACCCAGCGACCGGGACGGCGCTTGAGATGCGGCTGTCTGTCCAACTCGTGTGGCCGAGCAGGTAGGTTCTGGCATCGGTGGATAGGATCCGGTCGATTCCCATGCTGATCCCGTACAGGGAGGGAGAACCGGGCTCTGCCGCCGCAGGGCTCCACTGGAGCTGCCAGGTTTTGGTTTCTCCGTACAGGGTCAGTCCGGACAGCACGACCTCCAATTTGCCTTTGGGTTGAACGGTGTAATCCAGGTCCGTCTGCCATTGACCCGAAGGGGTGCCTGCGTTGCCACCTCCTCCCCCGACAGCCATGTAGCCGGAAATAGCCACGTTCAGATTGTGGATGGCTGGATCGGAGGACTCGAAGGAGAATTCGTATCCGGTGTTTCCTACCGCCTGGATGGATGTCAACCGGATCGCATGGCCCGCCAGGAAAAAATCCTGGTTCAGCACCCACTCCTGCCCCGGTTGCGGGCTTGGCCCGGCATCGAAGTCGATTGCGGCGGTGGCATTAGGATCCGCGGGAAAGATATCCTGGCCGCGGTATGTGATGGTGAGAGGCGGCGTGAAGGTCTTTCCGATCTGGTACGACCAGGGTTCGGCACCCGACCCGCTTGGGGGGAGCAGCAGGCTGGGGTCGTATGGCACGGTGTCAAAGACCGCCTGGCCGGAAGCGTCCGTGATCTTCTCCAAGCCGGCAGACCACCAGGATCCGCTTGGGACGGAGGCATCCGAGGCGTCGGCCTGGCGGAATTCCCCCAGTAGCACGTAATTATCGCCGGTGTCAATCACTTTGAGCAGAACTAGAGGATTTTTAGGAGGAAGCGGTGTATTCTGCTGCGGCTGAGTGGAGGGCGAGACCTCGATCACCGGCATGGCGGTGAGGGCTGCCCCGGCGGGGACAACCCGCAGGGGGAGTACCCAATTCTCTGGGGCGAGTCCTGGGAGCGTGTCCTGGATGCAGGGCAGCACGAAGGTGAAGGAATCTACCTTTGCAGGGATCGGCGGAAAGTTGACGGTCACCTGGGTTGGAGGGCCTCCCCCGCCGATGAACGGAAGCAGCGTTCCGTCCGGGAGGCGGAGCGCAGCCCCCTGGATGCAGCCGTGGACGGCTTCGTTGTGGGAGTAGGCGTACCAGGGAACACCTTCCAGGGTATAGGTCACTACCGTTTTTTCCGGGCTGAGGAATGCTTGGGTGATGGTCAGGGTAATGCCGTCACGGGTCTGAGAAACCGGTTTTTCTAGAGCGCGGAGCGGCGCGTTCTGTTCAACAATCCCGAAGCCCGGGATGTACTCGAAGAGTTTTTGTACCTCTGCCGCCACCCGCTGAGGGCCAATGATCCATACGGTCAGGGCGATAAGCAGGACGAGCCCCAGGACGAGAGCCCAGACCATACGCCGCGTCTTGGAGCGGTGAGCTGCCGGCGTTGCCGCCTGGGCGTAAAGTCGCGAGCGTAGTGTCTGGGCGAATTCCGGATCGGGCTCAGGGATCACCAGGGCCTGGCGCAGATGTTCTTCGAGTTCCAGTATGGTTCCGGGATCACTCATGGCTTACCTCCAGCTGGCGCTTCAGCCGGGTCATCAACCGGTAGAAGGATTTCTTGACCGCCTCTTCCCTTTTCCCCAGGCAGGCCCCGATCTCGGAGAAGGACAGAGTTCCGCCGCTATACGCAGCCGGATGAGCTCCTTCTCACCCTCATTCAAGCTGCGGATGGCTTCGGCCATGTGGGCCAGCTGGTCGGAGCGAACGACCTGGACGAGGGGATCGTCCGCGGGATCGGGATGGCTTTCATTCAAAGGCATTCCCATCGTCTTGTGTCGGTAATGGTCCCGGACCCGATTGCGAGCGATGGTAAAGAGCCAGGCGGAGAAATGTCCTTGATGGCGGTAGCGAGGCAAGGCTTCAAAAGCGGACAGGAAGGTCTGTGCAGTCAGGTCCTCCGCATCCTGCGCGCTGCCCACCCGGCTGTACAGGTAGCGGTAGATCGGCCGAAGATAACGGTCGTAGAGCGCCGTGAACTTCGACGGATCGCGCTGGGCCTCGGAAACCAGGTCGGTTTCATCGACTGGACTAGCTATGAGGGATGGGATCGTTTCGGTCAAAGGCCTTCTCGTCACCAGGATTCAAATTGGAGCGTACCCGTTTTCACCTGGATAGGATCTATAGGTTTAACGAGAAAAAAGGGAAAACGGGACAGGAAGCCGGGACCGTTCCTGCGGTGTTTTCTCTGTTTCTCTCCAGTATTAACTGCTATTTTCCTTGAGTACTGCATGACCCTCCTTAGATTACCCCTCGGCGGGAACGCTTCCCGGATTATCGCGGGCTGATCCCTTTTTCGAGCGATCTAGCGAAGTCTTTGTCGGAGCAGGTGATCCTCCCCTTGGTTATCTAAAGACAGATAAAAAGCATCCTTATCCACGCCCAACTTTTTCCTGAAAATCTCTGCGTTCTCTTCACCTCATTTTATCCAGGAAAGTACATCTCCATCTATATTCAGCTGCGTAATGAGATTTCCGTCCAAGGAAAACAACGATGGGACACCAGTTATCTTGGGGTCACCGACCTTGGCAGCATATGCAAAAAAGCGATCTCCAAATGGACTCCAGACCGGCCCGCCAATATCATAAGGGTGGTCAGGCCTGGTTACCTGCCTCAGGCCGCTACCATCTGTATTGATCTGGAAAATCTCTCCCTTGCCATCCAATTTACCATTAAACAAGACTGTTCGTCCATCCGGCGAGATGGCCGCGGTAGTCACGATGGAAATCCTGTCTTGGCTTTTTTCATCAAAGACGGTCATAACTTGCCCGCTGGCAATATTTAACAATTGTACGATCCCCTGAGCCGCACCCTTTCCAGGGATCGCGAATTGGGTGACAAACGCGATTTCAGTCCCATCCCCGCTCCAGCTGCCGAATCGAGCGCCTCCGCCCATGAGATCCTGGTTTGGCAAGGCATACTGCTCCACATGGGTCAGGATCTGGACACGGCCATCGCCCAGCTTGACCATGCAAATTTCGAACACGGGTTTGGTCATGGGAGAACAATCAAACCCGATGGCTTGATCATCGGGCGACCAGCCGATACCACCTGGTGTACCCCCGACCCTTTCCTGATTGAGAGCCTCCGTTTCTCCTGTTTCAATGTTCTTGATAGTAAGAATGCCTTCCGAAAGAAATGCCACCCGAGTACGGTCGTGGGAAAGCGCAGCGTTCATAATCGTGTCCGAATGGGGAATGACGAGGCTGGAGCTCGATCCATCGGGGTTGGTGATGAAATAGCCGGCGGATGTTCTAATCAGGAGTTTCCCTTGTTGCGCAGAGAGGACCGATTGGCTCGTTGAGGTCTCCATTAGCTGCGAAGTGGGCAGGGAGGTCGGTTCGACGGTGGACTGGATAAGTATCGAACAGGCACCCAACACGAATGTGAGGATGATCGAGAAATAACGCACCTTTTTCATGGTGTATCCATCCTTCAACGAATTTGAGAGAGGTCTGACATTCGAATCGGTATCCCACCCGGTCAATCCCCTTGCGAAGATAGGTCAAAACGGTCCAGAAATATTGTCACTCTACCGTCTCTTTTTAAAAATAATCAATTGAGATCCTCTCTCAACGGAATTTGACGTTTTGGATATAGGGTGCTGACAACGGCGACCAGAGTCACACGACTCGATAATTCGGGCCATTCTCATGTTTTTCCAAATTTGTATGGTCAGCAGACATTCGACAGCAATAAGCCGATCAACTTCCTGGAAAGATGCGAGTTCGATTTGCCCTTTCTATTTACTTATGTCTAACTCGCTTGAAAAGCAACTCATACCATTGCTGATTCCGTTGCTTTTCCCGCCGGCACAACGGCAGTGGGCGTGGGTACGTTTCCCTGGTAAAGGGAGAGGGCCAAGGCAATTCCAGCTGCGGTGATGAGCGGAACCGAAAAAGCATAGATGGCGGTAACCCCATCCATCGGGCCCCAGAACCAATGAGTTTCAACGAGTTGGATCCCGATTCCAACCAGCAGGGCAATCGCCGCGGCCCGCCGTTTGCTACGATCCGAAGCGGAACGGACGATCCAAACCGGCGCAATGACTGCAATCACCAGTCGGTAGGCAAAGACCCCTGTGCTGACCCAGAAAAGCGCATCAGGGCCCCGGACGAAATAAAAACGCCCATAAAGGACCGCGGGGAGCAAGTATCCGAGTGGCACCAGGATCGCGAGATGCCCCTGCCTGCGTGCGAGTTGCGTGCCCAGGAGTACCCCCAGCAAAAAGCCCATGTCGGATAGAAACAGGGTAGGTCCAACTGAACCCAAATAATGGACCATTACAGCATTGAAGTGGTGCGGAAACCCGGGAAAGGGGCCATAGGTCCAGTAACTTGCAAGGATGTTGATGGCAGTAAGCAAGAGATAACTCCCTGCCCAGACACAGGCGGTCGGAGAGAGAGGCTGACGGCGCGCCTCCAAAACGACCAGAAAGACGATGAGTGCCAGGATCCCTATTACGACGCCGATTTGTTCATAGGTCATGGTTTTCGCTACTGCATTCATCAACCGGGCAGAGATCGGGTTGTCAGAGTTTAGTGATAATTCTTGGAGTCGCGTTCCCGCGTCTACCAGCGTCTTGATCAATAAACCTAAGGGGATCAGGCCCCAAACTGGGAAGGTACGTTTCCAGGCCCAGACCAGCACGACGGGGATGATTAGGAAATAGCCGGCCCGATAAAGCATCAAGAAAAACCAGTCCTGGCCGGTCAGCTGACCAATTTGGCTGATGAAGAAGATCAATCCCGGGATCAATACGAGTGAAACTCCTTTCCAGGGCAGAGGAGTATTCGGAACAGCCTCTAGAAGTCCCCAGGAGGCACGCGGCGAGGTGATCTGTTCCCTTAAGGCGCTGATGACCAGATCCAGGAGGCTACGCGCCCACAGGGGAAAAAGGCCCCATGTTCCCTTGTCTTGGTAAGCGGAACGGCATTGATCCGTGAAGACCTGGATCATGGACGATCCATACTCGGTTCGATGATCTCTGGGGTAGAGAGATAGCAGGCGGGTATAGACTTGTCGGGAAAGGTCGATCCAGCGATTCGCTTTCACAACGCCCCTCCGGATTTATGCGAAGGTCAGGACGTGCTTTTGGCGGGCCACTCTCACGCTCTGTGCCAGCCTTTCACTTTCTGCACGGACCAGTTGCTCCCCCAAGCCGGTTAAGCGGTAATAGCGGCGGCGTTCGTCGTCCAAGTCGGGGTCAGGGCGCTCATCCGCCTCTTCGATCATCTGGGCGGCCAGCATGCGCTTGATCGAGCCGTAGAGTGTGCCGGGACCCATCTTGACCTGCCCGCGCGTCTGTGCCTCGACCTCTTTCATGATTGCGTAGCCGTGCTTTTCCCCATCAGCCAGCGCCAAAAGGATATGATACACCGCCGGTGTGAGCGGTGGAAGGGCCTGATTTTTCATGGGTCATCTCGCCTCTCGAATTTGTACATCTACAATGGATATATCCTTTATAGATATAATATCCAATTCGAACAATTTTGTCAATGCAGGATGTCCGTCCGCTATCTCATTATCCAATAAGACATCAGCTACCATTTACCAAAACCCCCGCTACTTTTACCTAAATTCATAATCGGTTTACCAAAACGCCCGATATGTTTACCTACCTAAATTTCGCCCGAAATAGCGACACGATGGATCTGGATGTGGAGGGTGAACAGAAAAAAGGGTGATGGGTTAATCTATATGAAAGCCACCACGCTTAATACAGGAGACCCATCCACTCTTCAAGCGTTCCCGCGATTAGGATATTGTATACATAAACATTGCGAGTTTGACCAATGCGATGAACCCGATCAATCGCCTCGTCCTTTCAACCGATTCTCTTACTTTGTGAAAGCCGTGCCCCCACTTGCCACTTGCGTTGACAAATCAATTTCATGGGTATATTATTGTATTTTGTAATTATTAGAAAGGGAAACTACAATGAGTGAGACACACAACGAAGCCGGGGCGGAGCTGCTCGAGGTCGTGCCCCAACTAATGCGTGCCATCCGTGACCATATGCGTCAGCACCGCGCCGCCGACCTGTCTGTGCCCGAATTCCGCACGCTCGGTTTTTTGGACCAGCACTCCGGCACTTCGCTCATCGCGGTCGCGGACCACATCGGGCTTTCGCCGGCGTCCATGTGCCGGTTGATGGACGGGCTGGTGGAGCGCTGCCTAGTCACGCGCGAGCGCAAGTTCGACGCGGTAGACCGCCGCTACGTGACCCTGGAACTCACTGCACGCGGGCGCGCGATCCTGAAATCGGCTCGGGCGACCACGCAAGCTTACCTGGCCGAGGTGCTGGCGGCGCTTTCCCCCGCCGAGCGTGCGACGGTCGTGCAGGCGATGCAGTTGCTCAACCCGCTCTTTACCTCCGAGCGCGAGAAAGAAAGGATGTTGGCGAGGGAACACGATGGCCATTTTTGAGACCCATCCGTTGACACAGCGCTTTGGCGAACTGACCGCCGCGGGTCAGTAGACGATTGCGGCGGAAGCGGGCGAGGCGTTTGGCCTGCAGGGACCAAGCGGCGCGGACAAGACCACTACGCTCAAGAGGCTGATCACGCTTCTCCCCCCCACGGCACGCGTGTCGGGCTTGGACATCATCCGTCAGGCAGGCGAAGTCCGGCGGATTATAGGCTAAGTTCCGCAGATGCTGTTCGACGACGATACCCTGACCGGGTACAAGAACCTGCTCATCTTTGCGGAGATGTGCGACCTGGCATGTGGGCGCGGGAATGCGGGTGGGATGATTCGCCGCCTGGAAATCGCCCAGTCGATGCCATCGATATTTCTCGCAAAACCGCTCGAAGGGACAAGTTGCCATTAGGGAAATTTAGTGCTTTTTCGCATGGATCCGTGGATCCATTTTGATCAAGAATGGAGGAAGAGTTGAGTCAAATGAGTTCAGCAAAACCACAGGCCGACCCCGTGCGTCGCCGCTTTGGTCACATCGATTACAAGTGGATCGCCCTTTCCAACACGACATTGGGCGCGTTCATGGCCGCACTCGACGGCAGTATCGTGTTGATCGCCTTGCCCGCGATCTTTCGCGGTATCGGCATTAACCCCTTGGCGCCTGGCGAGACCAATTACCTCTTGTGGGTGCTGATGGGCTATGGGATCATCACGGCAACCCTGCTGGTGACGTTCGGCCGCATCTCGGATATGCTTGGCCGCGTGCGTCTCTACAATCTCGGCTTTGCGATCTTTGCGGTCGGCTCGATCTTGCTGTTCCTGGTGCAGGGGACAGGCAACGGGGCCGCGCTGCAGATCATCATCTTTCGTCTGGTTCAAGCAGTCGGCGGAGCGTTCCTCTTTTCCAACTCGACCGCGATTCTGACCGACGCTTTTCCGCCGCAGCAACGCGGGATGGCCATGGGCATAAACCAGATCGCACTGCTCTCAGGTCAGTTCATTGGACTGCTCGCCGGCGGCGTGCTCGCGGCGATTCATTGGCGCGCGGTGTTTCTTGTCAGTGTTCCATTCTCAGTCGGCGGCACGATCTGGGCGTATGTGGCGCTGCACGAGACGGCCAAGATTCGGGAGCACCAGAAGCTTGACATACCCGGCAACGTCCTCTTCGCGGTGGGTTTGACGGCGCTGCTCATCGGCATGACCTATGGCCTGGAGCCGTATGGCAGTTCGAGTATGGGCTGGGGCAGCCCGTTCGTCATCAGCTGCCTGGCTGGTGGAGCGGCGCTTTTGGTCGCTTTTGTCATTGTAGAGCAGCGGGCGGCGGAGCCGATGTTCCGGCTGGAATTATTCAAGATCCGGATGTTCCTGGCGGGCAACGTCGCCGGTTTCCTCGCCTCGCTTGCACGCGGCGGCTTGACCTTTATGCTGATCATCTGGCTGCAAGGTATCTGGCTGCCACTGCACGGATATAACTTCGAAGACACTCCGCTGTGGGCGGGCATTTACATGCTGCCGCTCACCGCTGGATTCTTTGTGATGGGCCCGTTGAGTGGGTATCTGTCAGATCGTTTTGGCGCGCGGTTCTTTTCGACCGGCGGGATGTTGTTAACCGCCGCGGGTTTTATAGGCTTGATGCAGCTGCCGCCGAATTTCTATTTCCCCGCATTCGCTGTCGTCATTTTTGTCATTGGCATGGGGATGGGCATGTTCGCCGCCCCCAACACGACCGCGATCATGAATTCCGTACCCGCGGAACATCGCGGCGTCTCGTCCGGGATGCGATCGACCTTTCAAAATACGGCGAATACATTGAGCATTACCCTGATCTTTACGATGGTCACGGCAGGCTTGGCTGCCAGACTCCCGGCAGCGCTCTACAGTGGTTTGACCCAAGCCGGGCTGCCGACCAGTGCAGCCCTGGGCATCGCGAAACTGCCGCCGACCGCTGCGCTCTTTGCCGCGTTTTTGGGTTACAACCCGCTGGGCACGCTGCTTCCGTCGCAGGTGCTTCAAAGCCTATCGGCGGCGGCGCGGGCGCAGCTGTTGGGCAAGGCCTTCTTCCCCAGCCTGATCGCGGGGCCGTTCGAGGATGGGCTGCACATCGCTTTTTTGATCTCGGTTGTACTGTCGGTCCTGGCGGCGCTCGCCTCGCTGCTGCGCGGCCAGCGCTACATTCACGACTTGGAGGAATCGCAAGTGCCGCGTGCCGTTGAAGAGAGATCGCGGGAAGAGGCACCCACGAAGTGACGAACAATGCCGATGAACGCGCAATTGGTTGGTGGGTTAAGGAACGTTATCGTTCCATGCGCGGCTATAAGCGTGAGCAATCTGTGTTAAATGTCAGCCGCCTGATCGCCTACTATGGAAATCACCTCTCCGATGGCTTGAATCTGGCAACCCTGGTCGCTTGAGCTCCCCCTTCGCTTTCGATGTGGCTATCATCCCCAGGCTTCACTCCGCTTTACCAATTTTGAAACGGTCACCTTTATCCTTAGCAGTTTCCTTTATGGTAGATTTTGCAAATCTGCAGTTGTAAGACAATATCTTCCCCGGGTACGGAGGTTTTATGCAGAATGAGTGGCTTTATATCGGATTATTCCTGGTCATAGGGATCATCGTTCCAATCGTGCCGCTTGTCTTTTCGGCGTTGGTTGCACCGCACAAGCCAAACCCGATCAAGCAGAGCACCTATGAATGCGGGATCGAGACCGTTGGGGAGTCCTGGATTCAGTTTAAAGCTCAATATTATGTATTTGCCCTTGTATTTCTGGTATTCGATGTGGAGACCGTCTTCCTCTTTCCCTGGGCGCTGTCCTTAAACCAGCTGCCGATTTTTGCCGTTCTGGAAGGCATCCTCTTCATTTCCATCCTGGTCGCCGGTTTAGTGTACACCTGGCGTAAAGGGCTGTTGGAATGGGTTTAGGAAATGAACTGCACTAATCTTTCGTTAGAGCCCACTATGGGCTGAGTAGTTACGTTTTTTCAAACTCTATAATTGCCGTCGAAAATTCATGGACACCATCCGAAAAATATTTTCATTTGTTAAACCTTACTGGAAACTGGCTACATTGTCTTTGATTTTGCTGTTCCTAAGGGTCTGCATGGACCTTTCGATTCCTCGCCTGGTGGAACAGATCATCGATCAAGGCATCAAGAAGAACAACCTGAATGCTATCTTGACGACATCGGCCATCATGCTTGGCATCACCATTCTGGATACTCTGGTAGCCATAGGCAGCAGCATCTACTCAGTACGTGTAGGCCAAAGCGTCTCTCGAGATCTTCGCGAAGCCATCTTCCTCAAGATCCAACAATTCTCTTACGGTAACCTGGACCACTTCAACACCGGAAGGTTGATGGTGCGCATGACAAACGATACGGATGCCGTTCAGCGTTTTGTTCAGGTATCCTTGCGGATCGGCGCCAGCGCGCCTCTGACTTTGATCGGCAGCATCCTCCTGATGTATATGACCAACCATCAACTTGCCTTGAGCCTTGTGCCCCTTTTACTGGTCACCTCGGCTGTGGTGGTCTTTTTCAGTGTAAAAATGGAGCCATTCTATCAAATCGTCCAGACGAAACTAGATTGGCTGAACACCGTCTTGCAGGAAAATATTTCTGGTTCCCGTCTGGTGAAGGCCTTCGTGCGCAGCGATCATGAAAGTCAACGGTTCGAGACTGCTAACGAGGACTATACCCGTAACACGGCCAAGGTGATGCAATTCAATTCTACCATGTCGCCTGTTATGACCCTGCTCGTCAATGTAGGCCTGGTTTATGGTGTCTGGGCAGGAGGTCTGGATACGATCAAAGGCATCATGACGGTTGGACAACTGGTGGCCTTCATCAACTACCTGATTATTATTTTAAATCCTCTCATGCAGATGTCGAATGTGGCAATCGCATGGGCAAACGGATTGGTTTCAACACGGCGTATCTATGAGGTATTAGACGCCGCTCCTGAAGTTACAGAGCTGGCAGATGGAATTAGCTTGTCCGAATCCACAAAGGCTAGTGTGGTTTTCGACAATGTTTCGTTCCATTACAACGGCAGCACGGATGGTATGGTCTTGAAAGAGATCAACCTGGTGGCAGAACCCGGAAAGATAATTGCCATCCTGGGAGCAACCGGTGCTGGCAAAAGTTCTCTAGTCAACCTGATTCCTCGCTTCTATGATGCTTCGGAGGGCAGCATTGCCATAGGTGGAATCGATGTGCGCCAATTGAAGGAAGATTCGTTGCTCTCACGGGTGGGCATTGTTCCTCAGGAAACAATTCTTTTCTCGGGGACGATTCGCGACAATATCCGTTATGGCTGCCCATCAGCCAACGACAAAGAGGTAGTGGCAGCTGCTAAAGCAGCTCAGGCGCATGATTTCATCATGTCTTTCCCCGAGGGCTATGACAGCCACGTTGAAGAGCGTGGGTCGAACCTCTCAGGCGGGCAGAAACAACGCATCGCCATTGCCCGGGCTATCCTCACACAACCAGATATCCTCATCCTCGACGATAGTACCGGCTCGGTCGATGTCGAAACCGAAACCAAAATTCAGGCAGCTTTGACGGAAATCATGCATGGCCGCACGTCTTTTGTGGTTGCCCAGCGCATCAGTACCGTCCTCAACGCTGACAAAATCATCGTCCTTGATAGGGGTCAAATCGTGGCTGAAGGCACACACAGTGAGCTGATGAAAACTAGCCCGGTGTACCGAGAAATTTACGATTCTCAGCTTGGGGGCGGAGTTCATGAAGAAGCTGAAGAAACCAAGTTGGAAGTCATGAAGAAATAACCTATGACCTATCAAAGCGGATCTCAAACAACAAACGATATGCGGACCAAGTTATCGGCCCGTGGTCCAGGCAGGCCTGTCCGTTACGAAAGACCGAATAACCCACGCCAGGCTCTTATCTGTTTGCTCGACTACCTCAAGCCGTTCAAATTCACCATGGTATTGGTGTTGATTTTCGTGGTAATTTATACTCTGTTAGGCCTGCTTGCTCCGTATTTTATGGGGAAGGCAATAGATGAGTTTATCAGCAAAAATAATCCTGCCGGCCTGCTGAGAATGTCGCTCTATATGCTGGGGGCTTATGTAGCCAACAATCTTTTCCAGGCTATTGCCAACTGGATCATGGCACGTGTGTCACAGGATGCTTTGAAACTGGTGCGGCGGGAGCTCTTCCAACACTTGCAAGAGCTTTCCATAGGGTTCTTTGATACCCATCCGGCTGGTGGCTTGATGAGCCGTTTGACCAACGATATCGATGCTATCAACCAAGCGGTCTCTCAAAATGTAGTCTCGCTGATTGCCAGCCTGCTGACCATGATCGGCATCCTGGTCACCATGTTTGTGTTGAATCCCTGGCTGGCTCTGGGCACCTTGCTTGTGCTACCAATCATGATCTGGTTTTCCGAATTCGTGGCCAAATACACACGCAAAGGATTCCAGGATTTGCAATTTCAATTGGGCGGGCTCAATACCATTTCTGAAGAGACGATCAGTGGGCAAAAAGTGATCAAGGCTTTTCGGCGGAATGAATCGGCCATCGAAGAGTTCAAAAAACGTAACCAAGCAGTTTATGAAGCAGGTGTGTATGCTAACAGTTATGCTCTGCTGCTGATGCCATTGACCAATGTATTAGGGAACTTCTTTGTAATCGTCCTGGCGGGACTAGGCGGCTGGCTGGCCTTAAGGAATTTGGTCACGATTGGCATGATTGCCACATTCATTAACTATGGTCAGAACTTTGTCTCGCCTTTGCGTCAGATTTCCAACATATATAACTCCATTCAGGCAGCTCTCGCAGGGGCCGAGCGAGTATTCGAAATCATCGATACGAAATCCGAAATTGCTGATCCGCCAGATGCTATCGAGCTCAAGACTATCAAGGGAGATGTAGCCTTCGAGCATGTCAAGTTCGGCTATACGCCTGATGTGCCGATCATCAAGGATATGACTCTGGAAGCCAAAGCTGGGCAGATCATTGCTCTGGTCGGTCCAACCGGTGCCGGAAAGACGACAATTGTCAATTTACTGACGCGGTTTTATGAAATTCAGGGCGGAAAGATCACCATCGATGGCGTGGATATTCGCAACATCCGCAAGGAAGACCTGCGAAAGAAGCTGGGGTTGGTGTTGCAAGATACCTTCCTATTTTCTGGCACAGTGATGGAGAATATTCGCTTTGGACGTTTGGATGCCACCGATGAAGAATGCATTCAGGCGGCCGAGATGGCCGATGCGGATCACTTTATTCGTCAGCTTCCGCAAGGTTACCAGACGAACTTGAGTGAGCGTGCTAGCAATCTCAGCCAGGGGCAGCGTCAGCTACTTTCAATTACTCGCGCCATTCTGGCCAATCCGGCTATCTTAATTTTGGATGAGGCAACAAGCAGCGTGGATACCCGCACTGAAGCGCGCATTCAAAAAGCCTTGCTCAAGCTAATGGAGGGACGCACGAGTTTTGTCATTGCTCACCGCTTAAGTACCATTCGCGATGCAAATGCTGTGGTTGTGATCGACAAAGGTAGCATCGTGGAAAAAGGTACCCATGATGAGCTATTGGCCAAAAAAGGCTTCTATCATCATTTGTATATGAGCCAGTTTAAGGGGCAAGCAATTTAGAAGGTGATTATACAATTCGCGAGACACGAAAGGCAGATCAATGCAGCCCTTGTGTTTTCACTTGATTCCAAGAGATTCTCACTCAAAAATTACAGAGAAAAAAGACAGCCTTTTGTAGCAGCTGTCTTTTTTGAGATACCATAGCGATTATTGCCTCCCTCCCCATCCGGAAGACGAGGAACTTATCTGACTATTCCTTATTGCCAATCAAGAAGAAAGTTCATCCTTATGAATATGACCGTTCGCGTTTTTGTTACAGCTGTGATTGTTTTAGTTCATTCCATTGAAGTACCTTATGAAGAGGAAGAAAATTCCGAGTCTTGGATTCCTGAAATAGTTAAGAAGCGTCTTTTGGATTTATTTATTCTGGCCAATCTGTGTCATCCGGGTCTAGTAGAACTCGAATCTAATTACTTATTGCAAAACGGCAATCTGGAAGCTGGCTCGCCTTTGCCAAAGATGGATGGTATGAGCGTTCAATTTGCTCTGCAATATTCTAAGCAGATGGATTGGCCGCATTTGCACATCTTGGAATTGGCTGATGCATGGAGATGGCATCTTCTGAGGAAGTCTTATCTGGAAATGGAGGGTTTTGAAAACGATCCAACAAGTAGGGCTATTAATGCTTTTTCCCGTCTTTTTGAAGCCCCTCATATTGATGCCACTATGCATCTTGTATGGGCGATGGTAGGAATTGAAGCATTATATGTCCAAGGTAAGGCAAATGTTATACAACAGGTCCGAGAAAAGGTTCCGGTCAGATTGGGTGAAAATACTAAATTCAAGAAGGAATTTAATAAGCTGTATGAATTTAGGTCACGATTTATCCACGGCGATCTGGATTTTCCAGGTCGGTATACACTCGGGGATGCCAATCCCGAATTAGAAAAATATGAATTGGCTCAGGAAAAAACAGTATCGTTTGCAGTTGCAATCTTAATTGCTTCATTCCAAGAAATTATAAGAGGAACTTGGCAGATATCTGAATCATCCTAGATCCCCACCCAACCCTTAAAATAATCTTTTGGTTTAACGCCGCTGTAGCGGATAAAAATATGTTATAATTAGAACATCTGTACTTTCAGGCCAAAAAACAATATTTTATTAAGCCAATCACAGTTCTTCGGGTTCCTTTCCAGTGCAGGTCCGAGCGTAGAGTAAAAAAACGAGCAATTCGTGAAAATCGTGCGGGGTTAGAGGCTGTACTCATAACATGGCGAACTCTTTTTGAAGCATGAAATAAGACGCCCGTCAAGGGCGTTTTTTTGTAGCGCGGTAGGCCCGGCGGATGAGTGGATCCCGATCCGCCCTGGGACGGATGTGGCCATAACGAACGCCATGGCTTGTGTGATGCCGGGTGAGAAAATCTATAGTGCAGTAGATTTAAACACCCCAACCGTTTATGTTACAAAGACGTACGGAATGTTGTAGCCGAAATCTGAGATTTCAAGGATGAAAAAATCCGCCTTATATGGCGGATTTTGCGTTGTGCGCCCAGCATGGGCGTTGACTAGAGAGTGGAAGACTCTCGCAGAGGAGATTGCGCCAACTGCTAGCGGAAGGCAAGGGTGTCACCGTGAGGTGGGGTCTGGAGGAAGCCGGAAGCAAA
>JBEKFY010000054.1:0-28930 GCA_050013095.1 Anaerolineales bacterium | reverse complement strand
AACATTAGTCGCCGGGCGGTCGTCAACCCGCCAATCGTAGCGCGTGTTGTATCCAAAGTCGCGTCCTCTCAGGCCGCGAGCGTAGTTACAAGCCACCCGCTTCCAGCGGGTGCGTAGTTGACAAGACCGCGAAACCACGCCCCAACGCCTATCCGGTTATGGCCGGAGCGCGAGTGCGGACCTGACCTTGGCTCTTGTGAAGGGGAACCACACCCCGTCCTCGGAGGAGGGGAGCTTGGAAATATACTCGAAAGGCAGGCAGGAGTGGGATCGCTCTAAACCCGACTTCCCTTTGCGGGATTCATCCAGAATGGAGCGCGTATAATTGCACGAATTTGGCACGGGGTCACGAGTGCCTCGATGGCGGACAAATACAGCGATTATCTTAAGAAAACCGGGGTGGCGGATTACAGAGAAAATGTTTCGCCTGAGTGGTAGGCCCGGGCCTTCCCTTGTTGGTACAGGGTGGCCTGACCCTTTCCATGGACCGTCCAGCGGGCGGTGGACTCCCCGATGATCCCGGTCTGCTCGTCGATCCCGATCCAAAGGCCATCCGGGAGCAGGCTTGCCAGCCGGGCAGCCCAGCGTTTTCCAAAGGTATTGTGATGGGGAATGAGGCAGATCCTCGGGAGCAGGCCCAAACCCTCCCTCAGGCTGTTCCCCTCCGGGTCGTAATAGTACTCAGCTAGGACCATGGCCCCGGCGCTGCTCCCGCCGATCACCGCCCCGGCGCGAAAGGCCTCCAGCATGGCCCGCCAGCTCAGGCTCGCCCGCAGCGTCTCTTCCAGGTAGCGAGGGAAACCGCCGAGCAGGTAAATGAAACGGGACTGTCGGATCGCCTCGGCATGGGACTCCCGATTGGCAGAGGCCCGGTCGATGACCGGGACCCGCGCGACCCGCTTGGCCCCCAGGTGGGTGAACCAGCGCACGCCGTTGGATCCGGCGCGCTCATCGTTATGGTCCGGAGCGGCAGCGGTGGGGAGAATACAAACCGGGGCCTCGAAGCCCCCCGCCAGCTCCAGGGCGCGCAAATCGGCCTCGGCCATCCTGCCGCCGAACTCTGCGCCGCCTTCCAGGAGGATGTAACCTGCCTTCCACGGGTTGAGGGCTGTCATGGGAAGTTATGCCCTAGGGGGTAAAATAGCAGTGAAGGCAGTATACACCATTGGCCGACCGATGTCTGCAAAGATAATCTATCTGGCTCTTGGCTCGAACCTCGGCGACCGGCTGGCCATCCTGAGGGCGGCCGTGGCTGCCCTGCCACCTGCCGTGAATGTCCAGGCAGAATCGCCGGTCTACGAGACGCCGCCCTGGGGTTACTTGGACCAGCCAGCCTTCCTGAACTTGGTGCTCCAGGGGACCACCGCCCTGAAGCCACTACCGCTTCTGGAGGATCTCAAGCGATTGGAAAGGACACTCGGCCGCGAGGAGACCTTTCACTGGGGCCCGCGTCGGATTGATATCGACATCCTCTTTTACGATGACCTGGTCCTTGAGACCCCCAGGCTCTCCCTCCCGCATCCGGGTTTAGCGGAGCGGGCTTTTGTCCTGGTCCCGCTGGCGGACCTGGCGGCGGACCTGCGCCACCCCGTGCTCGGCAAGAGCGTGCGGGAGCTGCTTGCCGGGGTCGATGTAAGCGGAGTGAAACCCTATGAATGAGCTCATCGGTCGCTTATTCTCCGAACCGGCGTTGCGTTACAAGCTGGCTGTGACCGTGTGCGGGGCATCCCCGGATTCCACGGAGGCACAGGATGCAGTCCACGATGTCCTGAATGCCAAGCTGGTGTGGGGTCTGCTCTCCGAGCGCGGTGCGGACGGCAGGATCCCCTATCATCCTTATAAGAAATGGAACGGCGCCCATTGGGTGCTCTCCCTCCTGGCGGACCTGGGATACCCCGCCCTGCCTGATTCCCCGCTCGCCCCGCTGATGGAGGATAGCTACGGCTGGCTGCTCGGTCAAAGCCATGCTCAATACATTCGGGCCATTCAGGGCCGCGTGCGGCGCTGCGCATCACAGGAGGGCTACGCGGTCTGGTATTCACTTCGGCTGGGACTGGCGGACGGCCGCACCCAGGAGCTGGTCGAACGCCTAATGAAGTGGCAGTGGCCGGACGGCGGCTGGAACTGCGACAAGCGTCCCGAGGCAGATACCTCCTCCTTCATGGAGACCCTTATCCCGCTGCGGGCGCTGGCTTTGTACGCCCAGGTCTCTGGCGAAGTGCGTGCCCGGCTGTCGGCCGAACGTGCCGCCGAGGTTTTCCTGACCCGCCAGCTGTATCAACGCCGCCGGGACGGGCAGCTGATCGACCCCCATTTCGTGCGGCTGCATTACCCCTGTTACTGGCATTATGACATCCTCTTCGGATTGAAGGTGATGGCGGAATCCGGCTTCTTGGGCGACCCGCGCTGCGCCGCGGCGCTGGACCTGATGGAGTCCAAACGCCTGTCGCAGGGTGGTTTTCCGGCCGAGGAGTCCTATACCCGCCTGACACGGCCGGCCTTGAGCGGTTATTCCCTGGTCAGCTGGGGAGGCACAAGCAAAAGGCGTATGAACCCCTTTGTCACGGCTGACGCCCTATACGTGTTGCGTCTCGCTGGCCGATTCCACCCGGTATCGTCCCCTGGGTTATAATCGTTAAGTGTTAAGTCAGGAGGCGCACCATGCCTGAACTCAAACCGCTCAACTGGAAGCCTGAGCCCGGAATCGGCTACCGCGTGGTACGCCGTCCGGATGGGGGCATGACGCTGACTTTTACGGATTTCTCGGATGCCACGATGATGCACTGGCATGACTTTGCCCTGGAGCACCTGCTCGGCTCCGACCGCTTGACGCGCAACCTGTACGACCTGCGCCAGGTGGGCGGGATCACCGAGAAGGCCATTCGCATGGCCATCGAGGTCAACAGCGACCCGGCAGCTCGCAACATCCGCCTGGCCGTGGTGGTCGCGAGTGAGCAGGTCGCCGGAGCCGTGCGCCAGGTCTGCTACGCAGCCCTGCCGGCAACCTCGGCGGCCATCAAGGTCTTCAGCGACATGAACGAGGCCGAGGCCTGGCTCAGCCGCCCGCTGGATCAAATCGCCTGACCGTGAAAAACCTGACCATCGGCGGCCGCACCCTGGTATGGGGCAAGCGGACCCACATCATGGGGATCCTGAACCTCACCCCGGATAGTTTCTCCGGTGACGGCCTGCTGGCCGGCGGAGAAGGCTTGGAGGCCGCCCGGGAGCAGAGCCACCGCTTTCTGGCCGCAGGAGCCGATCTGCTGGACATCGGTGGTGAGTCGACCCGGCCTGGTTCCCAGCCGGTCGCAGCCGAAGCGGAACTTGCCCGCATCCTGCCCGCCATCCGGGCGGTGGCAGCCGATTTTCCCGACGCCCTGCTTTCGATCGATACCTATAAGGCCACCGTGGCTGAAGAAGCGCTGAAAGCCGGTGCACGGCTGGTCAACGACGTGTGGGGTCTGCGGGCGGATCCGGATTTGGCCGAGGTGGCGGCGCGCGCCCAGGCTGCCGTAGTGCTGATGCACAACCGCTCGAAGCCGGCCAACGCCCAGGTCCGGGAGCGCCTCGGCGGGCGGTACGTCGGCATGGAGTATGATAACTTGATGGAAGATGTCAAACGCGAATTGCTCGAATCCGTCGCGATTGCCCACGCGGCCGGCATCCCGGACGAGCGTATCATCCTGGACCCCGGGATCGGCTTTGGAAAAACCGTGGAGCAGAACCTGGAGCTGATCGACCGTCTGGGCGAGCTGCGCGCCCTGGGCTACCCCATCCTGATCGGCCCCTCGCGCAAGTCCTTCATCGGCTATACCCTGGACCTGCCTCCCGATCAGCGTCTGGAGGGGACCGCGGCGGCTGTGGCGGTCGGCATTACCCGGGGAGCGGACATCGTGCGCCTTCACGACGTAGAGGCGATGGCCCGCGTGGTGCGCATGACCGATGCGCTCGTCCGGCGTAAATGAGGCAGATATGCCGATTGACAATGATGACTCGTCGAAGGCCTACGACCACGATCTTCTGAGCGAAGCCATCCTGCACATCCGGGCAAAGGAATACGACCTGGCGCGCCCATACCTGGAACGCGCTCTGGCGACCGCCGAGGCCAGCGATGACCTGGAGACGCGCGCCCAGGCGAGTTACTACCTGAGCGAGATCACCGCCGACCCGAAACAGAAACGCCAGTTGCTGGAAGATACCCTGGCGATCGATCCGGCCCATGCCGAGGCGCGCCGCAGCCTGGCTGTCCTGGACGGTAAGCTCAAGCCAGGGGAGATCGTCGATGCGGATGCCCTGCCTGTCCCCGCCTCCGGGGAGGCCGCAGTCCAGGCCGATCGCTTCACCTGCCCGCGCTGCGGGGGTCGCATGACCTACGCCCCGGACGGACATTCCCTGGTGTGTGAGTACTGCGAGCGGACACAGCGCCTTTCGACAGCCCCTTCCGCCAAGGAAGAGGATTTCTTCATCGCCATGGCGAACGGCTCTGGACAGCGCGCCCCGGTTTCGATGCAGACCTTTCAATGCCAGGGCTGCGGGGCCAGGTTCCTGCTCGCCCCCCAGGAGCTCTCGGCACGCTGTGCCTACTGCGGTTCGGAGCATGTCGTCGCCACCGGGGAACAGCGCGATCTGCTCGAGCCGGATGGTATCATTCCCATGGCTTTCGACCAGAAGCTGGCAGCCCTCCACCTGGCGCAATGGCTGGAAGGCAAGAAGATTCAGCCGGAGGGGGAGGTACAGGCCGCGCGGGGCCTGTACCTACCTGTCTGGGCGTTCGACATCATCGGCAGCCTGCCCTGGAACGGTCGTGTGTACCGCAACAAGCGCGAAGTGCCGGTTTCCGGGGAACAGCCTCTCCAATACGACAATCTCTGCGTCCCCGCCGCGACCAAATTGTCCGAAGGGTTGAAGAAGCTCCTGCCTGAATACACCCTCTCCTCCGCCCCGGCGTACGACCC
This sequence comes from Anaerolineales bacterium, assembly GCA_050013095.1. Lineage (GTDB taxonomy): Bacteria > Chloroflexota > Anaerolineae > Anaerolineales > Villigracilaceae > UBA877. The sequence goes on along the minus strand of JBEKFY010000054.1, from coordinate 23,975 downwards.
GCGCTTCCTGGCGGGCTGGCCGGCCGAGATCTACGAATTGAGCATGGCCGACGCCTCCCTGGTGGCCCGGCAAATGGCGGTCGAGCAGGTCCGTTCCAAGATCCAGTACGAAGGCGGAGGCGTGATCGATCTGTCTTATTCGTCAGCCACCATCACTGTAACCGCCTTTCGACTCATCCTGCTGCCAGTCTGGTTGGCCGGGTATGGTTTTGGCGACCACCCCTACCAGGTCCTGATCAATGGCCAGTCAGGGGGTGTGCACGGCGAAACCCCGGAGCACGGCTTGAAAGGATGGCTGGGTGGTTTGGTTAAAGGATAGTTGCGATCAAGGGGATCCGAAGCATGCGCATGTCCACGAGTCCATCTAACCCTGCACGGATCGGGGCCTCCGGCGGCCAGGTGATGAGCTAATCCCATGCCTTCCACGCTGACCATCGTTCGGCAGCGGCGCCACCGCCGCGACCACATCCAGCGCTCCGGGCAGCAGCACAGCCAGCGCCTGGTGCTGTCACTGGGATTCGTGGTCAGTGCGCTGGTGCTGATGGTTGTGATCGCGGCAGCTGTGGCCTATGCGGACCTGACGCGCAGCCTGCCGCCCGTTCAGGGGTTGACCGTCCTGCTCAACCCCCAGGACGGTCTCCTGCTTCAGCCAACGCGCCTGTATGACCGCACCGGAGCGCACCTGCTGGCCATCCTGGCTCCCAGCCCGGATGCGCGCAAATACCTTCCCTATGACCAACTTCCCCAGCCTCTGCTGGATGCCACGATCGCCCTGGCAGATCCGGATTTTTGGAATCATGCCGGCTATTCGATTGCCGGCTGGCAGGACCCTTCTACCCATCCCACGCTTGCCCAAAAGCTGGTCTTTGATCTGCTGCTGTGGAATGAACCGCCTTCGTCCCAGCGTGCCATTCAAGAACGCCTCCTGGCGGCCCAGGTGACTGCCCGGTACGGCCGGAAACAGGTCCTGGAATGGTACCTCAACAGCGCGGACTACGGCCATGATGCCTTCGGCGCAGAAGCTGCCGCACAGCTCTATTACGGCAAATCTGCCACGCAGCTGGATTTGAGCGAGGCAGCCCTCCTGGCGGCAGTCAGCCAGACTCCGGCCTTGAACCCGATTGACGCGCCCCAGGCGGCTGAGATGATGCGCCAGGAAACACTTCTGGTCATGAGCAGGCTGGGCCTGATCACGGCGGATGAGAAAGCCCAGGCGCAGGCGAAGCCCCCGACCATCCAGGTCATGGCCCCCCAGACAAACCTGGCCCCCGTGGGGGTCAACCTGGCCCTGGACGAACTGGAAAAACAGTTCGACCGGACGCGCCTGGCGCGCGGCGGGCTGTCCATTTGGACGACCGTGGATTACGACCTACAACTGCAGGCCTCCTGCGCGGTGAAAACGCAGGTGGCACGCCTGGCAGGCGACCAGGAGGAGATCCTGGCCGAGGATGGTTCGCCTTGTGCGGCGGCGCGCCTGCTTCCCAGCCTGCCGCCGGGGACCGTACCGGTCGAAGCTACAGCCAGCGCCCTGATCCTGGACCCGACGAACGGGCAGGTCCTGGCGGCGGTCGGTGATGAGCAGGCCGGACAGGATGGCACCTCCCTGGCCTCCCATCCGGCCGGGACCCTGCTCACCCCCTTCATATACCTGACCGGTTTCAGCCGCGGGCTTAACCCGGCCAGCCTGGCATGGGATATCCCCGGGGCTAACTCGGACCCGCATGCGGTGTACCATGGACCGGTCCGTCTGCGCACTGCCCTCGCCAACGATTACCTGCCCCCGGCCGAGCAAGTGCTCCAGCAGATGGGGGAGGAGTCGGTCAAGAGCATCGCTGAATCCTTTGGTCTGGAATTCCCCGCTGGGAAGCATCTGCTCCAGGACAATTTTTCTTTCTCACCGCTGGAGCTTGCCAGTGCTTATGGGATTTTTGCCAACCAGGGCACCCTGGCCGGCCAGGCGGTCTCCGACACGACCCTGCACCCGGTGGCAGTGCTGAAAGTCATCGGCGCCGACCATTCGGTATGGGCGAATTGGACCACCCCGCAGACGCGCCCGGTCGTCAGCCCGCAGCTGGCCTATCTGATGAATCAAGTCCTGAGCGACGAGACCGCCCGCTGGCCGTCGCTCGGGCACCCCAACCCGCTGGAGATCGGCCGTCCGGCGGGGGCGAAGATTGGGCAGGCTCTGGATTCATCCGCGGCCTGGACAGCCGGCTACACCCCCCAGGATGTGGTCGTGGTCTGGTCCGGCCCATCGACAGCCTCTGGGGCAGCTGCTGCCAGCGGGACCGTAGCGCAGGGCCTGGCTGAAGATCTCTGGCACGGGTTGATGCAGTACGCCGTGCAGGACCTTCCCTCCACCGGTTGGAGCATGCCTTCCGGCGTGACGACGGTGCAGGTCTGCGACCCTTCCGGCCTGCTGCCCACCCCGGCCTGTCCGAACATCGTCAGTGAGGTCTTCCTGGCCGGCCGCGAGCCGCTGCAGACCGATACCCTCTATCAAACCTTCCAGGTTAACCGTGAGACCGGGCTGCTGGCGACAGTCTTTACGCCACAGGAGCTGGTCGAATCGCGGGTCTACATGGTCGTGCCTCCGGAAGCCCAGCAGTGGGCGCGCTCGGCCGGGATCGCGACGCCGCCGACATCCTACGATACCGTCCAGATGCCGCAGGTTCTACCCAACGCGCACCTCACCTCCCCGTCGATGTTCGATTACCGGCGCGGCGTGATCGAGATCCAAGGCAGCGCCTCGGGTGCGGACTTCGCCTATTATCGCCTGGAGTATGGTCAGGGGTTAAACCCGCAGGAATGGGTCCAGCTCGGTTCAGACGTGAAGACGCCGGTGGACGAAGGTCCCTTGGGAAGCTGGGACACGAGCGGCCTGAACGGACTGTATGCCCTGCGCCTGCTGGTGGTGCATTCCGACCAGAGCATCGATCAGGCCGTCGTTCAGGTGACACTGGACAACACGCCGCCGCAGGTGACGATCACTTATCCACTGGCCGGGCAGAAGATCAGCATCGCTCAGGAGGCCCAGCTGGCTCTCCAGGCTCAGGTCAGCGAGCCGTTTCTGGTGAAGGCGGATTTCTTCGTGGATGGTGAGCAGGTCGGGGAATTCAACGGTGCGCCGTTCGGCACCCTGTGGAAAGCGGCGGTGGGGACCCACACCTTCCGCGTGGTGGCCACGGACCAGGCCGGGAATGTGGGGGAGGCGGATGTGAAATTTACGGTTGGCAATTAAAAAGCCGGAGGCCGCGCCCGGGCCGGATCGAAAGGCGGGATAAACAGACGCCCAGGCTAATTCCGGTACGGTCTGCCTCGCTTTTCTATGCTGAAGCGCCGGAGTAGCGTTTCAACCCCAGCTTCCAGAACAAGCGCGACACGATGAAGAGCACCACCGCCAGCGCCAGCGCCCCCACCAGGGTGCCCTCGCTGAGCCGGCCGGTCAGGGCCTCGGCCGGCACCGTGGTGGCGAAGGCCACCGGCACGATGAAGGTCAGGGCGAAGCGCAGCCAGCCCGGGTACAGGCTGACCGGCCAGCGGCCAGCCTGGTACATGCTGCTGAAGATCTCGAGCAGGTTCTCCACCCGCACGAACCAGAACGACAGGCTTGCCAGGATCAGCCAGAAGCTGTAGACGATCACCCCGCCCGCCACAAGCATCCCGACGAACCCGAGCGCCTCCAGTGCCCCCACCCTTTCTCCCAAGCGGATCAGGGCCACCACCAGCACCCCGAACCCGAGCAGGAGGTCGATCAGGCTGTAGACCGCCACATGCTGGACGCTGACCAGCAGCTGGGCATCCTCCGGCTTGGTCAGGGTGAAGTCGAGCGTGCCGTCCCGCACCGAATCGATCAGCAGGCTCATGCCCGGCTGGATCACCAGGCTGATCAGACCCCCGATCAGGAAGTAAACCCCCACCAGCACCAGCATCTCGTCGGGCCGCCAGCCGCCCAGGGAAGTCGTGAAGGAAAAGATCACCGCCAGCCCGGCCAGCGCGGTCCCAAGCTCTAGGATCGACTGGAAAAGTTGCACGAAGAAGTTGACCCGGTAGGCCAGCTCGCTGAGCAGGCTGACGCGGAAAAAGACCGAGAGCAGGCGCAGCATGTTCATGAGCCCACCGCCGAATAGGCGCGCACACCGGCCCGCCACACGAAACGGATCAGGACCAGGCTGGCGATCAGCCAGGCGGCCTGGGCGCCGAGGCCCGCCAGCGCCTGGAGGGGCGTCAGCTGGCCGAGCAGGAGCTCGATCGGGAAGCCGAGCATCCAGCGGAAGGGCAGGATGTCGGCCACGATCTGGATCGGGGCGGGAAAGAGGGAGAGCGGTGCGATCTGCCCGGAGAGGAACAGCATCAGGACGAAGTAGATCTGGTTAATGGCGCTGACGCGCGTGGTCCAGAAGGCCGCCTGGGCCAGGGTCCACTCCACCAGGAAGCGGACCAGGAAGGCCAGTGCGAGAGCCGGGAGGAAGGCCAGGATGGCCCAGGGGACGAACACCGCCGTGGGATGGAAGATCAGCGCCAGCCCCAGGACGACGATCAGCATGAGCGGCAGGGTGGTCAGCTTGGAGGACAGGTTGTCGGAAATGTCGGAGTGGATCGGGTGCACCGGCTTGAGCAGGGCGAACGAGAGGTAGCCCTGCCGGATGCGGTACTCGTATTCGTACATGATCCAGGTGTAGGTGATCTGGTTGACGATCATCAACACCAGGTAGTAGGCCGCGAAGTCTCGGGCGGTGTAGTTGCCGACGCTCCCCCCGTTGCCGTTCGAGACGGTCGACCAGACGATCAGGTAGACCAGCGGCTCGAGCACCTGGCTGATCATCCAGATCACCAGGGAGGCGCGGTACTGGACCATGCTGGCGAAGGTGGTCTTGAACTGCTGGAGGTACAGCTCGATCCAGGCCCTCATGGGACCGCCTGGGTGAAGACGCGTTCGATGACTTCCTCGATGGGCGGGTCCTCGACCAGCAGGTCGATGACCGGTAGGTCCGCGAGCAGGCGCTCGGTAACGTGCGCCGTCTCGGCCTTTGGGACCCGCAGGGTAAAACGTCCGTCCTCGCAGGAGACCACCTCGCCGTAGGCGTGCAGGTTCGCCGTGCAGTTGTCCAGCTGAAGGATGATGGTCTTGTGGGCGGTGAACTGCTGCACCAGGTCGGACAGGTCGCCGTCGAAAAGCAATTTGCCGTGGTGAATGACGATCACGCGGCGGCAGAGGGCCTCGACGTCGGCCATGTAATGGCTGGTCAGGAGGACGGTTGCCCCGCTGCGGCGGTTGTATTCGGCGATGAACTCCCGGATGCGGCGCTGCATGGTCACATCCAGGCCGATGGTCGGCTCGTCGAGGAAGACCACTTGGGGGCGGTGCAGCAGCGCAGCGGCAATCTCGCACTTCATCCGTTCCCCCAGTGAAAGGTTGCGGACCGGCTTTTTTAAGAGCGGGCCCAGGTCGAGCAGGTCGGTCAGCTCGTCGAGGGTGCGGCGGTAGTCGGCCAGGGGCAGGCGGTAGATGGCCCGGTTGAGCTCAAAGGAATCCGCCGCAGGGATGTCCCAGACCAGCTGATTGCGCTGGCCCATCACCAGGGTGATCTGGCGCAGGAAGGCCCGCTCGCGCTTCCACGGCAGGTAGCCGAGCACGCGGCAGTCTCCTCCGGTTGGGTGCAGCAGGCCGGAGAGCATCTTGAGAGTGGTGGTCTTACCTGCGCCGTTCGGGCCCAGGAAGCCGACGACCTCGCCGGGGGCCAGGTCGAAGGTCAGGCCATCGACAGCAGGGATTTTCTGCGTGCGGCGGTGCACCAGGCTGCGCAGCGCGGCGCCCACACCGGCTTCGCGCTCGCTGACCACATAGGTCTTGCACAGGTCTTGCAGGTGGATCGCGGGGGTTGGCATGGGGGCTATTATAGACCGCCTTACGTGAATTTAAAGGAGTTCCCCCTTGTTCAGATTGCGCGGCGGGATGTCAGAAGATAGCCGCTTCCCTATTGAAGCCGGCTGGATCGGGCTCTTGAATGATCAGGCCTTCTTTGCCTCTGGATGCCCGGCCAGAGCGGCGAGCTGGCGGAGATGAACGGCGTCATGGGACACGCTGTGCAGGGTCTGTCCCAGGATGGTGATGTGCCCGTACTCGGTGTGCTCTCCACCTCTCTGCCAGTCTTCGAACGGCAGCTTCGTAAGCTCTTCCACATGCTCCAGGCGCAAGCTCCGGAACTTCTCCAGGGCCTTCCACACGTCGTCCCCTTTGTAGTTCCTTTCCACGGCCCAGGCGGTCTGGTCGTAGCCCTCGATCACCGCATTTTTCCCGCCACGCATCAGCCTCATGCGGTCCAGGGCACGCTCCTGGGTATCCCGGAGATGGCAGACGATCTCAACCGGCGACCACTCGCCTGGAGGAACAGGCGGCAGGCCACCGGGTTTTGTCAGGAGACCGGAAAGGAGCTCTGCCAGGACATCGGGCGTGGCGCGCAAGGCGTCAATTAAATCTTGTTTTGTATCATACATGGTATCCGCTCCGAAAATTTTATGTAACCCTGTCCTGATTTTTAAGGCGACGGGAGCGATCCTGCGCTTCTTTTTCCAAAGATCGCCGATCTGTGAAAGATTATATCAGTCATCCGGCAGCGACCAGGATCCGGGGGCATCAAGGAGCAGCTGCAGGAACGGTTTTGATCTTACCGTTCCTGCAATTGCCACACAGGTCATTTGGAGAATGCGTCTATGATTGGGAACGCTTTTGCAGGAGCTCGATGAGGGCATTCAGTAAGGCCGGGGGAATCCCGTTCGTCCGCGCCGGGGAACTTGCCACCTGGGTCGAGCTGGTCTGACCAGCACCACCGCCCAATAATTCACCTGCTCCCGCGTCGCCTCCCCCGACCGGGCCTGCAGGGGCAGCGCCGCCCGCTGGGGCACCACCGGCAAATCCGCCGCCGTTCGCATTGAAGGAAGACTGTGGGGTGCTGGTTGCGGAGGAATTATTGGAGCTGGATGGGGCAAATCCGAGCGTGCCCATGGTCGTAAGGACATCCTGCTGGGTCAATTTCATGGACGTGATGGCATTGACCTGCGCCGGGGTCATCGTACCCTGGATCTGGGTTACGAGCCCGTTGATCTCGGCCTGCGCTGCGCTGTCACTGGCCGTGAGCTGACTGTAGGCCTGCCAGAGCGGGATCAGGGAGGCGGCTTCTTTTGCATCCACGGCGTTGGCCGTGCCTTCTAATTTAAGGGTGCCGACCAGCAGCTGGGCTGCCAGGGACAGGGGCTGGTTGCTGTTACCATTCGAAGCGCTGCCGCCCGCCGAGGAACCGGCGCTCGTTTTACTGGAAGAACAGGCTGCCAGCAGCGCGGTCAGGACCAGCAGGGCTGCCAAGGAGAGGGTGAGATACTTTTTCATCCGAACCATCCTTTTCGTTTTATTGGTTGTTTTTGATTTCACTCGTGCCGCAGGGCATCGTACCCAGAGCCGGTGGCATTGGCGGGCACTGTCCCGCCGGTCAGGGCCGCCACGAGGGTCTGGTCTTCCGCTAGAGTCGCCTTGGCGAGCGCCAGGACTGCCGTGTCCTTGTCCACCAGGGTCTGGTTGGACTTTCCGGTGTAAAGGTTGTATGTGGCTTCGGCGCTGTTATAGGCCAGCTGGGCGGTGTACAGGTTCTGATAGGCGATGGCTTTGTTCGCATCCGTGGAAGGATCCCCCGGCACCTGGCTGTAGGCCTTCTGCGCATGGGATAGATTGTTCTGCGCCAGGAACAGGTTGGATTGGGCGTTTTGAATGGCATCCTGGTTGGTGTTCTGGTAGGTCAGGTTGTTCAGGGCCGCCTGGGCGTTCGTCACGGCTTGCTGATCCGTGGCGACCGTCTCCTGGGCGGTGGCGATGGCGGAGGCCGAGGTCAGCTCGAGCAGGGCCTGCTTGGCCTGGGCGAGTGCGGTCTGCAGGCTGGTATCGTCCAGCTGGGCCAGCGCGTCGCCGGCCTTGACCTGGTCACCGACGCTGACGTTCAGCTTGGTCAGGGTCCCGCTGGTTTGGAATCCGATGTTGACTTCATTGTCCGCGATTAACGTCCCGTTCCCGCTGGCCTCCAGGGTCAGATCCCCCTGGCGGGCCACCGCGGTCTGAAGGGCTGGCGTGGCGGCTGCCGCTACCTGGGTTTGATTGACCTGATAGATTTCGAACCCACCTGCAGCGATCAGGAGAATGATCACCGCTAGCACGCTCCAGCGGACCCACCTGGGTGAGCGGAGCACCTTTGATTGGAATTGGGAGAGTTTGGTACCCATGATTTCACCTCACTTGGAATGGATTGCAATTGCCCCGAGTATAGGCACAGGATTTAAAGAATTTGTTCAGAAGTTATACACACCTTGTGTGAATATTGCGGCCAGACGAGTCTGGAGAGCTGGTCCGGTCTTGCCCATCCACATCGTTTCCGCTGTATTTCTAAACAAAATCTGAACATCTGTTTGATATCCTGCGATCGGAAATTCAGGAGCAAACCAGCCGTGTCTTTCGAAAATTCTCCCTCTCAAGCTTATTTCTTTTCTGTGGCCGTCCCCTTACAGACCGGCGTTCTACCCTCCGGATACGCCCCGGGTCATAGGGGACAGGGTACAATAAACTGTGCAAGCGGAGGCCGGTCATTGGAAAATATACAAAAACCTTCCCTGCTGTGGCTGAAGCAGGCGGTTAAGTTTGGCATGGTTGGCGTGCTTAATACGGTTGTCGACCTGGGCACGTATTTCGTGCTTACCCGCTGGCTGGGAATGGCTGGCCTGCCGGTTGCCGCCAAAAGCATCTCTTATGGCGTTGGGATTCTCAACAGCTTTTTCTGGAACAAGACCTGGACCTTTCGATCGAACGCCAGCACGTGGAAAACACTGATCCCCTTTATCCTGGTCAGCCTGGCAGGCCTGGCCATGAATACCGGCGGCATGCAGCTGGGCCTGTATGTGCTTCATCTGCCCGAGCTGGTTGCCCTTGCACTGGCAACCGTCTTCACGCTGGCCTGGAATTTCGTCTTCAGCAAGTTCGTCATCTTTCGAAAATGATCTGCTTTCATTCAGGAGCCAACCCTGTATGAAAAAAACAATTCTGGTTGTGGACGATCAAGCCAGCGTCCGTACCCTGGTACGCGAATACCTGGCCGAGCAGGGCTTCCGCGTGGTGACCGCCGATAACGGTCAGAACGCACTTTACACTGCCCGCCAGGAAAAACCCGACCTGGTCCTGCTCGACATCATGATGCCTGAAATGGATGGTTACGAGTTCATCCGCGCCTATCGCAAAGAAAGTGAAACCCCGATCGTCCTGCTGACCGCCAAGCTCGATGAGTCGGACAAGGTCCTCGGGCTGGAATTCGGCGCCGACGACTACATCACCAAGCCCTTCAGTATGAAGGAGCTGGTGGCCCGCATCCGGGCGGTCCTGCGCCGAGCCGGTCAGGTGCCGCAGCCCAGCCGGGTGCTGCGTGCCGCGGACATCACCCTTGACCGGGAAACACATTCGGTCACGGTCGGCGGGCGCGGGGTCCGCCTGACGCCCTCGGAGTTTGACCTGCTGGCGATCCTGATGGCTTCACCCGGACGGGTCTTCTCCCGTCTCGACCTGCTGGAAGACCTGCAGGGCACTTCCTTCGAGGGGGTGGCGCGTACCATCGATGTGCATGTCCGCAATCTGCGCACCAAGATCGAACCGGATGCCGCTCAACCCCGTTACATCGAGACGGTCTTCGGCGTCGGCTATCGGTTTGTGGGTGAATGATATGCGCCGTTCCATCACCCTCAAGCTTGTCCTGGCTTTCCTGCTGGTCGCCGTGACCGGCCTGGCACTGGCGTCAGGGATCACCTACTGGCTGACCGTGGTCCAGTTCAAACAACTGGTGCTGAACCAATCCCTTGACCGCTTCGTGTCCGATGCCGGTCTGTACTACCAGATCAACGGGTCCTGGAAAGGGGTTTTGAATTACTTTAACCTGCGCGACGCTGCGCCCAGCCCGGGGAGCCCCGGTCCCCAGACCAGCGCTCCCCAGCCGGGACCCGGAGGCGGACAGGCCCCCTCCCCGACATTCAACTTCATGCTGGCCGACGCGGGCGGTCAAGTCCTCATCCCGGCTGGTACTTACCAGGTCGGTGAGAGTGTCCCGTCCGCAAAACTGGCAAAGGGTACACCGGTGGACGTCAACGGGAAACAGGTCGGGACCGTCCTGGTCATCGGCAGCACACCCCCGCTGGGCACATTGGAAACGCAGTACCTGAACCGCACAAACCTGGCATTGCTCTATGCAGCACTCGGGGCAGCCCTGGTCGCCCTGGTGCTTGGAATCATCCTGGCGCGCACCCTGACCCACCCGGTGCGCGACCTGACCGCTGCCATCCACGCCATGGCCAGAGGTGACCTGAAGCAGTCCGTCGCGATCACGTCCGGAGACGAGCTGGGCGAGCTGGCCGCGGCCTTCAATCAGATGAGCTCCGACCTGGACCGGCTCAGCCGCTCCCGGCAGCAGATGACTGCGGATATCGCCCACGACCTGCGCACGCCCCTGACGGTCATCGGGGGTTATGTCGAATCGATGCACGACGGGGTGCTCAAACCGACTCCCGAGCGCTTCGATATCATCCACGCCGAAGTCCAGCACCTGGAGCGCCTGGTGGAGGATCTGCGCACGCTCTCCCAGGCCGATGCCGGTGAGCTCAGCCTCAACCGGGAGGCGGTCCTTCCCTCTGTGCTACTCGAGCGGACGGTCCGGTCCTATGGCGCCCTGGCGGTGGAAAAGAAAATCGAGCTGGAAATCCAGTCCGAACCCGGTCTGCCCCCCCTCTCGCTCGATCCGGATCGTATGGCGCAGGTCTTTGGAAACCTGATCACCAATGCATTGCGCTATACCCCCGAAGGCGGCCGGATCAGGCTGACCGCGGCGCGCGCCGAGAAAACGCTGGTGCTCGCCGTTCAAGATAACGGGCGCGGGATCCCCGCTGAAGACCTGCCGCACATCTTCGACCGCTTCTACCGTGCGGATCCGGCCCGTTCCCAGGCGGGTGAATCGGGGCTTGGACTGGCGATCGCCAAATCCATTGTCGAAGCGCACGGCGGAAAGATCTCCGCCGAAAGCCAGGTCGGTCAGGGAACGACCATTAAAATCAGTTTTCCCCTTCCTTGAACGCCTCGGGAGTTGAGACGCTCTGGCTGCTCGCCTGGATGAATTTCATCCCCATTGTGATGTCGGTGCGTACCAAGTTGTTTTCCCCCTTTGCGCCTTTGAGGTTCTGCCGTGATTGATTCCGCGGCTCGCCTCCCCGACCGGTGGCATGGAAGCAATCCACGGGGTCGATCGCGATCAGGGCCTCTTTCGCCTGCCTCCGGACCAAGCTGGTCGTTCTGTGTTTTCGGAGCCGAGGAAGCGCAGATCAGGTGGATTGAGTCACACCTAAATTCATCCCCGCCGCATCCACCTCCGGACCGCTTCACGTGCAGGCCGGTGATTCAACATGGCCTCCAGCAGGCGCTCGGGGTCAGAGTCGCACAACAGAGCCTGGCGGTGTTCTGAAAAGATGAATTTATCGGCCACGGCCCGGTCGAGCATCTTCAGCAGGGCGTCGTAGTAACCATTGACGTTCAACAATCCCACCGGTTTTTCGTGCACACCGATCTGGGCCCAGGTGAGCGTTTCAAATAGTTCGTCGAGGGTGCCGTAGCCGCCGGGCAGGGCGATATAGCCATCGGCCAGTTCGTACATGCGCGCCTTGCGCTGGTGGATCGTGGCAGTGACCTCCAGGTGGGTCAGGCCGGCATGCGCTAGGGCATGGGTATTCATGCTCTCGACGATGACGCCGGTCACCTGTCCGCCCCCGGCCAGGGCGCCGTCGGCCAGCGCGCCCATCAATCCGGTGCACCCGCCTCCGTAAACGAGCCCCACGCCGCGCTGCGCCAGGGTCATCCCCATCTGGCGCGCGGCGCCCAGGTAATTTGGGGGGATGCCATCGGCCGATCCGCAGTAAACACACACGGATTTCATGGTGACCTCATCAGGAATCGCAGGATGCCTTGCCTCATCAGTATACTTCATTCATCCGTATGCTAAAACCGCCAAAACTGCGGTTCTTTTAGCAGGTTAGAGTTGTATTAGACCTTCCCTGCGGTGCTTGACTCTGCCCCTCCCGAAGGTCTAGAATAAGCCCGAGAACAGGGATTGCTGTATGGATTACAAGGATTACTACAAAATCTTGGGTGTGGATCGCAAAGCCAGTGCGGAGGACATCAAGCGCGCCTACCGCAAACTGGCGATGCAGGTTCACCCGGACCGCAATCCCGGGGACAAACGGGCGGAAGAACGTTTCAAGGATATTAATGAAGCCTATCAAGTCTTGAGCGACCCCCAAAAGCGCATCCACTATGACCAGCTGGGCGAATCCTATTCCCAGTGGCAGCGCAACGGTGCGCCGGGGGATTTCGACTGGGGCCAATGGTCCGCGGCGGGCGGGGCCCAGCAGGTCAATATTGATGACCTGTTCGGGGAGGGGGTGTTCTCGGATTTCTTCCGGTCCATCTTCGGCGGGATGGGCATGGGCGAGATGCCGCGCGGCCGCGCCCGACCCGCTCAAAGCCTGCAACAGCCGGTTGTGATCAGCCTGCGGGAAGCCTTCAGTGGCACGACTCGCCAGCTTCAGGTCGGCAACCGCCGGGTCGAGGTCCGGCTTCCGGCGGGGGCGCGCACTGGCACCAAGTTGCGTGTTCCGCTCGACGGGCAAGGCGGCGAGGTGTTCCTGGTGCTCGAGGTGGCCGATGACCCGGCTTTCGAACGCGATGGCAATGACCTGCACACCAAGGTCAGCATCGATGTGTTCAAGGCCATGCTGGGCGGTGAGGTAGAGGTCAAGACCATGTCCGGTAAAGTGCTTCTGACCATCCCGGCCGGGACCCAGCCGGAGCAGGTCTTCCGGGTGGCCGGGCGCGGCATGCCGCTGCTCAAGAGGCCGGAATCAAAAGGGGACTTGTACGTGCATGTCAAGGTGCAGATCCCGCGGCAGCTGACCGCAAAGCAGAAATCCCTGCTGGAAGAAGCAGCCCGCATGAGATAACCGATTTTATTGATGAAATGGAGGTAAGTCAAAATGAAAAACAGAGTTTCCTTAATGGTAATTGGGGTGATCGTGGCAGTGTCCATGGTAGCCTGCCAGTTCACGAGTTTGGTCCCAACCAGCCTGCTCGCGACCGTCACACCCCCCCCGGCGGCCTCTGTGCCCTCCGCCCCGACCGTCTCGACCGCGCCGGTCTCTTCGGCACCGGCCGCCAACCTGGTCAATGAGCAGGACAAGTTCGTCACCATCTACCGGCAGGTCAGCCCCAGCGTGGTGACGATCCTCACCTCGACCGGGCTCGGCTCGGGCTGGGTCTATGACACGAACGGCGACATCGTCACCAATAACCATGTCGTGCAAGGTGAGACCAAGGTCGAGGTGGATTTCACCTCTGGTCAGAAGGTCTATGGGAACGTGATCGGGACGGACGCCTATTCGGACCTGGCAGTTGTCAAAGTGGATGCGGCGGCCAATCAGCTTCAGTTGCAGCCGCTTAGCCTGGGCGATTCCTCCTCCGTGCAGGTCGGCCAGATCGTGATTGCGATCGGCAACCCCTTCGGCTTGAGCGGGTCGATGACCACCGGCGTCATCTCGGGCCTGGGCCGGACGGTGGAATCGGGTCCACAGACCTCCAGCGGCGGCTCTTTCTCCTCCGGCGATATCCTCCAGACCGATGCACCGATCAATCCCGGCAATTCGGGCGGTCCGCTCCTGAACCTGAACGGGGAGGTGGTCGGTGTCAACAGCCAGATTGAGACCAACAATACCAATTCCAGCGGACAACCCACCAGCTCGGGCGTCGGCTTTGCGATCTCCGTCAACACCGTCAAGCGGGTCATCCCCAGCCTGATCTCGAAAGGAAAATATGATTATCCTTACCTGGGGATCACCTCCTTCAATGGCAGTCTCAGCCTGGACGTCGTTCAAACGTTGGGCTTGAAAGCCACCAACGGGGTGTACGTGACCAGTGTCGTCGCCGGTGGGCCGGCAGCCAATGCAGGCCTGCGCGCCGGCACGATCCCGGTTACCATCCAGGGCTATACTGGCACTGGCCTGAATTCCGGCGGTGACCTGATCATCGCTGCCGATGGCCAGCCGATCGTTGACTATGACGGTCTCATCACCTACCTGGCCCTGCACAAGTCGCCCGGAGACACAGTGAACTTGACCGTGTTGCGCGGCGATCAGAAGGTGAACGTGCCCGTGGTCCTGGGCGCCAGGCCCTAGGCCGGATCCCTAAGGACGGATTTATTTCCTGCCACAAGGAGGTGGACTTCCGGTCCCTGCAATTGAATAGGCTAACCCTTTTCGGCCAGCCCGCTCGGCGGGTCCGTGCGAGCGGGATCACAAGCAGGAGGTGAACATGCTGACTGACCGCGATCTCAAAGAGATCCTGGATTTCACCGGTCCGGCGTCGGTGTTGAGCGTTTATTTGAACACCGACCCCGGGGAAGGGAACGCCGAGGCGCAGAAGTTGCGTTTGCGCCGCCTGGTCGAAGGCGTCAGCCTACCCGAAGATCAGGCCAAAGTCGTCAAATATTTTGAACACGCGCGCGCATGGAAAGGCCGCAGCACTGCGATCTTTTCCTGCAGCACGCGTGATTTTTTCCGGGCTTACTCCCTGGCAGTACCGGTCCGCAGTCAGGTCCGCGTTGGGGACCACCCTTACATCAAGCCCCTGGCGGATCTCCTGGATGCGTTCGGCGGCTACGGGGTCGTGCTGGTGGACAAGCAGGGCGCACGCTTGTTCCTCTTCCACCTGGGCGAACTCATCGAACAGGAGGGGACCCTGGGGGAGGATGTACGCCACACCAAACGCGGTGGGGCCTCCAGCCTGCCCGGGCGGCGCGGAGGGAGTTCCGGCCAGACCCGCTCGGTGGAAGAGATCACGGAGCGCAACATCAAGGCTGCGGTGGATTTTGCCGGTCGCTTCTTTGAACAGAACCGTGTCCGCCGGATCCTGATCGGCGGCACCGAGGACAACGTCGCACGCTTCCGCCATCACCTGCCCAAGACCTGGCAGAGCCTGGTGGTTGGGACATTTCCGGTCGGGATGAACGCCTCAGCCTCCGAGGTGCTCGGGCGGGCCATGGAGATCGGCCGGAAGGCCGAGGCGGCGCGCGAGGCGCGCCTGGTCGAGGCGATGGTCACCGGAGCTGCCAAAGGGGCCGGAGGTGCCATCCGGCTGGAGAAGACCCTGCAGGCACTCCACGAGGGCCGCGTGCAGACGCTCCTGATCCAGGAGGGGTACCGTTCTCGAGGATATCAGTGTGAGGGCTGCACCCACCTGACCAGCCGGGAGCTTGAGAGTTGCCCCTACTGCGGAAAGGGATTTAAAAAGATTGAAGACGTGGTGGAAATGGCTGTCCGCCGGGTGATGCAGGCCGGTGGGGATGTGGAAGTGGTGCGCGCCAACCCGCAGCTGGAGAGGGTGGGCGTGGGTGCCTTGCTCAGGTATTAAGCTGGACGACAAGAGGATTTACTGCTTCTTGCTTGACTATCCGAATTTCGCTGTCTCGTATTGGCTGCGAATGATGTGACCCTGGTTTAAATACTTAAGCAGTACTCTGTAAGAAACGTGGCGGGCAATTTGGCCCGCCACGCTCTTTTCATGCGAAGCGCTCTTCCTTCCAGATATCGGCGCTGTTGCTGTAGCCAGCCTGCTCCCAGAAACCCAGCCGGTCGAGCGCCATGAACTCCAGCCCGCGCAGCCATTTGGCGCCCTTCCAGAGATAGGGGGACTTGAGGTCGTCGCGGCCCGGGATGGCCCCGACCACCCCTCGCAGTGGATAGCCGTGGTCGGGGGTGAGGGGCTCGCCGTTGAAGTGCGTGGCCAGCAGGAAGTTGTCCTGCAGGGCTACTTCCAGCGGGATGTTGACGGTGAAGCCGTATTCCGCATGCTGCATCACGAACTGGGCAGCCGGCTTGATTTTGATGAGCCCCTGCTCGATCAACGTCCGGATCGATACGCCTTCCCAAACGGTGTCAGCCTTGCTCCAGCGGGTCACGCAGTGGATGTCCATAGTGACCTGGCTGCGCGGCAGCTGGTTGAACTCCTGCCATGTCCAGCGGGTCTCCTGCTCCACTTCCCCCCAGACGCGCAAATCCCAGATGGCTGGACTGAACGGGGGTACCGACCCATAGTGCAGGACGGGAAACTTGAGCGTCAGCGCTTGGCCGGGAGGCAGGCGGTGCGCCTGGCGGATGCGGGCTTCTTCTTTGCGACGATCGGGCCCTTCAAATTTGAACATACCGGATCACCTCTGTCCGGAAATTATAACATCCTGGATAATTTGAAAGGACCGCTGCAGAAGATGTAATACTCTGTTAATGGAGTTGGGCATCCGGGGCGCTTTCAGAAGGTCCCGACTTGAAGAAGGCGTACGAACCTCGGCTGGAACAGTGAGTGTATAATGACCTTCATGCGGCGTGATGTCTACACCTGGCTGGTCTATTCCCGTCGTTCCCGCCTTTTCGGCCCCCTGGCCTACTATATGCTCAAGCTGCTCGGTGCGGAAATCCCCCGCCCGGTTCAGGTCGGCAAAGAGTTTCTCCTGCTTCACGGCGGCTTCGGCGTGGTCATCCATCCCAAGACTGTCATCGGCGACCGGGTGCGGGTTTATCCAGGTGTGACCCTGGGACGGGCCGATGTCCAGCGTCCGATCGATGAGTCCGCCTTCGAGGGGATTGTTGTTGAGGACGATTGCATCCTGTCCTCGGGTGCAAAGATCCTCTGCAAGAAGGGGGTGCTGCGCCTCGGACGCGGCACGATCGTGGGGGCGAATGCCGTGCTGTTCGAATCCACCGGCGAAAACGAGATCTGGGCCGGTGTGCCGGCGCGTTGCGTGGGGAAGCGTCAATGACGCGCATTTGCCTGATCCCCAAAGTTCATGGCGTGGGCGGCATGGTCTCCTTCCAGGCCAAGCTCACCGCCGGCCTGAAGGAGCGTGGCATCCAGGTCTGTGATGATCTGGGCGAGACTCCCTATGCGGCCGTGCTGATCACCGGTGGGACGCGCAATTTGGCCGGTGTGTGGCGGGCGCGCCACAGAGGCATCCGGATCGTCCAGCGCCTGGACGGGATTAACTGGCTCCACCGCCGCCAGCATACCGGCTGGCGGCATGCCCTGCGCGCCGAGAGTGCGAACTGGTTGCTGACCTTCCTGCGCTCCCGCTTGGCGACCCGCCTGGTCTATCAATCCGAGTTCGTGCGCAGCTGGTGGCAGGATTGGTTCGGCCCGGGGCGCGTGAGCGCCACCGTCATTCACAACGGGGTGGACCTGGCCGTCTACACGCCCGAGGGGCCCGAGAAGCCTGCGCCAGAGTCCTGCCGGGTGCTGGTCGTCGAAGGCAGCCTGGGCGGCGTGTACGATCAGGGTCTGGCAACCGCTGTGCAGCTGGCAGAACTGCTGGGGTTAGGAACTTTCTCCATCGAGCTGATGGTCGTGGGACGGGTCACACCCGCGCAGCAGGATACCTTCCGCAGCCACAGCCGGGTTCCGATCCTGTGGGCCGGACTGCAGCCGCCCGAGCGCATCCCCGCCCTGGACCGCTCGGCACACCTGCTCTATTCGGCGGACCTGAACGCGGCCTGCCCGAACTCGGTCATCGAGGCCATGGCCTGCGGATTACCGGTGGTGGCTTTCCAGACCGGCGCGTTGCCGGAGATGGTCAAGGGCGGAGCAGGCCGCCTCGTCCCCTACGGCGGCGACCCCTGGAAGTTGGAGCCGCCCGACCTGTCTGCCCTGGCTGAGGCCGGGGCGCAGGTCCTTTCCGATCAGCCCAGCTACCGGAAAGCCGCCCGGCGGCGCGCTGAAGAGGCATTCGACCTCGAACACATGGTCGATCAATATCTGCACGTACTCCTGGAGTGAGCCATGGATGACCCCGAGATTAAGACCTTTTTGTTGAAGCACCTGCAGTCGATTCAGGAGAATGACCTCCAGACGTATCACGCCACGACCAGCGAAGATCTGACCTTGTACGAATGGTGGGTCACCCCGCATCGGATCGAAGGGGTCCCCTTTCACGATTTCATGATGGAGGCCAACGCCCGGCGCGGTACCGTTTTCGGTGCGGAGGGCGATGCAGGCGGACAGGTGCGGATGGACCTCGCCAATCTTTCCATTCAATGCTACGGCGACACGGCGATTGCCTGCTATACCATGCTGGTCAGCACCGAAACGCCTCAGGGCGTGCGGGTCGCCTCGCATAACGAGAGCCGTGTCATGGTCCGGCAGGAAGGTGCCTGGAAGGTCGTCCACGTGCACAAATCCCCGGCCTGGCAGGCACCGCATCTCTCCCCGGAAAATGGCTGATCCACTCCTGGCAGTTGCCTCCCTGGCAGCCCGGCTCCTGCCCAACCCTGTGAAGCAGGCGATCTATCGGATTTCTCCGCTCGCCGCGTTGATCCGGCGAGCCCTCAATCGCGCCGCGCCGGCCGGGCTCGCCCAGGTCAAGATCGCGGCAGGCGGCCTGGCCGGAAAACCCATGCTGCTCGACATGCAGACGGAGAAGGATTACTGGCTGGGCACCTATGAGCCGGAGCTGCAGACTGCGCTGGCGGACCTAATCCAACCCGGAGTGACCGTCTACGATGTCGGCGCCAACATCGGCTACATCACCCTCCTGCTCGTGAGAGCCACCGGGGAATCCGGACGGGTCTTTGCGTTCGAAGCCCTGCCTTCCAATGTGGACCGCCTGCAGGCGAACCTGGCTCTGAACGGCCTGGCGGGCCGCGTGGTCGTCTTCGCCGGGGCGGTCACAGGAGCCCAGGGGCCAGTGCGCTTCCTGGTGCACGCCTCCGGGGGGATGGGGAAGGCCGCCGGCTCAGCCGGGCGCCAAGCGCATTACGACTCCGAAATCACCGTCCCGGGAATTTCGTTGGACGAATTCGTCTATGCACAGGGCAACCCGCCCCCTCAGGCCGTCAAGATGGATATTGAGGGCGGCGAGGTGCTGGCCCTGCCCGGGATGCGGCGGGTGCTGGCCGAAGCACGCCCCTTGCTGCTGCTCGAACTACACGGGCCCGAGTCGGCCCGCGCTGCCTGGGAGTGTCTCGGCCGTGCCGGGTATGGGATCTGCTGGATGAAACCCGGCTACCCGGCAGTCGCTTCCCTGGAGGAAATGGATTGGAAGGCGTATATCGTCGCGAGGCCGCCGGGATGAAGTCAAAGCGCTTGGCCAGTGGGGATTTTCTTTGGCTGGCCCTGGTGCTCCTTGTCGCCCTGGGCATTGCCTTCCTGCTGCCGGTCACTCCTCAGGATTACTGGTGGTACCTGCGCATCGGCCGGGAAACGCTGGCCTCTGGGGGGGTGCCGAGGGTGGATACACTGACCTATACCCAGGCGGGCCAGGCGGTGGACTACCAGGCCTGGGGTGCGGCGGTGCTGTTCTGGCTGCTTTACCGCGCCGGGGGTCTGACGCTGACGGTCCTGCTGCGGGGTGTCCTGATCGCTCTGGCGTATGGACTCGTCTGGGCTGCAGCCCGTCGGGCCGGGGCCGCACGGCTGGGAACGGGCCTGGTGCTGTTGGCGGCGGTGCTGACCTCCAGCAACAACTGGTCGGTGCGCCCGCAGTTGTTTGCCTATCCGCTCTTTGCGCTGGCGATCTGGATCCTCTATGCCTGGCAGCAGGGTCAGAAAAGGCTCCTCGCTTGGTTGCCTCTTATCAGCCTGGTCTGGGTTAACCTGCACGGTTCTTATGTGATGCTCATCCTGCTGGTAGGCGCTGCGCTGGTCTTCGGGAAGGGGGAGCGGCGTTCCCTGGGATTGGCCTTTGCAGGCGTGGTGCTGGCGACGCTCGCCAATCCGCGCCTCTTCGGCGGCTGGACGTACGTCTTCAATTCGCTTACCGCCTCCTCCAGCCAGCAGTTCTCGGCCGAATGGCAACCCCCGGTCAACACGGGCTGGCAGATGAACATCTTTTTCCTGTGGTTGATCGCTTTTCCGCTCTTGGTGGTCCTCTCGCCCCGGCGGCTCTCTCGCCTGGAGTGGACCTGGTTCTTGGGATTCGGCATCCTGGCGCTTTTGGGTGAGCGCTATGTGATCTGGTTTGTCTTGATCCTGGTCGTCCTGACCTCCCTGCTCCTGGCAGATTGGGAGCGGAAGTGGGTCGGCGAAATGGAACCCGGCCTGCCAGCCCTCAGCTGGGTCCTGGCTGCGATCTTTCTGCTCTTGCCTCTGGCTTTCCTTCCGGGCTTTCGCCAGGCGTGGTGGAGACAAGCACCGCCCACCATGGAAGATACTCCGGTCAAAGCCACTGCCTGGCTTGCAGCACACCCTGACCTACCCGGCCCGCTGTGGAGCGAGATCGGTTTTGCGAGCTATCTGGAGTTCGCCTTGCCTTCCCGCCCGGTCTGGATCGACACGCGCTTCGAGGTTTTCCCGGTGACCCAGTGGCAGGATTATCGCGACCTGACGGATGCCACCTGGGATTGGGAGGCGCTGCTCGACGGAACGGGTGCCAGGATCCTGATGGTCTCCGTGCAGTATCAGCCGCAGCTGCTGGACGCGCTGCGACATGCCAATACCTGGTGTGAGCAGTACCAGGACGATGTAGCCGTGATTTTCCTGCGCGCTCCCTGTGGAATTAGTGCGAACATAATACACTGACTGAACTGCTGGACATATTCGCTAACAGGAGGCGATATGTCCAGAACGATAGCATGGCTCGTACTTAGTTATTCCGAGTTGATGACGACGCAGGCCCCCGAACGTTCTACAGGCGATGTCTGATAAAAGGGGAGCAGAAGATCCCGATCGGGACCACGGCGCGTCACACCGCGCCTGGCGGCTTATATGAGCTGGCCGGCCAATACATGACCGGCCCCTGAGGGCGCCAGGAGGCACAGAATGACCACCACAAAGGCACGGTTGACACAACTCGAGAAGCGGCGACCAAAGCCATCCGCCCGGATCTTCACTTACTACGAGGGCGACGAGTACGGCAATTAAAGCGGCGCTGACATTGAAAGCGTGCAAAGGGTCCGCGTTGCTGACTTCAAGGCCGGCCCGCAGGATACGGTTTTTCATGTCGTCTACGAGGACGATGCGCCTCTTACTGAAATGCAGACCGGGAATTATAGCATCAACGTCGGCGTCGACGCGGGGGAGCTATGAGAAGCATAACAGCGAGGCTTGAGCGCCTCGAGCGCAGGATACCAAAAGACAGATTGTCAGCCGGCGTGACAGTCCAGAACGGCAAGCATAATAAGACCGCAGCGTGGACCGCCTGGCCGAAATCACCAGGCAGCCAAATCCCGCAGACGTGGCGCCTGTCCAAACCCAATGGTGAACCCTAATTTCCATCCGGTGTTGCTGAGTTCCATTGCCATGTGCTAAGAAAAAGTGGTATCCTCCAACCCATGAGTCGTTTCTGCTTCCATAAGCTCCTCCTTTTGAGCTCGCAAACTCTAATAGGAGCTTACCAGAAGCGAACCACATTTTTCAATCCTAAGCATATTATCGTTAAGCAATCCCTAATTAATATAAATTTATCATGCAAGTTCATATATAATCTTATAAAATGCGTTTTTGTAATTATTTAGAGGGGAGGAAATTTGTGACTCGTCGAATGAGTTCGGTCATTTTCCGCCTGACAGCTGCTATCTTTCTTTTGGCAGAACTGGTCTACGCAGTTACCCCTAACGGAGTGGTACAGGCCGACGGACCAACTACTTATACTATCTCAGGGAATGCCGGGGTGGGAGGGGTGACCTTGAGCTATACCGATGGTAGTCCTGAGACAGCCACCTCCGCTGCGGATGGCAGCTACTCGTTCACGGTTTCAGACAATTGGTCCGGAACGGTGACGCCTTCGCTGGCGGGATATACTTTCTCCCCTGCCGACCTCACCTACAGCAATGTCCAGGCGGACCAGACCGGTCAGGATTACACGGCTACCGCGATCACCTACACCATCTCGGGTAACGCCGGGGTGGCTGGAGCGACCTTGAGCTACACCGATGGCACTGCCAAGACGGCCACCTCCGCTGCGGATGGCAGCTACTCGTTCACGGTTTCATACAATTGGTCCGGGACAGTGACGCCTTCCTTAGCGGGATATACTTTCTCCCCGGCCGACCATCTCGGGTAACGCCGGGGTGGCTGGAGCGACGTTGAGCTACACGGATGGCACTGCCAAGACGGCCACCTCCGCTGCGGATGGCAGCTACTCATTTACGGTTTCATACAACTGGTCCGGGTCGGTGACGCCTTCCTTAGCGGGATATACTTTCTCCCCTGCCGATCTCACCTACACTAACGTCCAGGCGGACCAGACCGGTCAGGATTACACGGCTACCGCCATTGCCAATACTTATACCCTCTCCGGCAACGCCGGAGAGGCCGGTGTGACCTTAAGCTACACGGATGGCACTGCCAAGACGGCCACCTCTGCTGCGGATGGCAGCTACTCATTTACCGTTTCATCCAATTGGTCTGGGTCGGTGACACCCACATTGTCGGGATATACATTCTCACCCGCCTACCGCACCTATAGCAATGTCCAGGCGGACCAGACCGGTCAGGATTACACGGCCACCGCGATCACCTACACCATCTCTGGCGATGCCGGGGTGGCTGGAGCGACCTTGAGCTACACCGATGGCACACCAAAGACCGCCACTGCGGATAGTAGTGGTAATTACTCGTTTGCAGTTTCTTACGGCTGGTCCGGCACGGTTACTCCTTCAAAGACAGGATATACCTTCTCTCCTGTCAACCGCTCTTACACTAATGTCCTGGCGGACCAGACCGGTCAGGATTACACGGCTACCGCGATCACCTACACCATCTCGGGTAATGCCGGGGTGGCTGGAGTGAATTTGAGCTATACTGATGGCTTTGCCAAAACTGCCATGTCAGACAGCAGCGGTAACTACTCGTTTACAGTCTCTTACAACTGGTCAGGCATGGTGACGCCTTCAAAACTGGGCTACGTCTTTTCTCCTAGCAACCACACATATAGCAATGTCATGGCGGATCAGACCACTCAAAACTACAATGCCACACTGGTTGGAATCATCACCGCGGGAGGTGAACATACCTGCTGGTTGAAAAGCGATGGTACCCTGGCCTGCTGGGGAGACAATAGTTATGGCCAGGCCACGCCTCCTGGCGGGACCTTCACCCAGGTCAGCGCGGGCGATCTGCATACCTGCGGGATAAAGAGCGATGGCACCCTGGCCTGCTGGGGAGACAATAGTGATGGCCAATCCACACCGCCAGGTGGGACCTTCCTTCAGGTCAGTGCGGGCATTGACCATACCTGCGGGTTAAAGAGTGATGGCACCCTGGCCTGCTGGGGAGACAATAGTGATGGCCAATCCACGCCGCCGGGCGGTACCTTCACCCAGGTCAGCGCGGGCGATCTGCATACCTGCGGGATAAAGAGCGATGGCACCCTGGCATGCTGGGGAGACAATGGCCAGGGCCAGTCCACGCCTCCCAGCGGGACCTTCACCCAGATCAGCGCGGGCTATGAACATACCTGCGGAGTGAAAAGCGACGGCACTCTGGCCTGCTGGGGGGATAATTCTCATGGCCAGTCCACGCCTCTGGGTGGGACCTTCACACAGGTCAGTTCAGGCAACTTGCATACCTGCGGGCTGAAGAGCGACGGTACCCTGGCCTGCTGGGGAAGCAATTCTAATGGCCAGTCCACACCGCCGCCTGGGATCTTCACCCAGGTCAGCGCGGGCGGTTACCACACCTGCGGGTTGAGGAACGACGGTACCCTGACCTGCTGGGGCGACAATTCTCATGGCCAGTCCAGCCCTTTCAGCATTACAGGTAACGCCGGGGTGGCTGGAGCGACGTTGAGCTACACGGATGGCACTGCCAAGACGGCCACCTCCGCTGCGGATGGCAGCTACTCATTTACGGTTTCATACAACTGGTCCGGGACGGTTAC
>JBEKFY010000053.1:0-27869 GCA_050013095.1 Anaerolineales bacterium | reverse complement strand
CCGCAGTTCAGGTAGCGGTACCAGTCGACCAGTGAGTAGGGGTCGATGCCCAGGTAATGCTCCTCCCAGCAGGTCATCTCCACGGCGTCGATCACGCCCTCGATAATGGAGGCGGCGTGCTCGAGATGCGGGTAGGGGAAATGCGGTAGCACCACGAGGCCGTGCTGCTCCTTGCACTGCCGGGCCCACTCGGTCAGCAGGATCTCCACCGGATCCCCCAGCGCGGATTCGTCCGGGCCGGCCGTCGTCATCGGGGCAATGATCGTCCCATTGTAGCCGAGCAGGGAAATGTGTCCCATGACATGCTGGCGGTTCTCGGTCCCCACCCGCACCAGGTACTCCCCATCGCCGCCCGCCTCCCGGGAACCCCAGGTGGTCCTACCGTCGAAATCACCCACGTTGGTCATCAATTCCCCCCACTGGCTGGCGAGCAGGTTGACCACGTTGATCCCTTCGCCGGCGCCCTCCAACAGGGCGGTCACCGGGGAGAGAAAGTGTACGTGGGTATCAGCCGTGACCCAGCCGCGCTCGCGCCACGGGAGCGCTTTTTCGATTTCAACGACGATCTCATCCGTCTGTGGTGTGATTTCGAAAATCTTCCGGATCGGGCAGATCTCGAACCCCTTGGAGACCTCCATATAAATCTTGCCGAGAGGCAGGTCGAGGCGCGTCTCACCAGGGATGTAGGTGCAAGGGTGTCGGTTCTTATGAGAAAAATCGGCGCTGTAGTCCTCGAACCAGGCCGTGTTGGGGATGCGATGCCGGTCGAGCGGGGCAAGGTACTCCCCCGCCTCGCCGTGGATGTGCAGTTTCACCGCTACCGGTCGACCGGAGGTCTTGTCGATTGCCTTGAAGGTCAAGCGTTGTGTTGCTGTGTTTACTGGCCAGAGGGGCTGCACGCGGGCGGCTTCCACCACTACCACGGGTAGGGTGGCGCCTCCCGATAGATGGAAACAGGCCTCAGGGTGGGCGGTGTACTCCACCAGCACTTCCCGGTCCGAGAGTACGGGCAGCTGGTTGTCGTATGACTGCTCCCAGTCCGCCTGCGGGTAGACCGGACGAGGCTGGGCCGAGATGACCTGACCCAGGTCGAGCTGGATCTGGGAGTAAAGGCCGCAGTCATCCAAGTTTGGATCGAATTTTTCACCAGAGGGCAATTTGAGCAGCGCCTTCCTGCGAGATTGCCAGCGCAGGGGATTGGTGGCCGTGTCTCCGCACGAGACCGCCGACAGGATCAGCACCCCGTTGACCGGCTCAAGCAACATGCCGGCAACCGCCTTCTCCGGATGGGGGTTCTCCCAGGCCCATAACCATTCCGTCAACGAGCCATAATCGCCTGGTTTTACTCGCGTTTGGCTCCACCCCCACAGTGTGGCTGTCTGCTCGTGGTGGGCGCGCACTGGGAAGGGTTTACGGAATGCCACAGCATCGTAACAGGAGACACCCCAATGACGCTGGAAGGGACCGACCTGGTAGTGGCGACAGACATCGGCAGTAGCCTGCGTCCTGTCAGCGTAGCGGACCGTATAGCGGGCGGCAACCTCCCGGTCTCGTCCCGGCCCCTTCACCGGCTCGAGCAGCGATGAACTGCTCAACCGGGTAGGAACGTAATCAGAGGTATGCATGAAAATGAACCACCTGGCTTTGACTGGCTCCCAGGTGACCTCAAGTTGATCTCGGGCGAGCAGCGCTACGCGGTCGACCTCGAACGGGATCCCCCAACCGACGCAAGAGCCGCGCGGGGCTTCTTGAAGGACAGCAGTCAACTCGGAGGTGAGCAGGCGAGTATCCAGGCTGTCCAGGCTGGTGTTGCCCTTGAATGGCAGCGAGGAAAAATGCGTCGAACGCGGACCATCTTTGAGGGAATTCATGCTTAACTGCTACCTTTCTTTTGTGTAAATGTGCCTACACACAGGACCGTTCTCGCCACATCTCGGATTACCAAAAAGTGGCCTAACATCCTATCCACAGCAGAACGGTCTAGTCTCGTTTAGATTTTTTCCGCTGTGCCAATTTGATGGGCCGTTTTATCAAAAAAATAAGCGGGTTGTTGTTTTACAAGGTCATTCTTTTTGCCTGTTTGAACGTCAAGTATATAAACCTCGGCTGGCTCCGCAAGGGTCTCATATCCCGTTGCTAAGACCTTGTTTTCGTCCGTTAGTGACAAAACAATTCTTTGAGCTGGCGGAGAACTTCCCCGTGAGGCAACAAATGTAATTCCAATCGCTGTTTTCTTGGTAACAACGCAATCAGCTAGCAGGTAAATGATAACTAAAACTACCGGTAATATCTTATGTAAATATAATGTCTTTGTGTTAATTAACATTGGGAGGTAAGATTGTAAAATGGCTATGCGCATTTTATCTCACTCCCACATTTTAGAGGTGGTGCGGGTCACTTTCACTAAGCTGTCCTTATCATTATCGTTTTATGGAACGCACCGGGATCCTATATTAAGCCACGACGTTGTTTAATGATCTCCAGAACCCGCTGCCAGCTGGCGGTGAACATACTCCGGAATAAACCCACTGGCCCAAAGTCCTCGAACTCCTCGATCTCGAGGCCGTCGTCCAAGTAGCCGCGCTTGAAATCGGGCAGCTTCTCCATCAGCTCGTCGATTACCTTCTGAGGTACCGGGTTGAACAGGCGATAGACCACCGGCGGGTTCTGCTCAAGAAGCTTATCAGCCGTGCCTTCCCAGTTGATCGTGCAGCACACCTCGCCGCCGACCATCTCGGTGAAGTGGTGCAGGCCGCGCGCCCCACCGGCGATGAAGGTACCGGGCAGTCCGCGCTCTTTCATCAGAAGGTACAGCTTGCGGGCCACGGCCAGGCCGGCCTGCCACAATACGTCCGGAGAAATGTCGATTTTCTCGCGCTCGACCACGTTCTTCAAGTGATCATCATAAATACCGGCGATGTGGGAAATGTAAAGCTTGGGATGTTTGCCGGTCTTCTGGCTGGCTTTTTGGTAGGTCTCGCACAGCACGGTAGCTTGTTTAATGCCGAAGATCTCCGTGGCGTTCAGGGGCACATCCTTGCTGACCAGATACTCCATGGCCTGAAGACCGGAACGGGTGGTCGGGATCTTGCAGCAGATGTTCGGAGCCAGCTTACGGTTCTCCATAGCCTCTCGGATGACCACGTCCGGGTCGTCCTCGCGGATGGGGTCGCCTTGGATGGAGACGAAGCCCTGCTGCTCCCGGGACTTCTTAAAAATGGGCATGAACTTGTCACTGATCGGTTTGACCAGCTTACGCTGGAAATTGGCGATGGCCTCGTCGTCGCTGGGCGACTCTTGGATCGCCTCGTCCAGAAGTTTCAGGGCATAGGGACCCTCGGTTGGATGGTCGACCATCTTCTGGGAGTAGGAGGGGTTGTTGGTGCAGCCCGAGGCGCCGTTGGCGATGGCCAGGTCAGTTTGCTCGCGGGTCGGGTTGTTGATCCAGAACTCGGTCGGAGTCTGCTTGGCAACGCGGATGAAGTACGGCTCTTGCATGGATGAACTCCTTTTACCGCACGGATGTGTTGGAATTGTTCGACTAGATCCCGACCATCCGCTGGCTAGACCTTTACTGCTTAAACCTAGTCTCTGGTCGAGGTCTTCAACGTAGGGGCGGGTTCCTCTTCAGAATAGATAGTAGTCTCCACACTTCTTGTCAATCAAGAATATGAAGGGGTCGTTGATCAATGCCTTTTACCAAAAGAGATCTTGAAATCGAATGATAAGACAAAATAACTACTCTCATCTGCTTGGCCGGCCCTTTCGCACAATAACTCGGCAGACTGCCTCGGCAATATGCCTAGAGGAGAGCCCATATTTGTCAAGCAAATCAAGATAGGGCCCTGACTCAGTAAAGACGTCTTGCATGCCAACCCTCTCCATCGGAACCGGGAAATGCTCCACCAAAACTTCCGCCACAGATGGAACATGCCTCAGCGAAGATCTATCTTGCGTGGCTGGCTGTCAGTAGGCAAAAATATCCTCCCTGCTGGCGATGCGTGGGTTATTTTTGTAATCTGGCAAGACTCGGGCATTGTCTGCAATTGAAACTATCTCTTCCTGGGTGATTCCTGGCCCTTCTAGGTTCAGCCGCATCAGCAGCAGCTCGGAATGTTATTCCCGATCGTAACTCTGCACCAACATCCGGTAGATTTCGTCACGGTCTGCAATACGCGGGTTGTTTTTGTAATCTGGCAGCACCCTGCTGTTATCAGCGATCGCCGAAACATCATCCAGGGTGGCTCCTAATCCTTTCAAACTAAGCCACATCCCGATCTTCTTCATAAAGGCATCCAATACCTCACAAGAACGGGCTGCAGCTTCTTCATCCGGTAAGTTCCTTAAAGACGGATCGAAGATGCGTCCCATATCAGCGAACTGGCGGATCGCGCATGAGAAGGTGAAGCGGGTAAACTCTGGGTACGTAACTGCCAGCGATTCGCCGTGCATGATCTGTGGGCAATGACCACTGATGGTCATGCCAATCCCATGCGGGAGGGTGACTCCGGCGTTAGCGATGCATAATCCGGCAAGGGTATCGGCCCAGGCCATTGCCTCGCGCCCTTCAATAGAGGAACCATCCTTAACCACCTGGGGAAGGATTTTTGCGACGGTGCGAATGGCCTCCAATGCAAGCATATCGGTATACGGCGAGGCGGCCGGGTGAAGATAGCTCTCGAATGCGTGACAGAAAGCATCAAAGCCGGTCGAGGCTGTAATGTGGGGGGGCATGGTTACCATCAGCTCGGGATCGACAATCGCAACCTTTGGATAGACGAACGTGCTGTAGATAGCCGATTTGGTCTTGGTCTTGGTGTCTGTCATCACTGCCACCTGGGTTACTTGCGAGCCTGTTCCCGAGGTGGTTGAAACAGCGATGATCGGCAGGGTTTTCGCCGTGGGAGGCGTTTTGAAGAATAAGTAATCCCAGGCGGTGCCAGGATGGGTGGCTTCGACAGCAATCGCCTTGGCTGTGTCCATGCTTGACCCTCCGCCAACACCCAGAATAACCTCAGCACCGAAATGTTTTGCAAGGTTGGCACCCTCGATCACACAATCGGTGGTGGGATTAGAGATGACGCTGTCATAGTGGGCATAGTCAACGCCGGCTTCTTTAAGGCAGACTTTGATCCGATCATAGCGCGGGCCGAAGGAATTTCCGGCCGGGACAGTAACCAGGAGACAACGCTTGCCGTAGCTGGAAACGATTTTGCCGACTTCGTTAACCGTTCCACGCCCGAAGCGGATATCAGTGGGTTGTAAATATGTGAATGATTTCATTCGTATCTCTTTCTACAGGTCGATCATTACCTTCATGTAATTTCCACCCGAAGCTTCAATTGCCTCGTATGCTTTCAAGTAGTCTTTGAAAGCGAACCGGTGGGTCACCATTTGGTCCAGGCATAACTTTCCAGTTCCAGCCAGCTCAATCGCCCGGACATAATCCTTCCTCTGGTACATTAGCGTACCGATCAGGCTGAGTTCGCGATCTTGCACTAGGCCTAGGTCGACCAGTGGTTTCTTGCCGAAAACCCCGACTACAATTATTGTGCTTCCTTTGCGTGCATTGGAAACTGCCTGGGTAATCGTGTCCTGCGCCCCGACACATTCCAGGATCAGGTCGGCCTTATCCAGTACGAAGGCATTGAGGATGGCCTGGCCCAGATCATCTTTTTGTGGGTTAACCACATGCTCAAAACCGCAGGCGCGGGCCTTCTCGAGTTTGTACTCACTGACATCGGTAAGTATGACGCCTCTTGCCCCGGAAGCCCGCGCTACCTGAGCCACCAGGTTGCCGATGGTGCCTGCGCCCAACACAACCACATTCAGACCTTCCACACTACCGGCTCGTGAAATGGCGTGGGTTGCGACCGAAACGGGTTCGATCAAGGCAGCTTCATCGAGGGTCATGGCTTCAGGGAGTTTCAAAACCATATCCGCTTTGATTGCGAAAAACTCTTGCGCTGCGCCGTCGGTCTGAAAACCCATTACCTTGAGGTTGTCGCAGATGTGATACATCCCGTGCCGGCAGGGGTAGCATTGGCCGCAGGTCACCTGGGGCATGAAGACCACTTTATCGCCGGGCTCAAAGCCCTTCACGTTGGCTCCGGTCTCGGCGATCACGGCCCCAATTTCATGACCCTGAACAACCGGGTAGCTGGTGTAAGGGTGCAGGCCGTGAAACACGTGGATATCCGATCCGCACACACCGATGCGCTTGATCTGCAGGATCACTTCATCAGCTGTCAGGCGTGGTCGTTCGATATCTGCGAATTCGATCTTGCCTGGACGGATCATAACCGCCTGTTTCATATACTCTCCCTTAAAAATGGGGTCTTAATTTCATTTACAATTCATCTTAATAACCGGTTTCCCTGCTAAATTCGGTCTGTACTGCGGTACCGAATTCTCCCTCGGCTTCAATAAATTCAGACAAAATTTGCTCGATAGATTTACCTGCAGAGCGGTCATTGGACCGACGGATCTTATAGCCCGGACACCTCAGTCGGATTGTGTCTGGCCATGCGGTCGAGTTCGGCGGATGTAAAGCCGGCCTCCGCCAGCGCGGCCAGATACAACCGAAAGCCCTGCACCGGTGCCGGGTTCACGGCCTGCCCCAAGTCGGTGGAAAGGATCGTCGTCTCGACGCCGAGGGCGCGGATGTCTGCGGTGATGCGCGCCATTGGCACGCCGCCTCCGATGGAAGTTGTCGAGGCATAGCAGCGTTCGAACCAGATACCAGGCCCGGCGAGCGCAAGTTGCTGTTGGATCGAAAGATTGACCGGGGGGAATTCGGGATGGGTCACCAAGATCCTCTTCATTCCGGCCCGCCTCGCCGCGGGGATCACCGCCGCAATTTCACTGAATGCAATGTGCCCCGTGCCGAGAATGACGTCCTTCTCTGCCAGCAGAGCCAGCACTTCCAGCACAGCCTCGCTCGCTTCGCCTTGCTCATTCAAGATTTTAATACCGCCTTTACGACCCTCATAATGACGGTGATTGGCAGCGGATAACGTGGGCAGCCACACCTCGCGTGCGCCAAGTGCGAGCGCGAATTCCACGGCCGCCGGGTTGATACCTCCCACCTGTGCGTTGAGGACCAGCCCACCCAACACAGCTAGCCCCGGCACATGGGGCGCGACCAGTGCGGCGCGGTCAGCGGTCAGCGTGCTATGATTCTTCAGCAGGATGGCTCGCATCCCAGCCCCGCCGGCTGCATGCGCAACACCAAAATCGTCTAGCAGGCGCGGGCGATCATCAGGCGCACTGTGTACATGCAGATCAATCACGCCGCTGAGGTCAATCTCTTCTTCCATACACTACAAGTGGGCCGTCTGGCCGCCGTCCACCGGAATAACCGCGCCGGTGATGAATGAGGCTTCGTCTGAACATAGGAACACCGCCGCCGCTGCGATCTCCTCGGGTTGACCGAGGCGGCCGCTCACCAAGCGATCGCGAAAGGTAGCCAGTTCATCCGGAGGGCGCGAATTATTTAGCAGGGGAGTATCGGTCGGCCCAGGGCAGACCGCGTTCACCCGAATGCCCTCGCGCAGGTGGTCGCAGGCCATCGCCTTCGTCAATCCAGTCACTCCAAACTTGCTCGCGGCATATGCCGCAATCCCGGGAGCGGCGGAGATCCACCCTACCGATGAGGAGATATTGAGAATCACACCTCGGCCTTGCTGCCGCATCAACGGAATGGCCGCACGGCTACACAGGTACACTGACTTGAGGTTGATGCCCATGATCCAATCCCACGTCGCTTCATCAGTAGTGACTACGTCACCTCGGCAATATACACCGGCGTCGTTGACCAAGATATCCACGCGCCCGAAAGTTTGCACCGCAAAAGCGATCAACGCCTCAGCCTCGGCCCACCGCGAAACGTCTGCACGCCGGAAGATGGCCCGGCCGCCGGATGCTTCGACGGCCGCCACGACTTCGGCTCCCGCGATTTCGTTCAAGTCGGCCAAGACGACCTGTGCCCCCTCATGGGCAAAGGCCTCGACGATGGCGCGCCCAATGCCCATAGCACCGCCAGTAACGATGGCTGTTTTGTTGACCAGACGCATATGAATTCTCCGTTCTGTTTGCCAGTTAAATTAACGGATAGTGCAGCACCTCGCCCGGGCGCAGGACGACTGGCCTCGGCGCGCGGCCCTCGGCCGCGCGTGATTTGAGCACCTTCACAAAGGCCGCCACGTCCGCCCGCCCTTCGGGATTCAGAAAATGACAACACACCGCCACATCCAGCCCCAGCCATATAGCAGCCAATGCGCCCTCGTCCCCGCTCATCTCGTTGCCATAGTGGTCATGCAGGCCGAGCGATTCAAGATACTCACTTTCCATTTCGCAGGCACAGATCAGCCCCACCGTTGGCCGGTAAAGTTCGCCGACGAGTTTGAGATCGGAAAAGATGGCCGTATCGCCGGAATGGTAGATGCGGGTCTCGTCGTCCACATAAATCATGAAGCCCATCGGCGCGCCAGAGAGAAATTGGCCGTCCGGCGCGAGGCGGATGCTGGCATGCATCGAGGGAATCGAGCGGATACGGATGCCTAGCGGGTTCACCTGACCGTGCCATGGCAAGGTGCGGAATTGGCCATCGGCCACGCTCTGGCATTTCAAGAAATACTTGACTTCGGGGCCACACACCACCGGGCAGCCGAATCTCTGAGCGACAGCCGCCGCCTCGCCCAGGTGATCTACGGCGAGATGGGTGACCAATAGCAAATCTACGCGCTCAAGATCAGCCACGCGCACTGGACTGACCGGGTTGGAATCCAGACAGGGGTCAATCAGGATCACCCGGTCATCGGGTAAGATGATGCGAAAAGCCGCAATGCCTAAGAACTGGATGTGAGTTGGCATGTCAAAGAGTCTCCGGAATGAAATGCAACGGCTCGGGGCCGTGCTCGGTCACGAGGATTGTGCCTCCCAGAAACGCACCGCCTACTCCCGGCACGCGCACCGCCGGATGCAACACCAGCACAAGGCCGGGTTTGATCTGAGCGTCGCCCTCAATATCCACGCGGGGCGGTTC
This sequence comes from Anaerolineales bacterium, assembly GCA_050013095.1. Lineage (GTDB taxonomy): Bacteria > Chloroflexota > Anaerolineae > Anaerolineales > Villigracilaceae > UBA877. The sequence continues at coordinate 18,823 of JBEKFY010000053.1, read as the reverse complement.
GGGCAAGTCCAGGCCAATGCCATGCCCGGTGTCATGTTCGGCATATTCCATGAATCCGGCCGGGCTGAGAATCGAATTCACTGAGGATTGAATGTCGCACAGGCTCCGCCCGACCTGCGCTGCTTCGACCGCCGCGCGATAAGCGGCATGCGTAGCCGCGAAGATTTTTTGCTGAGCCGCGCTCACCTCACCGACCGCGAAGGTACGCGCCGCCTGAGTCCAGTATCCCCCGACCTGAGTGGCAACTTCCAGCACCACCACTTCCCCGGACTCGGCTGCGCCGGCACCGGGGGTGTGAACCAGATCGCGGCTCCCGCGCGTGGTAATCGCAACCAGCCACTCTTCGGCGGCCGCGCCGCGGGCTGTGTGTTCGGCCTCGGCAACAATCTGACTCTCCGTGATCCCCGGTCGAATGCGGTCTCTGGCCGCAGCGATGGCGAGATCGGTTACCCGCGCCGAGGCGCGCAAGCAGTCAAGTTCAGCAGACGATTTGACTTCACGGAGAGCCATCAAAAGATCACGCGCATCGTCGAATTGCAGATGCGGCAATGCCGCGGCGATTTGCTGGTGCAGGCTGTGTGGCCATTCGTCCATCACCATATCGCCTGCTCCCAGCCCCACTTTGGCCTCCGCCAGGCCATGCGCCTTCAGCCAATCCACGATATCTCGCCCGATGCCAGGCACGTCTCCTGAAGCGCGCACATCGTCGAACCAGCAAGCACGGCGAGCGCGCTCCAGATCAAAAGGAAAACGAATGAAGAGGGTTGCGTCCCCCACCAGTGGTAGGAGCGCGGCGGCGACATTAGCAATGTAGTTCGGGCGATAGCCAGTGAGGTAACGAACCTGACCACGTTTCCACGAATAAACGATCAGCGCCTCAAGCCCGCGTGTGCGCATCGCGGCGCGGACGGCGATTAAGCGAGCTTGATAATCAGAGGCAAGCACAGTCATAGCAACCTCCACAGGTTTTCGAGCATGGCACGGAAATCGGATAGGAAGGGCGCGGCCAGCGCCCCGTCGAGCGCGCGGTGATCCGCCGAAAGCCGCAGGCACATCATCGGCCTCAATTCAATCGTTCCGTTTCTCCCAACTGGGGTCGAGATGATTTGCCCCACGGCTAGGATGGCGGCCTGCGGCGGGTTGACGACGGCAGTGAAGGCGTCAATACCGAGCGGGCCGAGGTTTGAGATCGTGAGTGTGCCACCCGACAAGTCAGCCGGAGCAAAACGGCCCTCGGCGGCGGCAGCCTGAATCGCCTCCAGCCGCACCGCGATGGCCTGCAGACTCAGGAGATCGGCGTCGTGAACAACTGGAACCATCAACCCGACGGGAGTGGCCACCGCGACACCGACGTTGACGCGGCGATATCGGCGGAGTTCGCCATCCACGAACGTCACATTGATCTCGGGGTGCGCCCGAAGCGCGGCGGCGACGACACGCACGAGCAGAGCGGTGATTGAGGGTTTCCCATCTGCCCACTCGCGCCAGCGCATGGCCTCGGTCATATCCACGCTGGCTTCGAGGACAAACTGCGGGGTAACTGCCCAACTGGCTGTTAGCCGCTCCCCGGTGCGGCGGCGAATCGCCGAGAGCGGTACGATGTCGTATTCAACACCAACTCCGGCGATTCCGATTTCCGCTTCAGGCTGCGCAGAGGCCGCTGCGACAGCAGCCAGCACGTCGCGCTCGAGGATACGCCCGCGCGGGCCGCTACCCCGAAGTGCCGACAAGTCCACGCTGTGCTTGGCGGCGAGGCGTTTGGCGATGGGTGACGCAATAGTCCGGCCTCCGGCACGAGGGTCGAGTATTGTGACCGTAGGCGAGCGTGGCAACAGGCTCGGAGACGGCGGGGTAGTTTGAGCGGAGAGCTGTGCAGCCGCTGACTGCGCCGCCGCTGCTGGCAGTTCTTCGCCGGGCGCAAGCAAGTAGGCCATCATTGCACCGACCGGCACTTCATTACCGGGAACCACACATATCCCAGCCAGCACGCCGTCCGCCTCGGCCTCGACCCCCACCGTGGCCTTGTCCGTTTCCACCTCGAAGAGATGTGCGCCACGCCTCACGAACTTGCCTTCCTTGACCATCCAGTCAACGAGAATCCCCAACTGCATGTCATGTGTCAGTCTGGGCATGCGCACTTCATGCATAGCACGCCTCCCGCACCGCAGCAGCGATCTTTTCCGGCGTCGGCCAAATCTCAGCTTCGAGTCGGTTACTGTACGGAACTGGTACATCGAGCGCAGCCACCCATCCGACCGGCGCGTCGAGCCAGTCGAAACACTCACTGTAGATGCGCATCCCCCAATCAGCGGAAACGCTCCCCGTGCGCGGCGCTTCGGAGACGACGACGGCGCGGTGCGTCTTGCGCACCGACACAAACATCATTTCTTCATCGAGCGGGAGGAGGGTGCGCGGATCCACGATTTCGATCTCAATGCCTTCCGCCGCAAGAGTTTCGGCGGCGGTAAGAGCCGATTGAACCATCTTGCCCACGGCGATTACCGTGCAATGCGTTCCCGGTCGCTTCACCTCGCCATGTCCGAGGGGGATGACGTAATCGCCGTCCGGCACCTCCCCTTTTTCCCCATACAGACCTTTGTGTTCCAGATAGATGACAGGATTGTCGTCACGAATGGCGGCCTTGAGCAGACCTTTGGCATCGGCGGGCGTGGAGGGCAACACCACTTTGAGACCGGGGATCTGGACATACCACCCTTCGACACTTTGGGAATGATGTGCCGCTGAACTTTTCCAGGAAAGCCCGCCCTGCGGCATGCGGACGACCAACGGCGCGCAGCACTGCCCGCCGAACATGTAGCGCAGTTTGGCGGTCTCGTTAGCGATCTGGTCGAAGGCCAGCGCCGAAAAGTCCGCAAACATGATCTCAACCACCGGTCGCATACCGGCAACGGCGGCGCCGAGCGCTGTGCCGACGATGGTGTTCTCAGAGATCGGGGTGTCGCGGACTCGCTCCGGTCCGAAGAGATCAAAGAGGCCGCGCGTGACGCCGAACGCACCGCCATGTTTGCCAATGTCTTCACCGAGGAGGAAAACGGTCTTGTCGCGCTCCATCTCCTCGCGTAGCGCCTGATTGATGGCTTGTAGGTAAGTCAACTCAGGCATAGATATACTCGGTGACCGTCGCCGGATCCGGTTCGGGGCTGGCGGCGGTAAATTCGAGCGCAGCCTGTACCTCGATCGCGGCTGCGCCAACCATCGCTTCCAAGTCGGCCTGGGTCGCTACGCCGATTTCGAGCATGCGTGCGCCAAGTCTTGCAATCGGGTCGCGCGTACGCCGCGCCTCTTTTACTTCCTGCTCGCTCCGATAGACCTGCAGCTCGCCGAAGTAATGACCCTCGAACCGATAAGTGTCCGCTCCCAGGAAACTTGGCCCACCACCTTTGCGCGCCCGCGCGATGCTCGAGCTCGCCCAATCGTAGACCGCCAAAACATCTTGCCCGTCGAGCATGGCACCGGGCATGCCATAGGCTGAAGCCAGCGCCGCCATGTCGCTGACGGCGATGGATCGTTCAACCGGTGTGGATACAGCGTAGTGATTGTTCTCGCACACGAACAGCACCGGCAATTTCCACACTTGGGCCAGGTTAAGTGCCTCATATAGGGTGCCCTGCCCTAGAGCGCCCTCGCCAAAGAAGACAGCGACGACTCGAGGCTGCCCGGACATCCGCGCGGCCAGCGCCGCTCCCACGCCAACCGGTGCGCCGGAGGCGACGATCGGATAAGCCCCGAGGCTACCGACGTCAAACGCGGCCACGTGCATCGAGCCCCCACGTCCTCTACAGTACCCCGAGTCCTTACCGCAAATCTCGGCCATCAGTCGTTTCACATCTGCGCCTTTGGCGATGTGGTGTCCATGGCCACGGTGCGTGCTCGTGATCCAGTCGTCGCTTCGGAGGGCAAAGCAAACCCCCACTGCCACGGCCTCCTGCCCGCTGGAAGCATGGATACCGCCTTTTAGAGCGCCCTGGCGGTATAACCCGCCCGCCGCCTCTTCAAAGCGGCGGATGAGATTCATCGTCCGGTACATGCGGTGCAGGAGGTCGGGATCGTATTGGATAGTCATAGATGAACCACTTCGCCTCGCGCAGCGGAGTCATACGCGGCAAAGGCGACCGCGAGCGTTCGCAGGTTATCCCGGCCGGAAGTCTCCGGTTCGGTCCCGGCGCGCAGGCATTCGATGAAGTGACGCTGAGCTGCGGTGTAACTCGCCTGGTAAGCCCCTTCGGGCGCCACATCGAAAGCAGGTCGCTGCCACATCCCGCTTTTGGTCGTCACCCGCAGGAGATCACCCTGATCGGGTAGCAACTCGATAGTGCCTTCGTCTCCTTCGATGGTCACCTGTTCCAATTGGCCGGATCGCGCTTCGCCCATGACCGTCGCCCAACTGATGTCAATGACGCTCGTCACCCCGCTCAGGTCCAGGGTTAGAAGCGCCCGGTCCTCGCCTTTGCACAGCGGACTGACGTGGTCTATTCGTGCATAGACACCGGTGACTTCGCCGAACAGGAAACGCAGGACGTCCATGAGATGGATGCCCCATTCGTAGATGATTAGCCTGTCCATCTCGGCTGTGTAGGCCTGGCTGACAAACAGAGGCGGCAGGCCGCCATTGGGGCAAGACAATGTCATATCATTGTGGCGAGCGATTCGAGCGTAGCGGGGACGGCCGATCACCCTCTCGTCCAGCAAGTGCTTGATCTCCCGGTACCAGCTTCGCCAGCGCCAGTTCTCGTTGACCGAGAGGAGGACACCGGCGGTCTCACAGGCGGTCAGCATAGCCCGCGCGTCTTCAAGGCTGGGGGCTAGGGGTTTCTGGCAGAGAACATGCCGGCCACGGACGGCGGCAGCCTCCACCTGTTCACGGTGCACCTCGGGAGCGGTGGCGATGTCAACGAAGTCGAGCGCCTCTTGGTCAAGCAACTGCCGGTAGTCGCCATAGACATGCTCCGGTGAGATACCGAACTCGCGCGAGCGGGCCTCGGCCTTGCTAACGTCACGGTTGGCTAGCGCTACGATCTGCACCCCGTCGATTTGAGCCCAGGCTCGCAGGTGGAAGAGGGAGACGTGCCCACAACCCAGCAGAGCGCCACGTAAAGTCATCTTTGCACCTCAGCCCAATGCCACCTTGCCGCACAGATGGACCTGAAGGCCCATCGCATGCAGCTGAGCGGCCTTGGTCGCCAAGGCCTGGTCAGCGCGTTCCGCTGATGACGCATATGCGACGTTGATGTGATTAGCCTTGTGACAGGCCATCATCTGGTCACGGGTGACGCCGTGCACGCCGGCGTGCATAATCGGCCACTGCGGGGTCGTCAGCCGCTTGTGGCGTTCGGTTTCCTCACGCAGGAGGACGACGGCCGCTCGGCCCAGGTCGGCATGCAGTCCGCCCTCCATGATATCGCAGAGGTGGTCGGGGAAGAGGCCTCGACTACCGACGATCACGCTTAGGGTGGTTGACTTGAGTCCTGTGTCCATATCCATCTCTGTGAAGCAAGCCTCCAACCGCTCCAACGATCGTCACCACTTCCCAAGGATCCTGGGTCTGCCCAGGTAGACCGGGTAGTCTCCGTGGCCCAAGTAGCAAGGGCCCACGTAAACGCGAGGAGCCTCGCGCGGCTGGCCACCAACGAGGTCGACTTCCCGCGGCCAGGCTTTGTCTGCAGGGGTCAAGCGGTAGGTGCTCTCAGACCGCGTGTCGAAGGCTAGGATTGGTGCGTCCGACGCGAGGATGAGGTCGTTTCCGGTAACATCGTGCACCTCGGCCGTCCGACCAAGCCATGGGTTGGCGACACGACAGCGGCCGCCCGCTTCACTGCTCACGACGATCCAGTCAACAGCTCCATGGCTGGCAGCCGCAGAAACCAAGAAGGCACCCACCGCCCGAAAACCAGCGAAACGGCCTGACCAGTCGTGAGGTAACGCTGGAAAAACACGGATAAGTCCGTCATACGTCTGAAGCACCATCTCGTTGACAGCTGAGGCGAAGCCCTCTGACGTGTTGAGTATGGCCGGTTGGCGAATCCGCTGCTTGTGGGTCCAGGCCACGTTCCATGCGAAGGTCCCATTGAGTTTTTGGAACTGCCAGATACCCAAGTCGTATAAATATGCCCGTGCGGCCTCCCCTTCGCCCAAGCGGGCCATAATGCAGCACAGCCAAGGCCAGGACATGTCGTCGTTCCAGGTGGGTAGGCTGAAGGGAGCTAAGTCAAGCTTACGACCACTGCGGGCCAACAGACCAAAGGCCGTGTGACGAAATGTCTCCCACAACGGGTGCCCTGGGCCAACGTCACCAGTGGGGAAAACCGGAGCCATCAAAGCGGGATGGTTCAAAGCCAGATCAGCTGGTGCACCCTCGTAATCCAGTATCACCTCACCAGCTATGGGGTATTGGGCCAAGCTCGCCAGAATTTCCTTCCAGACCGCCCGTCGGTCTGCATCTACCCCCAGGATCTCGGCTGCCTCTATCCCAGCCGTCAGCAACTCCCGCAAAAACGCCAGGTCCTGAGTGACGTCCCGCACCCACCACTCTCCCTGTTCGGATGAGTTGCTAGGCCAGATGTGGACAGTACCCCTCTCGTCTCGGGAGACATAGTCCTCGTAGAAAGTGAGCACGGCCTTCATAACCGGATAAGCCACTTCGGCCAGGAAAGCCCGATCTCGAGTGTAGCGGTAGCGTTGCCAGAAGATACTCGTGTGCCAAGCAGGGACATGGAGGCAATAGCGAGCCCATCCAAAGCCCATCTCAGTTCCGTTGTCCGTGGTCATGTGCGGATACTTCGCCCCCCGCATGTCGTAGACCTCTCGGGTCTCTTCCGTCACCCTTGGCAACATAGCGTGGAAGGTGCGGATATAGGGCTCGGCCAGTTCGGGGTGGTTGGCCGTCAGCACTGGCCAATAGAGTTGCTGGATGTTGACGTTGCCGTGGTAGTCGCCATGCCAGGACTGGAAATCATCAAGAAACCATGGGCTAAAAAGAGCGGGAGGCTGAGAACCTCGCGACGAGGAGGCCAGTAGGTACATTGAGAGATACCACAAGTTTTCAATATAGTCGTCGGACAGGTCCAGGAAAGAACGCGACCAGAAGCCGTTCCACCAAGCTACATGCTCAGCCCGAAGGGCATTGTACCCATCGGACAGGGCCTGTGTCAGGAGGGTACGGGCTGCAGCCACAGGGTCATCGGCCTCGCGGTTTGTGACCACAGCCACATAAGCGGTAAGATGAAGGGTATCGAGGGGGTTGAAGGTCCAGCGAAAACCATCGGCGAGCAGCTCGGCATCCCGTACCGGGCCAACCACTCGGGCCATCATCACGTAGCGGAAACCGTCGGGAAAGAGGTAGTCTATCCAGGCGAAATCTCCGTGTTTTTCTAGGTGAGGCGATCCTAGGGTTGGATCGGGGATACGGATTAGTTCGACAGCGCCGCGCTGGGGCGCAGTGGTGGTGTGATCCGCCTGCACAACCAGCAGGTTGCGGGTCGCACAGACGAAAGAGGTGATGCGTCCAGAGCCATAGCGGGTGCTGTAGATCGTGCTGGCCATTGCATCGTGAAGAAATAAACGCTGCTCAAACTGGTCATGCACTTCGGTGAGGAAGTCGGGGTTGTAGCCGCCAGCCGAGAGTCGCAACGATCCACAAGGTTTGGGAGAAGGTGGATGTTGCCAGGCTTGGGGCTTGGAACTAAAGGGCATCCGTGAGTAGGGGATAGCCTCGCGGCCAGTCAGGTCCCACAGCGCCAGTCGGTCTTCCGCCCGAACCAGACGTACCACCTCGTCATGAGCAGTCAAAGGCGCACTAGCCCGATCAAAGCGGCGATCCCATACATCCACCTTGGTCAGCCCCCACTCGAACGACTTGGGTTTATACAAAGTCGCACATAGGTCGCCGTTGCCCAGTGGTGTCCCGTCCTCCCAGTCCCGGGCAGGCGCCTGGTATATCAGGTCGTGTTGGGCCAGGAACGCTGGCATGTCAACCTCAAAGGGGACCCCAGGAAAACTCATGACCTTCTTCGCCCTTTTCATCGCTCGCCTCCTCGTCGGTTAACCGAAGCGGTATCGTAGCCGGGCATAGCGGCTGGAGATGGCTTCCGCCTCGACGCCGAATGCCCAGGCCTCGCGGGCCGTCTCGTCATGGACGCGAGCATAGGAGGAGAGAAGACCGAACTGAGCCCAGCGGGCATACAGGGCCGATTGGCTCTCCCCTGCAAAATCGTCGATATCGTGGCTCGTCATCGGTGCGCATTCCCTCTTGTTTTTGCCAGGGCAGCCGTGCGCCGCGCCAAGTCGGAGATGGAGCTCTCCTGAAAAGTGGGGACGATGCTTTCCAGCCGATCGTTCAAGGGAGCAATCCATTTGTCTGGCAGGGCATTGGCGCCGAGCATGGTACCCAGTATCGAGCCGGTCGTGGCGCCGGTGCAATCAGTATCCCACCCGCCCATCACGGCCAAGCAAATGCTCTTCTCCAAATCGCCGGCACCGTAGAGCAGGCCGAGTACAATCAAGCAGGTATTGTTGATCACATGGGCGGAATGATAAGCACCGTACCTGGCATTGACCCGCTCCCACGCGTCTTCCCAGGTCGGGCACTCACGGGCCCAGGCCTGGGTATCCCGCACTGCCCTGGCCAGGCGGCAATCCTCCGGGATCTCGGCCAGGCCGGCGCCGACAATCTGGTCGGGGTCATCCGTAGCGAAAGCGGCGGCGATGCAGGCCGCCGCCCACATGGCGCCGTAGATGCCGTTCCCTGTGTGGGAGAGTGAGGCATCGCGATAGGCGAACGCCGCCGCCTTCTCCGGCTGACCCGGGTTGACGTAGCCCCACATGTCGGCTCGGATCTGGGCCCCAATCCACTCGCGATACGGGTTGCGGTGAAGGGCTGTGTGCGGCGGGTCAATCCCATGCGTCAGGTTGCGGAACGCCACGGCTTCGGCGGTGTAGACTTTGCCGAAAAACAGGTTGTTGATCCAGGCCTCGGCCACGTCCCGGGTGCTGAAATCGCGGCCACAGGTCTCCAGGATGTGCAACCCCATTACCGTGTAGTCAATATCGTCGTCACGGGTCATACCCCGAACGCGACCCAATGCGGTCGCCGTATAGTTCTTCCAGAGCGCCAGCCCTTCGGGAAACGGGTCGAGCACTGGAAAGTACGAGGCGAGCGGGTAAGCGTCGGCGGTTCGCAGGTAGGTTTCGATCTTGCCGCGGAGCCACCCTTCTACCGGCTTGCCCAGCGTGCAACCGGCACAGCGGCCTAACCAGGCTCCGTAGACTCGGTCGTAGAGCGCCGTCTCGCTCAGGTTGAAACGAGGCTTGTACCGGCCGTCGGGACGAGCGGTGCGTATCGCTTCCAGATCCAGCCGTTCCTCTCGTCCGGCAGGAAGGGGAGGTAGGCCATCGATCGCGGCCCAGAAGGTTTCAGCCTGCGAGTCGATGTTCCCGGCAGCGATGGCGGCTTCAATCCGATCGGGCAAGTTGCCTAGGTCGTAACCTTCATCGCGCCGCTGCGCGATTTCGGCCCTCATCAGGGTCGCCGGTTGAAGGTCTCGATGTATTGCCATGTCGCTTCCTTTTCAGCTCGTCCGGCGAACGATCTCGAAGGCGTATTCGTTGTCAGACAATAGCACGCCGGCTGCATCGCGGAGTTCGAGAGCCAAGACGTACCGGCCGAGGACGAACTCATTCGGCAGTGAACAGTTCACTAGGCCTAGACTGATCAGATCGTCCGGCCCGATGTCTGCTTCGATGCTCCCTGCGCCCAATTCATGACCCTGCGGGTCGGTTAACCGCCACCACACTTGACATCCCGGGTACGCTTGCCAGCCATCATTCACCACCCACACTTCCCGCACGAAGCGGCGGTCGCCTTCCGCCTTTGAACTCGGGATTTCAGACGCCATGACGTGAAGCGGTTGAAAGGCTTTCTGCACCGCGTAATAGGCTGGCTTCGGCGTGCGCCAGAAATCCACAATAGACCAGTTGATGCCCGGGTAATTGTCCAAGAAGTGGAAGGTGAGGGCGCCGTTGAGATCGGCGTACTTGTGGCGACGAAAGGCCTCGATGTGCGCTTTGAGGAGCTCGGCTTGATACGCCTGGCTACGCTCAGTCCAGGCTTCAATAGGATCCCGGCGACGCTCCAGCCGCAGGTAACGCTCGAAGATTTGCACCTGGAAGTTAAGCAACTCCAGCTTGGTCACGTTGATGGGGATCTCAAGATCCGCGTTGGTCAAAGTCGGGTACTGGCGCAGATGCTCCAAGCTAGGAAAGCTCTGGGCGCCGAACTCGCCAATGAAACCAGCGCGCGCCTCGTCGCACCAGGTCTCCAAGTCTTCCACATGGCCGCCGTACCAGCCACACCTCCAGGCGTGCAGATCGTGCTCTGGGCCTTCGCCGTTCTCAAAGATCGCGGGCCGGGTCGGGTCGAGAGCGCGGACGATAGCCGTCATAGGCTTGTCGATCTCGCGCTGCACGTCCACATCCCCGGGCTCCGAGTGACCGGAGTACATGAACACTGCAGGGTGGTTGTAAAGCAGATGGACCAACTCGGCCGCCTGGCGTTGGCAGGCCCGGCTGAACTCATCGGTGTGGACGTAGCCGGCCCATTGGAGTGGATAGTCCTGATAGACCAGTACGCCTAACTCGTCACAGACATCGTAGAACTCGGGCCGTTCCACATTGGCAAACACACGCAGCATGTTCATGTTGGCGTTTTTGGCTAACAGCACATCTGTTTGGTACCGTTGGTGAGTCATGCGCGATGGGAACTGCTCACTCAGGTAATTTGACCCGCGGGCGAAAAACCGGACCCCATTGACGAAGAGTGCCCAGTTCCAGCGATCGGCGGCCGGATCATTCAACCCTTTCTGAACGGTGCGAAAGCCAAATGGAGTGGTGAGGCGATGGCTGAGCTCTTGGCCCAACCACAATTCCACAGCTACCTCGTAGAGGTTCTGGGCGCCCATATCCCAGGGCCACCACAGGCGGACGTCGGGCACCTTGAAGTGAAACGTGAATTCCTGCTCCATGTCGTCCATGCCGGTTGGTGCACCGCGTTCGGACAACGGCCAGTCGGTGTGGCGCATCAAGTCCAGCGGACCCAACTCGACGACTTGCGCCAGCTGGGCATGATTCCGAGGTGTGAATGTCAGCCGCACCCGCGCCACCTGTGTCCCCGGCCCCATGTTCACCAGAGTCAGCCGCAACGCCACTTGGGCAGTGGTCAGGCCATCGTAACCTGGCTGGCCGATGCGCTCGTGATCCGTGGTTGCCAGATCAGCATGGCGGATGAAGGCAGGGCCGGTGATTTCCAAGACCACGTCACGCCAAATGCCTGAGGGGTTGGTGCGGGCGGGGTAGGGGATGCAATCCCAATCCTGCAACGCACCCAGGGTGGTACGCTTGCCGCGCCCGCCGCAGGTCTCCACCGCATGTTGCCACTCTTCCAATGGACAGCCGCAGCGCACGACCAACGTGTTCTCGGCCAGCAGCTTGCCGGTCACGTCAAAGGCAAACGGCGCGAAGTGCCCTTCGTGTGTGCCCAGATACTGGCCGTTGAGCCAGACTGTAGCCCAATATGAAACACCGTCAAAGCGCAAGAACATGCGCTGCACAAATGACCCGCGGTCTGGTGCGGGCTTGTCGGGCGCCGCGAATCTCCGCCGATACCAAGCCCAACCGTTATAGTCAGGATAGCCCGCCACCTGCCACATGGCCGGGACCGGGATGGTCACCCATTCACCACCGGCGCCAAGCCGCTGCCAGCCCTCCCGCTCTCCGGCGTCATCGGGGTCGAGCCGAAACTCCCAGCTGCCATTCAGAAGCAACACGTCCGCCTGGTCCTGCGCCAGCCCTTTGGTCGTCAATCGATCCCCGGCTGTCATTTTGAGAAGCCCGACGTCAGGCCGCCAACCAACTGCTTTTGGACCAGGATGAATAGCAAAGCCACCGGTAGGCCCACGATGACGCTGTAGGCCATCACCGGGCCCCAATCGACGCGCTGAAAGCCCATGAAGTTGATGATCTGCACCGGCAGGGTACGCAATTCCTGGCGTTGTAAAATCGTCAGGGCAGCCATAAACTCGGTCCAGCAACTCATGAAGATGACGATAGACACAGCCGCAATACCGGGTACTGCCAGGGGCAGAATGATGTGGCGAATGGCACCCAGCCGGGTGTCGCCGTCGATCATGGCCTGTTCCTCCAGCTCGATCGGGATACTGTCGAAGTGCCCTTTGAGCATCCAGGTGGCCAGCGGAAGCCCGAAAGAGGCGTAATACACGATCAGCCCCCCATAGGAGTTGACCAAGTGCAGTTTGATGAGCAGCACGAACATCGAGATCAGAATGAGCGTGCTCGGGATCATGTTGATCAGGAGCAGGTATAGGCCGAACACGAACTTTCCGCGGAAGGTGAAGCGTGACATGGCGTAGCCGGCCAGGGTGGTAATCAGCACCGAGAGCGCGGTGGAGACGCTCGAGACAAACAGGCTGTTCAGGAACGAGCGCCCGATCATCGCCCGCGGGTTGTTGAGCACGTTGCGGTAGTTGTCCCAAGTGAACTGAATGGGCAGCCATTGGACGTGCACGTTGCTGATATAGCCCGGGCTCTCAAACGAGGTCTTGATGATCCAAGCGATCGGGAATATGCAGAACAGAGCGATGACGACCAGTAAGATATAGGTGATAGCAATCCGCAGAAACCGGAGGCCCCACTTGCGGTAGTAAGATCGGGTATGTGCTAGCTGGATAGACGAGACCATGGCACGGCTCCTATTCGTTGACAGAGCGCATTTCGCGACGCACATTGCCAATCATGAGCACGAACAACACCAGCAGTGAGATTAACGAAATGGCCGCTCCCAGCCCAAGATGGTCCCACTGGAACGCCTCGTACCAGGCCAGGATGGACACGGTCATGGCATTGTAGCCTAGAGTGCCCACCGGACTGAGCACCCTTTGCAGGTCGAATGAGTTCCACCACCACATCGTGGTTAGCATCACCGCAATCACTGTCACTGTGCGCATATGTGGCAGAGTTATATAACAGAAGCGCTGCCAAGTGTTGGCGCCGTCGACCTCGGCCGCCTCGTAAAATTCTTGGGGGATGGATTGCAAGCCCGACAACAGCATCAGCGCCATGAATGGCAGGCCGCGCCAAATGGCCACCACCACGATGGGCCATATCGTCGAGTTCGGCTGGCCGACCCAGGCCCGGTATTCACTGATCAGGCCCCAAGCGTGCAGATAATAATTGATCAAGCCGTAAAAAGGGTCATACATCCACTGCCAGGTCAGCCCGACCACCACGCTTGGGATGACCCACGGGAGGAGGACCAAAGTGCGAAATACGCCCCGGCCGGGCACCTTCTCGTTGAGCAGCAGGGCGGTGATATAGCCGAGGACGAGCTGGCCGGCGATCACACTGATTGTCCATTCGACTGTCTGGAAGAAGGCCTGATGGAAGAACTTGGCCGAGCCCGTGGCACCCTGCAGGATGTTCACAAAGTTTTCCAGGCCAACCCAGTGTGCCGAGCTGCCGAACAGCTCGATATCGGTGAAGGCATAAGCGATGCCGCTCACGAACGGGTAAACCGAAACCAGCACCAGCGCGATGACCGTCGGCAGGATTAATACGTAGGGCAACCAATGCATGCGTCGGAGACGTCCCATGACCGATATTATCTCCTGGATGTTACCGGGCGATTTTTTGCCGGTTGAGGCGGCCGGGACCCCTCACTAGGCAGGGGGGACCTGCCCGATTAAGGTCCCGGCCGCGCACGCAACACTCACTTGTTTAGCATCGTCTTGGAGCTCGCCTTGATCTCGGCAATGGCGGCATCCAGGGTCTTGTCTCCCGATGCCACGGAGAGCACGGCGGGGTTGAAGACGGTGGTTATGAATTCGTCCTCATTATCGTTATTCTCGACGGGAACCAGCTTCGAGATGGACGACAGACTGCGATACGTAGCCCAGTCGGGGTTGTCCATCAGAAGCGGATCGTCCCAGGCGGCTGGGTTGACCGGCCCCAGAAACAGCGTACTGGCTCGCATGGCCTGCGGTGTTGCCGTCTGCAGCCAGAACACGAACTCAGCCGCTTCCGCGGGATGCTTGCTGGTCACGGGCACGGAGTAGCCCTGGCCGACTGTGTCCATGTAGTAGACGTTTTGACCCGGATCGCGCGGAAGGGGCATGGTTGAAAACTGGAAGTCGGACCACTTGTCATGCAGCACGGGGACATTGAAGAATCCGCGCAGCACCATGGCGGCCAGACCCTGATGAAATGCCTCATCCTGCGAATCGCCGGTCAGGCCGATGGACAGGGCCGGCGTGATGCCCTCCTTGATGACGCCCAGATAGGTGCGCATGGAGGGCAGGGCTGCATCATCGAAGAAAACGTCCCATTGCCCGTCAGACCCGCGCCGGATCATGGGCTGGCCAGTGGCTTGCATCTCCAGGTCGGAGAGGTTCCCAGCGATTTGGTCGGCGTCCAGGCGCGGCATGAAGCCCCACTGCACCACATGGCTGGCATCGAAACCGGCCTCGCCAAGGTACTTGCCGTTTTTGTCCACGGTGAGCTTCTTCGCATTGGCCAGGAATTGATCCCAGGTCCAGGCGCTGCCAAGGGCTGGCGGGTCAATGCCTGCTTTCGCCAACAGCGCCGGGTTGTAATAGATGACGTTCGGCTCACCGCTTATCGTGCCGCTCTCGAAGACTGCGCCGTCCGGGGCTGTGCGAGCCTGCCATAGCTCAGAGGGCATGGTCGCGCGGACATCGTCGGTGATGTAGGGCCTGAGATCGATCACGAGGTGATGGTCATACCACGAGGCGGCACCACCAGTATAATACTCTATCACGTCGGCGATGCCGCCGCCGCCGGCCACACCGGCGGTGAGATAGGTGTCGGCCGAACCCCAGTCCCCTTGGATCAGTTCCGCCTGGATTCGACCCTGGTGCTCTTGGTTAAATAGGTCAACCAGCTTGCTCACCATGGCCTGGTCGCTAGTATCCCAAGCCACACTGTATACGCCGATCTTGACGGGTTCAACCGTTTTGGTAGGTTGTGGGGGGGTAGTAGGTTGTGGGGGGGTAGTAGGTTGTAGAGGGGCAGTGGGTTGTGGGGCGGCAGTGGGTTGCGGCGCTACCGGCGTACATCCGGCAGCTAGCAGGCTGCCGACCATTAGCACAATCAGCAAACGCACAATGTAGGTTTTCATGTCGTTTCTCCTTCTTCTTGTGAATTCAACGTATTGCCCTGGTAGAAAGTGGCCTATGACTGTATCCCTATTCACCTCCTTACTGATGCTGTTCGAATATTGGAAAAACCCACCAAGGCCAGGGCGACTTCGCCGATGTCCAGTCCCGCCGTGAACCGGAGGCAGCGCCCCGAGGGACGGCGAGTCTTTTCGACCCACGCGGGAGGAATGGCGCTGGCGCCATGCAACGTGCCAGACCACGCTCCCACGAGTGCCGCCAACGTATCAGCATCGCGCCCGAAGTTCGCGGCGGCGATAACCCCTTCGACAAAGTCGCCGCGCGTCAAGCGAAAAAGCGCATATGCCTGCGATAAGGCCTCCGCATTGGAGGCCCGATAGGAGGTCCAGAGTTCCCGATGGAGCGGGTCCCATGCTTTCCAGAGGTCCCCCCCAGCCGCGTCGACGATCCCCATCGCCCGGTCGAACCAGCGACCAAGCCATGAATCGTTGGGGATAAATTGGCGACCGGTGGCGACGATCTCCTCAACCGAGCTGCCGGTCATTGCCACGGCGATACTGGCCGCCACTGCCTGCGCGCCCCACACTCCATCGCGATAGTGGCTGACACAGGCCTCGATTTCCGCCTGCCGGGCTGCCCGCGCCGGGTCACCAGCACACACAATCCCAATTGGCGCCACGCGCATCGCGGCACCATCACTGTAGTGATAAGCATTGTCACTGCCTGACTGGGGTGGCAGGATCCCGCGCCGCAGGTTAGCCACCGCCCCCTTCTCGCTCTCGCCAACCTTGGTCCCCAGTTCCTCCTGGGTCAGGACATATTCACGCCACGCCTCGACCACCGCCCCCGTAGTCAGTTCCCCTTTCGTCACAATTAGCTCCTGGGCAACGAGCAGTGCAAATTCGGTGTCGTCTGTGCTCCACGACTCGTTGGAGTGCAGGTCGCGAGTAATGCCATAGAGGGCATGATTCTCGAGGGAACGGGCCTGATCGCCAAGGGTGTCGCCGATGGCCAGACCCATGAGCGTACCGATAGCTCGGTCATCTCGCAAACGTGCGTCGAGTCCCACAGCCAAATTCGCTTTTGTAACCATAATGGATGTCAAACTCCTCGAGTAAACCTCAAAGGTGGATTTGATGATCGTTACGGTGAACTACGAGCGCAAACGTTTGCGCAAACGTTTGCGCAAACAGACAAAAAATACAGCTCCTCATTTAGGAGGAGCTGTCGAATTGCGCACGACGAGTTTGTGTTCTAGGACGACCTTTTGTCGCGGCAGAGAGTAGTCAGATTTGATACGGCCGAAGAGCAACCGGGCGGCCTCCTTTCCCATCTGATACTTAGGCTGAGCAATTGTGGTCAACTTCGGGTATGTCCGGGAAGCCTCGGGGATGTCGTCGAAGCCAACCAGCGAGACATGGTCAGGCACCTTGAGCCCTGCGTCTTCGATCGCGATGAGGGCCCCGAGTGCCATCACGTCGTTGGCGGCAAAGACAGCGGTTGGAGGTGGCTTGAGGGCGAGCAGGCGCTTCATGCATTCACGACCTCCATCGTAGGTGAAGGCACATTCGGTAATCAGATCATCTTCGATAGGGATCTCATGCGCATTCAAAGCGCGGACGTAGCCCTGAAAGCGCTGCAGGCCTGAACTTGTGGTTCGGGGTCCCCCGACCAGCCCGATGCGGCAATGTCCCAGAGCAATCAGGTGCTCGACGGCATCGTAAACCCCCTCAACGTTGTCCACCATAACGAGATCAAACTCGGGATCATCGATTTGCGATCCAATTAACACTACAGAGATCCCAGCTTCTCGCAACATCTGCAAATCCACTCGCGTGACCTCCGACGGGTTGAGGATGATGCCTTCCACACGCTGCTGGCGCAACGTTTTGAGGAGGCGCACTTCCTGGCTCAACGTCCGGTCTGTATTGCATAGGACTACAGCATAGTTGTTCTCTTCCGCCGCATCCTGAACTCCCCGCGCTACCTCCGGGAAGTAGGGATTGGTGATGTCGGGAATCACCAGGGCGATCATCTGAGTCCTTTTGGTGCGCAAACTGCGCGCCACTGCGTTAGGCTGATAGTTCAGCGCCGCCACGGCGTGTACGACACGTCCACGCGTCTCTTCGCTCACGAAACGTGATCGGTTAATCACGTGAGAGACAGTGGAGATGCTCACTTTTGCTTCCCTGGCGACGTCTAAGATAGTAGCCATAGATAATCACCGTTGAAAATCGTTTGCGCAAACGATTTTATGTATTATAATCCAGGGAGCATTATTAAGTCAAGTTTTTGATTGTGCAATGCAACGGCTAACGCCTTTTCGGAGGCCCACGTTGAACATCCCCCTTCCCCCCACTTCCGGTCCATCTCTCTCGCAGACGTTTTCAATGCTGACCGGGCAAATCTCCCCGCCTCCCTGCGATTGGTTCAAGCAGGGAAACAGTTTTTGGCCCTCAGTCCTTTCATGGCATCCCCTTCGAGCTGGGTTTGCCGGACATGCCCAACGTGGTGCTGCTGGATCGAGATAAAGTTCGCGTCGAAGCCGGTGGAGTACGGGCCACCTGCGTGATCTTCCTACACGCCGTCGAGGACTGGCCGACCCGATACCTAGAGGAATTCGCCGACGGCACCGTGAATAGCAACGCGTTGGGCATATGGGTCTCCGAGTACGCACTGGAGTACGAGGATGGCACCCAGGCCAGCACTCCCGTGTGGCGTCGCTTCGCCATCCAGCAAAGCCACATACTTTGAGGAGCCAGCCTTTTCGAACGTTTGCACCAGCAGATACACCAGCGCAATATTGGCCATCGCCACGCGCTTCTACCTGACCGGTTTCATTCAACCGGAGGCTAGGGTCAGCAGTCGGTATATCCAGAGGGTGTCAGCATGCCTCACATCATTGTCGTCGGTTCTTCCAACACAGATCTGATCGTGCGCGCAGAGCGTTTGCCCCGCCCGGGTGAAACAGTGCTTGGTGGCGATTTGATTACCGCGGCTGGCGGCAAGGGCGCCAATCAGGCTGTGGCGGCCGCCCGGTTGAGTGCCGCGGTCACGTTTGTGGCCCGTGTTGGCCGGGATTTGTTTGGCCGGCAGGCGTTGGACAACTTCCAGCGGGAGGGGTTAAACATCCAATACGTCGTTCAGGATGCCAACGCGCCTTCCGGCGTGGCCCTCATCGTCGTCGGACAGGATGGACAAAACCTTATTGCCGTCGCACCGGGTGCGAACCGCCGCCTTACCCCGGCTGACGTGGAAGCTGCGCGATCCGCGGTAACCAGTGCTCAAGTGGAATTGCTCCAACTGGAATCGCCGATAGAGACAGTAGAGGCCGCCGCCCGAATCGGTCGAGCGGCAGGCCTGCGTATCATTCTTAATCCTGCCCCAGCTCAGTCATTGTCCACACAACTGATGTCTCTTATAGATATCTTGACTCCAAATGAGACAGAAGCGGGCCTGTTGACAGGAGAACAGACGCTGGAGGCGGCCGCGAGGGTCTTACTCCAACAGGGTGTGAGGGTCGTCATCATCACGCTGGGAGAAGCAGGCGCGCTGGTGGCAACCTCCGAGCAGATTCGGCGCGTGCCCGGCTTTCGTGTGAA
>JBEKFY010000052.1:0-29374 GCA_050013095.1 Anaerolineales bacterium | reverse complement strand
GCGGGGATGCAGACGGGTCTCCTGTTGTCTGGAACAAGGCCCAATTAAAGCAAGGCTTCGAGAGGATCAATCCCTTGTCCAACCAATTTCCCAAAATCGCCCACCGCGTGTGTTACGGAAACGAGAAAGAATCCTACTTGACAAACCAGAATATTTGTTCTATAATGCTGCATATAGAATATATGTTCTAACCTGATCAAGGAGGTCGTCATGAACATCAACTTTCGGAAGGGTAAGAATCTCACTGCTCTGCTCAAGGGATTGGCGGTCCGACGCGGGCTGGCCTGGGGTGTCATTATCATCGTTGCGCTGCTGGCATTCGAGATTTTCAACTACAGCACCACCCAGTTCGCCCTTTCGGACGTGCTAGGTGCGCTGACCTTTGCGGGGATGCCCTGGGCTACGATTCTGGCGATCGCCTTCTGCGGCATCGATTTTGCCGGCATCGCCCGCCTCTTCACGCCTGAGGAGGGCCAACAGGATCCCACGGAAGTTTGGTACCTGTTCGGAGCCTGGTTGCTGGCTGCGGCCATGAATGCCACCCTGACCTGGTGGGGGGTGTCGGTGGCCATCTCCAGCCATGCCAACCTGAGCAGCACCGTGATCAGCTCGACGGTCCTGACCAAGGTCGTGCCGATCTTCGTAGCGGTTATGGTCTGGCTCATCCGCGTCCTGATCATCGGCACCTTCTCGGTGGCCGGAAACCGGTTGTTCAGCCAGGCGCAGGCTCCTGCCGTACACGCCCGTCCGGTGACCGCTATGACTGCCTCTCGGCCGAACCTCTCGACACCGACCCCCTTCCGGCCGTTGCCGAAGGTCGCCAGACCGGAACCTACCTATCATAACGTCTCTTTGAGCGCCCGTCCTGCTCGATAGGCAGATTACGGGGAACCATCCCGGCAGTCTTAGTCCGTAGCAGACGTCATGTCTTTCCGGGACACCGTCTCTCCTCCTGATCAGACAGCTGCTTCTCCTGGAAGCGGCTGTCTGTCTGGGGTCCTGCTCCCGCCGCTGATGGTGGTCCTGGTCGGCCTCGCCATGGTTTTCTTTTTCTCGGGTGTGAATCCTCCGATCCCCGCCCTTGGTACGGCCACCCAGCAGCCTGGGCCCGGTGACGGACCTGCTGCCCTGACCCTGGCCTCCTTCTTTACGCCAGAGGTGCAGTATTGGGCTGGTCCTATTCGGGCCTGGTCGGAACAGGCGGGGTTGGATCCAAATCTGGTAGCGACCGTGATGCAGATCGAATCATGTGGAAATCCTTTTGCCCATTCGCGGGCTGGTGCGGTCGGCCTGTTCCAGGTGATGCCGGATCATTTCCTGCCAACGGATATACCCACCGAGCCGCAGACCAACGCCCTGCGCGGCCTGGCTTATCTCAAGCGTTCGTTGGAGGCTGCCTCGGGTGACACCCGTCTGGCACTGGCGGGCTATAACGGCGGGATTAGCGTCATCGGTCGCAGCGAGACCAGCTGGGCGGCTGAAACTCAACGGTATGTGTATTGGGGAAGCGGAATATACGTCGATGCTGAGCATGGGGCAGGAGCCAGCCTGCGGCTGGAGGAGTGGCTGGCCGCGGGCGGAGCCAGCCTTTGCCGGCAGGCACGGCAAATTCTCGGCGGCACCCCCTAAGCCTGCCCGATTGATCTCAGCTGCTGGATGTAGGTTTGTTCAGCAAGGGCAGCCAGATGCAGAAGGTCGTCCCTTTCCCTTCGGCGGAGTTCACCTCGATACGGCCGCCGTGGTTGGTCACGATCCAATAGGCGATCGATAACCCCAATCCGAATCCGCCGACCTTAGAACGGCTGCGCGATTTCTCGGCGCGGTAGAAGCGCTCAAAAATATGTGGCACATCCTCGTTCGGGATCCCGGGGCCGGTATCGCGCACGATCAGACGGGCGTTATCACCGACGATCCCCAGACTGAGATAAACTTCGCCGCCCGGTGGGGTGTAATTGATAGCATTGGAGACCAGGTTGATCAACACCTGTTTTAACCGGTCCCGGTCGCCATTGACCAGCACCTGATCAATTTCGGTGAGCTTCAACTGGATGCGGTCGTGGGTCAAGAAGTGCATTTCCTTGAAAACTTCCAGCAGCAGAGTATCCAGCTCGACCGGGGCAAAGTACAAGGGCAGCTTCCCGGATTCGGCCTGTGTTTCCAGCAGCAGATCCCCCACCAGTCGGGTCAAGCGGTCGGCTTCCTCTTCGATGCCGATCAGGGATTCTTCATCGGCGCTGCCGATCTTGCGCATCAGGTCCACGTTGCCTTTAATCACGGTCAGAGGCGTGCGCAGTTCGTGGCTGACGTCCGCCAGGAAGCGCTGCTGGGAGGCGAACAGGTGCTCGAGCCGGCCCAGGGTCTCGTTGAAGGCGGTGATGAGCCGTCCGACCTCATCGTGTTCCGGGCCGTGGTAGGGAATGCGCCGCGAGAGATCGTCGGTCTTGGAGATCTGCTGGGCGGTATCGGTCACCGCCGCGATTGGCGCGAGCGCCCGCCCGATCGACAACCAGGAACTGATGCCAGCTATGACCATGGACAAAAGTGCTGTGAGCAGCAGGATTCTTAAGAGGGTGTTTCGGGTGGAATCGATCATCCCGATTTCCGAGGCCAGCTGCATGGTCCCGATTCGGTCGCCGGCATAGAGCATAGGTTCGGTAAGGACGCGCATATGAACGCGCGGCGTGCCGACGTAGGCATCGTTGTGGGCGGGCTGGGCCGATTTAAATCCGAGGGGGTCGAGGGGTTGGGTGAGGAAGGCAATGGTGCGGGAGGATAACTTGAGGGTTCCATCTGAGCCCCAGACCTGGACCAACACATTGGAATTCAAATCCAGGTCCGGTACGAAGGCGATATTCAAGACCGAATTGATGTGCGTCCGGGCCACAATGGTATCGTAGGTCTGGGCAAGGGTATTGTCCACCTGGTTGATCAGGAGGTAATTGACCAGGGAGAAAAGCAGGATGCCAAATACCAGCAGGATTCCCCCGGTGAGTGCCGAGTATAGGATTGTCAGTCGTAAGCGCAGGGACATTTATGGATTCTCACGCAGGACGTATCCCACTCCCCGCACCGTATGGATCAAACGCGGCTCGTTCTCCGAATCGAGCTTCTGGCGCAGGTAGCGGATGTACACCTCCAGAACATTGCTCTCGCCGCCGAAGTCGTACCCCCAGACCCGGTCGAAGATGACCTCGCGCGTCAGCACCTGGCGCGGGTGGCGCAGGAATAACTCCAGCAATTCATATTCTTTGGCCGTCAGCGGGATGAGCCGCTCGCCACGTGTAACCTGGCGTGAGGCGGTGTCCATGGTAAGGTCGGCAAACTTGTACACTTGAGCGCGTTCGGTTTGCGTGCGGCGTAGAAGGGCCCGAATGCGGGCGAGCAGTTCATCCAGGTTGAACGGCTTTACCAGATAATCATCGGCGCCTGCATCCAAGCCCTGGACGCGGTCCTGAATGGTATCCTTGGCGGTCAGCATCAGGATCGGCAGGCTGCCGCCCGTCCGCAGACGCCGGCAGACCTCGAGTCCATCCATGCCCGGTAGCATCCAGTCTAGGATGACAATGTCAGGGTGATGGTCACGCGCCAGGTTCAAACCGGAGCGGCCCTCCGTGGCAATATCCACCAGATAGCCTTCATAGGCCAGTCCGCGTTGCAATACCTTTAAAATCGCCGGGTCGTCCTCGATAATCAGGATTCGCTCGTTCATATCGCGCCTCCGTTTAAATTTATACCACAAAGACAAAGATTTGGTAGAATGATTGTGTGCCGCTGCTTCCACAGGGTGTCCCCCCCTCCAAACGGATTTTCGACCTGGTCGCGACCGGGCTGGGCTTGATCGTTCTGTCTCCCTTGCTGCTGGTCCTGGCGTTCTTGGTCTGGGCGTTCCAGGGGCCTCCCATCCTGTTCCGACAGAAGCGCCCGGGCTACCACTCACGCCCTTTTATCGTTCTGAAGTTCCGCACCATGGACGACCGCCGCGGACCAGAGGGGGACTACCTGCCGGATGCTGAACGCCTGACCCCTCTCGGACGGTTTCTTCGTTCCACCAGTCTGGACGAGCTGCCGGAATTAATGAATGTCCTGAAAGGCGAGATGAGCCTGGTCGGACCCCGCCCCCTGCTGATGCAGTATCTGGAGCGCTATTCTCCCCAGCAGGCCCGGCGGCATGAAGTGCTGCCCGGCATGACCGGCTGGGCACAGGTCAAGGGGCGTAATGCGCTGACCTGGGAGGAACGGTTCCAGCTGGACGTTTGGTATGTGGACCATTGGTCCTTCTGGCTGGACATCAAGATCTTATGCCTGACCCTGTGGAAGGTGGTCCGGCGCGAGGGCATCAACCAGCCCGGCCACGCCACCATGGAAGAATTCAGGGGGAAGAATTAGCAAAAGTCCAGAACGCGCGGGCCATCTGTTCGGTAGCCTTCACCAGGACACCTGACCCGGGCGAGGCACTCTCCCAGCTGCCGACGATCACCAGGACATATCCCTGCCCTCCCTCAGGGCCCGGCAGCGTAACGATGGCGCTGTCCCCGACCACCAGTTGTTCGTCTACGATCGTGCCGCGTTTCTCGTAAAATTCACCCCCCGCCGGAAGCAGACTACGCAGAATCCCGAGTCGCGTATTATCGTTGGCGACCGGCGAGCCCATCAGGTTGAGAATGATCGTGCGCCCCTCGGGTGTAATGAACTCTCCCGTATACAGGTCCTCCAGGAGCGCCGCGAGTTGAGAGGCGGTCGTTTCACGGTTGTCGACATCCATTTTTGTGATGCCCCAGGACTTCAGGGTCCGATCGGTGTCCAATTTTCTCGAGCGGGTATCCTGTAAAAGCACACGGGTGGCGTCCTCTTCCGAGTGGATTAGCATGGCGTCCAGCAATTGGGCGTATGTCCGCCCGTCTCCTTGAGTCGACAGGTAACTGTTGTATTGATCCGCAGCGATCCCGCTCATCTCCAGGGATTTGAAAAACAGCATGGCGATCGGCACTTTGATCAGCGAAGCGACCGGGATCTGGTCATCCGCCTGCCGTGAGTAGATCACCGGGCCATTGATTTGTTTGATCAGGATGTGCCATTTCCCGCCATATTGGTTAATGGCCTGGTCGATCCCACCTGCCAATGCTGTTTCCTGTGGGGTGGGATTTGGAGGGGCCGAGGTCATCCGCCAGACGTCAAAACCGCCGGTGCCGGTCAGGCCGACCTTGATGTTCCGCGGGTCGGTCCATTGATAGAATTGGCCTGCCCCAGGCTGGTTTGGATTGTAGAGCATCACCTCCTGAACATTAAAACCCGAATTGGTCTTTATGTTCGTGACCGAGTAGGCTCGCCCGGCTTCGTCGACGCGGGTGACGACCAGCATGTGTTCATAAGAGAGAGTGTTCCCCGCATACAAATAAAGAAAATCCCCCGGCTGGAGTGGAAAGCTCTTAAAGTCAAATCGGTTCAAGGCATCTGAGAACTGGTAATGGGTGAAACGATCTGCCGGAAAGGTGGTTTCGGCCAACTCCGGATTCTTATCCGGCCGCCACAGCCAAAAAGCCTGCGGGTCGACGTATTTGTTGATGAGGCCCGCATCCCGTAAGATGGCGATGGCTAACGGCCCGCACATGTTGTTCGGATCCCCGTTCCCCTGGGCATATCCCAGGGAATGGGCAATGGTTAGGGCCGCATCGGGTGAATTTGCAAGGTAATCCAGGGAGGCCGTATGCAGGGTACCTTGCCACGCGGGGATCGACGCGGGATTACTGGCTGAAGCGACCTGCATGACGCTTTGGGAGGGCGGTGGGTCGAGGGCCGCGGCCGACATAGAGGCAACTGCCAGCTTCTCCATTTTTTCCCGGGGGGCTGGATCGGCCGCGATCGCCTGGGCGAAGCCTGTGGCGGGCCCCCACGCCGAAAGGCATATCGCTAGGACCACGGCGCACACCAACCCAAAGGTGCCCCAGGGATGTCGCAGCAACACCCGGAAGATTTTCTCATCACGTGAATAAGAAGTTGGGACAGGCATGGTCAAGATCGCAGTATGATCAGGCGGCCAACCTGGTGTTCGCCAGGGAGAATTTCTCCAGGGCTTTGAGGTCCACGTTCACCCCCAGTCCGGGCAAGTTGGGGACGTCGATCGTGCTGTCCGGATTGAGCGTGAAACGCTCCTTGGTGATGTCCAGGGCATAATAACGGTCGGAGGCGGAAATATCGCTCGGAAGGGTGAAACCGGGTAAGGATGCCAGGGCCAGGTTGGAGGCCCGCCCGACGCCGGTCTCCAGCATGCCACCGCACCAAACCGGAACCCCTTCTACCAGGCACAGGTCGTGAATGGCGAGTGCCTGACTCAGGCCTGCTACTCGCCCGGCCTTGATATTGATGACCCGGCAGGCGTCCATCTCAATGGCGGCCCGGGCGTGACGGGGGCTGAGGATGCTCTCGTCCAGACAGAGCGGTGTGTGAAACTCCTTCTGGAGCTTGTGGTGATCCCACAGGTCGTCTTCGCTGAGCGGCTGTTCGATGAGTAAAAGCTCCAGCTCGTCGAGAGGCAGCAGGCCGCGGGCGCTTTCTAGGGTATAGGCTGAATTGGCATCCACCTGGAGCTTGATCTTCGGAAAAGCCTCCCGGACGGCGCGCGCCTCACCTACGTCCCGGCCCGGCTTGATCTTGATCTTGATCCGGCCGTAACCCTTTTGGAGGTATTCCTGGACCGTCCGCACCAGGGCAGACGGAGTGGCCTGCAGGCCCACAGAAACGCCGACTTCGACCCGCGTTTTTACCCCTCCGAGCAGCTGCTTCAGAGATCGCTCCTCGCGCTTGCCGCGCAGATCCCAGAGTGCCATTTCCAATCCGGCTTTGGCGAGATAGTGGCCGCGCACCTTCTCCACGCGTCGCTGGAAATCTTCCGCATCGACCAGCTCCTGGCCCAGGATTGCGGGGCAGATGAAATCCTTGAGCACGTGCCAGGCTGTGCCGGTCGTCTCATAGGAGTAACCGGGATCGCGATCGGCGACGCACTCCCCATACCCCTGCAAGCCCTCGGAGAAGACGGTGATCAGGAGGCACTCGCGGTCGGTCGTCCTTCCGAAGGAGGTCTCGAAAGGTGCGACCAGTGGCATACTCAGATGGTGCAGATCGATCCGTTCAATTTTCATTTCAGGCCTCGGTTAATTCTGACCTAAGTTGCCATGTCCTGCAATTTTAATTTCGTATCAAATCCGGAAGGCGCCTCTGTCCGCCCCTAAGCCCGGGAGCCTATTCCGGAGGGCTTCCCGACCCGATCGGGGATGTCTCCCCTACCAGATCCGGTCCTGGAACTATAGCATTGCGAAACTGCTTGACTTTCGTTCACCACCGGGTATAATCAGGCAATCAACAACGCACCCGGAGATCAGTACCTGCGGAAACCGCTCAGAGAGCTGCCGGAAGGTGAGAGGCAGCCGGCGAGGCGGGGAAATCCCCTCCGGTGGTCCGCTAGAGCGGGCCGTTGCCCTCGCAGGGACCGCGAGTCGTAAGAGGGCCGGGGAGCGCCCGTTAGCGCGCAGCCGAGGCCGCCTCCGGGCGGCAAAAGCAGGTGGCACCACGAGTCGCCCCCTCGTCCTGCAAGGGAGAGGGGGCGTATTCTATTCTGATGGAGGTGCGTCATGTTGGACATCAACCTGATCCGCGAGCAGCCCGACCTGGTCCGCAAGTCCCTGCGGGATCGCCAGATGGATGCGTCTCCGGTTGATCGGCTGCTGGAGCTGGACGCGAACCGCCGGGCGGCCCTGAGCCAGGTCGAGGCGCTGAAGGCCGAGCGGAATACGGGATCCAAGGAAATTTCTCAAATGAAGGACCCGGCTTCCCGCCAGGCCAAGATCGAGGCCATGCGGGCGGTCGGCGACCAGATTGCTGCTCTGGATAAGGACGTCGTCCGGATCGAAGAGGAGCTGAAAGCGGTCCTGGCTGCCATCCCGAACCTGCCGGACAGCCGCACCCCCTATGGGAAAGACGAGGCAGGGAACGTGGTGTTGCGCACGAGCGGGGACCTGCCCGAGTTCGATTTCCAGGCGAAGCCGCACTGGGAGCTCGGACCTTTGCTGGGCATCCTCGACTTCGAGCGCGGCGTGAAAATCACCGGTTCGCGCTTCTACGTGTTGAGCGGGGCCGGGGCGCGCCTGCAGCGGGCGCTGATCGCCTTTATGCTCGACCTGCACGCCCGTCAGGGCTACCTCGAGAAATATCCCCCCTTCTTGGTCAAAGGCGCCACCCTGTTCGCGGCAGGCCAGTTGCCCAAATTCGCCGATAACCTCTACCATGACGTGGAAGACGACCTGTGGTTGGTGCCGACCGCCGAGGTTCCGCTGACCGGTCTGCACATGGACGAGATCCTCGACGAGACTGCGTTGCCGCGCTGCTATACGGCTTATACCCCGTGTTTCCGGCGCGAGAAGATGAGCGCTGGACGGGACGTGCGCGGCATCAAGCGTGGCCACCAGTTCGACAAAGTCGAGATGTACATTTTCTGCAAGCCGGAGGAATCGGAGACCATGCTTGAGAAGATGCGCTCGGATGCTGAGCAGACCTGTGCAGAACTTGGCCTGCCTTACCGCATCAAGCAGTTGTGCACCGGTGACCTCGGCTTCGGGGCAACCATGACCTATGATGTGGAGGTCTGGGCGGCAGGCTGCGGTGAATGGCTGGAGGTCTCTTCGGTCTCGAATGACACCGATTTCCAGGCGCGCCGCGCCAATATCAAATACCGGCCTGCGGATGGGTCGAAGATCCGCCTGGTCCACACCCTGAACGGTTCGGGCCTGGGAATGCCGCGCACGCTGATCGCGGTCCTGGAAAACAATCAAAAGGCGGATGGCTCCGTGGTCGTGCCGAAGGCTTTGCGCCCCTGGATGGGCGGGATCGAACTCATCCAGCCGGACGAGGCGCCCTCGGCGCAGGGGGCCGCCAAATAAAACGGCCGCTGTGACAACTGCTCTTCTCCTCAAAGCGATCACCCTGCTGGCGATGTGCGTGGGACTGCTCGCGCTGGTCTTCCTGCCCGGTCTGGTGATCATCTGGGCCGCCGCGCTGGGATATGGGCTCGCTGCCGGCTTCGGAAAGCTGGGGTGGGTCATGTTCGCCTTCATCACCCTTCTGATGCTGGTGGGTCTCGTGATCGGTGAGGTGCTGGCGGCGCGCCGGTCTCACCAGGCAGGTGTTCCCTGGTGGGTTGTGTTCGTGACGCTTCTGGCTGCGATCGCCGGCAATTTTGCCCTGCCGGTGGCAGGCGGAATCCTGGCAGCCCTGGCTGCGCTTTTCCTGATTGAATGGATGCGGTGCCGGGATTGGAGGAAAGCCCTCCACTCGATGCGGGGGCTGCTGATCGGCTGGGGCTGGGGGTTTGTGATTCGGTTTATAATGGGCCTGGTGATGATCGGCCTGTGGCTGATCTGGGCATGGGTTTAATCTTTTTTCTCAGCTCAAAGGAGGAACAATGTATCCAGTGTGGCTTCAAATCGCTCTTGATCTAATCGGTGCCCTCATCCGCCTGGCTGGTATGGTCCTATTCGGTCTGGCTGTTGGCTGGGTGGTCCTGGAGTTCCTGCGAAAGGCGGAGCAGGCCTGGCAGTTACAAATTGCGCTGTTCCTGGGCTTCGTCGGTCTGGGGATCGGGATGGCGATCTTCTTGACCCCAGCAGCTCTAGGCGGCTTCGGTATCGGCCTCGGCGTGGCCATCTTCCTGTGGGGCTTGCCGAAGAAGGAAAAGACCGAAGAAGAGAAGAAATGAGACAGGCCAAATCGTCCGGCGCCACTCGCCGGACGATTTTTTATTCAGAAAGTTGAGCCGACCAGTGTGGCAGTCCCACCCGCCGGTCAAAGAACTTTGAGATGCAAAGCGCTGGAAAAGGGGCGAAGCGTTAGAGAGTGATCGGGGTGCGCAGCAGGGCAACGAGCAGTTTCACCGAGTTTTGCACGTCCTCGTAGTCCACCATTTCAGACGGGGAGTGGATGTAACGGCAGGGGATCGATAGACAGCCAGCCGGGACACCCGAGCGCGCCAACTGGATGGCGCGGGCGTCGGTGGATCCGCCCAGGAGGACCTCACGCTGATAAGGGAGGCGCTCCTTTTCGGCGGTATGGATCATCCAGGCGACGATGCGAGGGTCAGAGAGCATGCCAGCGTCCTTGACCTTGACCGCCGGCCCGCCCCCAAGGGCGACCTCCATCTTGGATCCCCGCGGGGTGTCGCCGGTGTCGGTGACATCCACCGACAGCCCCAGATCGGGGTCCAGGCCAAAGGTGGAGGTGGTTGCCCCGCGCGTGCCGACCTCTTCCTGGGTTGTGAAGACAAAACAGAGCTCGTACGGTGAGGAGGCCAGGCTGCGCATCGCTTCGATTAATACCGCACAACCGATGCGGTTGTCCATGGACTTTGCCACCAGGCGCCTGCCCAGGTCCAGGAAGGGCCGTTCGAAGGCGCATACCTCCCCGACCTTTACAGGGCAGTCCTTGGAATTTGTGGCACCGACGTCGATGAAGCACTGCTCGAGGGAGGGGGCGCGGGTCAAATCGGCCAGGCGGTCTGTTCCGATGATCCCGCGCCTGCCGTCCATGAATCGGACCCGGCCGCCGGCCAGGGCGACCGGTCGGACGCCTCCCAGGCTGGTGAAGCGGATAAATCCGTTCTCATCGATATGGGTGGCCATGAGGCCGATCTCGTCCATGTGCGCGGCCAACATCAGGCGCTTTCCGTTTTTTCTGCTCGAGACTTTGCGGGCAATGAGGTTCCCGAGGGCATCCACCTGAGTCTCGTCGGCGAGAGGTCGGATTTCCTCGAGGATGACCTGACGGATGGCAGCTTCCGATCCGGAAGGGCTGAATGTCTCGGTCAATTTTTGGATGAGCGGTTTCATAATTTCTCCTTCGAAAACGGCTGAACCGTCAGGGGGACTTTCTGGCCATCGGAATATCCTCTTACTTTTTGGTGGCTGAAGACGTAAACCTTGCTGCGCCCCATCACCTGCCATTCCCCATCGAGCCTGCCAACCAGTGCCGTCTCCTCGTCAATGCCGAGCGAGAACTCGCCTGGGCGGGCGCGCGCTTTCAAGAACGGTGTCAGAACAGGACGCATGAGCTGGATGCGGTCAAAGTGCGGAAAGATGTAGCGCGCGCCCACGACGCCAAAGGCCTTACCGCGGTCCGTGCCGCCGCGCAGGTCGGGCAGTTCCCGCCCCAGGATCATCGCGCCGGCCGAACACCCGGCATAGACCGCGCCGCGCTCCCAGGCATTTTCGGCGGCTTTCCATGCCCGGCTGCCCTGCAGGGTTTGGTAAAGGTATAACGGGTGTCCACCTGAGAAATAGATCAGATCGGCCTTAGCCAGGACTTCGGCGTTAGCTGGGTCGTCAGCCTCGAGGCGGTCGGTGATGTGCAGGGCGGTCGCTTCAGCTCCCAGACCCCGAAAATGCTCCTCGCCCATGCGCATCCACCGTCCGACGGATGCCTCCCCCTCCTGGCCAGCCGCGGTCGGCAGGCAGACTACGCGCGCCTTGCGGCTGTCCGCCCCGCAGTGATCGAGCAGGTAGCGGTCGACATCCTCCATGACTGGCAGGTATTCGCCTGAACCGACGAGGGCGATTAGTCCATTCATACCCATAATCATTCATCTCCGATGGCAGCCCGGGTTGCCGGGGTTAACGCCGGACCTGAATCTCTTCCGTATCCAATGCTTGCATGGGCCTGCAGCACACCCCGCAGGCTGGGCAGGTACCCAATCGCCTCGATGCGGGTTGCATAGCCGGATCACGCACGCTCGGATGCCAGGAGGTCAGACGGGATTTGATCCAGCGAGGCCAGAAGCAGCGTCTGGGTGTTCTTCCAGTCCTCCAGGCGGGAGATCTCCACCGCGCTGTGGGGATAGCGGTGCGGCACCGAGACCGAGATAGAGGGGACGCCTTGCCGCGTCTTGTGGATGGCACCCGCATCGGTCCCGCCGCTGCCTGGCTGGCGGAACTGATAGGGGATACCCTGCGCCTCCCCGACAGCAGCCAGCCAGCGCACGAGGCGCGGGTCGGCCAGGGTATCCGCGTCGCCGATGTAAATGGCTGGGCCAAGACCCAGTTTCGCATTATAGGTGATGTTCTCTTCGCCATCCCAGCTGGGCAGATCGTTGGCAGGAGTCGCATCCACCGCGATTGCCAGGTCGGGGTTGAACGCATAAGCTGCGACCCTGGCCCCGCGCGCACCGATCTCCTCCTGGACGGTAAAGGCAGCCAGCAAGTCAATGCCCGCCGGGGCATGTTTTACCAGCTCGATCAGCGTGGCGACCCCCAGGCGGTTGTCGAGAGCCTTGGCTAGGATGGAGGGGCCACTGCGTTGGGTGCGCGTGGCAAAACAGGCGCGGTCACCCGGTTTAACTTTACTGTTATCCGGTCCGATATCGATCCGCAGGCTCTCGAGCTGGATCCTGTGCTTAAGCTCCTCAGGGTCGGCCAGGTGGATGGGCTGGGCTCCTATCACCCCGGCCACGTGCTCATGCCCGACCACGACCGGCTTGCCAGGGAGCGCCCGGATATCGATCCCACCCACAGTCTCGAAACGGAAAAGCCCCGGCCCATCCTCGGCCACCAGCATGAAGCCAACCTCGTCCATGTGGGCCGACAGCATCACTCGTGGCCGCTTCTTTCCGGATCCGGATCTTGTCACCAGGAGATTGCCCAGGGCATCCACCTGGATGGGGTCGGCCTTCCCTTTCAATTCCTCCAGCACGATCCGGCGCACCTCGCCTTCATCGCCGGAGACAGCCATGGCGTTGCAGAGTTTTTCTAAGAGTTTGATCTGGGCGTTAGGCAGTTTTGGCATGGCGCCTCAGTCCTCCCAGCGGATATGGTCCAGGAAGTCAGGGTCCAAGCTGGCGAGGAACTCCGCCAGCAGCCGCCCGGTGCGCTGGATATCCTTGAGCGCGGTGACCTCCACCGGAGTATGCATGTAGCGAATGGGAATGCCCAGCAACATGGTAGGGATGCCCTCTGCAGTGAGCTGGATGGTCACCGCGTCCGTACCGGAGTTGGCTGCGGTGATTTCCACGCTGTAGGGGATTTCCAAGCGGTCAGCCAGTTCCTGGAAGGAGCGGAACAGGGCAGGGTGAATGTTCGGCCCCATGCACAGGGTCGGACCCTTCCCGAGGGAAAATGTGTTCCAGTCGCGGGTGCCAGGCCCCTTGGCAAAGGTGGCATCCACAACCACGGCCATGGAAGGGCGCAGCTGGAAGGCGGAGGTGGCTGCGCCGATCAGGTTGATCTCCTCCTGGACGGTGGCCACCGCCCAGAGGTCCCAGGCATGCGGGCGTGACCGCAGTTCCTCCAGGCAGACGGTCAATGCCCCGACCGAAGCCCGATTATCCAGGCTGTGACCGGAGAGCAGCTCGCTCCCCAGCTCGAGCGGCGGATTGGCAAAGGAGATCCGGTCGCCGATCCGGACCAGGTCGGCTGTCCTGTGGGGAGGCAGGCCGGTGTCCACCAGTAAGTATTCGAGCGGAACTACCTCCTTGCCGATCTCGGGTGGAAGCAGCCGCGCCGGCCTCTGGACGACTACGCCGGGCAGGGCAGGCTGTCCAGCCCGCCCGGTCGCGTGCACCTGAACCAGCGTGCCGGGCAGGATGCGGGCGTCCAGGCCGCCGATTTGGGTGATGTGCAGAAATCCATCTGTCAGGCCGGTGACCATCAGGCCGACGGCGTCCATGTGGGCAGCTACCATCAGGGTTGGCCGCGGCTCACGCCCCGTGCCGCGGCACAATCCGTGCAGGGAGCCGAGCCGGCTGAGGCTCAGCTCGTGGACGAGCGGTTGCCATCTCGCGGTGATGATCTGCGCGGCTTGCGACTCACTTCCGGAGAGGCCCGGGCAGGAGATCAAGTCTTTCAGGAATGGGAGAAGATCGGACATGGTCGCGTTGTGATATTGGATTTGCGATTGGCCGGCTTAGGTGCTGGTCGCCGGAGGAAAGGAGGTGTCGCTGGGCGCAGGCGTGGCGGTCGAGGTCCAGGTGGGGGTCAGCGTGGGCGTCGAGGTCGGTGTGAATGTGGGGGTCCACGTCGCTGTGAAGGAGGGTGTCCAGGTCGGAGTAAAGGAAGGCGTCAGCGTTACCGAAGGCGTGCTGGTCGGTGTACTGGTCGGTGTACTGGTCGTTGAGGCGGTGGGGGTGAAGGTCGAGGTGGAGGTCCAGGTGAGGGTAACGGTGACCGTCAGGGTGAGCGGCGTCTCGCTGGCGGTCTGGGTGGCGGTCGGAGTGTCCGTGACCTCGGCTGGTTTCGGGGCGAGCTGCAGAGCAATAATGCCCGTGCAGTAACACGGGACAGTCGCCAGGATCACGATGGCGAGAATCAAGCGGATCTGGGATCGCTTCGCGGTCAGAGAGAACACGCGAATATGATAACATCAGTCGACAGGATGGGCAAGTTTACTCTCGCATGGGAGCCGCGCTTGGCGAGGGTATGTGGGTGAGAATGAAGGCTGGCAGGGCGGCACGGATTTGGGGCTGGGAGAGGAAGGCGTGGATGGATCGCGGTCCCTGCTGGATGAGGGGAGGGACGGGTTGAATTAATCAACGACACCGTCCCATGAGGGACTCTGGCGTTGATTCCAGTGGGGATTCGATGTATGCTGATCCTATAAAGTTGCAGAAATGAACAGTATTTAGTTATTCTTACCGAATCATAATTAGCCTGCTTGACGCAAATGCATCGCCCCGGAAGTTCATTCACATTTTGTAGCCATTATCAACACCCTGATGAGTGTACCTGCTGTGAAAACATACATCTCCATTCTTCTCTTGTTGCTTGTAATTTTATTTACGGCCTGCGGTCCTTTGCCAGAAGTCATTCCAACTGCTTTTGAAACAGCAGTTACCGTTACTACTACTCCCAGAGTCACTGCTTCTGAAATCGGAATTGCCGCTACTGCCACTAATATTTGGAAAAGCAATGGGCCTTGGACCTCAAGCATTTTGTCTCTGGCGATTGACCCGACGAGGCCCACCACCATCTATGCGGGGATAGGTAGCGGTGGGGTGTTCAAAAGCACAAATGGCGGCGAGAACTGGCGTGCTGTCAACACCGGACTGACCGAAAACTCTGCGGTCAACCCCGCTATCACATCTAACTCCGTTCTCGCCTTGGCCATTGATCCGGGGACGCCAACCACCCTCTATGTTGGTACAGATGGCAAGGGCATATTCAAAAGTATGGACGGCGGTGAGAACTGGAATGCGGTCAACAACGGCAGAACCGCTAAATCTGTTCGCGCTCTGGCTATTGACCCAGCGACGCCGACCACTCTTTATGCAGTGACATACGGCAGCGGCGTGGACAAAAGCTCAAACGGTGGTGGGGACTGGAGTGCAGTGAATAACGGCTTACCCACCACCTATGTAAATGCCCTGGCAATTGACCCGATAACGCCAACCACCCTTTACACAGGAACAAATGGCAATGGCGTGTTCAAAAGTATGAACGGCGGTGCAAATTGGAGTGCGGTCAACGCTGGCTTACCTAATGTCATCCCATATCTTTCAAGTTGGTATGTTAATGCCTTGGCGATAGATCCAAAGATGCCGACTACTCTCTATGCAGGAACACTTGAGGGCGTATTTAAAAGCATCAATGGTGGTGAGAATTGGAGCACGGTCAACTC
This sequence comes from Anaerolineales bacterium, assembly GCA_050013095.1. Lineage (GTDB taxonomy): Bacteria > Chloroflexota > Anaerolineae > Anaerolineales > Villigracilaceae > UBA877. Next base: position 13,729 of record JBEKFY010000052.1, on the reverse strand, counting down.
TGGCCTAACTAATCCCAAAATTGCCGCGCTGGCGATAGATCCAGTGCTGCCGAACATTCTCTACGCAGTGACCGGTGACGGCATATTCATAAGTATAAACAGCGGCGAAAATTGGAGCGCGGTCAACTCTGGCCTGACCAATGTCAATATTGGTGCCCTGGCGATTGATCCAAAGACATCAACTGCTCTCTATGCAGGAACAGGTGATGGTGTGTTTAAAAGCACCAACCGCGGCGCGAACTGGAGCGCAGTCAATACCGGTCTGGCGACTACCTCTATTTGGGCGCTAGCGATTAACCCGCTGACGCCTACCACCATTTATGCAGGGACTTTCGATCACGGAATATTTCAAAGCACGAATGGCAATAGAAACTGGACGGCAGTCAACGCTGGTCTGACCGATATCTCTATTGAATCCTTGGCGATCGACCCGGTGACACCAACCACCATCTATGCCGGGACAAGTAACGGTGTATTCAAAAGCATAAACGGTGGGGAGAACTGGAGTGCGGCTGAAACAGGCCTAACCAAATCCGATTTTCCTGCCCTTGCAATTGACCCAGCGACCTCGACCACCCTTTATGCGGGAACATTCGGTTCATATGGCAACGCGGGGAGGGATGGTGGTGTGTTCAAAAGCACAAACGGAGGCGGCAACTGGAACGCGGTCAACACTGATTTGACCAATACCTATGTTGACGTCCTCGTGATTGACCCAATGACGCCCACCACTCTATATGCGGGAACATTTGGTTATGCGGGGACAGAGGGTGGTGGTATATTCAAAAGTACAGATGGCGGTGGGAACTGGAGCGCGGTCAATACTGGTTTGACTATTAGCGATGTTCGTGCCCTGGCGATTGACCCGATGACGCCAACCATTCTTTATGTGGGGACGTTTGGCGGTGGTGTGTTCAAAAGTACGAACGGTGGCGGGAACTGGAGCGCAGTCGATACCGGCCTGACCGATACTAATATTCTCGCTCTAGCGATTAACCCGGCAACGCCAACCACTCTCTATGCAGGGACATATGGTGGCGGCGTATTCGAAAGCAAAAACGGCGGCGCGAACTGGAGTACCTTCAACACTGGCCTGACCAATACCGATGTTCGCGCCCTGGCGATTGACCCGATGACGCCGGCCGCCCTCTATGCAGGAACAAATGGCGGAGGAGTATTTGCTATTCGCTAGGTGAATAAAAAATTTACTCGCTGCTTATTCTTAACGGTCAGCATGACCATGGCTATACGGCACGCGCAGGGTCACACCCTGATGATAGCGAACGCTCTGAATAATGTGAGCAGGCTAATATTGGCATGCATGGAACGGCCCTTCAGCTGGCTTTAAGATCGTAAACAAATATCTTGATTACGTGCAAACTGAATGAGAGAAAAACAAAGGACGGACTCATCTCGCATGCACAGGACAATTATGGACAAAGCCCATACTTTTAGGGACTGTGCAGCGTACCCCGACGGCGATATCCGCGTTGAATTATTTTTTTCACCAAATCCCACCCTTGCTGGTAACGCCAGCCGTTTTCCGCCAATGAAAACCTGTCTGTTTGGAGAATGCCTATGGATTTGTGGTCGCTCTATTCACTCATGAAAAAAAGCCGCCAATTTGAAGAAGCCGTCACTCGACTGTGGGAAGATGGCTTGATTTCTGGCGAGATGCACCTAGGAACAGGAGAAGAGGCGATCATTGCAGCCGTGGTTTCTCAATTGCGCCCTGACGATGCCATGGCGGTGGATCATCGCGGCAGCGCAGCCTTTCTCATGCGCGGTGTTGATCCCGTCTTGTTGCTGCGCGAGATGCTTGGCCAGGATGAGGGGCTCTGTGGCGGCCGGGGTGGTCACATGCACCTGTTCTCAAAAGAGCATTTAGCAGCAAGTTCAGGAATTGTGGGTGCAGGAGGACCGACCGCAATCGGATTCGCCCTAGCCGCCCAATACCTGCGCCCCGGAGCAATCGCGGTCGCCTTTTTTGGCGAGGGGGCGATGAACCAGGGGATGTTAATGGAATCCATTAACCTTGCGGCTCTTTGGAATCTACCAGTTCTTTTTGTTTGCAAAGACGACGGCTGGGCCATCACGACCAAACCCGGAGCATCGACCCGCGGCGATATGGGAGAAAGAGTACGCGGGCTGGGAGCCGATTACATTGATGTGGATGGCCTCGATGTCGAACAGGTCTGGCGGGCAGCCCAGCATGCGATCGAACGAGCACGCGCCGGAACTGGACCAACCTTGCTCCGCGCCCGTTGTGTGCACCTTGAGGGCCACTTCTTGGGTTTGGTCCTTCTCCGCATGGCTAGAAATCCACTGCGGGAACTACCGGGTATCGCTGGAGCTCTTATCCGATCCTTTCTGCGTCCCGGCGGCGGGTCACTGCGTGAACGCTTGGCAGGAGTACGACTTATCCTCTCCGCCATCTTGGCAACCTTGCGCGACCCGCGCCGGTATTCTACCAACGATCCGGTTGTACGGGTACAAACCGCCCTGATGTCGGATCCGGGGCGATTGAAGGAATTGGATTACCGCATCGAGGCTGAAATCTCCTTTGCCCTTGCAGCTGCCCTGCAGGAGGTGATTGCATGAAGACCATGTATTTCACCGAAGCCGTCGACGACGCGCTCGCCCAAGCCATGAATGTTGACACTCGTATCATTCTCTTCGGTGAGGATGTCCCAATGTTGCGACGCAATCTGCTTGTTCGTTTTGGGCCGAAACGGGTCAGGGGCACACCCATCAGCGAGAGCGCTTTTCTGGGGGCAGGTGTAGCAGCCGCGATGGCCGGTCTGCGCCCGGTTGTCGAACTCTACATGGTTGATTTTCTCGGCGTTGCGATGGATGCCTTGCTGAATCACGCGGCAAAACTCGAGGCCTTTTCGGGCGGCAAATGGACAGCGCCTGTTGTGGTGCGTGCACCTTGTGGTGGTGGTTATGGTGATGGTGGGCAGCATGAGCAGTCCCTTTGGGGCTGGCTGGCGCATATCCCCGGCCTGGCAGTTATCGTTCCTTCCACACCAGCCGATGCAGGAGGCTTGATGTTCGCAGCCCTGCAGCACAACGGGCCGGTCATTTTTCTTGAACACAAGTTGCTGTCTGAATCCTGGTTGGAATTTCTGGGTTCCGGAGGGCGTCATACGGTCCATTACGAAGTTCCTGCCGAAGGGGCGCGCGGCCCTGTACCCCATAAATGGGAACCACTCCCCATTGGCAAAGCCGTGCTTCGACGTGAAGGCAATGATGTGACTCTGGTCAGTGTAGGCATTGGAGTACATCGTGCCCTTGAAGCGGCAGAATTCCTGGAAAAAGATGGGGTCACAGCGTCCGTATTGGATTTGAGAACTGTCTCCCCACTCGACAAAGAGGCATTATGTGAGGCTACCGCTCGGACAGGTCGCTTGCTTGTTGTAGATGAAGATTATGAGAACTTTGGTCTCTCGGGCGAAGTGGCGGCAGTTGTGTTGGAGGCGGGTATCCCGGTCAAATATGCCCGAGTCTGCACTCGGACGACAATCCCATACGCCCGGGGTAGGGAAGATCAGATACTGCCGAATGTCGAGCGAATCCGAAATGCTGCCACGGTTCTTTTACATTACAGACGAAGGGCGAATTAGATTTACCGAAAGAAATAGTGGTTAACCCTGGCTGAACCTGACCTCGCTTCGCCCGGAGGGCACGCCATGCGATTTTCCCAGAAGTGGTTTTTGTTGGCGATAGGGACCTGACCTCACCGCCCAGCAGGTGAGTAACACCGGAAAAGTAAAGCTAAATGATAAATATGAATCAATGGGACTTGAACATAGAAACACCAAGTTTATAGACCTTATCCTGTCGGACTAAAATGGCAAAATCAATACGCTCCGCTTTCAAAGCAGAGCGTTTTCCCGATCACGGGATCAGACGAGTGCGTTCGCGACGAGACAGCCCAGGTTCCTTGGGCGCAGACCGAAACTGGCGTTAAAATAGATTTGTGATCCCTCTCCGCCTAAAACTCTCGGGTTTTCTTTCCTACCGCGATCCCGTCGAGCTGGATTTCTCCTCCTTCGACCTGGCCTGCATCTCCGGATTGAACGGAGCGGGGAAATCCTCCCTGTTGGATGCCCTCACCTGGGTGCTCTTCGGCCAGGCCCGCAAACGGGATGATTCTCTGGTCAATGCGCAGGTCCTGGGAAAAGGAGCGGCAGCAGAGGTCGTCTTCACCTTCCAGTATGAGAATGAAACCTACCGCGTCCAGCGCCGCCTGCCGCGCGGCAAGCCGATGAGCCTGGAATTCTCCATCTTGCAGCAGGCTGGTAAAAAATCCCAGGAATGGAAGCCGCTGACCGAACACACCCTTAAGGATACGCAGACGCGCATCGAACAGATCCTGCGCCTTGACTATGATACCTTCGTAAATGTCTCCTTCTTCCTGCAAGGGAAGGCCGACCAGTTCGCTCAGCAGCCGCCGACCCGGCGGAAGGAAATCCTCGGCAACATCCTCGGTCTGGAGGCCTGGGAGGTGTATCGCGATCGCGCCGCGGAGCAGCGCAAGGCCGTGGAGCGGGAGCAGGAGGCGGTGGATGTGCGCCTGCGGGAAATCGAGGTCGAACTGGCTGAGGAGGCTGAACGCCGGGCGCGTCTGCTGGAGCTTGAGAACCAGCTGGAACTTCTGACCAACAGCCGCAAGGCTCAGGAAGCTGCGCTGGCCAATGTGCGGCAGGTGCGTGCCTCGCTTGACAGCCAGCGCGACCTGGTCCGGAAGCTGGCTGAGATCCTGGACGCGGAGCGCACATCCCTCTCTGCGCTCCAGGCGCGCCTCGCCGGGCGTGAAGCGGAGCGCCTTGCATTCACCGGGCTGATCGCCCATTCTGCAGAGGTGGAATCAGCTTACCAGGCCTGGCAGTCCGCCCGCCAGGAAGTGGAAAAATGGGAACAGGTGGCACAGGAGTTCCGGGAACAGGACGAGCGCCGCCAACCATTCCTGCGCGAAATTGAGGCCGAACGGGCCCGCCTGGAAGAGGAACAGCGCAGGTTGGAGCAGGATCGGCTGTCCCTCGAGGACCAGCAGAATTCCATCAAGCCCCTGCGGGAGGACCTGAAAGCTGCAGAGCGCCTCTTCGCAGAAGCTGAATCTCGCTGGGCTGGACGCGCGGCATTTGAACTTCAAAGGCAGGCAGGACGGGAAAAACAGGCCGGACTGCGCTCAGAGAATGAAAGCCTGAAAACCGGGATGGACGAGCTCAAGGCGCGCATCGACCAGCTCCGAAAGGCTGCCGGCGCGGTATGTCCGCTGTGCGGGCAGGCTCTCAGCCCGGAGCATCGCGCCGCCACCCTGGACCAACTCCGGGCGGAGGGGAAACAGATGGGGGATCGCTGGCGGGCGAACAAGGCTGCCCTCGAGGAACTGGACTCCCAGACCAAAGCGCTCGAGGTGCAGCTTGCCAGCCTGGCTTCCGTAGAAGCCGAGCGCGTGGCGCGGGCGGAGTCCATCTCTCAGCTGAGGGAACGCCTGGAGACCCTGAAGCGCGCTCAGGCCGAGTGGAAGACCGGTGGGGCCAGGCGCCTGAAGAACTTGACGGCCATCCTGGAGGATGGAAAATATGCCCGGGAAGTGCGCAAGAAACTGGCCAGGCTCGACAAGGAACTGGCCGCCCTCGGCTATGATGCTGCGGCCCATGATGCGGCCCGCCGCAGGGAGGTCCAGGCACGTTCGGCGGAGGCAGATTTCCGGGGGCTCGAGTCCGCCCGGGCCGCGCTCAGACCTCTTGAGGATGAGATCGCCAACCTCAAAGTGCAGAGCGAGGACCTCGATATAACGATCTCCCGCACGCAGGCCGAGCATCAGGCTGCCGCCGAGGCCCTTGCTGCGGTCGAAGCGCAGGCCCCGGACCTGGATGCCTTTGAGCAGAGCCTCTTCGACCTGCAGGAACGCGAGAACCGCCTGAACCAGGAGGTGGGCGGAGCACTGCAGAAGGTGACCGTGCTGGATGACCTGCGCAAGCGTGCCGCGCGCCTGGAGGTCGAACGCAGCGATCTGGGCCTCCAGATCGGCCGCTACAAAGCTCTCGAGCGCGCCTTTGGGAAGGATGGAGTACCTGCACTTTTGATCGAACAGGCCCTGCCGGAGATCGAGATCAAGGCTAATGAGATTCTGGGCCGCCTGAGCGAGGACAGCCTGCACCTGCGCTTTGAAACCCAGACGAAGTATAAGGATGAGAAGCGCAAGGAACTGCGCGAAACGCTGGACATCCGGGTTAGCGACGGGGCCGGGGAGCGCGATTATGAAATGTTCTCTGGAGGCGAGGCCTTCCGGGTCGACTTCGCGATCCGCCTGGCGCTCTCCGAGGTGCTGGCCCAGCGCAAGGGAGCCCGCTTGCAGATGCTGGTCATCGACGAGGGCTTTGGCTCGCAGGACGCTCTCGGCCGCCAGAGGCTCATCCAGGCCATTAATGCCGTGCGCGGTGATTTCGCCAAGATCCTGGTCATCACCCATCTGGATGAACTCAAAGACGCTTTCCCGACCCGCATCGAGGTGGAAAAGACGGAGGGCGGCTCGACCATCCGGGTGATTTAAGCTCAGAAATCTCGAGCCGCGCAAAGCGCGCTTGGGATTTGATCCGGTAGGACCCTGTGCAGATTGTTTTCCTCTCGACCCTGGCCTGTCTCCTCGGGATTGTCATCGTTACCTGGCTGCATGCCCGGCGCCCTCTGGATGTGGTCGTGCGCCCGGTTCCGCTGCCTGCAACCGCGCCGCTGATCTCGGTCTGTGTCCCGGCCCGCAATGAAGCGCGGAACATCCAGCGCTGCTGCGAGGCCCTGCTGGCGCAGACCTATCCCAACTTTGAACTCCTGGTGATCGATGATCGCTCGACGGATGGCACCCTGCAGATCCTGACCGCCCTGGCTACTGGCGATGCCCGCCTGCGCGCCGTGCAGGGCGAGGAGCTTCCGGCCGGTTGGGCCGGAAAGCCCCACGCCCTGTTCCAAGCCTCCGGACAGGCGCGCGGGGAATGGCTTTGCTTCGTGGATGCAGACACCTTCATCGCTCCACAGGGCTTGGCCTCGGCTTACGTGGCAGCTCAGTCCCACCAGGCTGACCTGTTCACCATGATGACGGAGCAGGAATTGGGATCGTTCTGGGAAAAGGTCATCCTGCCGCTGGTCTTCACCGGGCTGACGGTAGGGTTTGTGCCGCGCAAGGTCAACGACCCGACCAAACCGGACGCCATCGCCAATGGGCAATTCATCCTCATCAAGCGCAGCGTTTACGAAGCTGTCGGTGGGCACGCTGCGATCCGGGATTCGATCGTCGAAGACAAGGACTTGGCCGTTTTGGTCAAGCATGCCGGCTATCGCCTGGTCGTGGCCGACGGACGGGCAGTGGCGCGCACCCGTATGTACACAACCCTCCCGGAGATGTGGGAGGGCTGGACCAAGAATATCTTCCTGGGCCTCAAAGGCAGCGCCGGCCTGCTGCTCTTGGGGGCATTCGGCGCGTTCGTGTCCCTCTGGGCGGCGCTGCTGCTCCCGCTCGGGTTTGCCGCGGGTTTGGCCTGGTGGGCCGCGGCGGGATGGGGCGGCGGCCTGCTGATCGCCTTGGAGGCTGCGGTTCTGGCGGGCTATCTGGTCTTCCGGCGCGCCCGGGTCTGCCGCCAGATCAACATATCCGCATGGTACGCCCTGACCGTGCCGCTCGGGGCAGCTGTCTTCGCGGGGATGATGGCCGCCTCGGCCTGGAAGGTGCTCTCGGGCCAGGGCGTCACCTGGAAGGGGCGCAAGTACGCCTCACGCGCTTGAGGGGGAGTTTTAAACCGTTCGAGTGTGCTCAAAGATCGATCCGCTTGCATTTTTATAAGATTTGCTAAATAATAGGGTAGGTCTGGGTCGGGTTTATCGGTAGCTGCTTCACCATAACTTTGCAATTGCTGATGAAGAACCTGTTCTTACTCTCAGGCATCGTCTTGTTGATCGCCGCCGTGGGTGTCTTCGTCTGGACGACGGATGCACCCGCCTACCTGGGCCACGATCCGGCCACCTGCAACAACTGTCATGTCATGGATGCGGCGTACGAGAACTGGTACCATGCAGCCCATTCCCGCTTTGCCACCTGCTCCGATTGCCACCTGCCGCACCAGACCATCGTGAGCTATTATCTATACAAGGGGTATTCCGGGGTGCGGGACGTGGTCTCTTTTACGACCAAGACCTACCCCGTTGCCATCCGCGCCACGGCACAGACCGATGCCATCATTCAGGCCAACTGCATTCGCTGCCACACCAGCACGGTGGAGAGCATCCTCGCCGGCCCGCAGCCTTTCGATCGGCACTGCTGGGACTGTCATCGAACTGTCGCCCACGGGGATCGAGGATTGAGCTTGACCCTCTATCAAGATACGGAGGTGTACCCGAGATGAAAAGATATATCCCTTTCATACTGGTCGGGATCATCTTTGTGCTGGCGGCATTACTTTCCGGGGTGCTGCTCTACTTGAAAAACCAGCCCCCACAGGCACGCACGATCCAGCCGGTCGTGACGGTACAACCCATGGAGCCGGATTCAGCACTATGGGGCTTGAACTACCCGAACGAGTACTCAAGCTTCCTCCAGACTGCCACGAACCATACGGCAACGACTTATGGTGGCTCCTCCCAGCGTTCGTACCTGCTCGAGGACCCGCGCCTGGCCATCCTGTACGCCGGATCCGCCTACGCCAAAGAATTCAACCAAGCCCGCGGCCATGCCAACAGCCTGGTCGACATTCGGGCAACCGCGCGCGTCGATGCCACCACGCATGCCACCTGTTATTCTTGTAAATCGTCCGACAACCCAAGCCTCTGGGCGCAAATGGGCATGCAGGCTTTCGACGCCATGTCCTTTTCCGCCATGTCCCAGAAAATCAACAACCCGATCGGCTGTGCCAACTGCCATGAAGCCGGGACGATGCGCCTGGTGATCACCAACCCGGCAGTGGACGCTGCGCTCAAAGCGGAGGGCATCGACTGGCGAACCGCCTCCCGACAGGAGATGCGCTCCCTGGTGTGTGCCAACTGTCATGTCACCTATTTCTTCGCCGGCACCGGAAAGCTCCTGACGGTCCCCTGGGCGGACGGGACACGGGTGGAGGACATCCTCCAGTATGAAAACAGTCTTGACGTCTCAGACTGGACCTACCCGGGCACCGGAACGCAGATGATCAAGGCCCGCCATCCGGATTATGAGTTGTACACGGCCGACAGCACCCATTACAAGGCGGGCGTGGCCTGCGCGGACTGCCACATGCCGTACGTGCGCGACGGAGCGATGAAATACTCCAGCCATGATGTAATGAGCCCGCTGCTTGATCCCTATCAGTCCTGCGGGCAGTGCCACACCAATGTGGATTACGTGCTCGGGCGGGTCGGGATCATCCAGGATGAGGTCACGAACGCCAAGATTTCCGCCGAGGACGCCCTAATCGACACGATCACGGCGCTCAAGGGGGCGACGGCCAGGTCGGGCGTGGATGCTGACCAGCTCAACCAGGCACGCCAGCTAGACCGGAATGCGCAGTTCATGTGGGATTTTGTCTCGGCCGCCAACAGCACCGGCTTCCACAATCCGGACGAGGCCCTGCGCATCCTGCGCAACGCCACCGACCTGGCCCGCCAGGCGCAGATGAAGGCTGCCCAGGCCGCCGGAGATCCGTCCCTTCTGACCACCGGCGTGTACGAAAGCCAGAATCCCCCCCCGACCGCGACGCCATAAAAACAACGCCAATAGACCTATCCGATTCATATTCGAATCATGAGAGGGGCTACAAATGAAAAAGATATTTTTAAGCGGTATTTTGCTGTTGGCGTCAGCATGTCAATTGATCCCTTCAACTCCGTCTCTTCTCCCGTCTCCTAGCCCAGAAGCGCCTACCTCTACCGCGCCGATTATTAATACTTCTCCGACTGTCACCCCGCCGCCCAGTAATCCAGCCTTGCCGCCCTTTGCGGTCGATCTCAGCCTGCCCTTTGCCCAAGATATGAGCCTCACCCATTGGTCTCCGACCGCGCTGGGCGCGCAGGATATCACCTTACCGGTTAACCTGAACAAGGTTGTTAATTTTCACGTTCTGGATGGGTTGACGACCGCCGAACAAGCTTTTCTGGCTCAGAACGGGTTCGTGGTCATCCACAGCCAGGAAGCCCAGTTCGGCGATATTCGGGTCGGGGTTGCAGACCTGCAAGGGCAGCCCTATTACCTGACCACGGATGCCGCGTACCATGCCGTGCATTTGCTTTTTGACGAATTGCTCAAAGCCCTCGAAAGCCAGCAGCTCTCTCCGATGAGCCTCGCCATAACCCGTGCGACGCTGGCGGAAGTGCTGTCTTATCTGCCAGAGGTTCAGGGTACCGGACTGGAAGCGGATACCCTGGAAGCTGCCGCTTATCTTTCGGTTGCGCTCAAGCTGTTGGATCCGAACGCCTCGATCGACCCATCGGTCGCAGATGTGGTCAACCGACAGATCGACCAGATCATGGCCTATGGAGGCAAAGGCGACTCGGTCCTGTTCGATCATTTCGGTTCAAAATTCGAAGATGATTATGGGGCTTACCGGCCGGTGGGTCATTATGCCGGCATTCCGGAGCTGGAACAATACTTCCGGGCCATGACCTGGTTCGGCAGGGTAAATTTCAGGTTCGCCGACGGTTCACGCGTCCCGGTCATCATCACCCTGGCGTTGCGCCGTGCCCTGATCGATGGGATACCCGCTTCGGACGAGTGGGCCGATATTCACGAAACCTTGAACTTTATGGTGGGGCCTACCGACGATGCCGGCCCGCTGGAGTACGCGGCATTGATGGATCAGGTCTATGGAGATAGTCCGACAATCTTGGATCTGAAAGATGAAAGCCGCTGGCAGGATTTCCTCAGCCGAGGCGACCAGCTCCCTGCGCCGCAGATCAATTCGACCTTTGTGAATTTTATCGCCCAGCTGCCCAACGAGAAGGGCTGGCGTTTCATGGGACAGCGCTTCACCTTTGACGAGTATATCTTCCAGAACTTGATCTATGACAAAGTCCAGCCCCTTGCGGATGGAACGAGAAGGAACTTTCCTACCGGCTTGGATGTTATGGCAGTGCTTGGTTCAAATTCCGCTCAGCAATCCCTGAACATATTGGGTGCTACCCAATTCCCCAATTATCCCGAGCAGCAGGCAAAAATGATCCAGGCCGCGCAGGCGCAGACTGAGCCCGAATGGCTGGGTCGTTTTTACAGCGCCTGGCTGTATTCCTTCTTTCCCATTCTGGCAGGCAAGGATAACGCCTATCCGGCCTATATGCGCACCGCTGCCTGGGGGTATAAAGACTTGAATGCCGCTTTGGGGAGTTGGACGGAGCTCAAACACGATACGGTTTTGTACACGAAGATGGCGGAAGGCGCGGGTGGCGGCGGGCCGCCTTCCTCTGCTCCGGCGCCCAGTTACGTGGAGCCGAACCCGGAAGCCTTTTACCGGATGGCTTACATGACCAGGGCGCTGGCGGATGGTCTGGCGACTCGTTTGCAGTTATATCGGGTACCAAGTGATTTGACTTTACCCGACATATCCATCGACCAATTTCTATCAGGAATGACCGATCTATCCGCGCGCCTTCAGCAGCTGGGCCAGGATGCAGCGGATGAACTGGCCGGCAAGCCGATCTCCGATGATGAGATCCGGTCCATCGCCAATTGTTTAGGGTTGATCGAGTGCCAGAATGAAAAAACCCTTGGCAACCGCCCAACGACCGAGATGCCGAAAGTGCCGGTCGTGGCGGCGGTATCAGGCGGCGTGGACAGCGTCCTGGAAGCCGGCACAGGCGGTGTCGACCGCATCTATGTGGTCGTCCCGCTGGAAGGCCAATGGGAAATCGCTCAGGGTGGAGTTTTTCCTATTACGAGTTTCTCCAGCCCCGCGACCAGCGCCTGACCGATGACGCCTGGCGTCAAATATTGGCCGGCCCGGACAAACCCGAACTGCCCAGCTGGGCGACCCATTTTGTCTTAAGCGGTGGGTCACCTTCCAGCTGGCTTTTTTTCCGCAGCGGGGATGTTTACTTTATCACCTCGGCCGGTAATCTTTTGAACGTATACGAGCAACCCTCCACCAGCAGTAAGATCCTGGCGCAATTGAAATCTGGAGATGCGATTGATATTATCGATGGACCAGTGGTGAATGGCCAGACCTGGTGGAAAATTCAATGTGAAATGTGTTTTCGTTCCGGGAGTGATTTTTTCCAGGTCAGCGGTTGGTCGGTTGAGCAACAGGATTGGTATTCGCGGGCCACGATGAACGAACCGTGAAGAATACTGAAAAGGGGTGATGGAGCGGCTGTCTCCATCCATCCCGGACTCTAGAGAAAAAGCAGGAGCGATGGTACGGCAGCTCCTATCCATTAACATAACAATGACGAGTTTACCGATTCAGAACCGCCGCCAGAGGCGCTGGGGCCTGGACCTGTATCTGCCCACCCGCCGCCCTGGCTTTTTCCACATCCCGCGCCCACAGGTAGAGGCAGGTGTGGTAGGCCGTGGCGGTGTAGGAGGTGATCACCGTGGCGACCATGATGAAGATCCCGGCGATCACCACCCCCAGCCCGATGCCACCCATGAGAGGCAGGGTCGAGGTGCCCGCCAGCGAGACGATGCCGAGACCCGCGCCGAAGCCAAGGGCAATGCCGACCGCACCCAGCAAGAAGCCGATCATCCCGTTTACCACCCGCACCCCAACGGCGCTCAGCCCGACTAGCAGCAAATTGTCCTTGATGATCTGGCCGGCGCGCTGCAGGGCGTTCTTGAGATTGATATCTTCAATGACCATGGCAGGCAGGATGAGGAAGGCCGCCTCCGTCCAGACAGTGGAGATCAGGCCGGCCAACACGTTGTGCCCGGTAGAGCGGCCGCGGCCCTGTACCACACTCCTCAACAGATTGATGGCGGTCGAAGCCGCCGCCAGGCAGAGGATGTTCAGCCACTCGCGCCGGACGATCGCCCAGGCCTTTTCCATCACGCCATCACCTTCAGCCAGAAAGCCATAAGAAAATTGCGGCGGGGACTGTCGCCTTCAGGCGACAGCGGAAGCCGCATCCTCTTCTTTTTCTTTTGTTGGAAGGTGCTTGACAGACACCGGGAAAATTAGTACACTTGTTCTATGTCTGGTGTGCGTTATCGTCGTAGTCGTGGTTGTGTCTTTTCGCTCAAATATCACCTGGTTGGGTGTCCGAAGTATCGGCGCAAAGTGCTGCTTGGGTCGGTGATCGAGGATTTGAAAACACTGCTTTTCCAGAAAGCCGCTGAACTGCCAGTCACCATCGAGGCACTGGAAGTTGTGCAAGATCACGTCCACCTGTTTGTTTCGGCTGATCCGACCGTATCTCCCCAACGCCTGGCGAACCAGTTTAAGGGGTACACCTCGCGTCTGCTGCGTTTGAAATATCCCGAGCTGCGATCTTGTTTGCCCAGCCTGTGGAGCCGAAGCGACTATGTTGGCAGCGTTGGTCAGGTTTCGGAAGAAACCGTCAAAGGCTACATCGAAACTCAGAAGGGAACCTGAACCGTGCTGCGCACCTACAAATACCTCCTGCGACCGAATCCTCAACAAGAAGCTGACCTGGATTTCCTCCTGTGGCAGTCCCGACGGGTGTATAACGCTGCCCTGGATCAGCGCATCCGCACGTACCAGGAGACCGGGAAGGGCATCGGCTATGCGGCGCAGTGGACGTACTTTCG
>JBEKFY010000051.1:0-29916 GCA_050013095.1 Anaerolineales bacterium | reverse complement strand
ACATCCCATCCCTCAGGAAGTGATTTTGCATCCACCGACCCAAACCACTCGCTGTAGACAGATTGTGCCATCTGCTCCAAGATGCGAATACGGTGCTTGTTAATCTCAATCAGGTCGTCGTAATTCGAGAGGGCAACGGTAATTTTACGCTGGATGGTTATATCGGCGAAATACTTAATAGATTGGTTTCGAAGAATTTCCAAACTAACAAAAGGTTGGGCAGCCCCGGTTCGATAATTTTTTATGCGAGCTTGGAATTCGTCACTTAGAACAAGGTAATATAAATATCGCGGATCAATTTTCTCGGGATCCGGTTTAAATAACGCAACGTTTTTTATACTAAATTCTTCATCTGTGTTGATATAAGCAGTAGCGCCGAGTGTAGCCCCAATATGAGCAAAAAGCGTATCTCCTTTTTCAGGTTTTGATCTTGATATTACTTTCAAGTGATCTTCATAGCTGATAAATTCACAGTCATCGAAATCAATATAGCCATTGGCGATTTGTTTTGCTTTTATAAATGGAAAACCATCGAGCAAAGTCTTAGGGGTATCGTGCGTACCATCTGTTACCAAAGTGCAGATTGATTTGAGGGTTGTAACTTCAAGTTCAGCCATGATTATTCCAACAACTTTGCTACATTCTCGGCAATACGCTCTTCCAACTCGTGCGCTTCGGTTTTGAGCACCTCTAGTTCCTCATTTAATCCTTCTAACCGCTCAGAAAAGTCGAAATCATCTTTGCCGCGGGCGCTAACGCCTACGTAACGACCCGGGTTCAGGCTCCAACCTTGTGCTTCGATCTCCCTTCGCGTGGCAACTTTGCAGAGCCCAGGTATATCCTTGTATTGGCGATTTTTGATTAGAGATTGCAGAGTGACTACTTGTGCTGGAGCTAGCTGGGGAAAAGCCGCCGCATTGAGGATAAACTCGTTCAGGCCTTCACCCCGATAAAGGCGCACCAGGGTTGCTATCAAGCCGATTTGCTCGTTCGTAAATTCTCGATGCGCCCGGTCAATTTGGGTGAAGATATTACGAGCATCGATGAAGAGTACCTTATCTTGTCGTTCCGTGCCGGCCTTTCCTTTGTCTAAGAACCACAGTGTGCAGGGCAGGGTCACTGTGTAAAAGAAGTTGCTGCCAATGGCAATCATCACATCTACCACACTGCCCTCAATCAATGCCTTACGGATCTCGCCTTCTGATTGGCGCGCATCCGCCGCAGAGTTGGCCATCACGAAGCCGGCCCGGCCTTTAGGGTTAAGAGCGCTGTAGAACAACTGGATCCAAAGGTAGTTGGCATTGTCCGCCCGCGGCATTATGAAGGGGAAGCGGGCAGTATCGTCTTTTATGCGCTCCTTATCCACCCGGTCCACATTGAAAGGCGGGTTGGCCATCACAAAGTCGAATTTGCCTGTCGCGTTGTGTGGATCCTCGTAATAAGAGTTGCCCTGGCGAATGTCGCCTGCTAGTCCATGTACAGCCAAGTTCATCTTGCACAAGAGTACCGTCTCCGCCACGCGCTCGTGTCCGTAAATGCTAATCTCTCGGCTTGGGTCTTGTTTGTGTCGCTCGACGAACGCTGCGCTCTGCACGAACATCCCACCAGACCCACAAGCCGGGTCATAGATCAAACCGTGATATGGTTCGATTACTTCAGCAATCAATTTGACGAGAGAGGTCGGTGTGAAAAATTCGCCGCCCTTCTGTCCTTCGCTCATGGCGAACTTGCCTAGGAAATACTCGTAGATCTTTCCAAAGGCGTCCCCTTCGATGTCCATCGGGATGGAATTGAAAACCTTCAGCAGTGTGACCAGGACGCTGTTCTCCAGGCGGTTGTACGTTTTGGGCAGGATATCCTTGAGATCACCGTTCTCATCCTCAATCGCGCGCATGGCATCGTTGATTGCCTTGCCAATATTCGTCCCTTCGGGTAATCGCATCAATACATTCCAGCGCCCTTCTTCTGGCAGATACAGCACGCCGCGCGCTTGATAGTCCACCTTTGAGACCTTCCTCCGCCCAGAGCTTTGCTGTGGTTTCAGCTCCTCCTCCACCTTTGCGAATTTGTGGTCAGCGAAGCGCAGGAAGATTAAGCCCAAGACTGGTACAGAATATTCGGATGATTTCAGCTTTGAGTTGGCTCGCAGCTCGTCTGCTGCGTCCCAGAGACGTTTTTCGATTTCAGTATTATTTGTAGGCATAGTTAACCCTTATAGATTAGAAGATGGACTTGTTTTCACAAACTAAAAAATATCCAGAAGAACTGAGCACCAACGTTCCGCAATTGGAAATATTGAGTTGATGGCTCTCAATTCGGCGTTGAACAAGAGTGCTCCCCATTTTGCCGGACCAGACTGTTCCATATTTCAAGGTAATAGTATTGTGTTTGGCAACCACATCTCCCACGCCGAATATTGTGTCTGAAAATCTCACGACTAAGTGTAACGGCTTCTCATCCATATTGCTTAATAAAGATTATAGCCGCATTTCTACCAGATAAATGCGAAGAGCCCATTTTCTGTAGTTTAATATACTTTCTCATAAAGCCATCACTCTTGATTTTTGGTATAAGGAAATGTATAGTGTAAACATCACATTTACATTGGTTCTTCTGGGAGGGAGTATTATGGATAAACCCATTATTTTTTTTAGTCATTCCTCAAAAGACAAAGAGGTCCTGATAAAACTTAAGGAACTCATCGATGAAAGAACCGGGAGGGCAATAGATATTTTTCTGTCCAGCGACGGACAGAGTATTCCGCTTGGTAGGAATTGGGTAAAAAGTGTTGAGGATGCGTTGTTAAAGGCATCGATAATGTTCGTTTTTATCTCGCCCAATTCCTATACCTCCAATTGGTTAAACTTTGAGGCTGGTCATGTTTATTCGAGAGGGATCCAGGTTGTACCAGTTGGCATATTAGGATTAGATCTAAATCATATAAATCCTCCCCTTTCATTATTGCAAGGATTTAACTGCGATAAAGCCAACTCATTAGATAATATTATCGCAATCATAAACCAATATTGTAAAACGACATTTAAGGCCGATTTTACAGAGGAGGAATTTAATAAGATCTTTAATAACGCAAGAGTTATATCAAGTATTCTTGCAATTTCCTTTTTGAAAATAAATTTGAAGATAATTCAACCTCCAGAAGAGGATAATTTACTGATAAAGACGATTGAAGAACAGCTAAAAATCAGCGGGATCAATTTTATCTATAGCGGTGGTACAAATCCCATACATTCGAATGGCCTCGAACTGTCGTATACACTACCAAATCGACGCGTCTCAATCAGGGTGGATAAACTAGTAGCAGGAATTTATCTGCCTGTATTTCAAGAACTACTTGTAAAGAAGGTCTTGGAGCCTGAAGATGCACAAGTCATCTTTGCTACAGGTTTTTCATTGGCAATAGGTTATTTGAGGCAGTCAGCTTTGTTGAAAGATACTGACGTTCAAATGAAAGAGGGTGAAGAGTTCATGTTCCAAGGTATTTATTTTAGGATAAACCAGTTTTCTGCTAGCGGTTATGAAGGTAAGTACTATATTCGAATGGATATCATTTTTCATGATAATTTCATTTCGAATGATTGGTTGGAACACTTGATCCAAATATTCGTAAACACTCATGTAATAGAAGTTGTAGAAGACAATTAATAATTCAAATTTACTTTCCCGATCTATATCTATAATTATAGTTTCCACCTATCGGCCGGAGATGCCCGTCGATGAGTTTTTTTGCGTCTGCCTTCGCTAGCTGGAGATACTGGCAAACCATGTCCAATGTACTATGTCCTAGGATCATCTGTAAGGTAAAGATATCTCCATCATTGCGTAGGTACTCCACTGCAAAGGTATGACGCAGGCGGTGAGGGTGAATTTAAGCGCGCTGGCCATAAAGACGGAGGTCACTGTGAAACTCATGGGAAATGATGTTGAATTTCGTAAATATGTAGATCAAATAAAAACCGAGATCAATGAAAAACTTATAAAAGGGAATGCTAATAATGGCAGACAAGTTGATGAATGGTTACAAATAATATACCAGAGCTATTCTCAGAGATTTATTTCTGATAATGAAAGGATATGGGCAACAGGGGCAATAATGATTCCCTTAGCACTCGCAATTTTTGTGGCGCTTCCATCAATTAAAGAACCGACCACACTGCAGCTTATTACCTTGGGGATACCATCCATATTGGTTATGATGTCCTGGCTCGTTATTGCCGAAAATCATAGGGCTTTCCAAGAAAAAAGTCGTGCTTGGATAGTTGCGATAGAAGAAACCCTTGGTCTCCAAAACACAGGTGGTCGAAAATACCAGTAAATTGGTTAAATGGGCTTGTTACCAAGCGGGGCGCGGCTCAGGCAATGCGATATGTACTTACATTTGTGGTTTTTGTTGGCTGGGTGTTAGTTTGGATCTATTGGCCCCGATGAACTGTGCGTCGGTATTCTTGGAAGTTTGAAAAACTAGATTTGCTCCGCGAACATAAAATTCCTCGATCAGTCAGAATACTTACATAGTTCAGAACTTGGCAAATTGTGAAACAATGCTTGCCAGCTCCCATCTGCGCTCTAGAATATCTATTGATAATCTAGCTTTATGACACTGTCCTCATCAGGTAATCAGTGTGTTATGTTAGTGAGGCAGTTCGACTCTGTCTTTCCCTTCGTTTCCAGCTGGGGTTAGGAACCGTTACTTATTTGCAAGCCGTTGTAAAATTCCACGATGTTGAATAATAAAAGTATCAACAAGATCTCCCTCTTCGTAAAAGGTTTCGCTGTCCACACCCGCTTCTGCAGTGAGCTTGCATAAACGACGAATGTACTTCATATCAGCAACAGAAACTATAACCTTGTCACCTGGATAGGGAAGGGCTCCTATACGACTAGGTTCTTTTATAGTACGGAGAAAAAAATCAGTTCTCTCTACTAATCTTGATATCTCAATAGTGTTCCCCTTTGGGTTACTTAATAAAAACCCAAAATGCTCAAGAATATGACGTAATTGACGATATGTTATTTGTCGTTCACCTTTTTGAATAGAACGAATATTGGTTCTGATCCAAACTGCTACTGCATTAACTTCATCGTCTGATATAGAGCGATCAGGAGAGCGTTTGGATTTATTATTAATATTTATAACATTATGCGTAGACACCTTGATAACAATATCGTAGAGTTGAGATTCCCCTACTCCATCAAAACTAAGCCTATTTTTGTAGAGATGTGCAAGAAGAGAAACGAGAGCTGTTCTCTTATTACCGTTATGAAATGGATGATCGCAGCAGATTCCAAATGTAAGCGTGGCAGCGTTGGAATACGGATCAGGATACTTCATAACGTTATTCAGGCATGTCTGTTGCCTGAAGACAGCCGAAGCCAGGAGATTCTCACTTTTCACGCCAGGTGGAAAAATCGGGTTTGAGGAGTCGGAGAATTCCTCGACGAGAGATTCGTGGATATGTTTTACATCTTCGACTGAGAGCATTTCCGCTGGCATTATTAAATTATACCCAATCAACAAGAGACTATGACTACTAATACTGGATTACCCCTATTTGCAACGTAAATCAACTATTGATAAGATCCATTTACAATAGTTTCCACGATAAAAAAACTTAGACGGACACCTGCCAATGACCATACGGATGGGGGAGGGGAGTGCTCCCATACAAGCACTCACGCAGCCTGTACTACCGCGGCGCGAAAGAGTTGCATGAACTTCGCAACTTTTGCCAAGAATTGTTGGAGATTCTAATAGCAGAAGCACTAACAGCGGTTCGACTCTTCTTGGGGGCACGTGTACAAGGTAGTAAATTTATCACTTTAGAATGGAATTAATTATGAATCTGAGGGGCGAACCATCTATGGCGGATCTACGATAAATTGATGTGTATAGGAACCGAACATTCCTCTGCTTGAAGCCTTTGTCAATCTATAGAAATCTTTATATCTTGTTGATTCCAGAGAGGAGCGAATATATACCAAATGCAACCTATCTGAGGAATATTCAATTCAGCGAAAGCAATTAACCTTGTGTGCAAGTTTTAGATCGTAATCAGTTTTGAGAAACTTAACATCGCAATATCTTCTTGAACGTAGGAGAAAATAGCCAAAGTGTGGCTCAAAAACTTGCGTATCCAGCACTCGTTGTAAGGTTATTTCCCCCATACATACAAAATGGATACTAGCAAATATAAGTATGTTCGTCAAACTATTACTTTTCCACTCCACTCATTAAAAGCTCACGCCGCCCGGGGAGGATGGAAAGAATTGCTGTGGTTTGACGAACTCGCTTTATCATTCATATCAAGCACATAACCTGCCATAATCCTAGGTTCCCCAGCACTATAAAGGAAATACGACAAATATTATGGCATGATGATTAAAGGATTATAATTTCCTTATCCCCGCGCAAATTGAATCCTTCTTTTTCTTTTGGCATTAATATTTGATATGGGAAAATTAGACAAAGAAAAACGATTAGACAGAACCCTAAAAATGACCTGCCCCCGGGAGTCGCTTATCTGAACCGCCGTTACGATCAGTTTGGTGCTTTGGAGAGCCTGGCATCGGGAAAGGGGATCGCGGAGCGCGCCCGTTTGGTTTTGATGGAAAGCGGCCGCGCCCGTTCCTTTTGTGCGCCTGAAGCGGAAGAGGTGTTCGCAGCAGCCCGCAAAGGGGAACCTTGGGCGTTGAAGGTTGTGGATGAAACGGTCGATTATCTGGCATTAGGAGTTGCCGCGTACGCCTGCCTGCTCGATCCGGATGTAATTATCCTCTCGGGGGGCGTGTCGCAGGCCTCCGACCTGCTCGTCGGTCCGATCATGGATAGGATCAATGGAGTAGTGCCATTCAAGCCGAAATTGGTGGCATTGTCTCTCGGCAACCGAGCGGTGCTCTTGGGTGCAATTCCAATGATGCTTCACCAGACGATAGCATACCCTTCGCCGTGAAGGTATTCCTGCTGGTATGGCCCAAACGCTGACATCGAAGAATAAGCCGAAATGAGTATTCGATTTCCTGTCAGTATTGGAAGCAGGAACAAAGGGGCATTGGCTATTTCCTGCCACTCAACTGCCCTTCGTCCTTTTTCGGGAAACATTCTGACTCATGCGGCTTATGATCTTCGAGGAAATCTTTCGTTGAACGCCCTGATCGCAATGACGCAGATTGGTCGTGACGCCTAGAACATCGATGGATGACTGGACCTCGCCTCCCTAGATTTAACTCCCTCCGGAGTACCCCGTTTATTTCGTTCCGCCGATTATCGACCATGCTGATCTGGGATTGACCTCAGTGAATTCCAAGTAGACATCAAAGGATGGGATCAGACGCCATGAGAGACATTCCCCTATTGTCCCAAGAGAAAGAAATCGCCGAGTCGGTCGAATTGAGGGTTTCCTTCGAGTGGCTGGTCGCTGCGGCCATTGTATTCACCGCGACTGGTTTACTGGTGACCGGATCTGCGGTGGAAGGGTCCCTGCTGACCTGGAAATATCTGCTGAGCATCTTCTTTCCCTTTCCTATCCTTGCCTGGTATGTCCATCGCCATCATCCCAATTTGGGAACCCTGATCTTATCGCTTAGCCTGTCGGGGTTTATCTTCCTTTGTGAAATCTGGCTCCATGCACCTTTGTCTTTATATTTTCTGGCATTGCCGATCGTGATAGCGACCATCAGTTCTTCTCTTTTATCAGGTGTAAAGACGGCAGGGGTCGAAACCTTTCTGTTGGTTCTCTTTGCCGTTGTGCAAGGGAGGAGCATCGGGCTCACTTTGTTTATTTTTCCAGCGGTCGCGGTCTGGGCGACACTGGGTGTCATCACGGTAATTTATCGGCCGATTTATGACTGCCTCGATTGGTACAACCGACGATTCATGGAATCCCGGCGCGAAGAGGAGGAAATGCGTTCCCAAAGGATGGAACAGTCCCTCTTAATCGAGGACCTGGATTATGCGAACCGCCAGATGGCCTTATTGAACAACAAGAATCAAATGCTCCGCCAGCTAGCAGAGCAGGCGCAACAATCCAAAGCAAGCTTTCTTGCCAGGGTCAGCCATGAATTCCGAACTCCTCTGCATATCATCATCAGCCTGACCGACCTCCTGATGGACACCCCCGACCTTTACGGTGCCGAAATCCCGCCGGATCTTCTGGAGGATATCAAGATCGTCAACCGGAATTGCGATCACTTGGCCTATCTGGTGGACGATATCCTGGATCTCAGCCGGACCGAGGCCGGTCAGTTGACCTTGCATCGCGAATGGACCGATATCTCCGCCCTGGCGAATGAGGCTGTGGATATCGTCAAACCCTTATTAAAAAAGAAGGACCTTTTCTGCCACTTGAATACCGACCTTCCGGATCAAAAAGTGTATTGTGACCCGACGCGCATCCGGCAAGTGGTTCTCAACCTGCTCGGAAACGCAGTGCGTTATACCGAAAAGGGGGGTATCTCGATCCGCATTCTCTCCGAAAACGGTCAGGTAATCGTCCAGGTCGCTGATACGGGACCTGGATTGCCCGTGGAGGACTTGAAACATCTGTTTGAACCCTTTTATCGGGGCATCACTCGCCCGAAAAACGAGACGGGCGGAAGCGGGTTGGGCTTGAGCATCTGCCGCCAATTTATTGAACTACACGGAGGAAAGATATGGGTGGACAGCACACCGGGTGTGGGAAGCAAATTCACCTTTACCCTGCCAGAAGAAAATCCGGAGGCGTCGTATCAGGTCAATGCTGCCTCGCCCGGGCGATGGGTTAATGTTCAATTGAGAGATCGTAAACCGCGTCTGAGCGTTTCCAAATTTTCCGGAAAAAAGCGAATCGCCGTTTACGATGAAACAAACAAACTGGTACCCATCTTTTCCCATTACAGCGATGAATTGGAATTCTCCTCCCTGGATAGAATTGAAGATATTGAAAAAACTCCTGCGCATACCGTCATTCTGAATCTCACCGAACCCTCCCAATTGATCGACAATATCCAGAAGGTCAGGAAGCACTTGGATTTCACGCCGATCCTAGCCTCCTCTTTTTCATCTAAAATCATTGACCTGGCCCAATCGGGGGTGATTGATTTTCTGATCAAACCTTTCAAGTACAAGGAGTTCCAGGCGGTTGCTAAAAAGGTTCAAACTCCGATCAAGCGGGTCCTCATTGCGGATGACGATCTGGATATCCGCCAACTTCTCAAACGCATGTTGTTGACATATGACCCTGATATTGACGTTCTATTAGCAGAATCGGGCGAAGAGGCCTTAAAGGTTCTGTTGGACGAGAAACCGGATCTGCTCCTGTTGGATATCGTCATGGGGGGAATAGACGGCTGGGAGGTACTGCGAAGGAAAAATATGCAGGAGGTGATGGGCAAAATCCCGGTGATCCTCATCACCGGTCAGGATCTTAAAGAATTTAACATGCATACGGATGTTGCTGTGGCATCATACAGCGAAGGCTTCTCGGCGCAACAATTCCTGCGAATCGCCGAGGATCTCTCCACGGAATTGTTCAAATAAATTTCGCAGCGTGATCCAAGGCTTCGATGAATTCCACCCTGCCCACCGGTTTCGAAAGATATGCCTTGGCGCCAAGTGAAATCGCGAGCTCCTCCTGCCCTAACACGGAGCAGATGATGACAGGGATATCCTTGCTGACGGGGAGTGACTTAAGTTGCGCGAGGAGTTCCCAACCGTCCATGTCCGGCAGCATAACATCCAGAACGATAATATCCGGGCGCTCTTTGGCGATGCTTTCGGCCACAAGTGCACCTTGATTGACGTCGCGCATAAGATACCGCGTGCGGCTGAGGAAGCGTTTGTAAAAGTGGACGATGTCTGGATTGTCGTCAATCACCAGCACCTTTACCATTTCTGCCGACGGGATTGTCAACTCGACTTCTGTGGAATTCTCGCTGGATTTAAATGCGAATACACCGCCCAGAAGGTTCAGCAACTCAGGTACTGGATAAAAGGTTGGCGCTTTCTCTTTGCAGACCTGTTTTGCAGAAAGTTGAATATTGACGAAACCACTCTCATGATGTGCTTGGAGGCGTAAGTCCCCAGAGGAAAATTGCTTGCCAATCTGCTGAAGGCAGGTCAGCAAAAGCTGGTTGAGGATTGAGGGGTGAATAGAGGCCATGACCGCCGGATCGGTATTTTCAACCTTGAGACCGACCGAAGGGGGCAGCATTGCCTGAGCGAGAACCTTTACCCGATCCAGGCTTTCGGAAAGATTGGACATCACCCCAGGGGAGTTCTTATCCAGATTTTGCAATTCCTGGTAGAGGAGATCTTTTTCCAGAGACTGCAGTTGTGAATTATGGAGATCCTCAGGAACTTTTGGAGGGATGATCCTTTTCGACCAGATCTGCAGGGCCATCGCGTGAACTGCTTGATGTTGGAACCTGCGCAGGTGGCGGGCCGTGATGCCTAGCTTGTAGGATGTTTCCTCTTGCGAGAGCATCTGGACATACCGGTAGTTCAGCAATTCGTAATATTTACGACTGTTAGCGTAAACAGGTGTATCCTCCTCGGGTTTCATCCTCTCGATTTGATCTTTGATTGCTTTTTGCACCGCTTCACTGCCTGAAGCCGTCGGTAGCCCCAGTGCACGGAA
This sequence comes from Anaerolineales bacterium, assembly GCA_050013095.1. Lineage (GTDB taxonomy): Bacteria > Chloroflexota > Anaerolineae > Anaerolineales > Villigracilaceae > UBA877. The sequence goes on along the minus strand of JBEKFY010000051.1, from coordinate 19,285 downwards.
GACGATCTCTGCGGGTTCGATTTCCGAGTCGTAGAGGTGGTTCAGTGAATTCTGAAGCTGATTTTCGAATTCGTTGAATTCGGGGTTGTCCGCTTCTAGTCCGTTCATGGTCCTTTCGATGTCCTTGAATATTGAGAGGAAATCCTTATGCTTAGATTAAGATCATCCTAAAACCGGCCAAACCACAGGTGTATGCAGGTTTGGCGATGCAGTTCGGTGTTCGTGTGAACATTGGCCTTTATCGATACCCTTACATCGCAGGGTTTTTGGGTTTGTATAGATCCTAGTATACCCGAGGATAAACCAACCAATATGCCACATGGTCCACGCGCGGCCGGGCAATCGAATGTCAATGCCCGATAGCTCCGAACGAAACGCCAGAATGATGATAAAACCGGAAGGAGGTAAATCCTAAGATATTTTCTTAAATTAAATACCTCGTTCCTATTCCACTCACTCAGCAAGAGAGGAGAATCTATGTACAGAAAAGCTTTGTTCGTCCTATCCACGGTGCTCGTTGCAGTTTTCGTGCTAACTGCCTGCACACCAGCAGCGCCCGCGACGGTTGTCCAGACCGTCATTGTCACCCAACCTGCTCCAGCCACCCAGCCGCCGATGGCCACAGTTGATGAAAGCAAAGTACCGATTACCATCACTTTTGCGCACAGCTTTTCTCAATCTGACCGTATTGCATTCCTCAACTCAGTTGGGGTGGCATACACGAAGCTCCACCCGAATGTGACGGTGGTCTTCGACCAACTACCTGGCGATACATATGAACAGAAGCTGGCCCTCCTGCTCGCCGGATCGAACCCCCCGGATGCTGGATTGCTGTTCGATAGCGATGCTGCCAGCTGGATTGCCGCCGGTGTGCCGGTTGATATCGGCCCGGCCCTGAAAGCCAACACCGCCTTCAACTTTGCGGATTTCATTCCCTCCACCTACGCTTCTTGGCAGAGAGGGGATAAAATCTATGGGATTCCGCTCTCCACTTCCCCCGAGTTCATCGCTTACAACATCGATATGTTCAAGGCCGCAGGGGTCGATACGCCTGATGTGATGTTGTCGAAGAACGAGTGGACCTATCAAAATATGGCGGCAGCCGCAAAAGCCATAGAGGATAAAAGCCCTGCTGGCTCATGGGGGTACGTTCCTTTCGATAATTCCCTCTACGAGGCAAGCGAAATGGGGAATGCCATCGAGCCTCCCCTGCGGGCTTACGGCGCTGAATTCTGGTCGAAAGACGGAACTCAGTGCCTCCTGAACACCGCTGGTGCGGTTCAGGCTATCCAACTGCTGAATGACATGGCCTTCAAGGACAAGAGCATGGTTCCCCCGGGCGAGCAGGCAGGATTTGAAAATGGGAATGTTGCCATGGAAATGGCCATGCTCAGCCGCCTGGCAAATTACCAGAATGTAAAGTTTGGTTGGAGCATCGCTCCATTACCCGGGGGGCCTGCAGGGGCGGTGAGTGTTTTTGGCCAGGCCGTAGTATCAGTGTTCGCAAAGAGTCCTCATATCGACGTGGCTACTGATTTTGCGGAATTCTTGATGAGCCCTGATAATGTCAACACGATGGCCCAATGGTTCCCCCCGGCACGCGCTTCGGCCAGCTTTGCCCCTATCGCTAAGAAATATCCAAACCTTGATCCCTCGGTGATTAAGAGCGTCATCCAGGATGGCATCATGAACGGAGCCATTACTAGTGATCACCCCAATATTGCCAAGCTGCAGTTGGCTATTTTTGGCGATTGGAACAAACTATGGGTGCCAAATGCTAACATCCAAGCTGTGACCAACGATATCTGCACCAATGATATCGATCCTCTACTGGTCAAGTAGTTGATCCTCGTCGGTTGTCCATACCATGTAGTGCCGGTTTTGCCCAGCACTACATGGTATTACTGTTGAGAATGTGGTTGTGATATGAAATCGATCCCTTACCTGAAGCAAGAAAATCTCAAGGCGAAACCAACGTCAAAACCCAGGCGAAAGACGATGCAAAGTCAGTCCCGATTGCGGAGGATTGACTCGTTGATAGGTTATCTGTTTATTTCCCCTCAGGTAATCGGTTTCTTGACTTTTATCATCGGGCCAGTGATTGCCATTTTTGTCTTGAGTCTTTTCAAATACAACCTTTTGGTCGGCAAGTACAGCTTCATCGGTCTAGAAAACTACCGGGTCATTTTCACCCAGGACCCGTTGTTTTGGAAGTCGGTTCGCAACACCCTTGTATTCACTGGCGGGATCGTTCCCCTCAATATCATCATCGCTCTGACATTATCTCTGCTTCTTTACCGACAGGCGGTCGGTATGGTTTTCTTTCGCACCATCTACTTCACCCCGGTGGTCACTTCAACGGTCGCCTGGGCCATCGTCATGACTTTTTTCCTGCAGGACAAGTCCGGAACGATCAATCAATTCCTGGCTTTGTTCGGGATTCACGGGCCGAACTGGCTTTATGACCCGAACTGGGCGATGGCCGCACTGATCGCTACCCGCTCCTTTAAAAACGTTGGCTTGAATATGATTATCTTTCTCGCAGCCCTTCAGGGGCTACCCAGGGAGCATGTGGAGGCTTCCATGGTCGATGGAGCGACCACCCTTCAGGCCGTCCGCTACATCATCATCCCTTACCTTGCCTCTACCCTTCTGCTCGTCACGATCATTACGGTCATCGGTGCACTGAATCTATTCGATTACATTTTATTGATGACGCAAGGCGGCCCGGGAAATTCTACGATGGTGCTTGCATATTACGTTTTCTATAGTGCTTTTAAAGAATATGAGTTTGGCTACGCGTGTGCAATCGCCGTGGTCCAGTTCCTGATTGGGGTAATCCTTACGGTGATCCAGTGGAGTCTAAGGCGGAGGCTGAGCGAAAATGAAGTCTAATCGATCTGCTGGGCGTATCCTGCTGGTTCGAAAATGGCTCTCACGCGGCTTGCTGTATCTGGTCTTGATCGTATTTACTATTCCCTTCATCTACCCGTTTCTGTGGATGTTCAGTAGCGCATTTAAAAATATGAGCGAAGTATTCAAGTTTCCGCCCACGCTGATCCCGACTACATTGAATTTGCAAAATTTCACTGCCGTATGGCAGTATGTACCTTTTGGGATCAATTACCTTAACAGCCTTTACATTGCAGTCCTTGTCACGTTGGGGACCCTTTTTATCTCTTCATTAGCTGGCTACGCCTTTGCCCGCATCCCGTTTAAGTTCAGCGCCCTTATTTTCATGGTTCTTCTGACAGCCATGATGATGCCGGACGAAGTCACTATTGTGCCCAACTTCCTTTTCATGAGCGCCTTGCATTTTCTGGATAGTCATATACCCTTGATCATCATTCCGATTCTCGGGAGCAGCGGTGTCCTGGCGACGTTCATTATGCGGCAGACTTACCTTAACCTACCGAAAGAGATTGAGGACGCGGCCATGCTGGACGGACTGGGAAGGTTCGGGATTTACTGGCGGATTGCGATTCCGATGGCGACCCCTGCTCTGGCTGCAGTAGCGATCCTGACCTTCCTGACAAGCTGGAACTTGTACTTACAACCCTTGATCTACCTGACGAAAAGGAATTTATGGACCCTTCCCTTGGCGTTAACCGGTATCACCGATGAATACGGGAACCCCATCTGGAACGTCCAGTTCGCGGCGACGACCATGGCTGTGCTGCCTATATTGATCCTGTACTTCGCTGCTCAAAGAAAGGTCGTTGAGAGCTTTAGTTTATCGGGTACGAAAGGTTAATCGTGGCCTCCAAATTCCGATTCGAAACATGGAATATCTGTTTTAACGAAAAGCGCGCCTTTGACCAACTCCGCTCGATCTATACATCCGACCGCTGGTTCACCTTCCCAAGCTTCGAACGTACGGCGGCTTATGTATACGAACAAATGCAAACGGCGGGCTTGGCGGAGGTGGAGCTGACCCCCGGTTCGGCGGATGGGCATACCCGCTACGGGGATTACGTGATCCCACAGGCCTGGGACGCAAGGAACGCGCAGTTGAGCGTTGTCTCCCCGGTCGTGGAAGATCCTCTTTTGGCCGATTATTTGGCCTGCCCGTGCAGCCTGATGATGTTCAGCGCGCCGACGCAGGCTTCCGGAGTCATTGCACCGGTCATTCGGCTAGACGACCCCGCCTCGGTTTCCCAGGAACAGGCGCGAGGAAAAATCATTTTTACCCACCAGAGGGGCCGGGGAGCACTGGTCGAATTTGCGAAGGCAGCAAAGGCCTTGGGGGTTATTTCGGATTGGTTCCCTGCCTTCCCCGACATTCGCGACACATCAGCGATGGAAGATGCTAACCGGTGGGAGAACAACCTGTTTGCGCCGGTCAACACTTCCAATCTATTTGGATTTTCCATCTCCCCTCGAAAGGGCCGTTTCTTGCAAAAGTTGATCGACGAGGCCCAACATACCTCCGGGGAAGTTAAGTTGTTAGCCCAGGTCGAAACCCGTCTGTATGACGGAGTTGTTCAAACGCTCTCCGGCGCCATTTTGGGAAGCGAACCGGGGCTTGGCGAAATCCTTGTGTGCGGACATCTGTATGAACAGGGCGCCAACGATAATGCGACCGGATGTGCCGTTATCCTGGAACTGGCGCAGGCGATCCAGTCAGCCGTCCGCTCACGGAAAATCCCTCCACCAAGGCGAACCATCCGATTTGTGATGGGCTATGAATGCCAGGGGATGATGGTGTTTGCGACCCATCATCCGGAAATCCTAAACCGCTCCGTCGCGGCGCTGAACCTGGATATGGTGGGATCCGCGGTCATGGACCGGGCCAGGGTATGCCTGATCCACAATCCCTGGTCCAGCTGGTCGGCGGTCGATGCCCTCATGCCTGCTCTGATACGAGAATACAAGATCTACTCCGGCGAGGAGTTCGCCTGGGAGCAGGAAGGCTATGAAATCAATGACAATCTGGTCGCGGATCCCTCCCTGGGCGTACCGTCTATCTTACTGATGATGCACCCGGCAGAAAGCTATCACTCCTCCCTCGATACCCCGGAACGGGTAGACCCTCAAGTCCTTAAGCGTTTTGGCATCCTTTCAGGGGCCTATATTGACCTCCTTTCGAATCCAGACCCTCCGGTACAAACCTGGCTGGAATACGAATTCGAATACTTTACGACCACGGTCCTCTCCCAGTACCACGGGGACGCGTTTGTTTTCAGCCTCCTGTCGGACCAGATTGGCTTGGCTCGCAAAAAGCTGCCGGGATTGATGGGGGATAGCAGTATGGGCAGGTTCGTCAAGCATCAGCTGCAGGAGCATGTGGTTTCGCCAGGAAAAAATGTCCCCTTGGATATTTCTCAAGCCGCGTCCCAGGCTCGGCTTGGACGTCTCATTCCAAAACGCCAAATGGTCGGACCCGTGACATTTTTTCCTCTTAAATCCGACTCCCAGAGTGTGCCCTTCGAGCCCTATTATGATTATCCCCTGAACTGCCCTTTATACTGGACGGACGGCCGGCGCACGCTGGCAGAGGTGATTCGGGCGGCGCAAGCAGAGTTGCCCGGTTTGGACCCCAATCGGATTTACGATTTTTATCGGTACCTAGCCCTCCATGGCTACATCCAATTCTACGACCCTGATCGAGAAGGGCAACATGTGGAGAAATAATTCGGACCGGCATGCCCCGTTGGTGTCGAAATCGAGGCTCCGATTCAAGGAGGGAATCTATTCGGAAGGGATGGATCCCGAGTCTTCTGTTCTGCATAGCGAGGATGACCCTAAAGCCCATGAATAAGAGGCTCGCGGTCGCGCCGCGTTCAAAACTTGCTGGGGACCTGCACCGACCCCAGTATCATTTCCTTCCACCCGAGAATTGGATGAACGATCCCAATGGGTTGATTCAATGGGAAGGGCTTTACCATTTATTCTACCAGTGCAACCCGACCAGCCCGACCTTGGCCCGCAACCCGGAATGGGGCCATGCGGTGAGTGAGGATCTGCTGCACTGGAGGGATCTGCCTCTGGCGATGCCATCAGACCCCAAGGCGAAACCGAAGGAGGGCTATTGGTCTGGTTGCGCGGTAAATGACCATGGCGTGCCGTCGATCCTTTACACCGAATACCGGGATTCCCACCAGATGGTTTCCCTATCCACCAGCGAAGGTGATTTGATGAACTGGGCGAGGGATCCGCGGAGCCCAGTGATCCCAGCCCCGCCCGCAGGCATGAATATCACGGATTTCAGAGATCCTTACGTTTTCCAGGATGAAAAGGGCAGCTGGATCATGGTGCTTGGGGGCATCGTGGATGGGCGGGGTGCTGTGATCAGCTACAAGTCTGCTGATTTGCGGAGCTGGGATTACCATGGCCCGCTTCTGACCGATCGGGAACATGCCCTGGGGCCGATGTGGGAATGCCCGAATCTTTTCAAATTGGATAGTGGCTACGTTCTGACCATCAGTGTCGGGGACCGAGCTGTCTATTATTTCATAGGCGATTACGATGGGGAGCGCTTCCTGCCCCTAAAATTCGGCAAGGTGGATTATGGAAAAGGGTATTACGCGTCTCAGGTGTTCCGGGACCAGCGCGGACGTCTTTTGTCACTCGCATGGCTGATGGAAGACCGCAGCCCACAGGCACAGGCCTCCGCGGGCTGGAGCGGGGTACTGTCCCTCCCACGCTTGGTCCGTTTGTCGAGCGATGACTCCCTCGTCTCAGGGCCGATCGAGGAGATGAAACAGTTACGCGGGGATGATTTCCATATCCAAAATGTGACGATTCCGCCGGCCTCGGAAATTGCCCTTCCGGTGGAAGGCTCCAGCCTTGAAATCCAAGCCGAATTCGAGTTCAGTCCCTCATGCCACGGCCTGAAGCTCTGCTGTTCCCCGGATGAACGGGAAGAAACTTTCGTTGGTTATGATTTCCTAACCCAGCAGGTTTTTGTCGATCGGCAACAATCCAGCCTCTCACCCGAGGTGAACCGTGGGATTGTGAAAACGGCTTACAGACAGAAGGAGCACGAACCTCTTCGCTTGCATCTCTTCTTAGATCGTTCTGTAATGGAGGTTTTTGTCGATAATGCCATCGCAATCACTACTCGTCTTTATCCAACGCGGCCGGACAGCCTCGGCATCGGTGCTTTTGCACGCCAGGGTGCGGTGACCATCAAATCGTTGGATATCTGGAAAATGAAATCGATCTGGACATCCTAATCAGGATCGAACCTGATCTGGGGCCCGGTTGGTCCTTGCAAGGAGGATACTATGGACAGAAAAAAGACCTGGGATGTGATCGTGATCGGAGGAGGGGTCACCGGATTCGTGGCAGCAACCGCGGCCGGCCGCAACGGGGCGAAAACCCTTCTTATCGAACGCGATGGAGCTCTGGGCGGCACGATGGCCAATGCGCTGGTCAGTCCGATGATGTCTTTCCATTCGTTGAAGGAGCAGGTCATTAAAGGTCTACCCCAGGAGGTGGTCGATCGCTTGGTGGCCATGCACGCCTCGCCCGGACATGTTTTTGACACCACCGGATACGTAAAGTCCGTCACGCCTTTCGACAACGAGGCGCTCAAATTGGTTGCGCAGAGGATGGTGCTGGAAAGTGGGGCGGAGATCCTTCTGGATACCTGGGTGCAGGATGCCATCGTGGAAGGGAATGCGATCCGCGGAGTGGTCGTGCGGCATAAGGGTGGGGTTGAAGAACTCTTTAGCCGGGTAATCGTCGACAGCAGTGGCGATGCGGATGTCGCTTGTAAGGCCGGTGCGCCTTGGGAATTCGGGAGGAAATCCGATCAGCTTGTTCAGCCTGTCTCCCTGATGTTCAAGGTGGGACCCATTGATGTTCAAGCATTGAAACTGCATGTCCTTGACCACCCCGAGGATTTCGATATGTCCCGGGAAGGAATCGATGCGCTGAAGGAGCAGGAGTTCATCTCGATCAACGGATTTATCGGTCAGCTGCAAAAGAGCATCCAGAGTGGAGAGCTTCCCCTGCATCGGGAAAGCGTTCTATTCTTCAGCACCAATCAGCCCGACGAGGTGCTGATCAATATGAGCCGGATCACCCATATCAATCCGCTGGACGCTTGGGACCTGACCCGGGCCGAGATCCAGGGCCGCGAGCAAATGTTCGCCCTGATGGATTTCTTTTATAAGTACATTCCAGGGTTCGAGAAAGCGCATATCCTCAACGCCGGGGCCAGGGTAGGGGTGCGGGAATCCCGCCGGATCATCGGCGAGTATGTCCTGACCGCCGAGGATGTCGTCAGCGGACGGCGCTTCCCGGATGCTGTCCTCCGCAATGCCTATCCCATCGATATCCATGCTCCCACTCCGGACGAACCCAACCAGGATGGCTTTCTCAAGGGAGGGGATTTCTATGAGATTCCTTATCGCTGCCTGATCCCTTTGAGAGTGGAACAGCTGTTGGTTGCAGGCCGCTGCATTTCTGCCACCCATGAGGCTCTGGGATCGACCCGCACCTCGCCCACCTGTATGGCATTGGGACAGGCCGCTGGAACAGCTGCGGCTTTGTCGATCAAGGAAGAAACGAGCCCCCGGGCCCTCAAGGCCGATACGCTCCGACAGACCTTGAAACAGCAAGGGGTGTACATTTGAGCGGCACGGCGCTTTAAAGGAGGTATTGGGTCGGCTGGGTCCCTCTTCTCGCGTTCCTAAACGCAGGCTGAACCTGGCAACCGGATGGAAAGAATGGCAACGGAAAAACTCGTCCTCGCGACCGACGTCGCCTGGCAGTCCACAAAGCCGGAGGAAGATGTCCTGGCACAGGTAGGAGCCAGGCTGGTGCTTGCCCGTAGCGGGAGCGAGGCGGAACTGCTCAACCTCGTCCCTGACACCGACGCGATCCTCACTAACTGGGCACAGGTCCCTGCCAGCGTCATCCAGGCCGGCCGACGCCTGCAAGTGATCAGCCGCTATGGGATCGGGGTGGATAACATCGCGGTCGGCGAAGCGACGCATCTGGGCATTCCGGTGACCAACGTTCCCGAATATTGCCTCCATGAGGTCTCCGAACATGCGCTGGCCATGATCCTGGCGAGTGCACACAAGGTGTGCCAGTACAACCGCAGCATTCGGGTAGGGGATTGGAAAGTCTCAGGTCAGGCACCGATCTACCGCATGCATGGGAAGGTTCTGGGTTTGGTTGGTTTTGGAAAAATCGCCCGCACACTCGCACCGGTAGCCAGGGCGCTGGGCCTATGCATCCTCGCCTTCGACCCATTTGTTGAGGCGGAAATCATCCAGCGGTTCGATGCGATGAAAGTAGATCTGGATGATCTCCTGCAGCAGGCCGATTTTGTGTCCATCCATGCCCCCTTGACCGACCAGACTCGCGGCCTGCTGAATGCCCAGAGGCTGGGCCAGATGAAACCGACCGCGTGTTTAGTAAACACCAGCCGCGGGGCGATTCTTGACCAGGACGCACTAGTGGAGGCACTGCACCAGCATCGGATTGCCGGCGCGGCTCTGGATGTCTTTTCAGGCGAACCGCTACCCCCCGATCACCCTCTGTTCTCTTTTCCGAACGTCATCCTTATACCGCACGTTTCATTCTATTCGGAAGAATCACTGATCGACCTCGAGACCCAGGCGGCGGAAAATGTCGCCGCAATCCTTTCCGCCAGGCGACCGGCTTCGGTCGTCAACCCGAAAGTGCTCGACCTGCCACGCTGGGCCCATTTAATATGATCGATCTTCGGGGATCTTAATTCTGGTGGAGTTAGAAAGGGTATCTTAGGAGGATAAAGTGCAGGCTGCTTATGGTATGACTCCCAAACGACGCTTCCTGGCCGGTATCCTCGGCGGACGGGTGGATCGTACACCGATCGGTTCGGTCACTTCTGTTGCCAACGTTCAGCAGATGGAAATGACCGGCGCCTATTTTCCCGAAGTGCATCTGGATGGGGAAAAAATGGCACGGCTCGCCGCGGGGGCTTACGATATCCTGGGGTTTGATGCCATCATGCCTTATTTCAGCGTCCAGGCGGAAGCGGGGGCGCTCGATTGCGCAGTGGACTGGAGGGACCAGATCAACATGCCGGTCGAAAGGAGGCATCCTTGGGGGGAGCCGAAACAGGTGAACATCCCCGCCAATTTCCTGGACCGCCCGTCGATCAAAGCGATCCTCGACGCGATCCGGATTCTGCGCCTTCGCTATGGTGATCAGGTCGCGATCGTCGGTAAGGTGATGGGACCCTGGACGCTTGCCTATCACACCCACGGCCTCCAGGATTTTTTGATCGAGACCAAGCTGGAACCGGATAAGGTCTATCGATTCCTGGATCGCCTCAAGGAGATCACGGTCCTATTCGCCACCGCCCAGATTCGGGCCGGTGCAGACGTCCTCTGCATTGCCGACCATGCCACCGGGGATTTGGTCAGCCCGGCCACGTATCGGGATTTTCTCCTGCCGTACCACCAGGAGCTGACCCGGCGGATTGGCTGCCCAACGGTTTTACACATCTGCGGAAATACCTACGACCGCCTCGACGATATCTGCCGATCCGGATTCGACGCGTTCCACTTCGATTCCAAAGTGGACGCCCGGAAAGCGGTGGAACGAGTCTCCGGAAGGATCTCCCTGGTTGGCAATATCAACAACCCCGAGGTGTTGCTGAACGGGACCCCGGCACAGGTCGCGGACCGGGCGCGGTATGCCCGGGAAATGGGCGTGAATATTATTGGGCCGGAGTGTGCCATCCCGTTGCAGACACCGCTAGAAAACCTCCTGGCGATCACCCGTTCCCTGAGGCCGGAGCAGGAAACCCCAGAACTCGTATCTTGACAGGTTGAGTGCTTCCGTCGCGACGAATTACAACCTTTTGGAAGAATAGGGAAGCCCCATGGCGTTGAACGCCGTTTTGCCATGACTTTGAATTGCAGGATAAGATTTCCTGGACTATGGCGCCAATGGATTGGCTTCCCCCCCGATTATTTTTACACCCAGAGAAAAAGGCTGCCGGTGGGGATATGGGTGATGCTCAGTTCGGGAAAAAGAGTTTTCAGCCATCGCACCAGATACTCCATGCCGGGTTCTTCGCTGGGCTGGTGGCCGGTAACGATGAGGGCCTTTTTCATCCCGAGAGCCTGTGCATCGCGGACGTATTCGCTGGTCTCCCATTCGGCGATTTCCCCGACGATCAAGGTATCGATTGGTTCCTGGCTGAGGGTGAGGATGTGTTGCTGACCGCCCCATGCGCCGGGAAGAAATCCAACTTTCTGGCACACCATGGCAGGATCACCGATCATGCGCAGAGTCTTGACCCCCAATCTATCCTTCAAGCGAAGAGCCAGGTCCAATAAGGGAGTTGCAGGCAGATTAAACAGGTTTGATTTTACCGGGTCCTGATAAGCCTCCCAGCCAAGCGCCCAAACGACCCCGGTGTTGATCCCATCGGGCCGGAAGGCATGCCAGTAATCGTGGAAACGCCAGACCACGATGTCATGCTCCTCCAGTAACAGGCATTTGGCACGAAAAACGGGGTCCTCGGCAAGCCAGCCGACCTCGTCTCGGTGGTTGTAGAAGATCGGCTCGTGGGTAATGATCAAATTGGCACCCAGCTCCACCGCCTTTTGGATCACCTCGTAACTCGCTAAAAAGGTGGTCACGATCCGGGTGACCCTCTGACAGGGATCGCCGACCTTGACAGTGTCAACTGTATCTTCGAACGGAGAGCTGGGGATAGCGTTGATGATTTTTTGAATGACTTCTTGAATCGTTGGTTCCATATCTGCACCCGGTTAAGTCATGGGATGACCAGCTTGGTCGGCGAGATTGGCTCGACTTTTATTATATCCAGCCTTTGATTGATAAGCCTGTTCGCCAGGAGCGATCATAGTAAAGGAAGTCTGCACATTGGTAGTTGGAATCGAGGCGTGTATGGAATCATATGTCCTGAGCATCGATGTAGGTACATCGAGCGTCAAGGCGGGGCTGGTGAATCTTCGTACGAGCGGCATCGAGCATTTCAGCGCCGAACGGTATTCCGATTTTTCGGAATACAACTCGAACACGCTTTGGGATAAAGTCGCGAAAGTCATTCGAGCAACGGTCAGGAAAAGCAAGGCCTCCAGAAGCATTCTGGCGATCGGTATTACCGGCCAGATGCACGGAGCGGCCTTTCTGGATCGCGATGGACAAGTTATTGAGCCCCTGATCAACTGGAGAGATATTAAACGATGCGAATCCTCAATCGTGAATAAAGCGAATCGGATCATTGGAGTTCGAGCCGAAGAAAGCATTGGCACGCTCCTGTCCTGCGGGTACACCGGAACCATCCTCCTGTGGATCAAGGAGAAAGATCCGGGGCTCTTCCGGGAGATACGCCATTTCGTCCTGTTCACTGATTATGTGCGCGGAAAATTATTGGGCAGCAGCGATTATTCAACCGACCCGACGAACGCTGGCGGCACTGGACTATTCGACACACGCTTGAATAGGTGGCACACAGAGGCGATCGAGGAACTGGGACTCCCATTGAGCATCTTCCCAGAAATACATTCCTCGTCAGAAATTGCCGGAGTGGTTTCCGGTGGGGTGTCCAAATCGCTGGATCTTGGAACCGGTGTCCCAGTCGTTTACGGCGGTGGCGATAACCAAACCAGCATGCTCGGATGTGGTCTGCTAGCGTCTGGTTCGCCGGCCCTGATCAATATCGGGACCGCAGCCCAGGTCTCCAAGGTGAGCAGCTTCTACCAAAAATTGCTTGGCATTGACACCAGACCGTATTTTGCACACCTGTATGCATGGGTCGGCGCCAGCCTGGGGGGAGGGGGGCAGTATGAACGACTGAAGAGCGGTTTAGCAGGCCAAAAACCGATGATTTACTCTGCTTTAGACATGCTTTCAGCCGAGGCGCCGCCCGGCGCAGGAGGATTGTTCTATTGTACGGGGCCTTCCCGTTCAGACCCCCATCGCCAAGCTGGTTTTTTTGGGAAAACGGAAAATATGGAAAATCCAGGATGCAGAACCCGGGCCGTGATGGAGGGGATATTGATGGATCTGTACCCGACATACACAGCAGTGGAACAAGGGGACTCACGAAGTGCGATCGGGTCAGGCAAAGCGCTGCAGGCATCGAGAGCCTGGGCCCAGATTACGGCGGATTTCCTCGGGAAACCGCTGCAAGTCACCAATTTTGAAGACGCCCTTGTGGGAGCAGCATTCCTTGCAGGTCTTGGCACCGGTGTATTGGGCAGCCTGGATGAATGCCCGAAAAGGATCGTCTATGGGTCTGAGGTCACCCCGAACGATTCAAATACCAGATTCTACCGGGAAGAGTTTGTCAAGAATTGGCAGGCGCGATTGCCTCGGAAAAAGGGATAGTTATCGATTTGATCGTTTCAAACCCCGATTTTCAAGCAATCCCCTTTGGAATGCACCAGGGGAAAACATTCACCTGTAGGAGAAAATCATGACCGACTTGCCCGAAATTGATCCCCGCTTTTTGTTTGACTTCCTGACCCACCTGTTGAACACGCCAAGCCCGGCCGGGCTGGCCGAGCCGGCAGTGGCATTGACCGAAGAGGCCTTGCAGACCTTTACGGAATGGAGGCTGAACCGGACCCGAAAAAGTGCATTGTTGGCGACCTGCCAGGGCGTAAGCAGGGAAGCTCCACGTGCCTTGACAGTCCATGTTGACACACTGGGAGCCGTGGTGAAGGAAATAAAACCTAATGGTCGTTTGAAGCTTGCCCTGATCGGTGGTTTTGCTTGGAACACGGTTGAGGGCGAAGGTGTGACCGTATTCCCATCCAAAGGCAGCCGCGTGCGGGGTTCCATTCTGCCGGTCAAGGTATCTGCGCACATCCATGGAGCACAGGTCAATGAGATCAAACGTGAAGACGACAGTATGGAAGTACGCTTGGACGCACGCACACGGTCAGAGCGGGAGACGCGCGAGCTGGGCATCGAGATTGGAGATTATGTTGCATTCGACCCGCGCGTTGAGATCACAAACGGCTTTGTCCGTTCTCGTCACTTGGACGACAAAGCGGGTGTCGCCTGTTTGGTGGCGGCGGTCAAAGCCCTGAGCGATGCAAGGCTGAGGCCCGTCCATACCATTAATCTGTTGATCAGTAATTATGAAGAAGTAGGCCACGGCGCCGCAGGGGGTATCCCTGCGGACGTGGAAGAACTGATAGCAGTGGACATGGCTGCAGTGGGTGAGGGGCAGACATCCGACGAATTCCACGCTTCAATCTGCGTCAAAGATAGTGGAGGAACGTATGATCACAAACTTTCTCTGCGTCTTCGCAGTCTGGCTGAGCAGCATTACATCCTCTTTAAGGTTGACATTTATCCGCACTATGGCTCAGGCGGCGAGGCCTTTTTACGAGCAGGAGGAGATATAGCTGCAGCGCTGATCGGTCCTGGTGTGGATGCGTCCCACAGCTACGAGCGCACTCACACCGACGCGCTGATTGCTACGACCCAGTGGGTACTGGCATATATGCTGGAAGAATAAAGCCTCATTGCGCACTGAGCTTAATCAAACCGAGGTAATTGTATATGCAAATGGAGATCCGTGCCGGGCTGGGAAGTACGGAGAAAGAGATGATGTGGGTGGAGGGCAGCGGCCATGTCATTGCCGAAGAGCCGCAACGTATGGCGGTTTTGGCTGCCCCTGACAATTTCATCCGTCGGGGTTCTCAGGGTTCATGAGCGCCAGCCTGATCCTCCTCTTCATCTCGCTTCTCACTTGGGGGTTTGGGGAGGGGATGTTTATCTATTTTCAGCCGATCTATTTACAGCAGTTAGGCGCCAGTACATTGTTGATCGCCTCGGTGTTCAGCGCCTATGGCTTAACCATGATGATCGCCCATGTCCCCGCCGGATTCCTGGCGGATCGCTTGGGGCGCAAACCCCTCATAATTAGCTCCTGGGTTTCCGGATTGCTGGCAGCTCTGCTGATGGGTCTTGCACGCTCCCTGCCTCTTTTCGTAGTTGGCATGCTGCTTTATGGCAGCACGAGCTTCGTCGTTTCGCCGCTCTACAGTTACGTCACTGAGGCCCGGGGCCGCCTCACCCCGGCCCGGGCAATGACCCTTGCATCGGCCGCTTTTAACCTAGGCGGCACGCTCGGCCCCGTCGTCGGAGGGTGGATCGGTACCCGCCTCGGCTTGCGCGAGGTGTATCTGCTGGCCTCCGGCGTGTATTTGATCTCCACACTTTTCCTGCTGCCGATCGCCTCCCAGCTGCGCGAGGGCCACGTTCCGGGCGAGAGTCCCACGAAGCTGGTCCGGGACGTGCACTTCATCAGCTTCCTCAGCGTTGCCTTTCTGGTCATGTTCGTCATGTACGTGCCCCAGCCGCTGACGCCGAATTTCCTGCATGATCAGCGTCACCTGTCGCTCGCCATGATTGGTTGGTTGGGTGCCGCTGGTAGCCTGGGCAATGCGGTATTGAACATCGTCCTAGGCCAGTTTGTCGCCCGTACGGGTTTCCTGCTGGCGCAACTTTCTGCCGCCATGTTCTCCATCCTGATTTGGAAGGGTAGTGGAATACCTGCCTATACGCTGGGGTATTTTATGCTCGGCGGCTACCGCGCCTCGCGTCCCTTGATCTACGCCCAGGTCCGTGCCTTGATTCCCCCTGCCCAGATGGGTCTGGCGTATGGAATCACCGAGGCTTTTAATTCCCTGGCAACCGTCCTGGCTCCGCTCTTAGCAGGGGTGGTCTATACCCACGGACCAGAACTAGTCTATCCGGTCAGCTTGGCGCTCGGAGCGGTCGCATTGCTTGTCAGCCTGCTCTTTACCCCCCGGGGGGCTGCCGCCGGCCCACCGATCCTGACCGTCCGCTCCCTGGAGTAACCATGCTGGAAATCGTATCACTCGTGCTTGGCCCGGGTTGGGAGGGCGGTACCGTCCTCGCAGAAGCAGCATGGCGCGGCTGTAGTATCGATCAGCTGTGGTATACGCACGCCTACTTCAGTTGCGGAGAGGGAGAGAGGTCAAGCTATTCCTCTTGGTGATTTAGCCGCGGTTGATCGCCTCGTCATACAGCTCATCCACCTCAGAGTCCAGCAAGTGGATGTAGCGTGAGATTGTAGCGCTGTTGGCATGGCGGGCGGCTTTGCGCACTGCCTCGGTCTTTCCCCTGACCAGGATCAGTACCGTGACAAAATAATGCCGAAAGTCGTGGACCCGGATGCGGGTGGGGTCGATCCCGGCCTCTTCGGCTCTGCGCTTACCGCCTTCCACATCCCGCCCGGTTCAACTGGCTTTATTTTCTTCCCGGCCCCCTTGTCGTGCCGGGTGAAAAGGGGCAGGGAGGCCAGCGGCGTTCCGGAGGAGCTGTCCTTTCTCTGTTGCAAATACTCGTCGATCGCCGCGAGAGCTCTCTTGGAGAAGCGTACGACGGCCTGTTTGTGGCCCTTGCCGACCACGAAGGCCCTCTGCTCCAGGCGGTCGATATCGACGTGCCGCAGCGCGCAGGTCTCGAAGATCATGAGACCCGTGGCTCTAAATACGCGTGGAGTGTTAGGATAATTAGCGTTGATGCCTTAGTAAGGTTGCTCACCCTAAAGGAAGAGATCGAAGATCCTAAAATTATTCAACAAATCTCAGCTATTCTTATTCCACGAGAGTTTACTAAGCTAGACTTTATCCATTTGCACCTTAACAAAAAGCAGAGTAAGCTTAGCCATCTCTCCGCAACGAGGATGGGCTATGCTTACCCTGCCAGCCGAATATATCACGATTCTCACGAGCTTTGCTCCGGTTTTCTCCAGACGGATCTGGCTGCACGTCGAGGTTCTGCTTCTGGGTGCGATTCTGGCTCCGGGTCAACGGACAGTCACCGCGGTCCTGCGGGTGATGGGGTTGAGTCTGGAGAGGCATTTTGAGAACTATCACCGGGTGCTCAGCCGAGCGGTGTGGTCGAGCCGGGAGCTTAGCCGCAGGCTGTTGGGATTGTTGATCGAGGTCTTTGCCACCAGAGGGCCAGTGGTGCTGGCCATGGACGACACGATCGAGCGCCGCCGGGGAGCGAAGATCAAGGCCAAAGGGATCTACCGGGACCCGGTGCATTCGAGCCACAGCCACTTTGTGAAAGCCAGTGGCTTGAGATGGTTGAGCGTGATGCTGCTGGCGCCGATCCCTTGGGCGCGGCGGGTATGGGCGCTGCCCTTCCTGACCGTGCTGGCGCCTTCGCAGCGCTACTATCAGGGGCGCCAACGGCCCTATAAGAAGCTCACCGACTAGGCCCGGCAAGTACTTTTGCAGGTAAAGCGCTGGTTGCCAGGGCGAAAACTGGTCGTGGTGATGGATTCCAGCTTTGCGGCGATCGATTTTCTGGGGCGGGTGACCCAGCTCGCCCATCCGATCACCCTGATTGCCCGTTTTCGGATGGATGCGGCCCTCTACGCCCCGGCTCCCCGACGGAAACCAAGTTCGCTGGGCCGACCCCGCAAGGTGGGGAAACGCTTGCCCACTTTGGAGCAGAGATTGATCGACCCTCGGACCTGTTGGAAGAGAGTGCTCATTCCCAATTGGTACGGCGAAGGGAGACGCCGGGTTGATATTTCCACTGCAACGGCGGTTTGGTATCACAAAGGGATTCCACCGTTGCCCATTCGCTGGGTGTTGATCCGAGATCCAAAAGGCAGGTTCAAATCCCAGGCTTTGCTGTGTACGGACTTGAACGAGAAACCCGAACAGATCCTAAAGTGGTTCGTCATGCGCTGGCAAACTGAAGTTACCTTCCATGAAGTCAGAGACCACCTGGGCGTGGAGACCCAGAGACAATGGTCCGATTGGGCCATCGCCCGCACAACACCTTCTTTGCTCGGCCTGTTTTCGCTGGTGACCTTGCTGGCCAATACCCATGCCCAGAAAGGCAAGATCCCCATCCGCCAGGATGCCTGGTATTCCAAGCCCTTGTCCACTTTTTCGGACGCTCTGGCCCTTGTGAGGCAAACCGTTTGGCAACATCGCTATTTACAGCTATCGCAAGTCCGATCTCATATCCAAAAACAACAGCTGGATTTGTTGAATTACCTGAACAACACCGCTTTTTACACGCCTTGAACTACGAAGAATGGATAAAGTCTAGCTAAGCTTGATGGAATCATAAATCTTGTATTTTCAACAACCGAAGATATCAAAGATGAAAGTGAATTTGAACAAGCTAGTGAAGAAGATGAAGATATAGAGAAGATAAAACCAGTTTCATTCTACGAAGGCTGTATAAAACAAATCGAAAACAAACTACAGTATCCATTAATTCGGCGTTCAAAAGTTACTTATTCAACAGCAGACGAAACGATAAGATTATCATGCGCAGTATCAAAAGAATATAACAAGAATGGACAAATACAGTATTGGTTTGCATTTCATCTGCACCAAAAGGTTTTTATTGAAGAAGCGAAAATTGGTTATGTCTGTTTTGGATGTGGTACAGAAAAAACCATACCGTTAATTCCTTTTCAAGATTTTTCGTCTTGGCCAGATAGGTTGAATACGACCAAAGACGAGCGTAGAATTTACTGGCATGTCAATATTATAAAGAATGGTAAAAGCCTATTCCTATCTCGGAAGAAGGGAGCCTCACGTATAGATTTAGACAAGTATTTGTTAAAAATATAAATCACTAGGACTTGAACCCAGAACCGCTATATTTGCAACCACAATCCACTGTGGGATAAATATGTGACTCAATTGGATTTGGGCTTGAATACGCCTGGTTGCAGCTCCGAATCCTGCCAGGTCCACTTTTAGCACAAATTGCTTTTAGCGATTGATTTTTCGAGTTGAGATATAAGTAAGGGATGGATATTATGAATAGCTACGATGTTGCACAAATTTGCCTAAATGGACATGTAATTAATAGATACTCCCAATCTGAGCCCGAGAGCAATCAAAAGCACTGTGATAAATGTGGAGCACCCACAATTACATTATGCCCAAAGTGTCAAAGCCCAATTCGCGGCGGTTCTTTAGACGATTTTGGTTCTATGTTTAGTTACTCGGCTCCAGGATTTTGTAGAAATTGTGGAAACCCATTTCCTTGGACTGAATCAAGACTAATTGCAGCACATGAACTCGTTAAGGAGCTAGAAAATATTAGCGAAGAAGATCGAACCACATTACAAAATAGCATTGATGAACTGGTTAAAGACACCCCATCTTCTACCGTTGCTGCCACAAAATTTAAAAGAATCATTTCCAAATTATTAGAGTTTAGACTACTTCTTGATAACAGGAGGGCGGCCTGTTTGCACAAGCCGCCCAGTGGCAAAATTGAGGAATGTCTAGCAAACATAACTCAACTGCCACGGAGCACTTTACCAACC
>JBEKFY010000050.1:0-29928 GCA_050013095.1 Anaerolineales bacterium | reverse complement strand
ACATTGCACGGGTCGAGAAGGAGCTCAGGAACGGCCGGCCCTGGTGTACGCCCGTCTTCCGCTTCGATGAGACTTCCCCCGTGGATGCGCCGCGCTGGGAACGCGTGAGCGCGGTCGAGGCCGGACAGGAATAAGAGCTGCGTTTATTTGCCTTGGATCTAGCAGCAAGGAAGAAAGAAAGCCCCTTTTTCTGTTTTCGGTGGCAAAACTTTTTGATACAAGGTGGTAAATTCATCACGGTAATATGGGGATAGTCTGAATATCGGGGTGTGAATCCTCACGTAGGCACTCAGGAAACAAACAACTCATCTGGGGCGTTCGTCATTCTGTTGTAAAGTATAGACAAAGAGTGATTAATAAGATATTATTAGTCATATTATTGTTTGCATTGAGGTGGTTCGATACTGTCGAGCTGCAGGAGATTTAGATATGGCAGGACTTAAGGCGTCCCTTTTTGGGAAATTCCGCATAGAACGAGGGGATCAACAATTGGTGGGGATCGACGCGAGCAAGGCCCAGGAACTCCTCAGCCTATTATTCATCCACCGGGACCGCCCGCAAACGCGCGAGTCCTTATCGGAAATATTATGGAGGGACCAGCCTCCGGCAACATCCAGGAAGAATCTCCGCCAGACATTGTGGAAACTGAAAACCGTGCTCGAAGTTCAGACTCGCGAGGAACCAGCCCCTTTGCTGGTCGATTCCGATTGGATTCAACTCAACCCATCCGCCCATTGGTGGCTGGACATCGCAGAATTCGAGCAAACCTTCGGCAGCATCAAAAACGTAAGCGCACGCGAGATCAACCCCCAGGATTACCGAAATGTCGAACAGGCCGCCGATCTCTATCAAGGGGACCTGCTGGAAGGCTGGTATCAGGATTGGTCCATCTTTGAACGGGAACGCTATCGGAGCATGTACCTGACCCTCTTGACCCGACTCGTCCAATACTGTGAGCTAAACCGGAAGTTTGAGGCCGGCCTGGACTATGGAGAGAAATTATTACAGCACGACCGGGCCTATGAAAAAGCCCACCGCCAGATGATGAGGCTGTATTTCCTGAGTGGAGACCGCACCCGTGCTCTGCGCCAGTACAACCGTTGTGCCGCTGCCCTGCAGGAGGAACTCGGCGTAGATCCTTCCGATCGCACCATTCAACTCTATGAGCAGATCAAAGCAGGTCGTCTGCGGCCGCCCGACCCGGCTTCGAAAAAAGCTGATGGACGGCGTTCCAGCCTGATGCTCAAAGGTGCTGTAGAGCATCTGGACCAATTCCTGGATACGCTTACTCACTTCCGGTCGCAAATTCAAAAAGATATCATGACCGACGATAATCTCCCTTATTAATATCCAACCCCGGTCGGACCATAACGGGCCTGTGCAAATCGTCCCAGCACAGGCCCATTTTATTTGTCAGCTGAAGAGACGGGAAAGAGACGCGCAAGAGACGTATGGAAAGACGGCCCTCCTGCATAATTGTACCAGCCTGAATCGCTACCATCGGGCAGGCAGGAGCATTCTTCTTGACAAACGGCCGGGCGGACGAAGGGAATGGATCGTCTACCATCTATTCATTCATCGTCCAGATCTACATCGATGAGATGGAGGAAATGCCATACCGCACGTTACGGTTTGGACATATCACCCACTTGCCTGACGGGAAGCGACATTACATCAAAGGCCTGAATGAAATTACCGAGTTTATCCAGGCCCATTTGAAAATAAATGGCGTTTCGTAATCAACCCTATTGCGAGGACAAAAAAGGAGGTATGCAATGCCAGTAACCCCAACCTATCCGGGCGTTTACCTTGAGGAGATCTCCAGCGGTGTACACACCATCACGGGAGTCAGCACCTCGGTAACCGCTTTTATCGGCACTGCCATGCGCGGTCCGGTCAATAAAGCTGTACACATCCTCAGCTACAGCGATTTTGAGCGGAACTTCGGTGGGCTGTCTGCCGATTCTGAAACGAGCTATGCCGTACGGGCCTTTTTCATCAACGGCGGCAGTGACGCCTGGGTCGTCCGCCTGGCCGCTGCTGCCATAGCGGCAACCCAGACCTTGAACGATGTCGTCCCGGCAGCGGTTCTTGCCATCACCGCCCTCGATCAGGGCCTTTCAGGCAACAGCATCAAGAGTCGGGTTGAGTATCTGGGATCAGACAACACGTTCAAGCTGACCTTCAGTTATACGAATCCCTCGAATCCGAATGACACGACAGCCGAATCGTTCCTTAACCTGTCTATGAACAGCTCCAACCCGAGCTATGTCGAATCGGTGATCAACGGCACTTCAAACCTGGTGACCGTCCAGCGCACCGCCTCCCTGGTAGGTCTCGGCTTTGGAGTCTCAAACAGCGGATTCCTGACCACCACTGGAGACAACCTCGGCACGCTGATCGACGTTTCAACCTTGATCGACAGCGGCCATAACCAGTTCCAGGTCTCCATGAACGGTCTTTCGCCCGTTCCTGTCCAGCTGGCTGCTTCGGACGCCGCCGGAGCCACCTTAGCCGACAAGCTCGTCGCGCTTTGCAATGCCGTTCAAACCAAAGTGGTCGCCCAGGGCTACGCAGGTTTCACCTGTGCACCGGATGGTCCGAAACAGCGCATCGTGATGACTTCCGGGGTGAAGGGAGAACACTCTTCCGTCGCTGTGCTCCCCGGAACCCAAAATGACCTTTCGGCCCGGCTGAAACTCGGCGCGCTGAGTGGAGGCGACGAGGTCGAGGCTGCAGCCGCGATCCGCCCGCTCGAGATGCCCGACACTTATTTATCGGGAGCCACCGAAACAGCAGTGGACGCTTCCAATCGATATGCCACCTTCATCGGCAGCCGCGCGGACCGAAAGGGCATCTATGCCCTGGAAAGTGTGGATCTTTTCAACCTCATCTGCCTGCCGGGGGTGAGTGATCCCGGGATCCTCAGCGACACGGTCTCTTACTGCAACGAACGGCGAGCCTTCCTGATCGTCGATCCTCCGTCCACGGTCACGACCCCGGACCAAATGAATACCCTGATCACAGGCAGCAGTTTACCCAGGTCCGATCATGCTGCGGTGTACTATCCCTGGGTCAATATCGCCGATCCGCTGAACAGCGGGAAGAACCGTCTATCCGCCCCCAGCGGGACCATGGCGGGGATTTACGCCCGCACCGACAGCACGCGCGGGGTCTGGAAGGCTCCTGCCGGCACAGAGGCCACGCTGTCAGCCCAGGGGGTTGGGTATGTCCTGACCGATCCCGAGAACGGCACCCTCAACCCGTTGGGGGTCAACTGCATCCGACTGTTTCCGGTCTACGGCACCCTCGCCTGGGGCGCCCGTACCCTGATGGGGGCTGACCAGATGACCTCCGACTGGAAATACATCCCCGTCCGGCGCACGGCCCTCTTTCTCGAGGAAAGCCTCTATCGGGGAACGAAGTGGGTGGTCTTTGAACCCAACGATGAGCCCCTCTGGTCGCAGATCCGCTTGAATGTCGGAGCCTTCATGCAAACCTTGTTCCGCCAGGGCGCGTTCCAGGGATCTTCGCCACGCGATGCCTACTTCGTCAAATGCGACAACGAGACGACCACCCAGGACGATATCAACCGGGGTGTGGTCAACATCCTGGTCGGTTTTGCTCCACTCAAACCGGCCGAGTTCGTGATCATCCAAATCCAGCAGATGGCTGGACAGATCCAGTCATAAGGAGATTGTCATGGCCGAGTTCACCGTCAACGCAACCCGTTTCGACCCGTACAAGAATTTCAAGTTCCGCGTGAAGTGGGATGGTCGCTACGTGGCCGGGATTAGCAAGGTCAGCGGTCTGAAAAGGACAACCGAGGTCGTCAAACACCGCGCCGGCGGTGATCCGAGTTCCTCGCGCAAGTCGCCGGGTCGGAGCGAATTCGATGCCATCACTCTGGAGCGTGGCGTCACTCACGACACGGAGTTCGAGAAGTGGGCCAACAAGGTCTGGGACTATGGCGCCGGTCTGGGTGCCGAGGTCTCGCTCAAGGACTTTCGCAAGGACATCCTGATCGAACTCTACAACGAGGCCGGCCAGCTGGTGATCACCTATAAGGTGTATCGCTGCTGGGTTTCTGAATACCAGGCGTTGCCCGATCTGGACGCCAACGCCAACGCCGTGGCGATCCAGCATATCAAACTCGAGAATGAAGGCTGGGAACGGGATGAGGCCGTCACGGAACCCACTGAACCCAGCTTCACCATTCCGGCGAACTAAGCCCTCATGCTGCCTCTTTCGGCTTCCGATCTGCTCGAGCTTTCAGAGCAGGTGGCCTCCTGCCCCCCTGTCGAACAGGCGCTGGTCATGCTGACCTTCGCCTTCCCCCATGCGCCTGCCGCTGCGCTGACGGACCTGACGATCGGCCAGCGCGACGCCTGCCTTTTGCAGTTGCGCGCTCTGACCTTCGGCCCGCGGCTCAAAGGGCTGGCCGTCTGTCCCGCCTGCGGGGAACGCCTTGAAATGACCTTCGATGCCAGCGACCTGGGGGGTAGCGGCTCCTCACTGCCGGAACCCGGAAGCGGTGAGGTTGGCAATCCGGAAGCTTCCTTCACCTTGGAGCCTTACGAGGTGACCTACCGCCTGCCCAACAGCGCCGATCTGCGCCTGATCACCCGCCTGGACGACCCGGCCCTGGCCCGCAAAAAGCTGCTTGAGTCCTGTGTGCTCAAGGTCCGGCGCGGAAAGAAAGCACTCGCGGTCACTGAGTTGCCGGAGTCCGTCTTCGAAGCCCTCAGCGCCCGTATGGGCCAGGCCGAGCCGCTGGCTGACCTGACCCTGGCTGTCACCTGTTCCGCCTGCCAGCACCAGTGGAAGGTGCTCTTCGACATCGTTTCCTTCTTTCGGGACGAGATCATCACTTGGGCGGCGCGCTTGATGCGCGAAGTGCATATCCTGGCCTCCGCCTATGGCTGGCGGGAAGCCGATATCCTGGCGATGAACCCCTGGCGGCGCCAGCGTTACCTGGAATTAATCGGTGTATGACTGAATTCTTCAACCACCTGGTCTCACGCCACGCCTCACCCGGAGAAATGCCCTCTGGTGAATTTCTACGGCCGCGCCTGCCATCCTTGTTCGAGGACCCGGGCGCAGCTGGTTCCAAACTACCGGTCTTCCAGGCAGATTTGATCGGGTCCACGCCGCGGGGCGGACCTGCATCCCGAGTGGAAAGCCAAGGCTACTCGGACTCCTCAGCAGAAACCGGATGGCGCGCCCAGGCAGGGGATAATCAGGTCGATCCAGGTCAACCCCTCCGCTCCCGTAAAAATAACCGGGCCAATGAACGGCAGGCCGCAGTCAGAAGGCAACTTACTGCTCGCGAGCCTGGGACACCGGCAGGTCGGGAAACCAACCTCAGTCTGATTCCTTCTTCGGAAAGCGGAGAGAAGGCTGAGAGACCTTCTACCGAACGTGGATCCAGCCATATTTCAAACGGGCCGGAACAAGGTTCTCAGGAGGGCGGGCTTATTTTTCGCCCTGCCCTGGAGTCCATACACCCGATGCCATCAGTCATTCCTTCCAGCCCGTTCGGGGACGCGGGGCAGAGCGTGTTGGGCCCTGTTTCATTCAGTGGGCCGCGTGAAGAAGCCTTGGAGACCACGATACACATCAGCATCGGGAGGATCGAGGTGCGGGCAGTAACCCAGGCAGGACAGCCGCCTGTCCGGCAGGCGCCCCCGCCCCGTCCCAAACTGACCCTGGATGAATATCTGCGCCAGCGCAACAAGGGTGAACGATGAGCAATTCCCTGTCGATCGCCACGGTCACGGAAGCTTTCCGCTCACTGCTGGATGACGCCGCTGCGGCCTCCGGTGTCAGCGGCGCGACCGCCACCCGGGTGCGTCCAACCCCGCTGACCAACATGGGCCAGCCCGGCGGCCTTCCAGACAGCGGGGTGAACGTCTATCTCTACGAGATCGCCCCAAACGCCGCCTGGCGCAACGCCGACAACCCTAGCCGCCGCAGCGACGGGACGATCATCCGGTCGACCCGCGCGGCCTACGACCTGAGTTACCTGCTCACCTTCTACGGCAAAGAGATCAACTATGAGCCGCAGATGGTGTTGGGCAGCGTTTTGCGCGCGTTGATTTCTGAGCCGGTGTTAGCCCGCGACCGGGTCAAGAATGCCCAGCAGACGGTCCTGGCGGTTTATCCCTCCTTGTCCGCCGACCTGCTGCTCGAGGTGGAGACGGTCAAGCTTTATCCCCTGCCGCTGGGGCTGGAGGAGCTATCCAAGCTCTGGTCTGTCTTTTTCCAAATCCCCTACAGCTTCTCCCTAACGTACCAGGCTTCGGTGGTGTTTATCGATGGGCTCGAGAGCGCTCAGCCGGCCCTGCCTGTCCAAAGCCGCAACGTTTACGTACGCACATTCCGGGACCCGCAGCTTGATAGCCTGCTCTCCCAGAAGACGCTTGTCGACCCGCTGCTCCCCGACCAGCCGCTGGTCAAGGGCGATTATGTGACGCTCTCCGGCAGACAGCTGCGCGGCGAGGTGACCCTGGTTCGCTTCGGTGGAATGGAAATCGCCCCGCTTGATGTGTCCGATACGCAGGTCAGGTTCCAGCTCGACGAGCCGCCCTTCCCGACAGATTCGTTACGAGCCGGTGTATACGGCGTACAGGTGATCCAGCGCATCCGTATGGGCACACCGCAGACAGACCACCGCGGCTTTGAATCGAACGCCGCCGCGTTGATCCTGCGCCCGGTGATCAGCGTGACGAATTCTCCCGTGACTACCTCAACCGATATCCACGGCGTCACCTGGTACGAGACCGATCTGACCGTTCAATTCACCCCCAAGGTCGGGGTAGACCAGCATGTGGTGCTGCTGCTCAATGAATACAACCCGCCGTCAAACCGGCAGGCGTACGCTTACCAGTATGACCTGACGCCAACACCCCTGCCTCCCGCCCCGCCTCTTGCGGGCCTGACCAACCATGTCAAGATCTCGACCCCTGCCGAGTTCTTGGTCCGCGTCCAGGTCGACGGGGCCGAAAGTGTCCTGGACCTCGGACCCGATCCCCTCCATCCGCTCTACAGCAATCCCCGGGTGAACATCATATGAGCCCCGATTCTCCTTTCACCTGGAGCGCTGCCAACCAGCAGTATCTGGCGGCCATGCTGGGACGTACCCGCCGGCTTCTCGAGCGGCGGCTTGAAGCTTCCAACGGCCCGCCGGAAGCGGTATCGGTGGAAGATGTGCCTCTGCCCGATGGGCTGCCAACTCCACCTGCCCTGGAGATCCTCGTACGGCTCTTCCAGCTCTCCGCC
Organism: Anaerolineales bacterium; assembly: GCA_050013095.1. Lineage (GTDB taxonomy): Bacteria > Chloroflexota > Anaerolineae > Anaerolineales > Villigracilaceae > UBA877. The sequence continues at coordinate 22,647 of JBEKFY010000050.1, read as the reverse complement.
TTTGAACGCGACATCCTCCTGCTTTGTGCCGGCGTCGAGCTGGATTCGCACTTCAGCTCTCTGCTGGCTTCCTTGCACGGTGACGCCGGGCGGACTTCACCGACATTCAGTCTGGCGTTGGGAGTTCTCCCGGATGCGCACTGGAGTGCACTGGCACCTTCCGCCCCGCTGCGTCACTGGCGCCTGATCGAACTGGGCCCCGGCAGTGCCATCACACAGTGCTCCTTGCGCATTGATGAGCGCATCCTGCACTTCCTGACCGGCATCACCCATCTCGACGAGCGCCTGACCGGTTATGTCGCAGCGCACCAGGGACCGGCTTCGGAGCTGGTCTCTTCGCAGTCTGCCATCGCGGATCAGATCGTGGCGGCCTGGAAACGAGGTGCCTGGGGCGGACTGCAGCCGGTCTTCGAGCTGGTCGGCAGTGATACCACGGCCCAAAGGGCCATCGTCGCGGCGGCCAGCGCCCGTCTAAAAATGAATCTTTACATCATGCAGGCAGCCGCGGTGCCGGCCAATGTCGTCGAGATGGAATCCCTGCAGCACCTGTGGGAGAGAGAGGCCCTGCTGAGCGGGAACGCCCTGCTGCTTGACTGCGAACAGGTCGAGTCTGGGGAGCCAGGTCAGGCCTCGGTCATCGGCCGCTGGGTCGAGCGCCAGCAGACGCCGCTGATCCTCTCCTGCCGGGAGCGCCTGCAAATGCGCCGCCCGGTGGTCACCTTTGAGATCTCCAAGCCGACCATGTCCGAGCAGCGCGAGCTATGGCGCACTGCCCTGGGACCGGAATCGGCGACCGGTCTTAACGGGCGGCTGGAAGGCATTGTTTCGCACTTCAGCCTGGACGCGGCCACGATCGAATTGGTCGCAGCGGATGCGCTCTTGCAGGCACCGGCTTCGCCAGAGGTGCTCGCCGACGCCCTGTGGAAGGGCTGCAATAACCACTCTCGGCCTGGGCTGAACGAGCTGGCCCAATCCATCCGCCCGCTGGCGACCTGGGACGACTTGGTGCTGCCCGAGGCACAGCTGCAGACGCTGCATGAGGTCGCTGTTCACGTCCGCCAGCGCATGAAGGTCTACGACACCTGGGGTTTTGCTGCCCGCAGCACGCGCGGCCTGGGGATCAGCGCCCTGTTCTCGGGCGTGAGCGGCACCGGCAAGACCATGGCAGCCGAGGTGCTCGCGAACGAGCTTAGGCTCGATCTGTTCCGCATCGACCTGAGCCAGGTGGTTTCCAAATACATCGGTGAGACCGAGAAAAACCTGCGGCGGGTCTTCGATGCCGCCGAGGAGGGGGGCTCGATCCTGCTCTTCGACGAGGCGGACGCCCTGTTCGGCAAGCGCAGCGAGGTCAAGGACAGCCATGACCGCTATGCCAACGTGGAGATCAGCTACCTGTTGCAGCGCATGGAATCCTACCGGGGCCTGGCGATCCTGACCACCAACCTGAAGGAGTCCATCGACCAGGCCTTCATGCGCCGCATCCGCTTCGTGGTGAATTTCCCCTTCCCGGATGCCGGGCAGCGCGCCGAGATTTGGCGTCGGGTCTTTCCAGCGCAGACGCCCACGGACGGCCTTGACATGGGGCGGCTGTCACGCCTGAATATTCCCGGCGGTAGCATCCGCAACATCGCACTGTATGCCGCCTTCCTGGCGGCGGATGCAGGCGGGCCGGTGCGCATGAACCACCTGCAGCGCGCCGCCCGCGTCGAGTTCTCCAAGCTGGAGCGACCGCTCAACGAAACCGAGCTGGGAGGCTGGGCATGAGATGGGCACAGCGCGCCGCCAATCTGCGCCGGATGAGACGGGCCCCAGCCCATCTGCAGATCGATATCGATGAGTTGGTCCTGCACGGCTTCGCCGCTTCCGATCGCAACGCCATCGGTGACGCCCTGTCGGGCGAGTTGGAGCGCCTGTTCGGCGAAGCCGAGCTCCAGCGGGCATTTCACCGCGGGATGGAGCTCCCATCGATGAACACCGGTAGCATCTCGCTCCCCGCCCAGGTCGGTCCAGCCGCGGTCGGCGCAGAGGTGGCCCGGGTAGTCTATAGCAGCCTGAACGCTGACACTCAGGGAAATAAGTGATATCCATGGATGCCCGGACGCTTATCCACGCCGCGCCCAAATCGGCTCTCGCGCCTGCGCCCCGCACCCGGTTGCAGCGGAAGAACGCTTGCGAGAAGAATCCCGGTTTTCCGGGAGAGAGCGACGACGCCAGGGCGCAAGCGCCTGAAAGCGGGCGGGTACGGTTGAGCTACAACTTTGCCGACCTGCAGGTACGCCCGCCGGAAAATTTAAATTCCGCGGCGGATGCAGCCGGTGAAGATGTCGACACCGGGAGTGCGATCGAGAACGTCGGCAGCCTTCAGGTCGCCGAGGGCGGAGACACAACACCCCTGGTCGAAGGCGGTCAGGGCGTAGAAGGAATGAAAGGTGCTGCAGGCGCCAAGTGTCCAGCCAAAACGGTGGTCGAGAAGGTGATTGACATGACCCCGGCCGGTATCCAAAAAGGGTATCGGACCGGCTACGGAGCCACCGCCCTCATGCGCGTTGAGCCGGCTTCGACCAACTGGGACGGCACCCGGATCGTCGAGGCGAACAGCCAGACCAAGAACACCTGTCCGAAGGAGTTCGGGATCTCGCCCTGCTCCGGAGCAGACACCTTCACCGTTGGCGCCGCATTGAATTCGAGCATCCTCGGGAACTTGCCAGCGACCTCGAATCATTTCTACGATTTTCATATCACTCGCTGGAACAAAGGCAGCCTCCTGCATGACCGCAATCCGAATCAGATCGACACCTGCGAGACCGTGTGCGAGCAGAAATATTCCTGCAGCGGCAACGTGATCGGGACGCACACGGTCACGCGTACCTTCACCAAAGGCAAATCCGGTTCGCGCGACGTCACGCTGGTCAACGTGACCAAGGGTTAACCGGGAAGGTCACGGTTGAATAAGGAACGAGGGAAGCGATGAATTTCAAGCAAGCTACCGTTCAAACACGGAGACCAGCCGTGAAATCGCCGGAAATGCCGGCAGGGATCTTACAGCGCAAGTGGTGCACCTGCGAGGGCAGCCAGGGTCCGGACGAGGAGCGCGGTAGCGGTGTGCAGCGAGCCGCCATCGGTCCGAATCCGGTCGTGGGCGCACCTCCGATCATCCAGGAGGTTCTGCGCTCTTCCGGCCAACCGCTCGACATGTCGGTGCGCGCTTTCATGGAGCCGCATTTCAGACATGACTTCAGTCAGGTGCGGGTGCACCGGGATACCAGATCGGCCGAGTCTGCCCGCGCGGTCAACGCACTGGCCTATACCGTCGGCAGGGATGTGGTTTTCGGGGAGGGGCAGTATGCTCCTGCCACCTCTGCTGGCCAGCGCCTCCTGGCGCATGAGCTGAGCCATGTAGTGCAGCAAGCAAGGGCTCAGGCAAACAGCCGACCGGTTGGGGTGGGTGCGGCGGACGACGCCAGCGAGCAGGAGGCTGAGCTTGCGTCCCGCTCGGTTTCAGCGAATGCGCCCTTCCCCCTGCACCATTTTCCTGCCGCCTCCACCGTGCAAAGGCAGGTTTTCGGCCGGGAAGATGATCCCATCCATGCCCCGCTCGTCGAAAGCTATCGCAAGGAACACGGTTACCCCTTGAGTGGGAAGGATGAACTTGGGAACCCGATCGGACCCTCGGATGCCGAAATCAAGTATGGAGGCTCCCAGGTGGGCAAATCTGACAAGCCCTCCATTCCCGCCGAGGAGGAGGACCCAGGCATTGCCACAGCGGACAAGACCCTGGCGACCTATGCCGTGGATAAGCAAGGCAAAATCCACGGCATGAACATCGACACGGCCAGCAAACTCGTCGTCCAGGCGTTAAAGAGCTCTCCCCGAGCTTACATCATGGTCCAGGGAAGTTATCCGAGGGAAGATACTGAATTTGATCCCAGCCAACCCGGGGATACTGCCCGGAGCGCGCTGGTCCAATGGATCGGGAAGGCCAGCATCCCTGATATCGAGCAGCGCATTCAATCGGATTACGGGGAAAGTGGCCCGCTGCCGCCTACGAGCGGTGGGAGCATCCAGATTCAGGTGCGTTACAAGCCGATTATCCTGTCCAATCCATTAACTCCCGCCGGAACCAAAGGCACAAAAGAAGAGAAGGGACTGGAAACGGAAGCCTCCGTGGTGATCGACCCGAAGAAGGGGACCGTGGAGACTCAGGTCGAGCTCAGCTGGCAACCTGGAAGTGGTCCGGCCAAGGAAGTCAAACTGACCGTTCACGTTGGGGCGCAGGGTTTTTCGCAGCTCGAAGCGGACCTGGCGGTCTTGAAGAAAGAAATCAAGGGTCCATTCGCCGGCGGGACAATATCGAAGATCACGATCACGGGTGGTTTCAACCTCAGTGCCGATTTTGACCGGGATACGAAAAACCGCCTGATGGCTCAGTTCTCCACGGCGGTCAAGGGCGCCCTGGAACTGGAACTCGCCGTTCCAAAAGTTTCAAAGAAACCTACTGTCGAGATTTCAGCCAGCGTGGACAACCAAGGCAAACCTACATGGCAAATTCAAATTACTCCATTGACATGGTGAGGATAAACCAATGAGCGATTTTCCTGGTTCTCCCCGCACCTTGCGCGGCGGGATCGTTCTGATCGATCCCGGTTCCTCCGCGATCCAGAGGATCATTGTATTGCAGTACAACCCGGACACGCTCACCCGCAGCCTGGCGCCCAAGACGGTCCAGCTGGCTGGCGACGGCGGCAATCGCTCCGAGGCGATGCGCCTCAAGGGACCGCCGGTCGAGACGATCAAGCTCGACGCCGAGATCGACGCCACCGACCAGCTCGAGCAGGCCGACCCGACCGCGCTTCAGGCGGGCATCCAGCCGCAGCTGGCGGCCCTCGAACTGATCGTCTATCCCACCAGTTCCCAGCTGCAGATGAACAACGCCCTGGAGCAGGCCGGTACGCTCGAGATCATTCCCATGGACGCACCGTTGGCCTTGTTCATTTGGAGCAAGAACCGCATCCTGCCGGTGCGCATCACCGATTTCAGCATCACGGAGGAAGCGTTCGACACCCTGCTCAATCCGATCCGTGCCAAGGTCAGCCTGGGGCTGCGCGTATTGAGTATCGATGACCTCGGCTTTAACGAAAAAGGCGGCAGCCTGTACATGATCTACCAACAGCAGAAAGAAGCCCTGGCAGCACTGAGCAAGAGCGGCTCGCTATCCAACCTGGGCATTGGAGGCATCCCATGAACGACCCACTTCAGAACCTGCTGGGAATGGGCGCGCTGAAGACCAACCCATTCCCTCCCAACAGCCGCTACGCCAACATCCAGACGGCCATGCTGGAGACTCCCGATGGGAGGGTGACCATTTACCTACGGCGCCGCTTTGTCCCTTCGCCGGACACGTTTGCCCTGCTTCAGGAGTACACCATCCACCAGGGCGACCGGCTCGACAACCTGGCTGCCCGCTTGATTGGGGACCCCGAGGTATTCTGGCAGCTGTGCGATTCGAACGGAGCGATGCAGCCGGACGAACTGACCGCGACCCCCGGCCGCAAGCTCCGCGTGACCCTGCCACAAGGCATTCCGGGCGGACAGCCATGATCCAGGGTGTTCATCTTACCCTGATGATCGGTCCGGGTGTCCCGGTGCCTGTCCCGCAGGTCGTGCTTGATTCGCTCACCCAGGTCGAGGTCACGACCTCCTCCGGAAGGGCCAGCGGGTTCCAGATGCAGTTCACGACCGACATCCACTCCCCCCTGCAGACGATCCTGCTGCTCTCCGGAGGGAGCCTGCCGCCGCTCATGCGGACCATCCTGATCGCGACCATCAACGGCGTGCCGAACGTCCTGTTGGATGGTGTGATCACCAACGTCGAGACCTCCCCGGGGATCGACAAAGGTTACACCACCCTGACCATCACCGGCGAGGATCTGAGTGCGGTGATGAACTGGATCGATTTCAGCGGCTTCCCTTTCCCGGCCATGCCGGCCGAAGCCCGCGTGGCGGTCATCCTCGCAAAATACGCCTTCCTGGGCATCGTTCCGCTGGTCATCCCCAGCATCCTGCTGGACGTGCCCATCCCGGTTCAGGAGATCCCCCGCCAGCAGGGCAAGGACCTGGAATACATCCAATCCCTCGCCGACCGGGTCGGCTACGTCTTCTACCTCGATCCGGGCCCCCTGCCGGGCATGAACGTGGCTTACTGGGGACCGGAAATACGCGTTGGCGCACCGCAGCCGGCATTGAATACCAACATGGACGCCTATGACAACGTCGAGTCGCTTTCCTTTACTTTCGACGCCGAGAAGAAACGCCTGCCGGTGCTGATGATTCAAGAACCGATCAGCAAAGCCCTCATCCCCATTCCGATCCCCGATATCTCCCCCCTCAATCCGCCTCTGGGATTAATTCCACCCCTTCCGAAACATGTCGATTTCATTTCCGAGACAGCTGACCTCAACCCGATCCAGGCGGCAGTGATCGGGCTGACCAAAGCCGCGAAGTCCGCCGATGCAATCTTCGCTTCTGGATCGCTGGACGTCACCCGCTACGGTCGCATCCTGAAAGCCCGTAGCCTGGTCGGAGTGCGCGGGGCGGGGACGGCCTTCGATGGACTGTACTACGTCACCGAAGTCAAGCATAAGATCAAGCGCGGCGAATACAAACAGGATTTTAAGCTCGTGCGCAACGGCCTGGTTTCCACCCTCCCGGTGGTCCCGGCCTGAACTGGAGGAGCCATGACCATGGATTCACCCGTCAATTTAGGGTTGGAGACCCGGATCCCCAAAAGGTTCTACGGCAAATACCGCGGCACCGTGATTAACAACATCGATCCGATGCAGATGGGCCGGATCCAGGCGATGGTTCCGGATGTCTCCAGCGCGATCCCGACCAGCTGGGCGATGCCCTGCCTGCCGGTCGGCGGCATCCAGATGGGCATGTATGCCGTCCCGCCGATTGGGGCAGGGGTCTGGATGGAATTCGAGCACGGCGACCCGGATAAGCCCGTGTGGACCGGCTGCTTCTGGGGCAGCGCTGCGGAAGTACCAGCCCTGGCGCTGGCGGGCAATCCCGCCAGTCCGAGCATCGTCCTGCAAACGACCTTGCAGAACACGCTCTCCATCAGCGATATGGCTGGCCCGACCGGCGGATTCCTGCTCAAGACCACCACCGGGGCCATGATCATGATCAACGACATCGGCATCACGATCAGCAATGGCAAGGGCGCCATCATCACCATGACCGGCCCTACGGTGGATATCAACGCCGGGGCTCTGACGATCGTTTGAGGGATCATGCCAGGTCCTCTGCTCACTGCCGGTTCCATCATCCAATGCGCCCACGGCGCCCCGGCTCAGGCCACGGCCCCGAACCCGCGCGTGGTGCTCAGCGGCCAGCCGGTGGTCACCATGGCTGCTCCGCACGTGGTCACCGGCTGCCCGTTCAATATCTCCGGCGCGCCGAGTCCCTGCGTGACCGCCAACTGGGTCGTGGGAGCCGTACGCGTCCTGGCTGGGGGCACACCGGTGCTTTTAATGGACAGCCAGGCGATCTGCATCCCGAACGGGACGCCGGTCCTCGTCACCATGACCCAGCCGCGTGTGATCGGCTCATGAGGTAATTATGAATGTCGATTTTCCATATCACCTAGACCGCCGCGGCCGGACCGCAGAGACTAGCTATGACGACCACATCCGGGACATGATCGAGGAAGTTCTCTTCACCTCGCCCGGAGAACGCGTCAACCGGCCGACCTTTGGCTGTGGTTTGCTCCAGCTGGTCTTTGCGCCCAACAGCGACGAGCTGGCCGCGACGACCCAGTACCTTGTACAGGGATCGCTCCAGCAGTGGCTGGGCGACCTGATCCAGGTCAGCGCGGTGACGGTCGAGCATGACGATTCGACCCTGCGCGTCCGGATCTCCTACCTGGTGCGGGTCTCCCAGGAAAATCAAAGCGCGACGTTCGAACGGCAGGCCTGAGCATGACTACCCAATATCGCTGTGGAAACGAAAACCGCCGGGATGCAGTCCGTTTTCTCACCGGCAACAGTGGAAAACCGATCTTGAATGGGATCGATTACCTGGAAGTTGTTTCGGCGGATGAAAAAACACTGGATGTCCATTTCATTCACAACCTGCCTGGCGAAACGGACGGTGTGCCCTCCTCCCCGCTGCTTGGGGTCCTTAATTTCAGCATCGACGGCGGCACCCGCATCCAGGGAATCAAGATCCAGACGTTGAGCACAGCCGGGAATATCGCAACGATCCAGGTCGTGGAGGCCGGCGATTATTCGACGTACTTCCTGCACCTGGTCGTAGGGGAGGAAACCAGCACCCCTCCCCTGGGCTTCGATCCACAACTTGCAGAAGTTCCATTCACATTTAAGATCGACTGCCCTTCTGATTTTGACTGCAAACCCGTCGACGAATGCCCGCCTGAAAACCTGCCAGCGCCGTTGATCGACTACCTGGCAAAGGACTACGGCAGTTTCCAGAGATTGATGCTTGACCGGATGGCAACCATCCTGCCGGATTGGAAGGAACGCCACCCAGCCGATTTACAGATCGCCCTCGTGGAAGCCGTAGCCTACGCGGCCGACCACCTGAGTTATTACCAGGACGCCGTGGCGACGGAAGCCTATCTCGGCACGGCCCGAGAGCGAATATCCGTGCGGCGGCACGCCCGCCTGCTGGATTATGCCATGCATGACGGCTGCAATGCCCGCGCCTGGGTGAGCGTGCAGGTGGAGGCCGCCTCCGCCGCAGATGGCTATACCATCCCCGCAGGAACACCCCTGCTGACACGCGGGCTCCTTGAGACCAGTACCGTCGCTCAGGCGGATTACGGCCAGGTGCTCGCCCAGGAAAATCCGGTCATCTTTGAAACCCTGCACGCCCTCACCTTGCACAGCGCGCACAATGCGATCCGCTTCTACACTTGGGATGACACAGAATGCTGTCTGCCAAAAGGCGCTACCCGCGCCACGCTCTATAACGATCCTGCATTGTCGCTGCAGGCAGGGGATGTGCTGATCTTCGAGGAAGTGCTCGGAGCGGATACCGGTCTCGCCGCAGACGCCGACCCGACTCATCGATGCGCTCTGCGTCTGACGAGCGTCATCACCCAGGACAGTCAGGGCCACCCGCTCCTGGATCCCCTGCATGGAACCCCGGTTGCAGAGATGACCTGGGATTCGGCCGATGCCCTGCCATTTCCGCTCTGCATCTCCACGAAAATTGATTTGGGAACCGGTCCGCAGCTGGTCCAGGATCTCAGCCTGGCGCGCGGGAATATCGTCCTGGCCGACCATGGTCAAACCATTGCCGGCGAGGCGATTGGGATGATCACCAGCGATCCGGCCGGCCGTCTCATCCAGCCGCAGCTCCAGTCCAGCCCCGTGACCCAACAGGGTCACGCCCGTGATTCTTTTGGGCAACTGGTGCTGGATGCAGAAAACGAGCCGGTCGTCTTCGATTCGACCGCCCCGGCGAACCAGGCTTTCCAGTGGCAAATGGGGGATGCCTTGCCCGCCGTCCAATTGATCGAAAACGGGGATGCCAGCCGCCCCTGGTTGCCCCGCCATGACCTGCTCGAGAGCAACCGCTTCGACCGCCGATTCGTGATGGAGGTCGATAACGAGGGGGTTTCCCATCTGCGCTTTGGAGATGGCTTCCATGGAGCCATTCCCAAGCCGGATTCAATTTTCGCCGCAACCTATCGGGTTGGGAATGGCTCTTCCGGCAACCTGGGTGCCGAAGCCCTCAGCCGCGTCGTGCTCGATGTGACCGGCGTGTTGCTCGTCCGCAACCCGTTACCGGCTGCAGGCGGTCGGGAACCCGAGACCATGGAGCAAGTCCGGTTGTATGCACCCCAGGCCTTCCGTATCCAGGAGCGGGCGGTCACGATAGACGATTACGCGGCCATAGCCGAACGCCATCCCGAGGTTCATAAAGCTGCCGCCACCCTGCGCTGGACTGGGAGCTGGTGCACCGTTTTCGTCACCGTGGACCGCCTCGGAGGCCAGGCAGTGGACCAGACGTTCAAAGCCGAAATGCTTCAATTCCTGGAGCAATTCCGGCTGGCGGGTGAAGATCTTGAGATTGACAGCCCCTATTACATCCCGCTGGATGTCGAGCTTTCCGTCTGTGTCCTGCCGGGTTATTACCGCGGCCAGGTGAAAGCAGATCTGCTCCAGGTATTTTCCAACCGCGATCTCCCCAATGGACGGCGCGGCTTTTTCCACCCGGACAATTTCATCTTCGGACAGCCGGTTTACCTGAGCCAGATCATCGCCCTGGCGATGGACGTGCCCGGTGTCCAGTGGGTGGACGCCGAGGATGTCCCTGGTAAACCCAATCGTTTCCGCCGCTGGGGCCAGGACGCACAGGGTGAGTTCGCGGCCGGGGAGGTCACCTTCGATCGGCTGGAGATCGCCCGCCTGGACAACGACCCCTCCGCTCCCGAGAATGGCAAGCTTGATTTCTTCATGGAAGGTGGCCTATGAGCGACCCGATCGACACTTCCCTGGACAATTGCGGCTGCTGCGAAGGTGAACCGGCACTGCCCGTGCTCTACAACCGCCCCGGTCTCCCTGCCCTGTCCTACCGAGCCGGCACCTACGCGGTCTTCTTCCGGCGGATGCTGGCGCAGATCGGGAGTTATACCCTTCCGGATGGGAATTTTAAGGGGACGCGGCCGCTCCTGGCTCTGACCACGCGCGACCTGGACGACCCCTCGATCGCTCTCCTGGATGCGAGCGCGGTGGTCGCGGATGTGCTGACCTTCTATCAAGAACGGATCGCGAATGAAGGCTTCCTGCGTACCGCCACAGAACGCCGTTCGATCCTGGAGCTGGCCCGAGCGATTGGTTATGAACTCAACCCGGGCGTGGCAGCTTCGGCCTACCTGGCCTTCACCCTGGAAGATGCTCCGGGTGCCCCTGGGGAGGCGGTGATCCCGGCCGGTACCCGGGTCCAGTCCATCCCGCCTCAGGGCAAGCTGCCGCAGACCTTCGAAACTTCAGCGGATATCCCAACTTACGCCAGCTGGAACAGCCTGAAGCCGCGCCTCACCTTTCCACAAACGATCACGATTAATACCCAGGATATTTATCTCCAGGGTACCGCAGCCAACCTGAAGAACGGAGATCGGTTGTTGATCGACAGCGGCGGCGACCAGCATCTGGCCCGCATCCTCAAGGTGGAACTGCTGTCGGACCAGAAGCTCACGCACCTAACCCTGGATGGTTCCACCGACGCAGCCTATTCCGCTCAAAGCCTGCCGCAGGGTCAGGTCGATATCACCACGCAGATCCCCCTGGACCGGGATGCGATCGATACCTTTATCCGCAGCCTGCAGTGGACCGATCGGGAGCTGAAAGCCTTCCTGACCTTCAATAAATGGGACCAGCAAGAATTACTTGGCTTCCTGGCCGATGACCGGCAGAGGAATCCAGCCTCCTCCGGCAATGTATTCGCCCTGCGGGCAACCTCTGGGTTCTTCGGGAACAACGCCCCGCTGCGGGCCAGCCTGCCCAAGGATTCGGGAGGCAAGGTTCTTTATCCGGGTGGGGATTGGGACGGCGGATGGCAGATCTGGTACGACCAGCAGACGGTCGCTTACTATGCGGACGTGGATGCTGACCTCTACCTGGAACGGTCCCTGCCGGGCATCCTGCCAGGGTCATGGATCTGCCTCGAAATAACCGACGGCAGCAAAGTCGTTCCCTTCAGGGTGAACTCGGTCGAGGAAAAATCCCTGGCTGGGTTTGCCTTGAGCGGCAAAGCCACTGGCCTGACCCTCAATCGTCCGGACGGCACCCCCATCACGGATCTGGACCGTTCCGCCAGCTTCCTGGTCCGGAATTCAACCGCCTATCTCCAGAGTGAACAGCTTGATCTAACCGAGCTGCCGATGGACGAGGCCCTCGACAGCGATCCGACCAAGCTGGGGCTGGACGGCCTGGTGTTAGGCCTGACCATTGGCCAGGCCGTCATCCTGACCGGAGAGCGTACGGATCCCGCCGGGGTCGTGGCGAGCGAGGTTTTGATCATCGAGGACATCAACCACATCGGAGGCTTTACCGAGCTGACCTTCAAGAACGGCCGCCAGCACGACTACCGACGTAGCACGGTCGGCCTCAATGCGAATGTGGCCTCTGCCACGCACGGGGAAAGCCTTACTGAAATCCTGGGGAATGGGAACGCTGCTCAGCCAAACCAGGAATTCACCCTGAAAAAGCCGCCCCTCACCTATACTGCCGCGCCGACCCCCTCCGGCTCCGTCAGCACCCTGCAACTGCGGGTCAATAACCTGCTCTGGGATGAAAAACCGTCCCTCTATGCCCTGGGCAGGAACGATCAGAGCTATATCGTCCGCATCGATGATGCTGACAATGCGACTGTGACCTTCGGTGACGGCGAGCATGGAACGCGGCTGCCGAGCGGGGTCAATAACGTGGTGGCGGTATACCGCAGCGGCATCGGGCTGGATGGGGAGGTCGCCGCGGGCAGCTTGAGCCTGCTCCAGACCAAACCGCTCGGTGTTCGCAGCGTGACCAACCCGCTCCCTGCAAGCGGGGCAGCCGATCCGGAAAATATGGCGGACGCCCGCACGAACGCCCCGCTCACCGTCCGCACGCTGGATCGGATCGTCTCTCAGGATGATTACGAAGACTTCGCCCGCGCCTTCGCCGGGATCGGCAAAGCCCAGGCTCTGGATCTGTGGAGCGGCGAGCAGCACCTGGTCCACCTCACGATTGCCGGCGCGGACGGGAACCCTATCAGTGACCCCAAGTTTACCCAGTATTTTTTCAGTGCCCTGGACAATGCCCGCGACCCGGCCCAACGGATCAAGGTCGATACGTTCAACCTGCTTCTTTTCAATTTGACCGCCAACGTCGCGGTCGACAGGCGCTTTATCGCCAAAGAGGTCTTCGCGGCGGTCGAATCGGCCCTGATTGAAGCGTTTTCGTTCGCCCAGCGCAGCTTCGGGCAGACCCTGAGCGCAGCAGAGGTGATCGCGGCCATGCAGAAGGTGGCCGGGGTCATTTTTGTCGACCTGACTGCCCTTTACCTGGCCGGCAGTAGCCAGTCGCTCAATCAAAGGCTGCCGGTCAGCGTGGCCCACTTTGCCAACGGTTCGATCCAGCTTAGCCAGCTGCTTTTGATCAATTCACTCGGGATCGGCCTTCAGGAGGTGAAGCCATGAGCACTGCGTCCGACCGCCTGTATGAACTTTTGCCGGTGCTCTACCGCCTGAGGGATGCAGACCAGGGGGAAAGCCTGCGGGCACTGCTCGCCCTCATCAGCGGCGAGCTTGGGACCGTCGAGGCAGATATCACCGGCCTGTATGAAAACTGGTTCATCGAGACCAGTGACGATTGGGTAGTGTCTTACATCGGCGACCTGCTGGGCGTGCGCGGACTGAACAGCCTGCAGACCACCGCCTTCAGCCAGCGGGCGTACGTTGCCAATACCCTCTTCTACCGCCGCCGGAAGGGGACCGCCTCGGTGCTTGGTGTCCTAGCGGGCGACGTCACCGGTTGGAGCGCGCATGTCGTGGAATTTTTTGAGCTACTCCAAACCACCCAGTACCTCAACCATCTGCGCCTGTTCAATATCTCGCCTGACCTGCGGGACACAAACCGCCTGAACCTGATCGACCGGCCTTTCGACAGCCTGCCTCACACCGCGGATGTCCGTCACATCTATAACCAACGGGGGAAGCACAATATACCCAATATCGGAATCTTCCTGTGGCGGCTTCAAAATTATCCGGTTTTGAATGGTACCGCCCGCCAGGCAGACGCTCCGCATGCGTACGGCTATTCCTTCAGCCCGCTCGGAAACCCGACCGAGCTCTTCAACTCTCCTGCAGAACCGGGCGCACCGGAAGAGCAGCTTGTCCCGGCCCCCATCCGGCCGGTCGATTTCTACCGGGATCTGTCCACCTATCAAACCACGTACGGCCTTTCGTCCAATCCGCCTGAGGACAGCCGTTATTATGGACCGCAACGCAGTCTGCAGATCGTTAAAGACGGTACCCCTGTCCCGCCTATGGATATCCTCTGCAAGAATCTGGGCAGCTGGGCCCGGCCCCCCGCCGGAAAAGTGGCCGTGGATGTCGGGCTCGGGCGCCTGACCTTCGCAACCGGGGAAGAACCAACCCAAATCGTCACCGTTTCATATAATTATGGGTTCAGTGCGGATATCGGCGGCGGGCCGTATGACCGGCGCGACCGCATTACGGCGATCCAGCTGCCGGTGCAGGAATTTTCTGTCGGCCGCGGAAGAACTTACGCGGCCCTGGCCGGAGCGTTGATCGCCTGGGCAGGAGCCGGCAAGCCTCCCGCCGTAATTCGAATCTATGACAGCGATACCTACAACGCCAACCTGACCATCGATCTGCCCAAGAATGGGATGCTCGTGATCGACTGCGCAAACGGGGAACGACCCACGCTGATCAAGGCCTCACCGCTTAAAGTGACATCTGCCGGGACCATTGCCGAGGAGGCCGCCAGCTTTACCTTGAACGGGCTGATGGTCGAGGGCAGCTTTGAAGTTGCCGGCAAGCTGAACCTGACCATCACCGACTGCACCCTCGTCCCGGGTCAAGGTTTGGACGAAGATGGTTATCCAAAATATGCCGATCAACCCAGCCTGCTTGTCTCCGGGACGGACGTTACCGATACACCGATTCGGATCGCCTACAGCATCGTCGGGGCCCTCGAATTGCCCGAAGAGTGTCAGAGCCTGACGATTCAGGATAGTCTCGTGGTTGCCGCCACCGCCAAAGGCGCGGTCGATCCCGCCCGGGCGGCGATTGCAGCCGATGCGATGGGGACCATGCCTGGGCCGGTCACGACCCTGGAACGCGTCACCGTCTTTGGCTCGGTCCACGTCAAGGAGCTGAGCCTGGCCTCCGAGGTCATCTTTGTCCACCCGGTGCTCGCCGACCGGCGCCAGGAAGGCTGTGTGCGCTTCAGCTTCGTGCCTGCCGGCTCGCAGACTCCCCGCCGCTTCCGCTGCCAGCCCGACCAGGCGCTCGCCGTCCGCGCGAAGGAGCTGGACCCGGTCAAGTTGACTCCCGCCGAAGAGCAGCAGATCGTCCTGCGCGTACGCCCGCAATTTACCCGCCTGCGCTATGGCGAAGCCGCCTTCGCCCAGCTGGCAGCTGCCTGTGCAGAGGAGATCAAAAGCGGGGCAGAGGACGGCTCGGAAATGGGCGTATTCAGCATGCTGCAGCAGCCGCAGCGCCTGGCTAATCTCCGCGTTGCCCTGGAAGAGTATTTACGCTTTGGCCTGGAAGCAGGCATTTTCCTAGCAAGCTAGCAATCATCCCTGCAGGACCTCTGCAGGAATATCAGGAGGAGAGAATAAGATGAAAGGTGACTTTTCGCGTTCCACGTTCGACCCCCAGAAGCATTACAGCGGGGTGCGCATGCAGCAGGGGCGCGTCCAGCTCGACGCGGACTGGAATGAAAACCTCGACATCCTGCTGCATCGCATCGAAACCGAGACCCTGGATGTCATCGGCCAGTGCGGAGTGCCAGTCCATGATGCAGCCTTCGGGGTGGTGACCGATTTCAGCAAGCTCTCT
This sequence comes from Anaerolineales bacterium, assembly GCA_050013095.1. Lineage (GTDB taxonomy): Bacteria > Chloroflexota > Anaerolineae > Anaerolineales > Villigracilaceae > UBA877. Next base: position 7,049 of record JBEKFY010000050.1, on the reverse strand, counting down.
GCCGATGAACAGGCCTGGCTCAATGCTCAAGGGTACAACACGCTCGGGAACGGCGATTTCTTCCTGACTCAGGGGCGCGCCTACGTGGACGGCATCCTGGTCGAAGTCGACCACACCCTGCCTTTCAGCAAGCAGCCGTTCGTCCTGCCGCCGGGGTCGGTGAGCCTGGGTGCGGCGGGCGTTTACCAGCTCTACCTGGACGTCTGGGAGCGCCATATGACCGCCCTCGAAGACCCCGCCATTCGCGAAGTCGCGCTGGGCGGTCCGGATACGGCCACCCGGATGCAGGTCATCTGGCAGGCGGTCGCAGCGAGCGTCGATCAAGGCAGCACTTGTTCGAGCGATTTAAGCCCCTGGACCGCCTCGAGCAAGGGGAGACTGGCGGCCCGCACTCATCCCGCTGACCTGCCGGAGGATCCCTGCCCGGTCCCTCCAGGGGCGGGCTACAAGCGCCTGGAGAATCAGCTTTATCGGGTCGAAATCCACAAGGGCAGCGGCCAGGCCGGCGGGCCCACCTATAAATGGTCCCGGGATAACGGCTCAGTGGTCGTGTCGGTTGCCCAGTTCAACGCAGACGGCGCCGCGAATAAAATTCAAACCACCAGCCTCGGCCGTGATGATGTGCTCGGCCTGCACGAAAACGACTGGATGGAGGTGCTGGACGATGCGACCGAACTGGCCGGCCAGCCCGGAACCCTGGTCCAGGTCGTCAAGATCGACCCGGATAATATCCTGACCCTGTCTCAATCGATCAGTGGCTATGACCCCAATGGGCACCCCAAGGTCCGCCGCTGGGATTCTTCCGGCGAACAAGCCGTGACCGTGCCGGGGAGCAACGACGGCTACCTACCGTTGGAAGGCGGAGTGGAGATCAAGTTCACGATCGACACCTTCCGGACCGGCGATTACTGGCTGATCCCGGCCCGCACCGTGCCCGGGCAGTACGGCGATATCGAATGGCCGCAGGAGGGCGGCAACCCCTCGGACTTGCTGCCCTTCGGCATCCTTCACCACTACTGCCGGGTGGCGGTCATGACTGTCCAGAACAACGCGGGTGCCTTCACGATCAGTGTGGAGGACTGCCGCAAGGAATTCCCGCCGCTGACCGAACTTCCGGCGGGTGGCGAAACCTGCTGTGCGGTTACGGTTGGGATCAACGGAGACTACCCTGACCTCCAGTCTGCCCTCGCCGCGCGCACCTCCGATGCCGCCTGGTGGACGATCTGCATCCTGCCGGGTGCAGTGAGCAGTAGCGATACCATCCAGGTCTCCGCAGCGGTCAACCTGACCATCAGCGGCTGTGGCGTCCAAAGCCGCCTGGTAGCTCCCCTGGGAAAACCCCTGCTTGCCTTCACGAACAGCCGGAATATTAAACTGGAGGGATTGAGAATCGATGCTTCCTCGTCGACCGGCGCGCTCCTGTTCACCGATTGCGGGGCGCTCACGATCGCAAACTGCATGGTGCTGAACTTCGCTTCCGCGAACAACATCAGCGCCGTAGGCCTGAGCGGATCAGCCGGCCCGCTCCTGGTCGTCGATCGCGGGAATCAGGTCCAGATTCACGACAACGAACTGTACGGACTTCCGGCAGTTCGGGCCAATGGATCCGACATCGACATCAGCGACAATCGGATCCTCGGTGGTGGCGTCGAGGTCAATCCTCCTTCTTTTGATATCCGGATTGAAGGCAACACGATCGTCAAAGGCCAGGGCGCGGGCATACAGCTCGGCGGTGGGGACAAAAGTGGGACGGATTTCGTGGCTCTGTACAACCCGGCGCAGGAAGCTGCACCGGTGACGATGTCGACCATGGAACGGAGTAGTACTCAAACCGCACCGGGAACAGCTGAAACGATTGGGACCGCTTCTTATTCGAGCGCACCGATTCCGAAAGCCTATAATGTACTGGCAGCCATCCGCCGGGTGACCATCGCCTCGAATTTGATCGGCAGCATGACCGGCAGCGGAATTCTTACCGAGACCAGTCTGGCAGCTCCGTCCAAATTGGGGGATGTGGAGATGCTGGTCATCCGCGACAACCAGATCATCGGCTGCTGCAGCACTCCCGACCTAACCTTGAGCTCTGGGAGCCAGGTGGGCGGCGGGATCGCCGCCATCGGACTGTTCAGCACTCAAATCGTTGATAATTTCATCGTCGATAATGGACTAGGAAAACAGGCAGCCTGCGGCATCTTTATCCTGGACGGGAGTGACATCGACATCGTCGGGAACGTGATCGCCGAAAACGGCATCTTGGACGACCCGACCCAGACGCAGCCGCCCAGTGCTTATCAGGCGGGCATCGCCATCGAGTACGTGGTAGGCAATTACCTGGGGACCTTCGCGGCCAAGGAGAGCCCAAAAACGGTCACCGGCCCCCTCCTTTTAGGTTTCCCGGCGGCACGTGTACTCTCCAATCAGGTAATCTGCCCGGCTGGGCAGGCGCTGACGATTTCCACGCTGGGCAGTGTGATCGTGGAAGGTAACAGCTTCACCACCCGGGAGGTCAAACGTCAGCCGACGGGACCACTGGATTTCCAGATTCATGGAGCCTGCGTCGCCGTGCTCGATTTGGGTGTGCCGGTCTGGCTGTCCGAACTCGGACTTGGTCTAAAAATGATGTCGAGCGGCCTGACCAACCTGCATCTGACAGACTTCCAGCAGGCCGATGCCCAGGCGGCACAGTATCCGGATGGGCGGGTCATTTTTAATAACAACACGGTTTCCTTTACTACTGCTCTGGAAGGGGATGTGTCCAGTCTGGATCCCCTCGACGCCACCTGGCCGCAGCGGGCCTGGGACCAGGCGACTTTTGCAGGACTTTTCATCTCGCTGGACGACCTCTCCATTAACGGGAACCAGTTTCAATCGACCGTCCCTTTGTATGCTCTGGAAGGACTGCAAAAGTACCAGGCGGGCGGGATGACCCTTGGCGATCTTTTCGCTTACCTGCTGAAGTTCATCCAGGTCGGTTCCGCCGGTTCCATCATCCGGGCGACCAGCAATGGCCTATCCGAACGGTTGTATTCGAACAGCATTTCTTATGCTTCCAACGCAACCGCTATGGATATAACCACCAGCAACACGGCCACGCACGCCCTCGTCACCAACGCCCCCAAGAAAGCCGAAGCGAACAACCTCAGCCTGACCTGAATCGGTTTATCCTTTCCGCTCCAGGTAACAGTAGTCAGGAGATGCTATGGAACAAAATCAATCATTTTTGAGTGGAATACCCGGTCCTCAGATCGACCCGAATCAGATCCAAGAGGGCATTCAGAATATGCTGAAGCAGGCTGCCCAAGCCGGGGGGCCTGCCCTGACAATGTTCGGGCAGCTGCAGGACCGGCGTTCTGCCCGGACGACCGATATCGCCCAGGCTCTTGGAATAGCCCTGGGGACCCAGCATCCAGATGTGGTCGCCCTGCAGAATTACGCCAATACGGTCGATAACTTGAAGGGGCAGATCGACAAACACGCTGGACGCCAGACGCGCTGGCCAAAGCCGCGTCCTACCGAATGGGTTGTCTTTGGTACGGTCACCGATGCGGCTGGACAGGGAGCCAGCAACCTGACCGTGCGTGTCTATGACCGGGAACGGAAATTCGATGAGCTGCTCGGTGAAACGACGACGGACAAGTTCGGTGATTTTTACCTGGCTTACAGCGAACGGAAATTCAAGAAAGTCGGCGAGGAAACCCCTGACCTCTTCCTCATGGTAACAGACCCGGACGGGAAAGTGATCTACACCTCTGCGGAGACGGTCCGTTTTGCCGCCGGCCGCAGTGAGTACTTCGCGATCCGGCTGGGGGCGAAGAAGCGTAGGGCCCGTAAGAAGAAGGAATGAGTCTTTCCAAATACAGAAAATGTTCGGACATAGAATCAACTATTTTTAGCGGGGCGAATCCCACCAGTCGGGTGCACGCTGTGTTTGGACGCTCCTCATAGCGGGTATTTGGCTTCCATCCGCGCCACAGCTTCAGCACAGGCGCCGCAGTAGGAATTTTCTGGAGGTAAAACCCATGGATCGCTATCTGGTCGAATCCACACACACTGCCCAGGACTGTAAGCACACCGTAGAACAGTTCATTATCCACGGACACATCATCAATTTTGATTGGGGCTGTGAAGCCGGCGTGCATACCGGTTGGGCAATTGTCGAGGCAGAGAACGAATCCCAGGCGCGGATGATCGTTCCCTCGCACCTGCGGTCTAAAGCGCGTGCCATTCGATTGTGCAAGTTTACGCCCGAAACGATCCGGGCGCATCACGAATAAACCGGACGAGGTGAGAAAATGAGCCACTCCGCTGAAGCTGACCCGGAGTGATGGGCCGTTTGTGCGCCTTGCTATGTTGCCATCGTGAAGTGGAGTGGGGAAAGGCTTGCCTGCTTCCGTCGTGCAGCTTAGCTCGAGGCCGTTATACCGCCTACGATTGCATCCCCGAAAGAGAGTCTCTTAGAGGCAACACAAGGATCGCGCGAATCACTCGAATTCTGTGTGTTCACGACATAAAAACGTCATGAGAAATAAGTTTGGTGTCGGGCAGCTCTAATCAAGTCGGTGTTTGCCGGAGTAATTACTATGAATCTTTTAGAATCTTTTATCTCATCCCTGCTTCCATCCGATGCGGCGGTATCTGCCGTTCGCGACTATTTCGAATGGCAGATACAACACCGCGCCGCGGAGTTCATCCCCAGTGCTGATGACGATGTAGATCTGCGGACTTACCTATTTCACCTGCACACTAAAGGTGCGGATCGGGCCGCGCTCGAAGAGCAAGTTGCCGCTCTCAAGCGGTTTTACCACTGGGCACAAACCAAGGCAGTCATTACTCTCAGCCCCTTTGATGAATACAATTTTACTTACCCCTTCCTCACAAGCGTACAGATTGACCCGCGGCAGCAGACAGTGCCCAATGACCTGAATGAACGCGAGGTGGAGAGGTTGCGCGGACTCAGTCAAATCGCAGAACAGCTCAACAGCTCCGTGGATATCCAGAGCGCTCTCGACAGCACATTGAGAACATTGCTCAAAGTAATGAATTTGCAGACCGGGTGGGTGTCCATGCTCACCGAATCACACCTTAGTGTTTTTTCCGCAAAGGATTCACCGCCGCACGGTTTCACGCTGGCTACTGCTTATGGGTTACCCCCCGGTCTCGAACGCGACGATCGCCGCTTTCTCCGCCAGCCGCCCGCTTGCCACTGCCAGCATTTGCTCATCGAAGGACGCCTCACACGTGCCGTCAATATCGTCGAATGCACACGGTTGCGAGATTCCATGCGTGCCGCGGGTAATAACCAAGGTTTGCTCTTTCACGCCAGCGTGCCCTTGATGTCACAAGGTAAGCCGCTTGGTCTTATCAATGCCGCCACCACGGAATGGCAGTTCCTGACCCACGCGGATTTGCACTTTCTCTCTTCGGTCAGCGCGCAGCTCGTCGTTGCGCTCGAGCGCGCTCATTACTACGAGGTTGCAGATGCGCGGCGTATTCTTCTCGAAAACGAACTAAAAGTCGCTGGCGAAGTCCAGGCGGGGCTCATGCGGCGTGAAATGCCTGACATTCCCGGCTTTGGTGTTGCGAGCGCTTGGTATCCGGCGCGCGAGGTCGCCGGAGATTTTTACGACATCTTTCCCCTGGATGAGGGTCGCTGGGGGATGGTGATCGGTGATGTTGCGGATAAGGGCACTGCTGCCGCGCTTTATATGGCGATGGTACACAGTCTCATTCTCTCTGGAGCGCTGCGACATCGCAGTCCCGCGGCAGTGTTGATGGAGGTCAACCAGACGATCCTCAGGCAGTCTTCCTCGGTAATGTTCGCCACGGTTTTTCTTGCAGTGGTTGACCCAAAAAAGCAAACGCTCCAGTATGCAAATGCTGGACACAATCCACCAATGGTGCGGCGCGCATCTGGGACAATAGGATCATTAACCCGAACGGGTGCCGCGCTTGGAGTGTTCGAGGAACTACAATTGAGCGAGACGACAATTACGCTCGGGGCTGGCGACGCAGTTGTGTTGTACACCGACGGGGTGACTGAAGCATGGCATCCGTATCTGCGTAACGAAGATTACGGGATCAATCGTCTTACTGCTGCTATTGCCGCCGGCCCCCGGAAGGCTGGTGAACTCCTTGCGCACGTTGAGGCTGATCTCAACGCCTTTACCGAGGGCGCGCCACAGCAGGACGATGTCACTTTTTTGGTACTTACCAAGGATTGAATCGAAGCGCTAAGGCACCATGCCGATTGACATGAACTAAACATGCCCAGATGCCGAACCCTCGCCTTGCGGCCACGCCATGTACGGCGCGGGCTCCAGCGGTTGTGGATAGATGATCTGGCAAACGCGGACTGGCATTAGAAATAAGCTCAAGCGTGGGCTGACCTGACTATTAAGCGGCACAACCCGTGCGTGGTGTGTCCTGCAAAGTCATCGTCTGCTCACCGGTGCAAGTCCGGTCGTGGTAACTGATAGGAGGCCACGTAGCAGGCAACCAGTGCAGCTGGGAGACGATCGACCTGAAGGTGCCGCCCGAGGAGGTCTTCCGGGTGTTCGGCATGCTACTCGGGACGCAGTCCAAGGCGCTGAACGAAGCCACCCCGGCGGTCCTGGCGAAGCTCCCCGTCACGGCCGCCAATCCTGGTGGGGGACGCATCACCGTGCTGCACCCCTGCATCGTGCCGGGCGACTACCCCTCGGTGAACGTGCGCCTCTTTGAGCTGAAGCCGGTCTGCCCGGAGTGGATCATAGGGAAAGGCATGTTGTCCCCGGAAATGATGGACTACCTGGGAGACGCGGTGGGGAGCGAGCAGCGCGGCCTGATCTGCGGCGAGACGCGCACCGGCAAGACCACCCTGCTCTCAGCGCTCTGCAACCTGCTTCCCGCCGCATGGCGCATCCTCAAGATCGAGGACCCCTCCGAGATCTGGATCGACCGTCCCACGGTGCAGACCATCGAGGCCCGCTTCGCCCCGCCCGGGTCGGAGGTGCCCTCCTTCACCCTGGCGGACGGGGTGAACCTGGCCATGCGCATGTCGCCGGACTACC
>JBEKFY010000049.1:0-30011 GCA_050013095.1 Anaerolineales bacterium | reverse complement strand
TACTTGGCCAGTGTGGCGTGGATGCGATTCTTAAGAGCTACCCGGATCTTGCACAGCGCCATCCGGGTCCGCGGCAATTCGCGTTCATCCCTGACTTCCCCGGGCGCAATCCAGACGGTGGGGAGTGTCTCATTCCGTAGCAGGGCAGCCAGACCGCGAGCATCCAGTTTATCGGTCTTATTCACATTGCCCATCATTGCTTTCGCTTTGGCGGCCTTGGGCTGCTTGGCGTGCTTCAGGATGGTAGTTTTTATGCAATCCGAGAAGACGTTGTCTCTGAATCAGTCGTCCAGGTTGACCAAACCGTTCATTCCATCAGTGTAGGTGGTATGCAACAAGGAATAGCTCGTGTGCCGATCGCCGAATATTATTATTACGTGATGCGAAATTTGGCGGTTGGCCCGGATGGGTGCGTCTACGCTTTATTACCTCAACCCGATTCTGTTCACATCATACGGCTGAATTTCTTCAAGAGCCTTAATCCCCTCATTCCAGATGCGATTGCTCCGCTTGTCACCCTCTCAACTGCAAAACCGTAAAAAGGCGACAGGTCAGGCGAGAAAGACGGATCGCTCGTAGGGGTTCGATCCCCCTTGAGCTACAGGGGGCCTTTCTGGTTTTGTGCCTAGTTTAGAGTGCGGTGCAAATCAGGACGTATTTGTTTTAACCACACCACCCTGGCCTCCGCCGCCGGTCGATTCAAGAGATCTGGAAATCGATCAACTTCATACTACGAAATAAAACGGCCCGAGAATAAATTGTAATTTATGGAATATCAACGAAACACGTTTGGGGAATCTGTGGACGTGTAAGGGATAGTCCATCAGCAAAGTAGGCGAAAAAAACAATCTTGAAAAAAGCCTTACCCTGACGGTGACAAGATAGTGGATTCCGAGAAAATTCTCGGCTCTTTCGTTTCAGCTATGCCATGATTACCGAGTATCGCGTAAAAATCTAAACCAAAACCCTGTAATCTGAGAACGATTTTGGTAGAAACGAATTCAGATTGTGTATTTTACAAGAAATGTTTCCAAGAGATTCTATTTCATGGTAAGCTCGTAAAAATGAACCTGTCTCATTTTCCTATCGGGAGGGGTTTATATTACGAATGACCCTAAGGTCCGATGGATGAAATCTTTCCCCACGAAAGAAACTACCCAACGATGAAGGATCGCAAGGCGAATCCGGTCGATTCCCAGACTGGGTCCACCGAAACTTCCTCAGCCTCCCGGTCATTCGAGGACCTGTTCCTTGAACACTGGAGTTCGATCTATCGGCTACTCGTGCTCATGATCGGTGACCCTGCTGAAGCGGAAGACCTGGCTCTGGAAACCTTTTTCAGGCTCTATCAGCATCCGCCAAAGAAGGGGGAAGGTTATAACCCCGGTGGCTGGTTGTACCGGGTGGCGACCAACCTGGCTCTGCGCTCCATCCGCAGTTTCAAGCGCAGGGAACAGTACGAATTGGCGGCAGGGAAAGGCGCCCTGGACGGTGCTCCGGAGCACCGTCCAGCGGAGATCTTCGAAAGCCAGGAGGTTCATCGCCTTGCCCGCCTGGCCCTGGCGCAGATGAATCCCCGCCGGGCGGAGATGCTGGTGCTGCGTTACTCTGGGATGCCATACAAGGAGATCGCCAAGGTTCTGAATCTTTCCCCCACATCCATCGGTCCGCTGCTGCTGCGTGCCGAACGCGAGTTTGAGAAACTATATCGTGCCCTTAATCAGGAGGAGGCATGAATAAACATTTAAACGCTGGTCAACTGCGAGTCGCTCTCGACGGAGAGTTGGATGAAGCAGGCATGCAACACCTGGCAATCTGTCCCACCTGTCTGGCGCGCCAGGACCTGATCAAGGCAGAGTCACAGCAGGCCGCCCGCGGGCTGTCTTTCCTGGCCTCACCGGCCCGACAAACGGGTCCAGCCGCTGAAACAGCCTTGAACCATTTCAATCAACGTAACAAAAACCGAAAGGAGAGTTCCATGTTTAGAAAGCTGTTTGCCTCGCCCCTCTTGCGCGTCGGGCTGGCCATCGTGCTCATCCTGGCCGTAGCGTTGTCCTTCCCCCAGGCACGTGCCTTTGCAGATCAGGTTTTGAACCTCTTCCGGATCCAGCAGGTGGAGGTGGTGCCGGTCGACTTTACCGGTATGCAGCAGCTGACCGGTAACGGGACGCTCGGAAAGCAGGTCAGCGACCTGATCTCGAGTTCGATCACCATGCAGCAGAAACCTGGGACCCCGGTCACTGCCACGGATGCCACCCAGGCCAGCAAGCTGGCCGGCTTTACTGTACGTGTCCCCCAGGGCATGACACCCTCCCGCATCAGCGTCGAGAATGCGTCCGCCTTCACATTCAAAGTCGATGTAGCCAAGGCTCAGGCGCTCCTGAACGAATCCGGGCGGTCTGACCTAGTGCTGCCCGCATCGATCGACGGAGCGGATGTATCCGTTAAAATTCCGGCCAGTGTGAGCGTCGCCTTCGGGACCTGTCCCGATCCGGCCGCTAAAGATACCGGCGTCAATCTCGGCTCCGGCTCCGCCGGCCGCCAGTACCCCAACTGCGTCATCCTGGCGGAACTTCCCACTCCGACCGTGTCCGCTCCCGCAGACTTGAATATCGCACAACTGGCCCAGATCGGCCTGGAGTTCACGGGCATGACCAGCGATCAGGCCGCGGCTTTCACCAAGACCGTCGATTGGACCTCCACGCTGGTGATCCCGCTCCCCAAGAATGCGGCCACCTATAAGCAGGTGACGGTCGACGGCGTGACAGGGACACTCATCCAACGGCCCGCCGATGATGCCCCCCAGTATGCCCTGCTGTGGGTCAAGAATGGTATCATCTACGCCATCAGCAGCCTGGGCACAAATTCCCAACAGGCTCTCGACATCGCAAATTCCCTTCCCTAATGGACCCGTATGCCATCTGTCCCTGCCATTGAAACATCCCAATTAAGAAAAGTGTTCGGCGACAACGCCGCGGTAAAGAGCCTCACCCTGCAGATCCAGCAGGGTGAGGCGTTTGGATTCCTCGGCCCCAACGGGGCCGGCAAGACCACCTCGATCAAGATGCTCGTAGGCCTAATCACGCCGACTTCCGGAAGAGCCTCGCTGCTGGGAGCGCCGCTCGGCGATCGCATTACCCGCGCCCGCATCGGTTTCCTGCCGGAGCACTTCCGCTTCCAGGATTGGCTGACCGCCCGCGAGTTCCTGACCCTGCATGGTCAACTCTTTGGGATGGAGCGTCGCCATTTGACCGTCCGGATCGACGAACTGCTCGAGCGGGTCGGGTTAAACGGCTTTCGGGACCGGCCACTCTCCATCTTTTCGAAAGGGATGCTGCAACGCATTGGCCTGGCCCAGGCACTGCTCAACCAGCCCGCGCTGGTCTTCTTGGACGAACCGACCTCTGGCCTGGACCCCGTCGGCCGTATCCTGGTCCGGGACATCATCCGCGAGCTGCGCGAACAGGGCACCTGCGTCTTCCTGAACTCGCACCTGCTCAGTGAGATCGAGGTCACTTGTGACCGCGTGGCTTTCATCAGCCACGGGGAGTTGATCCGGGTGCTGGAACTAGCTTCCCTGAATAATGGTCGGATCACCGCTGCGGTTCGTGTTGAAGGACTTTCACCAGAAACCGTCTCCGGCCTTTCGACGTGGGGTGAGGATATTCGCTGGGAAGGTAACCACCTGATCTTGACAGTCCAAAATGAGTCCGCCTTGCCGGAAATCAACCGCTACCTGGTCACACACGGTGCCTCCGTATATGAAATTTCCCCGAAACACATTTCGCTGGAAGAACTGTTCGTCGAAACGGTCGGGAAGGAGGGCGGGCTATGAGCGCCATTTTCATCCTGGCCCGCATGACCTTCGTCCAGGCAATCCGCAGGCGCATCGTGTTGACCGGCCTGCTGCTCGGCATCTGCTTCCTGGTCATTTTCTCGATCGGCTTCCACATGATTAACACAGGCTCAATCACATCGCTGGTTGCCGGAGAAGACATCGGGATTCAACACATCATCAATACCGAAAAATCCAATGGACTGTTCCTGGCTGGGTTGTATGCGGTCGCCTTCCTGGGCATCGCCATGGCAGCCTTGCTGGGTGCGGACACCCTGGCGGGTGAGATCAACTCGGGCACCATCCAGGTCATCGTGACCAAACCCATCCGCCGCTCGGAAGTGGTGTTCGGAAAATGGCTTGGATTTGCCGGGCTGCTGGGCCCGTACCTGCTGCTCTTGGCGGGCGGGACGACCCTGAGCATCCTGTTGCAATCTGGATACGTGGCTCCGCATCTGTTCGTCGGATTGGCATTGATCTACCTGGAAAGCCTGTTGGTCATGACCATCTCGATGTTGTGCTCAAGCCGGTTCTCTGCACTGGCCACCGGTGGGGTGGTTTTCGGACTGTACGGGCTGGCCTTCATCGGCGGCTGGATCGAACAGATTGGCGCAGTACTCAACAGCCAGACGGCTGTTCAGGTCGGTATCCTGACCAGCCTGATCATCCCGAGCGAATCTTTGTGGCGCAGGGCGGCCTATGAAATGCAGTCGCCCCTTTCAGGGCTGTTAGGGATCTCCCCATTTGGGGCAACCTCGGTACCAAGCCTGTTAATGGTCGCATATGCCGTGGTTTACCTGCTGGTGGCATTAGGTTTGACCGTGTACGTTTTCCAGAAACGGGATCTCTAAAGCCAAAAAAGACTGGCTGGTCCCCTCTCATCCTTGCATCATCCTTCTATACAACACCCCCTTGGGGCACAAAATTACCCGCCTGATTTGAGGCGGGTTTTGATTCCCGGGCCTTCTCTTCTCATCCCCGACCGGGGCATGAGGCCCAAACAGCGATTCCTCTACGGGAGGCTCTTCAAATTCGCTTGCCCGCAGGGTGCGCTGTGCACAAGGGCACTACGCTTTCCGGGTGTTCGCAAAGCCGTCACAAAGGATGGATAGTGATGATAATGTCAAACAGCTGCTTTTTTCACCTGGGACGACCCTTCAACGATTTTGCAGCTATCAAGCTCATCCCCACTTATTATTTTAGATACAGTCCCCATCAATCTCGTCGCTCAGCCAAGAAGAGACAAGCCACCATTAACAGCCAAACAAAAGCATCTACCTCGAGGAATAGGCTGAAACTGATATTGGCCACCAACGCATAGATCATGACGATCAGAGGAAAGAAAAACTCCAACGCGGGGCGACGAAAAGCGAATTTTATCGTTTTGACATACATGAGTAAGAAATTTACTAAAAATACACCCAGGCCGATGATGCCGACATGAAGCAAGATATCGATGAATCCATTGTCCCTGATCTGGATGGGGAAAGGCCATCCAATCGCTTGCTGAATCTGGATGCGGAAAGCCTCGATCGTCCACATGGCGCCAAAACCATACCCGAACCAGGGACGCTGGTTGATCACATGTGCCAATAAATACCTCCACATTGGCACTCGCCCCGTGATGGAACTGTCGCGGTTGAACAGACCCAAAACAAAATTAAGGTTCAGGAAAAGCAAAACGCCAGCCACCGCAAAGGACCCAAGGATGAGATAGTAATGCACGGGTCGAAGGCGATCCATCCTTTTCAGCCATGCCCATGCCAAAAAAACCAAGAAGTTTAATAGGATCGCCACGATATATCCGGCAGCCGAGCGGCTCAAGTACACGAGAGCCAGGGAGAGCAAGTAAAATATGCCATCCAAAATCGCCGTCTTGTCCCGGTTGCGAACTCCCACTGTAAAGCGAATCAAGAATATACAGTTGAGCAATGCGAGAATACTTCCCATATAGTTTTTATGCCAGAAGATCCCATTCCAGGCTCCAAAATAGGGGGAGCCCTGCATGGTTCCGAACCCTGGGAAGTAAAGAGCAAAGGCAAAACAAAGAATCACCACTACCGCTCCGAACCAGAAAAGGATATTCAATAAATCGCGAGTATCGTAGCGGATGCCAATATAAGCACCCAGCAAGGTAGAGAATAAGAGCACCAGCGTCCGGTATAAGGTCGCGCCAGGTGAGACGGACCAAATTAAAGAGAGAAATGCGATCCCGATGAACAGGGTCAGCGGCCAGTTTTTCTTCCAGGCGTTAACATAATTTTTGAGCAAACCGCGACGGATCAATAACCAGAATACCAAACCGGCCGTCAACAACCAAAAAAAGATCTCCCACCAGGCCATCCCCCCAAGGTATCGGTGGCCGGGTAAAGTGAGCTAAAACTCAAGGTCCGGGAAATAGCCAAGAAGAGAGTCAGGGTAATCGCTATAAAATCCATAACTTTGTTCAATAACTTCGATTTCATCCCTGTCTCTACAAAACGATTTAATAGGATCCCTTCCCGATCAGCACCACCCATGCAGTGCGGATCAGGATGAGGATGTCCAGCCAAATGGAATAATGCGCAATGTAATAAAGATCATCTTCCGTGTGCAGGTGCATCGTGCTTTCGCCGCGACCGTTCACTTGCCACCAGCCAGTGATCCCTGGCTGGACAGCGAAGCGTTTGCGCTGCCAGGGTTGATACCATTCCACCAGATACGGCAACTCGGGACGCGGTCCGACCAGGCTCATCGTCCCTTGAAGAACTGGGGAAGTTCGTCGATGCTGGTACGCCGCAGGAAACGGCCGACGCGGGTGATGCGAGGATCGTCTTTCGATTTATGCACGATGTTGCCGTTTTCGTCCTTCCATTTCGCCAAATGGCGCAGCTCCTCAGCGTTCCTAACCATCGTCCGGAATTTAAAGACCTTGAACAGACGACCGTTCTCACCAACTCGCTTCTGGATGAACAGAACCGGCCGGCCATCATCCAACAGGACAGCGAGTGCCGCAAGCAACATGATTGGCAGAAAGACAATGACAGCGATCGATGCAAACACCAGGTCAAATGCCCGCTTCAATAACCGCTGGATTTCGTTCAGCGCAGGGGCGCGCAGGTCGAGCATGGGGATGCCGGCGAAATCCTCCAGTGCCGTCTGGTAGAGGGTCAGGTCGAAAAAGCCCAGGGCCACCCACACGCGCACCGGGGTATCTTCCAACCGGGTGACGATTTCGACCATGCTGTGGTAGGCGGAGTCAGGCAGGGCAATAACAACGTCGGTCACGCTCGAGTCTGCCACCACATCCCGGATTTGTTCGTAACTGGCCAAGAGGTTCGGGACGGGGCTTTCCAGGTTCTTGCCATCGTCGATAAATCCCAATAACTGCAAGTTGACTATTTAACTGGCCAGGATCTGCTCGCGCACTTTCTGGCCGAGCGGCCCCGCCCCGACGACGACCACCCGCCGATTGGTATCCGGCCAGTCCCGCCGGAGACGAAAGTACAGCCGGGCCAGGCCGCGCCAGCCAAGCAGGCTGAAGTACGTCATCACCAGGAAAAGGACGAACATGGCGCGGGAGACATCCCGGAACGAAAAGTACAGGATTCCGGCCATGGAGACGGAGGCGATCAAGAAGGCAATCGAAAGGGCCGCGAATTCATCCACGATACGCAGGAATTTGCGGCCATCATAAATCGCGAAAGATGCCAGGATGGCGACGGAAATGATTGGGAAGATCACATACAGGGCCCATGGCAGGTAAACAGGGCTGGGTAGCGGCTCAAAAAGGGACCAGCGGCTCAGCCCGGGTCGGACCAGCACCGCCAGGAGGAGACATGCGCTGACCAGCAACATGTCAATGAGCATGGAGAAGAGTGCATAGTTGATCGAAAACCGCCTCAGCATAAATCCTCTTAGGATTCTCCCCGGAGCAATTCGCGCAGCGCCAGAATGATGAAACGGGGATTGCTGCGCAGGTAACGTTTCCAGAGACGGCCCGGTTCTTGAAACAGGCGGAACAACCATTCCAATCCGATACGCTGCATCCAAGCCGACGCTTGGTGCTTGGTCCCAGCCAGGTAATCGAAGGCCGCGCCGACGGCAACCATCACGGCCACGACCCTCTCCCGGTGATCATCGACCCAGTGCTCCTGTTTGGGGCAGCCCAGCCCGACGAACAAGATTCGTACTTCGGCAGTACGGATGCCTTCAATGATCTCAGCATCCTCTCGAGTGGTCAATGGGCGGAACGGTGGACTGAAAGCATAGGCGATGTTTAGGGCCGGGAAACGCTCCTGCATCCGGGCGATCAGCGCCTCCAGGACCTCGGGAGTGCTTCCCAAAAAGCCTACAGGGATTCCCTCCTCGGCAGCCGCGGCCAGCAGGTGCAGGGTCAGGGTAGGACCGTAGACCCGCTGCTGCGATCGGTATCCTTTCAGGCGCAGCATCCATACCAACGGCATGCCGTCCGGCGTGCACAAATCCGCTCGACGGAGCAGTTCCAGGAAGTCGGCATGATCTTGCGCTTCTATCACGACATGGACATTGGCAGCATAAACACAGCGACCTTCCCCCGCCCGGGCCCAGGCGAGGATTTTTTCGGTCGCCTGGGCATAGCTGGTAGTATGGATGGGAACACCGAGAATTGAAGAGCTCATCACCTGCAACATCCGCCTTCCCAGTTCAGTATAAGGGTGTTCAAGAAACTCTACCGTTTATAGATCAAGTTTGTCTGCCCGGGCAGATTCAGAGGAGGTATTTCCGGCAATTCCCGGATTGTCACCGGCGTGGATCCTTTGTTTCGTTCCAGCGTATCAATGAAACAAAGAAATCCTTTCGCGATTGGGGTAGACTCAAGTGGTGAAGCGCCCAACGATGCTCCGCGCGCACTTTTTTGTTATAGCGTAATTAACTTTATCTAATGGTTCGATGTTCAAATCCTACTGAGGTAATTGTAGAACGAAACGAGTTGAGCTACAAGGCAGAAATAGAAGCCGCCCCTCGCAAGGGGTCAAGGCCCATTGGGGGGCATGTATACAAAAGGGGGTAAATTCATCACGGTGGTTTGCCAGAGTCAAGGCGCCAAATAAGTGTTTTGTGTGAAGTTGATTGATAAAAGGGAAAAGTGCCTATTGATAAGGCACTTTTCTACAATTTCTTCTCTAGAAGGCATCTTACTAAGTAAACCCTTACCTTCCGCAGCTTAGATCGCAAATTGAAAAAAGATAGTCGATACCGTAATCTTCCTTACATTGACCGAGCGAAAAGAATCCCTCATGCTCTTGAAAATTAAGTAATGAATCGTAATTCATCCGAACACTGATACAGACCCCTCTAATAAATGTATTTCTCTGTTTGTTCATCAAATCTGAAAGAATCAGACTTCCTGAACTCAAACGCTTCATACTTTCTGGTTCCAATGGTATGCAGTAGCGCTCTCTACACTTTAATTCCCCCCATCCGAATCGCCTGTTTTAGCTCATCATCCTCCGGTAACCATGCACATGTAGCTTTTCGGGCTGAATTGTGTCTCATCCAGAAAAGAAGGTCTCCAGCTTTTATGATGTCCATCGTCTTAACTCACATTTATTAGGGAAATTATGAGTTTTCATGGTTTAATAAGAACGATTAGGCATTCTGCCATACCCTGAGAATTACCTTCAAAGAGAAGCCGGTCAGCTGGCGGCCGGCTCTCGCGACCCCCGGGGGGTCGCTACACCCGAACGGCGCGGCACCGGGATCCCCTACATGGTCTCCAAGTGATGACCGTTTTGTCTTACTTTCTATCACTTCTGCTTGTTCGACCAAGACGTGCCGCTTGAGGCACGTAATGATAGAATGATAGCAGGCTCAGTCGTTTCGCCACCAATCGTATCGTAAAGGACTATTTCAAATGTCGCTACCCATTCCAGAAAAATTCCATGATCTCTTTAGCCGGCCACTTCTGTGTGCTCTAACCACAGTCAACCCGGATGGACAACCGCACACCGTACCGGTTTGGTGCGATTTCGACGGAGAGCATGTCCGGGTCAATGCGCCTGCGGCGACGAAGAAAGCCCGGAATCTGCAAGTTAATCCCAAGCTGTCGTTGCTCGTGATCGATCCTCAAAATACAGGCCATTGGATTGAGATTCAGGGCTATGTTGGCAAGCTTAACGACGAGGCACATGGTGCGCGCGACCACATCAACAAGCTGTCAGAAAAATACACAGGAAATCCCGTTTATCAACCGTATGGTGCCAGCGGTATCGACCGCCAGATGTACGTGATTGAAGCGGTGAAGATCAACGGCCATTAGGGAGAGAGAAGTAATCCGTCATAAATTATTAGAGAGATGGAAGCGCAAATCGGAAGCCGGGCCGTTCTGTTCGGCCAGGATCCTCACAACAGCGTACGGCATTCATCAACGCACCCGTCAAAGTTGACGGGTGCGTCAGATTCCACTATATCCAGCGATCCAACCAACCCCCGTAAATCAGGAGCGGGTTACTGGATCCTCACTGCTGAGAGAAGAATCTAGGGAGGAGCTTAAGGTTGCCAATATGGATATGCACAATATCCCAGCCAGGTATAAGGTGGATAGGGGTAATATCCTACCCAGTAGCCCGGCTTACACACACCGTCAGGGAAACTCTGCGGCGGCCTTGGCAGGTAGCTGTACCCGGGTGGCGGACCGTAACGCCAATAGGGAGTGTAGTTCACTGGCGAGCCGACGTGGATATCCACATAAAACGTCGTGCGGTATAAGGGCCCGACACCGAAGATGAGACCCGCGTCGTCGCGCAGCTTCCAATAGCCGAAATAATGACCCACGGTCCATGGAGCGATCATGTTGGCCGACAGGTCCACGGTAGCGCCCGGAGCTACACTGGTCGGGAAATAGACTACCGACGGGGCGCCCATCAGGTTTCCGCTGACAAAGATCATGCTGTAAGAAGTCGTCCAAGTGCAGCTGGAAAGGTTTTCAATCCGCCACGTCTTGGTGAAGGCTGCGCCGGGCGAGAAATAAGTGCCGTCTGGAACGGTGATATCCGCGACAAACTGAGCCATGTCACACGACCCATAGTACTGCACAGGCCAAGGGGACGGCCCCGAACCTGCCGCGGCTGGTTGGGGGGCAAAAACTGTCCCTGGTACGAATAGGACCAGCATGGTCACAATCAATACGGCCGGGATAAAAATACGTCGATATTTCATCTCTTCCTCCTCAAGAATATAAGGCAGGGATGCCCCTTTTTATGCGTAGAAATAATCTCTGCGCATTCATCCAAAGACGATCTACTCCCCCAAAGGATCTATAATCGGAGAAATCATTCCTATCATAGCGCAAATATCGTAATTTGGACAGCGCAATTTTAAGGATGTGAAGGGGAAGAAGGCGCTGACCGCCAGCATTCCCAAGGAGTACACGGGCTTGTACGCTCCCCGGTCTGGAAAGGACATCCCGATTCAGTCTGATGTGCTTTGCAACGCGACCATTACGGACATTTCAAATGTAAGAGTTCAAATCCCCTTGGGGGTAACCCAGATAAATCCTGGATCCCAGCCTTAGCCAGGGTTTAAACTGGACAACCGCTCTGGCGCAACCCAGACCATGAGCAGCTGGGAGAACCCGGATGGCATTCATCAAGGCATTCCGCAGGTTTAGCTGGACAGAACGCCCTTACCCGATAGCCCGCTATCCTTGTCGGATGACGGCCGGGACCACGGACTCAAGGTCATGATGGATGCGGTTGTTTCTTTCAACCTGCAGAAAGATATCCAGTTGGAAGTTCGCTATAACATGGTGGTCTAACGTAGTAGAATGAATTCATGATGAATTCAAACAATCAATCTCACCGTGTCATATTGCAGAGCATAGCCCATCGAGTAATGCTTGAGCGCGGGCTGCTACCTGATTTTTCTGTCGAAGCGCTCGCCGAACTTGGACGGCTTCAGCACCCAGGGACAGCCGATGGCGAGTCCGTTCGGGATTTGCGTGATCTTGTGTGGGCTTCCATTGACAACGATGACTCGCGTGACCTGGATCAGCTTAGCGTGGCCGAGGCGATGCCTGGAAATAAAGTGAAAATCCTGGTTGCCGTGGCCGATGTGGACTCACTCATTAAAAAAGGCTCGGCCATCGACGAACACGCCCGCCACAATACCACCTCGGTTTACACCGCGGCCGAGACCTTTCCCATGCTTCCTGAAAGGCTATCCACCGACCTCACCTCGCTGAATTTCGGCGAGGAACGTCTGTCACTTGTCGTTGAAATGGTGATTGATGCGGATGGAACGCTTCAGGGTTCTGATATCTACCGGGCGCGGGTTACGAATCATGCCAAGCTCGCGTACAACAATGTGGCTGCATGGTTGGATGGCAACGGCAGCCCGCCGGAGGGCGTCGCGGCTGTACATGGATTGGATGAGAATCTGCGCCTTCAGGATAGGACCGCCCAAAAGATGAAGAATCTCCGTCACATCCACGGGGCGCTAAGCCTGGAGACCCTTGAAGCCAAACCCATATTCGACGGCGATCAAATCCGTGACCTCGAAATAGAAGAAAAGAACCGTGCCAAAGAGATCATTGAGGATTTTATGGTCGCTGCGAACGGTGTGACCGCCCGTTATCTCTCGGCCAGAAAATTCCCTTCGATCCGCCGCGTGGTCCGTACGCCAAAACGCTGGGACCGGATCGTGGAAATTGCCGGGGAACACAAATTCGGACTGCCCAGTTATCCGGATTCAAGGGCACTGGAGGAGTTTCTCGTCAAGGAGAAAACCGAAGATCCGCTGCGATTCCCTGACCTTTCTCTGTCGGTGATCAAGCTCTTGGGGGCTGGTGAATATGTTGCCGAGCTTCCTGATGGGAATGTCCCTGGACACTTTGGTCTGGCGGTCAAGGACTATGCCCACTCGACTGCTCCCAATCGCCGCTATCCCGACCTGCTTACCCATCGCTTATTAAAAGCGGCCATAGACCAGCGGTCCGTGCCTTATCGAAAGGACGAATTGGATCTTCTGGCGGCTCACTGCACCGCAGCCGAAGATGCAGCCAACAAGGTTGAACGTCAGGTCGGCAAATCCGCGGCTGCGCTTCTGCTTGAATCGAGAATCGGAGAGAAGTTTGATGCGATTGTCACTGGCGCATCCGAAAAGGGTACCTGGATCCGGCTCCTTACTATGCCAGTCGAAGGGAAGCTGGTCGGTGGATTCGAAGGTCTGGATGTCGGCCACCGGCTCAGCGTACAGTTGACAGCCTTGGACGTTCAGCGAGGCTTCATCGATTTCCGAAGAATCAATTCATACCAGCATTGAGATAGACACCCTTGCGGCCGTCTTCAAATTGAACGCAGGAGAATTCTTATTGGACTTTATCTTCATCGAGATCCATCCCATAAAATTAAAGCGGCTGCCCCAAAAGTACGGGCAGCCACATGATTCTGTTTCGATCATCCCTCGCTAGGACGGAGGCGATTCTTGATCCCCATCACGAACCGGTTTTCGATTCACCCAAGGTCACCTGAACTTGGAGGTTCCGGCCACTTCGCTCCACTTCCAGGGTCACCTGATCCCCAGGCTTGTATAGGAATAATGTGTTGATGTACGAATGGTTCGCATCGATCACAACGTTGTTGATGCCTGTGATGATGTCACCTTGCTGCAAATTTGCCTGGCTGGCGGGGCTGTTGGCGGTAACCCCAGTCACATAGGCGCCGTACTGCACCGGCAGGTTATAAGCGTTGGCGATATCCGGGGTAATAGGCTGGTAACTGATCCCCAGATAGGGGTGCGAGAAGTAGCCTTTCTGAATGATCTGCTCGGCCACCGCCCGTGCTGTATTGATCGGAATGGCAAAGCCCAAACCTTCCGCAACGGCACCGGTTCCTGTGCTACGCACGATCAGGGTGTTGATGCCGATCACTTCTCCCGCCAGATCCACCAGAGGGCCGCCCGAGTTTCCCTGGTTAATGGCTGCGTCCGTCTGGATCAGCCCTTCGATCTGGTAGCCTTGACCGGTGTCGATCGACCGTCCAGTTGCGCTGACCACGCCTACCGTCACCGTATTTTTGAAATCGCCCAGCGGGGATCCGATAGCGATTGCCGTCTCGCCCGGTTTCAACATGTCCGAATCTCCCAGGACTGCCACCGCTGGCACCGGACCAGCTGTCTTGAGCACAGCAATGTCGGAATACGGGTCCGTCCCTACCAAGGTTGCCTGTTGCTGTTTCCCATCGGAAAGGGTGATCGTTATATTATTCGCCCCTTCGATGACATGGTTGTTGGTCAGGACGTACCCCTGATCCGAAATGAAGACACCGCTCCCGCTCACGGTCTGGCTGCCGGTTGGCCCGAAGAATGACATCTGCCCCGGGATGGTCCCCACAACGGTCACCACCGCCGGACCGGCTTTTTGCACTGCCTGGGTGATCGTGGTTTCGATCTGCGTGGTGCTGACCGAAAGCGACTGGACCGGACTGCTTGCACTGGCCGGGATCGTTTGAATCGCGGCGGTGGATCGGGTCGGCTGAACCTGGCTTACTACCCGGTAGACGACGGCCCCGCCGACCACTCCACCGGTCAGCGCCGAGGCCCCGATCACCACCAACACAATAAACAAGAAAAGCCATCGATTTTTCATCATCTCAAACTCCTCATCGGGTCAAGTTCAGCGGTGATCCAGAGCGCCGCCTTGTTCAACATCCGGGAAATGTTTCAGGTCTGTCCTCTTCGAGACACCGAAACCCGAGGCATTTCCACCCGATGTACCCCATTCTAAAGGAAAAAGATGAAAATAACCTGAACAAATCGTCTCTATTGGTTAAACTGAGGTTAGAAAATCAACCCAAAACCGGGAAGCTCTTCAGCTTCCGGGCCAGGAGAAGGATAAGAGGGCGCCAAGTATGGTTCGGCGGGAAGATCCATCCCTACCGCGACCGCATCAAGGTGGACGTATAGGATGGAAATGAATCAGATCGGCCCAGCGTCGTTCGGGCCGATCTGAAGTAATTCCCGGTTCTAGCGGAATGATTGTAAGGGGGGGTGAAGGAAGGAATTAAATATTAAAATGACCGGAAGGCTAAGCTATTCCTAATCAAAAACGATCAACTACTGAAATGATGGGGTGATCAGCGGATCAACGCCCCTGCAATGACGATGGCGCATAAAATGGCAATCGTCAGGAGGATTCTGGGCCTGGGGAAGATGAGCTTGGTCAGGAATTTGGTCGTGCCTTTGATTTCATCCACTAGCGCGTATATGGGTTCATATGATTCCTGCATGGATTCCTCCGTCTATGAATGAATACTAGATACAGTATAGTGAGGGTTCGGGAAACAGCAATTTACAGATTTATTAGGTCTGGTTCGGGGAATTCTTTGCCCCACCAGATATGGGGGCAGACGGACCTGTATCCCCCAAAAACAGGGGGATCAGAAAACGGGCACTTTACAGATTTGTCAGGTTTGAGATCGGGGCTGTTTCTGCAGCCGGCTCAGGGGTCACTCAGGCCAGGCTCTTCTTGAGCATGAAATACCCAAAGCCCAAGGACAGGGACAGGTCTAAACAGAATAAAAGCCACCCGAGCACACTGATCGCTCCTGTGAGCAGGCCGTCCAGATCGACGCAGACCATCAACCCCAAGGTGATCAAGTTACCTAAGACCATGGCGCGTTGAGCTCCAGGGTCTTTGAAATCCCTGGCTGACCAGGCGATCGCCGCCAGGCCAATGGCGCACGCACCAAAAAGGCGTGTATCCATGATGCCGATGGGATTCGTCGGCCGCTGTAGGATCGACAAACTGAAAACAGGCATCAACAAATAAAAGACGCCATTCATGAAAGATAGGAGGGCCATGATCGTAAAAAGAGCTTTCAGCCTCAGATTCATTGAACACTTCCTTGCCCCTGCCACACCTCAGCCGGCTATTGGATGCAGTGAAACGCAATCCATCGAGGTCCAACCTAATCCGCCGAATTTCCCATCCGCGCCGATGGTGCCCTCACGCTAAACTGGTCCATGCAGGTGATTATAACATCCTGACATCCCTGAATATTTTCTCATGGGAGCGGCCACCCAGTGGACCGATCCATCCGGTCGGCATGATCTGCCAACCTGGGCCAGGGCCCTGGTCGCGAGCCTGCCGGCCATCTCAGGTCGGATTAATCCCCAACCCTACCATTAAGAGGTATCATTGGCCTCCGATGCACTCTCAAAGAACAGGTCAGGCAAAACCGCCGCCATGAGATCCGACCTCCCGCTGACCACGAGCCCCTTCCTCAAAATTCTCCATTTTGTGAAGCCTTATTGGAAACGCGCTCTGCTCGCGTTGATCCTGCTATCCTCGCTCGTCACCATGGACCTCGCCATTCCCAGGTTGATCCAGAGGATCATCGACCAGGGGATTACCAAGCATAACCAGGCTGTAGTCCTGCAGACCTCTCTGGTGATGCTGGGTATCTCCCTGTTGAGCACCGTGATCGCTGTCGGCAACAGTATCCTTTCCGTACAAGTCGGCGAGGGCATGGCGCGTGATCTGCGCCAGGCACTCTTCCTTAAGATCCAGAAATATTCGTTCGGAGACCTCGACCGGCAACAGACCGGCCAATTGATGGTGCGCCTGACCAGCGACGTGAATGCGCTCAAGTCCCTGGTCCAGACTACCCTGCGCATCGGGACGCGCGCCCCGCTGCTCATGATCGGCAGCCTAATCCTGATGATCAGCATCGACTCCAGTCTGGCATTGACGATGTTGCCGCTGCTCCTGGTCACATCCGGCATCATCATTTTCTTCATCGTGAAGATGGAGCCACTCTTTCTCACCGTGCAGCAAAAGCTTGACCGGCTCAACAACGTCCTCCAGGAGAATGTCGCCGGGGTACGCCTCGTCAAGGCTTTTGTGCGGGCTGATTTTGAGGGCCAGCGCTTTGAAACAGCCAACGAGAACCTCACCGACCATTCGGTCCGGGTGATGCAGTTCATGGCCAGCATGTCACCAGCCCTTACGATGTGTATCAACATCGGCATGGTCATTGTCATCTGGGCCGGCGGATTGCAATCCATCCGGGGCAGTTTATCGGTCGGACAGATCGTGGCCTTCACCAACTACCTGCTCACCACCATGACCCCGCTCACCATGATGACGATGCTCTCCAACACCTGGGCGACCGGCCTGGCCTCGGCCGGCCGCGTCAACCAGATCTTCGAAACTGTCCCGGAAGTCCAGGATGCCGCGCAGGCCTCCGTCCTGCCCGCCCAGACTCTCGGAAGGGTGCACTTCGAAAACGTTGACTTTCACTATAGCGGGAACGGGGAGGAGCCGGTGCTGGAGGGCGTTAGCCTGAACGCCGAACCAGGACAAACAATCGCCATCCTGGGGGCGACCGGAGCCGGAAAATCGACCTTGATCAATCTGATCCCGCGCTTTTATGACGTCTCTTCAGGCCGGGTTTTGATCGATGGAAGCGATGTCCGGCAGATCCAGCATGACTCGCTGCTCGCACAGGTCGGCATCGTCCCGCAGGAGACCATCCTGTTTTCCGGGACGATCCGGGACAACATCCGTTACGGCCGCCCGGAGGCCGATGAGGCGGAAGTGATCGCCGCGGCCAAAGTCGCTCAGGCGCATGACTTTATCATAAGCCTGCCTGGCGGATACGATAGCCATGTCGAGGCGCGCGGTACGAATTTTTCAGGTGGGCAGAAACAACGCATTGCCATCGCCCGGGCGCTGCTGATCCATCCTCGCATCCTGATCCTCGACGACAGCACAAGTTCGGTCGATGTGGAGACCGAAACCAAAATCCAGGATGCTTTGGAAGTGCAGGGGTATGCCCATACCAAGTTCGTGGTCGCACAACGCATCAGCACGGTCCTGAAGGCGGACAAGATTGTCGTCATCGATAAAGGCAGGATTGTTGCACAAGGGACTCATCAGGAGCTTCTGCAGACCAGCCCAATTTACCGGGAGATCTTTGAATCTCAGCTGGGGAATGGGATCGCCCTTGATAAAGCCGAAGCGAATATCGCCCGGAGCGCCCCCGCATGAGCAACCAACCTGCGAGTCAGGGCACGAGCAGTGTCCGCATGATCATGCAGCCTCGGCGGGGGTCCGCGATTGGGATCATTGAAAAAGCCCGCAATCCCCGCCGGGCATTGAAGGGCCTGCTGCGCTATCTGAATCCCTTCAGAGCAGGCCTGGTCCTGGTGATCGCCTTCGTTCTGGTTTATACCGTCCTGGGTCTCATCGGTCCGTATCTGATGGGCCAGGCGATCGATCGGTTCATTACGACCCGACAAGTGGCTGGATTGGCCAGGATCGCCCTCTGGATGCTGGTCGTCTATCTCTTTTACAACCTGTTCCAGGCCGCCGCCAACTGGGTCATGGCGCGCATTGCCCAGCGCGCCCTGAAGCAGATGCGCAAAGACCTGTTCGAGCACCTGCAAACCCTGTCAATCGCCTTCTTCGACCACAATCCCCCCGGCGAATTGATGAGCCGCCTGACCAATGACATCGATGCCATCAACCAAGCCGTCTCGCAGAACGTGACCTCCTTGATTGCCAGTGTGCTCTCCATGGCGGGGATCCTGATCGCCATGTTTGTGCTTAACCACTGGCTGGCGCTGGCTTCACTGTTCGTCGTCCCCATTATGTTCTGGTTTACGCAGTTCATCGCCCGCTACACGCGCAAAGGCTTCCGTGAGCTGCAGAAACACCTGGGAAGGCTCAACGCGGTCATGGAGGAATCCATCAGCGGTCAAAAGGTGATCGAGGCCTTCCGCCGCAACGCGACGGTGATCACCGACTTCCAGCAGCATAACCAGGAGGTCTACCAGGCTGGCGTGTATGCCAACAGCTATGCCCTGCTACTGATGCCACTGACTACGGTCCTCGGGAATTTTTTCATCATCGTGCTAGCCGGGCTAGGCGGCTTTCTGGCCCTGCATGGGCTGGTGAGCGTCGGAGTGATTGCCACCTTTATCACCTATGGGCAAAATTTCGTCAATCCCTTGCGGCAAATTGCGAACCTGTACAACTCGATCCAGGCCGCGCTGGCCGGCGCGGAGCGAGTCTTTGAGATCATCGATACCCCCTCCGAGGTGGACGATGCTCCGGACACTGCAGAGCCTGCCCTTGTTCGAGGCGATGTGCGTTTCTCTCAGGTCCATTTCGGCTACCTGCCTGATAAGCCCGTTATCAAGAACATGTCCCTGGAAGCCGGCGCCGGTAAAATCATCGCCCTAGTAGGGCCGACGGGAGCCGGGAAGACGACGATCATCAACCTGCTGACCCGTTTTTATGAGGTCGATCAAGGGGCGATCACGATCGATGGCAGGGATCTGCGCGAGTTTAAAAAGGCGGATTTGCGCCGCCAGTTGGGACTGGTTTTGCAGGACACCTTCTTGTTTTCGGGTTCGGTGATGGATAACATCCGCTTCGGCCGATTGGACGCCACGGACGAGGAATGCATCCGTGCAGCCGAAATGGCGGATGCTGATCACTTTATCCGCCAGCTGCCCCATGGCTATCAGACCTTGCTTTCCGAGCGGGCCAGCAATCTCAGCCAGGGCCAGCGGCAGCTGCTCTCGATCACGCGCGCCATCCTGGCCGCCCCGCGCATCCTAATCCTGGACGAGGCCACGAGCTCCGTGGATACCCGCACGGAAGCCCGGATCCAGAAAGCCTTACTCCGGTTGATGGCAGGCAGGACCAGCTTCGTAATCGCCCACCGCTTGAGCACCATTCGCGATGCGGATCATGTGATCGTGGTCGATCATGGCGAGATCGTCGAGCAGGGGACACACCAACAACTTCTGGAGGCCCGCGGCTTCTACCATCATCTGTACGTCAGCCAGTTCAAGGGACAGGAAATTTAGAGTCCGCGGCCGGCCTGCTCAAGCGCCGGTTTTAATCTGGATCCGATCCCGCCTTTCCAAGTGGAACCCTCGCTGATCCGGCTGCCACACCGGGAGAGACTGCCCCGCTTAGAATTCCTCAGGGGCCTTATTCCAACCTCCTCTGACCAGGTGGATTTTGAGCACATATTCGAGAAACAACCATGATCCGTACGCAGCCCTGCGCTACCAGGACCTTCGCCTGCTGCTGGCGGGTCACTTCATCACCAATTTTACCGGCCAGATGGTGTCCTTCGCCATCGCCTGGGAATTATGGCTGCGCACGCACAATGCTTTTGCCCTGGGCCTGGTTGGACTTGTGCAGGTGATCCCCGTGATCCTGCTCTCCCTCCCGGGAGGGCACGTGGCGGACCAATATGACCGCAAGCGGACGGTCGCCATCACGCAGTCCCTGCTGGCGGTGTGCTCGCTGAGCCTGGCGCTGCTCTCATACCTGCAGGGATCGCTCGTATTGATTTACCTCTGCCTGCTTGGCATCGGCGTCGCCCGGGCCTTTAATGATCCGGCCACCTCAACCCTGCTGCCCTCTACGGTGCCGCCGAACCTGTTCGCCAGCGCGGCAACCTGGGACAGCAGCACGTCCCAGATTGCTGCCATCCTCGGGCCGGCCCTCGCCGGAGGCTTGGCCGCGCTGCTGAACCGGGTCACGTTGATTTACGTCCTGGATGCCCTAGGAGCTCTGATATTCCTGATCTTGATCGGTTTGCTCAGGGGGCGCCCGCTGGCCCTATCGGCCAAATCCGCCACCCTGGAATCATTGAAGGAAGGCGTCCGGTTCGTGCGCGGCGAGAAGGTGATCCTGGCCGCCATCACCCTGGATATGTTCGCCGTGCTGCTGGGCGGTGCGGTGACCTTGCTGCCCATCTATGCAACGGACATCCTGCGGGTCGGGCCGCAAGGCCTCGGCCTGATGCGTGCCGCCCCATCGATAGGGGCGCTGGTCATGGCCCTGCTCCAGGCCCATCTGCCCCCTTTCAAACGTGCGGGTCGGACACTGCTCGTTGCCGTGACCGGCTTCGGCCTCGCAACCATCGTTTTTGGCCTGTCCACCTCCTTCTGGCTTTCGATCACCATGCTGATATTGCTGGGTGGCCTGGACAACATCAGCGTAGTGATCCGCCGTACCCTTCTCCTGACCCGCACCCCGGATGAAATGCGCGGGCGTATTTCTGCCGTGAACAGCATCTTCATCGGCGCCTCCAATGAGCTGGGTGGCTTTGAATCCGGTGTCACCGCCGGGCTGTTCGGACCGGTCATTTCCGTGGTGGGCGGCGGGATCGGCACGATCCTAGTAGTCCTGGCGGTCGCGAGAATCTGGCCGGAAATGCGCCGGCTCAGGACCCTGGAAGTGCAGAAATGAATCGAGCGGGAGGATCGCCTCGGCGATCCTCCCTTCTATAATCAATTCCGTTTGGCTATATAATGAGAAAAATCGAGCGAGAGGTGCGGCGTGGCGAAAAGGAAAAAAAGCTACCTCAAGAAGAGACCGGCTGCCGTAAGCGTGATCGCGGTCGCCATCGGCGTGCTCTTTCTGATCCGGCTGTACCAGGTCGTTAATCCGCTGCTCCACCAGCAGGTTTTTAAGGAGGGGATCGCAGGTCCGCTCCTGACTGGCTGGAAAGTAACAGCCCTGGGCAGCGCCCTCCTGTCCAGTCTGAGCTATTTGTTGCTCTCCGCCGCCGGCATCGTCGTCCTGATCGGCTTCCTGCGCCTACGTCGCTGGTCCTGGGTGCTCCTGATGGCCTGGACAGGCATTTCCCTGATGATCTCACTGGTCAATTATTTTTACAGCCATCCCAACTACCTCGTGATGGCTTCCGACGTGGTCATTGCCTTTGCCCTCAACCTGACCAGCGTCCAGCTGATTTTCAAGATAAGGAGGGACGATGGCCAGCCCGGTTTCTGATCGCCCAACCGCCCCGGTTGATGCCTCCAGCCTGGACCTGCTGCGCCAGTTCGAGCCGGTGGTTTACTTCACCAAAGGTGAGCAGTTCTTCCCGACGGATATCGAATCTTACGTGCGCGACTGCAGCCTGTGGGAGCACAATCCCGACGGCCGCGACGAGCTGCTGGTTAAGCACGGGGAACTTACGACGGAGAAGCTGGTCGAAAACCGCCCGGCGCCCTTTGGGGCCGTACGCTATCTCCGCTACATCGAGCCGCTCAGCCTGACAGAAGCCGCTCAGATGCTGGGGAAACAGGCGCGCCTGCGCCGCAGGCTGGGTTACCATTTCCACGCTGGTATCGGCCGATTGGCACGCGGCGGCTTCCTGCCCCGCCTCATGGACGGCCTGTTCTCGCTCTCTTTCCTACTGCGCGGCAAGGTCCCGGCCGCCACCGCAGCCGCAGCCGAGATCGACTACAACGAAACCTTCAAGGAAGATCCGAAATTTGTTTATTACGGCCGGGTCGCCAACCAGAACGGCTGGACAGTGCTCCAGTACTGGTTCTTTTCCAGCTTCGATAGCTGGCGCTCCGGCTTCCACGGGGTCAACGATCACGAAGCCGACTGGGAGATGATCAACATCTACCTTTACGAGGACTCCGGACGGCTGGTCCCGGAATGGCTCGGTTATGCTTCCCATGACTTCAAGGGGGACGACCTGCGCCGGCGCTGGGACGACCGCGGCCAGGTCGACCTCGAGGACGGTCACCCGGTCGTTTACGCCGGGGCCGGATCGCACTCTTCCTATTACCGGCGCGGGGAATTCCAGGCCGAGGTCAGCCTGCCGATGCCCAGTTGGGTATCAGAGGCCTTGCACGCCTGGAACAAGTTTTGGACAGAGAGCCTCGGCCAGCAGGCCGGGAATCTCTTCCGCATCCCGTTCATCGATTACGCACGCGGCGACGGTCTGGCCGTCGGGCCAGGAAAATCCCACGCCTGGTCCCCGGTCCTGATCGACGAATCCACACACTGGGTGAGCCGCTTCCGAGGGCTGTGGGGGCTTTTCGCACGCGACCCGATCTCCGGCGAGAACGCCCCGGCCGGTCCAATGTACAACCGGGATGGTTCGCCGCGCGGCACCTGGTACGACCCACTCGGTTTCGCTGGCCTTGACAAAGTCCCTCCGCCGCCTCAGGCGTTGCAGAGGCTTGACAAGGACTGCAAGGAAATCATCCGCCGGCAGGAGGAGCTGGAGAGGCTCATCCCGGAGAAGGCCGACGAGCTGCAGTCCCTGGGCATCAAGTTGAAAGGCATGGAAGGCAATCCGCATCTGGCCAAGCTGTATGCTGCCCTGGAAAAAAACCTGGCTGCCCAGGCCGAGGAAGTTAAAGAACTGCGCCGGGAACGTGTGGAGAACATCGCCCTGCTGCAAGGGCTGACCGAACAGTTCGAGCGGCTGAAAGCGGGCGAGAAAGGTGACCCGCGCGCCCATATCCACCATCTGGTCACACCGGACCAGCCCGGCCCGGTGTTCCGCTTTGACCGCGCCGCCGAGACCTGGGCGGCTGTCAGCCTGAGCTTGCTGCTCTTCGCCGTCGCGGCCCTGATCTTCTTCGCGCCGCACTATTTCTGGGCCGGTCTGGCGATCATCTTGATCCTGTTCGTCGTGGCCGATTCGACCCTGCGCGGTGCCATCATCCAGACGATCGGGCGGGTAACCCTGATCCTCGCCATGGTCGCCGCGTTGATCCTGTTGATCCATTTTTGGAAATGGGTGCTCATTGCCGGCCTGGCAGTCATGGCCGCCTCCCTGATGGTCCAACGCTTGCGTGAACTCACCAAGTGAATCCACGGTAGGTCGTCTGACCTCCAGCTTGTTTTCGAGAGGCAAGGGTTCGACCCCACCTTACGATAGGACCACCTGCCGAGTCCCCTTTCCGTGCCCGGTCTCTCGTTCGATTGACGGGCCGGCCAACGAGCCTCTCCCCGAAAGTCCAACTAGCGCGCCTTGCGGCGTACTCGCAGCACGGCGATTTTTGTGGCATGGTTGAAGGGCGCCGGGTTGGTGACCGGACTCCCCTGACGGGTTTCAGGATATCCGGTGAAATCCTCCGGTACCGGGATCAGCTCCTCGATCTGCAGGTAACCATCGGCACAAAGATCCTCCAGCACCTCCAGGTAGGCTTTCCCGCTCACGAACAAGGCATTGTTAATCGCCACGAGCTGGCCCCCATCATCGATCAGCGGGCGGACCTTGTTGATCAGCCTGGCGCTGTTTTTGGCAAGGTCGACGACCCCTCTGCGGGTCGTGGAAAAAAAGGGCGGGTCGAGGAACACACATTCGAAGCGCTTCCCCGCCCGTTTAAGGTGTTCGATCTGCGGCCAAAAATCGCCCACTTGAAAATCCTGGTTTGCAACCGTGAAGCCGTTGAGGCGGCAGGAAGTGTCAGCCAGGTTCAGGAAACGACGGCTTGAGTCCAGCTGGAGAACCCGCGTGGCCCCGCCCCCCAAGGCGGCCACCCCCAGGCTTCCAGTGTAAGCGAAGGCGTTCAGGACCGTCCTGCCCTTCAGGTTCTGAAGTGCCCACCGCCGCAGGAGACGCGTGTCCAGGTACAGGCTGGCATCCCGGTTCATACACAGATCAATGGCATACCAGATTCCGTTCTCGCACACCTTGCGGTCCGGTTCCCCGCCAGAGAGGATTTTCCCCTTCCAGTCTTCCAATGAAGCACCATGGCGGGTCTTCAGGACGAAGCTTCGGGCCCAGGGGAAAAGATCCCGGAGAAGGACATGGGCTGTTTCAATGAACGACGCGCCTTGCTCAGGCGGGTCGGCGTAGTTGTGCAGAAGAACTGTTGCAGCGTAAAGATCGATCACGAGTTCAGGACATCCCTCCAGAAAACCATTAAACAATCGGAAAGCGGTTTCGTGTTGAGCATCGAACAATCGCTCACGAGCATTGATCGCTTTCTTCAATATGGCTTCCAGAGGTCCGGTCGCCGTACTCATCCCCCCTCCCAAATGACCCACCGGGCTGCCCTCCTGAGGCGGCTTCAATCTTGGTGCTCTTCTTCCGGCCCCAGGGAGGGAAATTCTGCTTCGAAGGTCGTCCCGCGATCGACCACGCTCGTGACGTGGACGTCACCTCCGTGGGCCTGGGCGATCCCCTGCACGATCGACAAACCCAGACCACTTCCCGAGGCAGGCGGCCGGCTGCCCGACCGCTCCTCATTGCGGGTGCGGGCCTGGTCGATGCGGTAAAACCGGTCAAAGAGGTGGGCCAGGTGCTCGGCGGGGATGCCGGGGCCATTGTCGGAGACGCGCAGCCAGCTCCTGCCCGCCTGGCTACCCGTCTCCACCCGGACACGAGCGTCCGTCGTGGAGCAGTATTTGATCGCGTTTTCGATCAGGTTGCTGACCATCTGCTGCAGGTACTGGCGGTCACCGGTCAAACGCGCCTCCGCCAGGGACCCGGCTTCGATCGTCACACCGTTGCGGGAAGCCAGGCCGGTGAGCCGATCGACCGCTTCCCGGGCAACCTCGCTCAGATCCACCGGCTTTTTTTGCAGGACCGTCTGTCCGGCATCCATGCGGGCCAGGGTCAGCAGGTCGTTCACCAGGCGGCTCATATAATCATTTTCAGACCGGATGACGCTGAGGGCCCGGGCATATTCCCTTGCGGGCCGCGCACCTTCCAGCGCCCGGCTCGCCTCCAGGTTCACAATGGTCAGCGGGGTGCGCAGCTCGTGACTGGCATCCGCCACGAACTGACGCTGCCGTTCAAAAGCGGCCTGCAGGCGGGCCAGCATGGCATCAAAGGTGTCTGCCAGTTCGCCAAGTTCATCCCTGCCCTTCATATTCAGGCGACGGCTCAAATCCGTATCACTGATCGCTCGAGCGGTATGCGTGATCATCTGGACCGGTCGCATGGCCCGGTCGGCTAACCAAAGGCCTCCTGCAAGGGCTACCGCCAGCGTGAGCAGGCTGCCGACCAGCAGGGTCAACAGCAGCCGATGAAGCTGGCCCCCCGAGTCGAGCGGACTGCCGAGCAGGATGTAACCCGCCGGACCATTTCCACCGGAGATAGCCGTGATCAGGAACTGGTCCTGCGAGGAGGTAGCGGGGTCCCCCCCGATCGAGGCGGTGAACGCCACCGGCGGATGGTCGGGTTGAGGATATTCCTGCAATCCCAGTTCCGCCAGGTGCAGGGAGTCCTGCGCGGATACCGTTCCCTGGCTCGCGAGCACATTGCCTTTCGGGTCCAGGAGCAGGAGCAGATCATTCTCCTGGACAAAGTTTTGCGGGATCTGAGCCGGTTCCAACACTTGCAATCCTTCAAAAAGGGTGATCTGTCGCTCGAGGCGACCGAGGGTGTCTGCGCGCCAGTCGCGTCCTTCGCTGAGATAGATGAAAGTGCTGAAAGCTGCCAGCACCAGGGCAAGGATGGCGACAAACCACAATACCAAGCGGAAGCGGATGCTGTGCACCAGCCCACTGAGCCGCTCCCTCAGGTTGACCGGCACGGACAGCTTCATGCCTCCTCCGGGGGGTGCAGTCGGTAACCGGATCCACGCACGGTTTCGATCAGTTTCACCGGGCTCGGATCGTCAATCTTGCGGCGCAGGCGGCGGATGTACACATCCACGATATTCGAAGCGATGCTGCGGTCCGAGCTCCACAGATGCTCTTCGGCCATCTGGCGCGTGACGATCCGGCTTGGACGGCGAATCAGATACTCCAACAAGGCGTATTCCTTGGCAGTCAAATCGATCGACCGTTCGCCGCGCCGAACCTGGTGGGTCGCCGGATCGAGGCTTAGATCTCCCACGCGCAGCAGGGCGGATTTGTCAGCAGACTCACGTCGCAGGAGCGCCCGGATCCGGGCGCGCAACTCATCCACCTCAAAGGGCTTGACCAAATAGTCATCTGCGCCGCTGTCCAGACCGGTCACCCGGTCCGGCAGGGCGTCGCGGGCGGTCAACATCAGCACCGGCGTGGTGACGTGTTTGAGTCGCAGTGATCGGCAAACCGCCAGCCCGTCCTTTTCAGGCAGCATGACATCCAGGAGGATCACGTCATAGGACGCCAGGGTGGCCAACTCCTCTCCTTCCAGACCGTCGAATGCCGTATCCACGATATAGCCGTCATCCTGCAGGATCATCCGCAGGGAATCGCTCAAACGGCGATTGTCCTCGATCAAGAGAATCCGCACATGCAAGCTCCGTTCTAAATGTTCGATGACTGATTCTAGCACGCAAAGATGACCGTGGGATGAAAGCCATAAAAAAATAAGTCCGATTCATTCATCTTGCTTTCATCTTCTTTTTGTATACTACCGCCAATCTATGCAGGAGTAAAAACCATGCGCAAACAAATCATCGCTCTAATGGCCGCTTTTCTGATCACCGGGATCGTCGCCCTGACCATGGTCGTAGTCGGCGCGAACGCCCTGACCAATTCCAATGGAACAGCCGCCGCGAACTCACCCTCTCAGGCCGCGGCAATCAATACGACGGCCGCAGCCAGCGACCCTTCCGCCTCCTATCAGGCGCAGATCGCTCAACTGCAAAGCCAGATCAGCCAGTACCAGGCTCGCGAGCAGCAGTACCAGACTGCCCTCCAAAATTACAATACCCAGTTGAACCAAGCTGCCCAGGAGTTGCAGATGGTCCAGCAACTGCTCACCTACTTGCAGAACCGCGGCCTGATCCAGATCGACAGCACGGGCCAGATCACCGTTACCGGCGCGGGCAATTGAAAGGAGATCCTCATGAAACCACTCAAGACCACACTGCACATCTGGATCGCTCTTGCCAGCACGCTCAGTTTCCTGGGCGGGTGGGTAATGCTGGCGCACTCCCCCAAACCGATCCAGCCGGTACAACAAGCCTCGGTCGTCACCATCACGCCCCTCCCGACCTTACCACCGATCCAGTTCTTCAACGACGGTTTCGCGAATGGCTCGATCCAGAACTCGATCGTACCCAATCCTCAGCCCAACATTCAACCCAATCCTCAGCCCAGTTCAGGGATCCCTTTACTGACGACACGCGGGTCATAGATAATGGAAACTGTCCATTTTCGCGCCATGAACACGGATGTCCTGCTGGCCGCAGAGGGACATCCGAACCAGCTGGCAGAGGGGTTTGAAAAAGCCCGGCAGTTCATAGAGGCCAGCGAAGCCCGCTTCAGCCGTTTTTTGGACACGAGTGAGCTCTCGGCGCTCAACCGGGGGGCCGGCAGCTGGTTCCCGGCCTCTCCTGAACTATTCACCGTGGTCAGCCTGTCACAGCAGTTCTACCACCAGACGCGCGGCCTGTTCGACCCGTCCATCCTGCCGGACCTGCGCCGGGTCGGATATGACCGGAGCATGGATTTGCTGCGGGAGGGCCTGCCGGCCCCATTGCTTGAATCCCTGCTGGCGGTCCACCGACCTTCTTTTAGTAAAATGGAACTCGACGAAAGAGGACAAAGAATCCTGCTTCCGACCGCTATGGCACTTGACCTGGGAGGGATTGCAAAAGGCTGGATCGCCGAACAGGCGGCCCTGCTTTTATCCAACTATTCTCCGGCCTGTGCAGTGGATGCCGGTGGGGATATGTTCCTGATCGGGCTTCCGGCCGGTGCGGAAGCCTGGCCGGTCGCACTCGAGGACCCGCTCCAGAGTGGGGCGATCCTGACCACCCTCCAGGTCAATCCCGGCGCAGTCGTCACTTCTTCGGTGACCAAGCGCACCTGGAAACAGGGCGAGAAGCTGCGCCACCACCTCATTGATCCCCGCAAAGGCGAACCGGCCATCACCGACTGGTTATGTGTCACGGTCCTTGCCCCCCACGCTGCGACCGCCGAGGTGTTCGCTAAAGCCCTGCTCATCGCCGGCCCACAGGAAGCGGAGCAGGTCAGGCGCGATGGCGGGACTCAGTTCTCCTACCTGGCAGTGGACCGCGAACGGAAAATCTGGGGCAACCAGGAAAGAATGGATAATATCAATGTCAGAAGCAAACTCCTCTCAGTCTAAACTGAAGCCATCCCTGTTAGTGTCGATCTTCAGTGTGGTGTGTACACTGCTGGTGATCGGAGTATTATTCCTGGGGGTGATCGTTATCATGTCGCCGGCCGGCCAAACGCTAGCCCAGAACTTAAACTGGCTCTTCGCCGCGAACAGCATCCAGCTTTGGTGGTATGTTACGCGCGCCGCCGGGATCATCGCCTACCTGCTGCTCTGGTTCTCGATGGTACTAGGGCTGGCAGTGACGAGCAAGTACCTTGACCAGCTGCTGGATCGCATGTTCACCTACGATTTCCACCAATTCATTTCTTTGCTTTCAATCGGCTTTATTGTTCTCCATATTGTCGTCTTGAGCCTCGACCGCTACCTGCCGTATTCAGTTGCGCAAATCCTGATCCCCTTCCTTTCCCCTTACCGGCCCATTTGGGTGGGAATCGGGGTCATCGCTTTCTACCTCACACTTCTAGTCACAATCACGTTTTACCTTAAGCGACGGATCGGCATGCGCGCCTTCCGGGCAATCCACGTTTTAAGCCTTCTTGGATACCTGGGCGCGACGCTGCACGGGCTTTATGCCGGGACCGACGCCGTCCTGCCAGCCATGCAGCTGGTCTACAAAGGCACAGGCCTGACGGTCCTCTTCTTGACCGTCTTCTGGCTGATCATGGTAGCCCTGCGGAAGCGGACCGCACCACGGCCGTCGCCGGCCACGGTGGTGCGCAAAAAAGGCCAGGCAGGGATGCGTTCCTCAATAATCAAATAGGAGCTGGATCGACCCAGCCAAAGGGCGCCCCCGCCGCAGCTTCCATACCCCTTGTTGCCCAAATAAAAAACGTGTGCTGGAACAACCTCTGGTACAAAAGCCGAGGGGTTGTTCAATTTCAGGGACGTACCGGCTAACGAGTACTAGGAAGAACCGAATCTATGGATCGACCGGGCACTTTTCTGGCAGCTTTGAGCTGTTTTGCTTCCAAACTGCCAGATATTGGGGTTCTGTAATCTGTCCTGAGAATGGTTACGCAGCGATTCGTTTGAAGCCTGCCCGGCTTCCCAAACAAACCTACACAATGTCTACATCAGTTTTTAAGCTTATACTTATTTCCACCGGCTAGACTTAGCCCTGGTGCAATACCGTCTATGAAAGGTGAATCCATGAAATCTCTCTTCTCCTTCTTCACTCGCTGGCCGAAATGGGTGCGTGTCCTCGTTCTGGCCGTGATCGTCATCGCCATCGCATACGGCGGGTATGCCTATTACCAGAACCGCCAGGCGCAGACTGCCGCAGCCGCGCAGCCCACCCTGCAGACCGCGGTGGCGCGCACAGGGAGCATATCCCTGATCGCCAGCGGGACGGGGACGCTGGTGGCGGCCAATGAGATCAGCTTCGGCTTCCAAACCAGCGG
>JBEKFY010000048.1:0-30263 GCA_050013095.1 Anaerolineales bacterium | reverse complement strand
TCGAGAGCCTGAACGTGAAGGGGATGCTGGGGAACCATCATCTTGCCAGATCCATCAGCGATGCCGGTTGGGGTGAATTCCTGCGCCAGCTGCAGTACAAAGCCGCCTGGTATGGGTGCCGCCTGGAAACGATCGGGCGCTTCTACCCATCCAGCCAGTGGTGTCACAATGGCGACTACCGCAAGGTGGATCTAAGGTTGGCGGAACGGGAATGGGATTGTCCCGTGTGTCATGCGCATCATGACCGGGATGTGAATGCGGCCCTGAACATTCTGCACGAAGGGCACGCTAGATCCGAAGTGAAACGTAGGGCAGGAACAGCCCGAACGGACCGTAAGGGCCAGTCCTTACGGCCAACGCCTGGGGAGACCCGTGCAAGCAGGGCGGGTCTACGAACCAGGAAGCTCCCCGTTTTAGCGGTGGAGTAGTTCACTCCTGCCACTCCAGTTCGTACTCGCCGATATAGACCAGGTCGCCTTCGCGCACACCGGCCTTGCGCAGGGCCTCTTCCACTCCGAGCCGTTCCATGATCCTTTGGAAGCGGCGTACGGAGCCATTCTGGTCCCAGGGCGTCATGGCCGCGGCGCGTTCGATGGCGGCCCCGTGCAGGCGCCAATTTCCATCGTCCTCGCGCGTGATGGTGAAGGCACGCGGATCCTCAACGGGCCGGTAGACCGGCATGGCCGGCGTGGACTCTTCCAGCGGCGGGATCTCAGCCAGCATTGCGGCGGCTTTCAGCAGCAGCTCATGCACCCCGGTGCGCGCCAGGGCTGAAATCGCCATCGACTCGTAGCCGCGTTTCATGAGATCCTTCTTCAGCTTCGTCCAGCGGATCTGCACCTCCGGCTGGTCTATTTTGTTCAACGCCACGATCTGGGGCTTCTTGGCCAGGGTCGGGTCAAAGAGCGCCAGCTCGGCGTTGATCTGGGAGAAATCCGCCAGCGGGTCCTCCGAAAGACCGTCCAGGAGGTGGATCAGAACCCGGGTCCGCTGGATATGGCGCAGGAACTCGAAGCCCAGGCCCACGCCCTGCGAGGCGCCCTCGATCAACCCGGGGATGTCCGCCAGGACCAGGCTTGTTTCCTCGTCCAGGTCGGCTACGCCCAGATTGGGTTCCAGGGTGGTGAAAGGATAGGGCGCGATCTTGGGCGTAGCATGGGTCAGGACGGAGAGCAGTGTGGACTTGCCGGCATTGGGCACCCCCACGATACCGATATCGGCGATCAGCTTGAGCACCAGGCGCAGGCGCTTTTCCTGACACGGCTCGCCGCGCTCGGCAGTACGCGGCGTCTGGTTGACCGAGCTTTTGAAGTGGGTGTTGCCGCGTCCGCCGCGACCACCCGTGGAGACCACCAGCCGCTGACCGGGATCTGTCAGGTCCCCCAGCAGTTCGCCGCCGGGCAAAAGGGACACGACCGTCCCAGGCGGAACCAGGATGGTCAGCTCCACTGCAGATTTACCGGACTTGTTGTTCGAACCTCCGCCCCGCCCGTCCTCTGCCACATACTGAATCGTGTGGCGGAAGGCCGACAGGGTATTCAGGGTGGGACGCACCTCCAGAACCACATCTCCGCCGCGGCCGCCGTCCCCCCCGTCCGGGCCGCCGCGCGGCACGTACTTCTCGCGCCGGAAGTGCACCATCCCGTCGCCGCCTTTTCCAGACCTGACCAGGATTTCAGCTTCATCGATAAACATGGTTGGTTCGCCGTGGGAGAATTATACCGTCTGCACCCTTTCCAGTGTGCAAATGGTTTTGCCCAGAATCGTTCTCGCTTCCTCCAGTTTAAAAAGAGCCGGGTGGATTACCTGCCCGGCTCCTGGCGGTCCACGATGGATGGATCGATTTACTTCTTCTTCCCAAACTTCTTCATGAGGATATCTTCCAGCGTCGGCCGGCCGATCTCCTGAAGCTCGTAGCGCACGCGCTGGGAGGGCTTATCCAGCTTGATGACACGCGTCAGATCGATCGGCGTTCCGATCACAACCAAATCCACATCCGCCTTGCGGATGGTGGCCTCCAGATCCTTCATCTGGGCCGCTCCGTAGCCCATGGCCGGCAGGATGGGACCGGTCTTCGGATACTTCCGGTAGGTGGCGGCAATGGACCTGACCGCGAACGGGCGCGGGTCGACGATCTCGGCCGCCCCATAGCGCTGCGCAGCCACATAGCCGGCTCCATACGCCATCTCGCCGTGGGTCAGGGTCGGGCCGTCCTCGATGACGAGCACCCGCTTGCCGCGAATGGCGTCCGGATCATCGACGAAGAGCGGCGAGGCGGCCTCGATGACCGTCGCAGTGGGGTTCATCTGGCGCAAGTTCTCGCGGACTCTCAGGACCGCATTCGGATCCGCCGCGTCGACCTTGTTGATGACGAGCACATCGGCGTCGCGGGCATTGACCTCACCGGGATGGTAGCGGCTCTCGTGCCCGGGCCGAAGCGGATCGGCGACCACGATCTTCAGGTCCGAGACGTAGAACGAGAAGTCGTTGTTGCCGCCGTCCCACAGAACGATGTCGACCTCCTGCTCAGCGCGGCGCAGGATCTTCTCATAGTCCACACCGGCATAGACGATCACGCCGTTGTCGAGGTGGGGCTCGTATTCTTCGCGCTCCTCGATCGTGCATTCCTGCTTGTCCAGGTCCGCATAGGTGGCGAAGCGCTGGACCTCCTGTTTTACCAGGTCACCGTAGGGCATCGGGTGGCGAATCGCAGCGACCCGGTAGCCCATGCCGCGCAGGATCAGCGAGATCCGCCGGGTGGTCTGGCTCTTGCCCGAACCGGTGCGGACCGCACACACCGAAACGACCGGCTTGGTCGATTTGATCTGGGTGGACCTCTCACCCATCAGGCGGAAATCCGCTCCCGCCGCGAGCACCATGGATGCCTTATGCATGACCACTTCGTGCGGCACGTCTGAGTAGGCAAAGATGACCTGGTCCACCTTCAACTTTTTCACCAGCTTGATCAGGTCTTCTTCGGCATGGATCGGGATCCCTTTCGGGTAGCGCTTGCCGGCCAGCTGCGGCGGGTAGGTGCGGCCTTCGATATCCGGGATTTGGGTGGCCGTGAAGGCGACCA
The DNA here is from genome assembly GCA_050013095.1 of Anaerolineales bacterium. GTDB lineage: Bacteria > Chloroflexota > Anaerolineae > Anaerolineales > Villigracilaceae > UBA877. Next base: position 27,184 of record JBEKFY010000048.1, on the reverse strand, counting down.
CCTCATAGTCCGGGTTATCTCGAAAGTAGACATTGAAGTTGTGAAAGTCGCGCCCTGCGGCGCCCATGATAAGGGTACGGATGGGAGACATGCAAATACTCCTTCAGAAAAGATGAATTTCAGCAAAAACATCCTTCCGCCGCAGGAGGGTAGCACCCCGCCCGGACAAGGAAACTCCTGCGCTTCGTCGGAGTTCCCCGGAGGATTCCGGGCGAGCGGCGGGAAAAAAGGAGGCTGCTGATCTTCGCAGCCGGTCTCCCGGCTACGTCACATCACTTCTGGGGCTGTGATGCCCAAAAGCGCCAAGGCATTGGCCAGGGTCTGCCGGGCAGCTGCGACCAGCCGCAGGCGGGCGGCCTTTTCTGCTTCGGACCCGGCCTGAAGCACGGGCACGGCGTGATAGAAACTATGAAAGGCATTCGCTAGTTCATAGACATAATTGGCAACGACCAACGGACGATATTCCTCGGCCGCCTGTTCAACGGTGGTTGGAAACCGCGAGATCAGGTCGATGATCTGGATTTCATGGCTGGTCAGGGGGTGATCGAACGGGGCTTCGGCTGGGATTTTTCCGGCCTTCCGCAGGATGCTGTTCGCTCGAACATAGGCGTTCTGGAGGTAGGGGCCGGTATGGCCCTCAAAACTCAGCGCGTCGTCGATATCAAAAACCATGTCCTTATTATTGTCGACCGAGAGCATGGCATACTTCAGCGCCCCCAGGCCGATCTGCTGGGCAACCTTGCGGCGTTCCGAGGCTGGCATGTCGGGTGTCCGCTGCCCCATGGCAGCCAGGGCCCGTCCCTCGGCTTCATCCGCCACATCCTTGAAAAGCACCACGATCCCTCTCCGGGCGGACATCGCCCCTTCCGGCAGGCTGACGAAGCCGTAGCCCAGGTGGAAGCATTTCTCGGCCTGTTTGAAGCCCATCAACTCCAAAATTTTAAAAGCCTGCTGCAGATGCATGCTCTGGCGGACGTCCACGACGTAAATCGAGCGGTCAACGTGATATTGCTCGAACTTGACCTTGGCCAGCGCCAGGTCCTTGGTCAGGTAGAGGGTCGTGCCGTCGTTGCGCAGCACGACATTGGTGCGGTATTTTTCTTTTTTCAGGCCCAGCTTCTCGTCAATCCTGACGATCACCGGGCCACCCTCGGGGCGCTCGTCATCGGCAATGCCGCGCTGGATCAGCTCTTTCACGATCTCCTTGGCCGGCTCATCGACATCGCTCTCGAAAAACCAGACATCCATTTTAATATCGAGCATCTCAAAAACAGCTCGGATTTCTTCCAGGCTCCATTCGCGCGTTTCGAGCCACAGCTTGCGGACCTCAGGATCGCCGGCGTCCCACCTGCGGTACAGCTCGCGCCGCTCGGCGTCGTAGCCTTCGCGCTGGCTCTTCTCTTCGGGCGTCTCGTTCTCCTGGGGCTCCAGGAGCTTGGTGGCTTCGATGTAGATCTTCAGCAGCCATTGGCCGCGTTCGTGCACGCCCTGCGGCTCCTGACCCTTGTAGAATTTCCGGTACGCCCACAGAATGGTGATCACGCCCAGGCCGATGTCGCCCGGGTAGGTAGCGCGCAGGGTGTCAAAGCCGGAAAACTGGACGATGCGCGCCAGCGCCTCCCCCAGAATCGCGTTGCGGGCATGACCGATATGGAAAGAATGATGCGTGTTCGGTTGGGCGTACTCGACCATAACGCGCTCGCCCTTGGCGAGGCCTGCCCCGAAGCGGCTGCCCTGTTCAAGGGCGGCGTCTACCACCCGGCGGGCATACTCCGCTGTTGAATAATACAGGTTGAGATAGCCCTTCACCGCCTCGGCATGGCTGATTCCGGGTGTGGGGATCACGGCCGCTTTCACCTGCTCGGCGATTTCCTGGGCGCGCAGTGGTACCGCAACCTTTTTCCCAGAACGGGTCTCATCGGCCGCGGTCTGAAAGAAGGAGGTGGAAATGCCCCACTCACCGTTAAACGGGATCGGAGTCCACTTCAACGCGGCCAGTTGGATGCCCTGCCCGGCGCAAAAGGCCCTGATTTTGTCTTCGATGGATTGCTGTTCAGCCAAGAACATGGCTCACCTTTGCGTCTGTGATTATATCATCCCCATAGGAGGCGTCCTCCTCGCAGTCTCTCCGAGCTGCGCGGTGGCATCCGCAGCCGGGTCTGTCCGGCGCGTGCTCCTTCGGATGGGATCTTGTCAGTGGCCGACCGCTGCATATAAAAAGCGGAAGCATTCCTGCTTCCGCTTGATTCCTCTCAGGTAAAAACTTAATCCGTTTTCTTGGCCGTCCGGGCGCGTGACGCCGTTTTCTTGGTCTCGCCTTTTGTCTTGGGTTCGGCTTTGGGCTTGGCCTCCACCTCGGGCGTGGTCTCCACCTCAGGCTCTTTTTTGGTCGTCCGCCTGCGGCTGGGTTCTTTCTTCGGCTTGGCGGCAGCCTCAGGCTCCGCCATTACCGGTGCAGCCACTTCGGTTTTAACCGGGAAGGTCCCCAGCTTTGCAAACTGCTTCATCAGTCGGCTCTTGCGCCGGGCTGCATTGTTCTTATGAAGGACACCCTTCTGAGCGGCGCGATCCAGCTGGGAGATCGCTTCCAGTAGGGCTTTTTTCGAGTTCTCTGGGTCGCCAGAGACAACCGCGGCGCGGGCATTCTTGACCGCCGTTCGAGCCGCCCCGCGATAGACGCGGTTGCGCAGACGACGTTTGTCATTCTGCCGATTACGCTTGATTTGAGACTTGATATTAGCCACTTACTTCCTCCAAAATGAATCCGGATGCACGGCGGGTTATTGTACAGCAGGGCAGGGAATCTGTCCAGACCAAGCGGAACAGATTTGCAGGCGTCTTGCTACCCAAAAGGGCATCTCAGGAGATCTTCTCGAACCGCTCGGCAGGTGTGTTGCATACCGGGCACCTGCCCTGCATCGGCCCTACGTGCGTGTACCCGCAGATCGGACAGATATAGTACTCCTGCGCAGGGACATCCTCGCCTTGACTCAGAGAGTCGGCCGCCTGTCGGTAGAGGCTCTCGTGGACCTTTTCAACTTCCAGCGCGTAGCGAAATGAGCGGGCAGCGCGTTTGTCCCCTTCGGCCTCGGCGTCCGCCAGCATGGGAGGGTACATAGTGGTCACTTCATAATTTTCCCCGCCGATCGCAACCTGCAGGTTCTCGGCGGTGGACTGGACCCCATCCATGGCCCTGAAATGATTCTGGGCGTGGACGGTCTCCGCAGCTGCCACTGCCCGAAACAAGCGGGCGATGCCGGGATGGCCCTCTTCATCGGCCTTCTTGGCGAAGGCCAGATACTTCCGGTTGGCCTGCGATTCGCCTGCAAAGGCGGTTTTTAAATGATCGATGGATTTAGACATGCGGTTTTCTCCTGAAAAGGTTTTTTGATGGCTGGTTTATTCTAGCAGAACCCTATCGATTAAAGCATAAATCACGGGTTTGACCATCCCTGGCCAGTCACCATTCTCGGGTGACCAATTTCCTCTATTTTGACCGAATCCTGGAAGTGTTCTGCATGTCCGGCATGAGGTTCACCGTTGACGTCCTCCCTCAGAACGGGTATGATGAAATTGCCTCAGGTTGGCCAGGCGGTCGCGGTCCCGCGCTTTGGCGCGAGATCGAGGAAAGTCCGCACTCCACAGGGCACGGCGCCGGGGAAAGCCCGGGACGGGGCAACCTGCCGGAACAGGGCCACAGAAACAGACAGCCTCCGCCCTTCGGAGCGGAGGTGATGGTGAAAAGGCGGTGTAAGAGACCACCGGCGCCCGCAGCGATGCGGACGGCCAGGCAACCCCCGCCGGGAGCAAGGCCAAGCAGGGGCGAGACGCGGCTCGCGTCGTTTGAGCCCCGGGTAGGCCGCCCAGAGAGATGACCGCCCAGGTGAGGTGCCGGGATGAAACTCCTCGGAGCGTAAACCGACGATTCCTCACCGGACAGAATGCGGCTTATCGGCCGGCCTGAGGCAATCGATTAAAAAAGCCTGACAGGTGATGAATCACCTGTCAGGCTTGCTTTTCTCGACCGAGGTCAGGGATTGACGTAAATCGTGTAGTCGGAGACCTGCTTACCGGCCGGGTAATCATAAGTGCCATCGTTGACGGGGGCGGTGAAGGTGGCGGTGGTGATCGCCTCGTTCTGGCCGCCGCTCCAGTCAGTCAATCCAAGCACATAGGTCTCGCACTGCTGGCCGTTCAAGGGGCCAACGAGCTTCACAAACTTGCTGAGTTCGACCGCCTGTCCGTTTAACGTGAAGGCGAGCTGGATCTTGTTCAGGTTGTCTGTCAGGGTGGCCTGATCCTTGGCACACCAGCCCCAATCCCAGAGCACAGGCTGCGATTGTGCAAGCGTGATCGTATACGTGAAGGTCGCCGGGACCTTGAGCGTGTCCTGGGTCGTGTACTGCTCGCGGGCCAGGTTCTCCAAAGGTTGGGCGCTGGAGAGCGCTCCCTGAGTTTCATCGCTGCTCATCATCCTCGGCGGAGCCGAAGGGGTCACCCCGGCCCCGGCCGGCTTCAGGATGGCATTCTCCGCGGTCTGTAAGACGACATCCTGGGTGCTCAACACCGTGGTTGCATCCACCGGGACGCGCAGGGTCGGCTGGACCCCCTTCCCCTCCAGGAAGAGGCTGCCGTCCGGCAGCTTGAAGCGGATGGTCGGCACCTGCATGGAGAAACCCGCCGGCAGCTGGATCTGGCCGGCGCCCACATCGGCAAAAGTTCCGGAGGTCGGATACTGTCCGACCACGATCATGCCCGGCACCTGACTGAAGCCGTATGACTCCATTTCACAGGCGCTGTAGCAGGCCGGGCCGACCAACAGGGCCATCTTATCGAAGTGGTATTGCTCGACGTTGGGCAGGAATTTATCCGGCACTCCCTGCGGTTCGAACTGGCCGGTCGTGTCGTTGTACTGTTCGGCCTGACCCATCGTGATGGTCTGATTGGTCAGGAAGCCTGCTAGGCCCAGTGGATCGCCGCCGTCGTTGTAACGCATGTCGATGATGATCCCGGGGACCTTGTCGGCCTGGAAGGTGTCAAGGGCGCGCTGGAAGAGCCGGATAACCAGGTTCAGATCGTCATAATTCGAGTTGACCTGGACATAGCCGACGCCCGAGGCGAGGACCTGGAAATCCACCGGCAGCACTGGATTGGTATCCACGCCGTAGTACAGGGAGGTGCGGTCGAAGCTGTCCGTTTCAGCGATCGCTTTCAGCGAAACCGTCTGGGACGGACCGCCCGGGTTGGCAAAGGTGACGCTCGCCTGGGTGCCAGCTGTCGTTCGCAGCAGGTAGCGAGCCTGCTGGTAGCGGATGGCCCAATCGGTCGACTCCGGCAGGGTCCAGGGCTTGACCGCCGCAATGGCATCCTTGATCGGCTGGCCGTTGAAAGCGGTCACCACCGCCCCCACTTTGATCCCGGCCTGCGCCGCCGGGCTGTTATCCAGCACAAAAACGACCATGACGCTCCCATCATCCAGTTCACGGATCGCAAAGCCGTACCCACCTGCGGTCGCAGTCGTAAAGAGCTGCTGCTCCGCACTGCCTCCGTTCAGCCCGGTGTGGCCATCCTTGAAGGCCCAGGTAAAATCGCGCAGTGCCAGGTAGAAGGCATTGGCATCCTGGTTCTGCTCGGCCTGCTGGACGCGCGGCCGGATCTGGCTGTAGAGGGTATCCCAGTCCGGCTGCTTGCCGGTTATTCCGTTAAAAGCGTAGTTCTTCTTGACGAACTGGAACATCTGGTCAAAGGCTGCCGTGTAAGAAAGGGACGAGAAGTCCTTCACGGCGTAATCCGTCGGCTCGTAAAGGGTCAGGTTCGGCTGCGGCTGTTTCGTAAAGGTGAACGGGGTTTGATCCAGATCGACGATCGTATAGCCCGCCGGGATCGGGGCCACCGGATCGTCCTTGGTGAACAGCTTCTTGTCCGCTCCGAAGCCGCTCGGGAAAAACTGGTTACTGTCCGGGGACCAGACCACCAATTTTCCACCGGTGACTTCGTCATTATTGGTCGAATCGATCTTGACCGAAGCCAGGTAGTCCGGCCAGCCGTAGGCCTGGTCATCCCCTTGCTCGTATGGCCCGCCTGCCAGGTTCGGCCAGTACGTCACCGCGAAGACCTGCACGCCGGTGCCCTGCTTGCCGTCATGGGCCACATCCACGACCGTACCGGTCGGCCTGGCCGGCAGCTGCAGGGTGTAGGTGCCATGTTTGGCATTCTTGTCCAGGGAGAGGAAACCCAGCGTTTGGGAGCTGACCGGGATCTCCCAATTCTGGTTGCGGGTCACGAAGCCGTACATGTCCACCAGGGCGACCGCATTTTCAACGTAGTAGGTATTGATGATGTCATTGGTGTAATCGAAGGAGCCGGTGATCTGATAAGGCTCGTTGGCGGTCGACACGGTCGGCGCGTTTGCCACGCCCGGACTTGTTGTTTGGAAAGGAAGGGTAAAGGCTCCGCAGGCGATCAGGGCAAAAGACACCACCAGAACCCCTGCCAGATATCCCATTCGGTTTTTCATGGAAGCACCTCTCTCAGGAGCGATTAAAATAAGACCGATTATACCTTTGATCACCTATAATACAAACGCAATGGGCATGAACCAGAAGATCCGCAGTGAACTGGACCAGGCCGAGGCGGCGCGTGCCGCAGGGAACGAGGGCAAGGCGCGCGTCTGCGCCCGGCGGGCAGCCGGGATGGCGGCGCGCGAGTACCTCAATCGCCTCGGGATCCAGGCGAAAACGGCGAGCGCCTACTCCATGCTGAATGCGCTGGCCGAGTTCCCTGACCTTGACCCCGAATTGCGCCGCGCCGCGCTGGACCTGACCCGGCGCGTCGATCAGGACTTCCAGCTCCCCGCCGGAATGGATCTGATTGCCGAGGCACGCAAGCTCTGCATCCGGCTGTCTGCACGGTAGTCCTTCCCCTCGAGCCGAGGTTCGGGCGGAATTGACCTTGAAATTCGCCTCAAAGGGGCCTGACCCCAGGACTATATCTATTCCTTGAAATGAAGCCGGGGCACTAAAAACGCTGCCACGCGCGGATCCGAGGTCCTTGAAGGCGGAACGGACCTGGAGGCGTCCTCGAGACCATCCTCGCACTTTCTTGATCGCCATCCCGAGGGCCGTTCATTTTCCCGTGCGCCCCACAAAAACCATCCACCGGCGCCGCAAGGCGGTATAATCCAATAACCCAAAAAACTCCATGAGACGACCAAAGCTCTTCGATCCCAAGGACGAACCCGAGGCCGTTCCGATCAGCATCGGATCGCATCGACCCAGCGAGCCTGATTAGAAAGAGACAACCATGACCGATTCGCCGGAAATCACCTTGTACGGTGCCACCTGGTGTGGAGCTTCCCGTCGAGCCCGCCTCCTCCTGGACAGCCATTCGATCCCCTATCGGTGGATCGACATCGAACTGGATGAGGAGGGCGCCCGGACTGTAGCGCTCCTCAATCACGGCAATCGCAGAGTGCCCACCCTCGTTTGGGCGGACGGGTCCATGCTGGTGGAACCCACCAATGAACAGCTGACCGAAAAATTGAAGATCAGCCTCTGACCCCCACCACCTGCAAATATCGCCCGGACGGGACCCGTCCGGGCGATTGGGTTTAACTGCACGGGCAGCTGCGACTAGCCTCCCAGCGGGTGGCTTCTCCGGCTCAGCAAGATGATTGCCCGGACGCTCACGGCCAGCAGGATGGTGAGGAACACGAGGCCTGCCACCAGCACCGCCAGTACCGGCCAGCCCTTCATCCGGTCGATGAAGGTCTCCGGGTCCTCCCCCTGGATGTGGGAACTGAGGGCGCGCACGAACTCCGTGCGCGGTGGAACGGGCTGGAGGATACCGGACAGCCGGTTTTCCAGGCTGGCGATCTTGGGTGTGGTGTCACCGCCGGGGTAACTTCCTGCTTTCATGCGTCACGCTCCTGCAGGGTAAGCGACCACGCCGACCGTCCCGGGGCCCAAATTGGCCGCGACAGAGATGGAAAGCTCGGTCATGATCAGATCATGGATATTGAGCAACGGCCTGGCTTTTTGTTCCAAGATCTGGGCAGCTTCCGGATCGCGGGCGTGCACAACCGCCAGGTCGAGCGGCTGGTGTAAAAACCGGTTGTGGACGAGGTCAAGCACACGGCCGAAAGCCTTGGTCCGGGTCCGCGCCCGCTCCGTCATCTCAAGGATGCCCTGTTGCAGTTCCACAATCGGCTTGACGTTCAAGGCCGAGGCCAAGGCTGCCTGGAGGGTTCCCACCCTTCCGCTTTTGCGGGCGTAATCGAGCTTGTCCAGCGTCAAAACGATCTGCACTTGCTGCCGGATCTGCTCCCAGCGCTCCAGGATCCGTTCTACCGTCGCGCCGGCCCGCTCCATCACGCGGGCTTCCCGGCACATCATCCCCAGGCCGGCGGAACCGCACCCGGAATCGAACGGGAGGATCCGGTATTCCGCCTGCAGTTCGCGCGCCGCGCTGACGGCCGAATCGTAAGTCCCGGATAGTTTACTGGTCACATGGAGGGACAAGATCGTATCCCCTCGGTGGGCAATCCGCCGGTAAAATTCCTTAAACTGATAAGGAGTCGGCTGGGAGGTCGTCGGAATTTTTCCGCTTTGTTCCACCAGCCGGTAGAAGTCTTCATTGGAAAGCTCCACTCCCTGCAGGTAGGTCTTCTCATCCAAATGGATATTGAGCGGCACGACCTGGAGCTCGTATTCTTGCTCCCAGCCGGGAGGCATGTCGGCCGTACTATCCGTGACGATTCGGAGCATCGCCCTACTCTCCTTCAAGATCCAAACCTTCCATCTCGTCGCGCAGCGCCAGGAGCGTGCGATGGTAGAGGCTTTTCACAGCGCCCTCACTGCGGCCCATGATCTGGCCGACCTCCGCATTGGACATGTGCTCGACGAACTTCAAAATGAGCAGGTGCTGTCGTTCGGCCGGCAGGTGACGGATCAGCCGGAGAAGCGCTTCCCGGCTCTGGGTCTGAATCAAGGCTGCCTCGGGGGGTTCACCTTTAAAGTAAATGGGCGGCGTATCGTCGAGAGGGATCTCTTGATGGCGGCTGCGGTCACGGTGCCAATTGGCGATCAGGTTGTGTGCGATGCGGTACAACCAGGCTGAGAACGGCAACCCCCTGTCCGTATAAGTGGGCATGTGATGCAGGGCGCGATAGAAAACGCGTGCGGTCAGGTCCTCAGCATCGTGCACATTGCCGGTGCGATAGTAGACGTAATTGAAAATGCGCGCCACATACCGCTCATACAGGAGGCCGAATGCCTCCCGATCGCCCTTGGACGCCTGCGCCAGGATTTGCTCTTCGATTAACTCCGGCACTGCCTCACCTTTGGTCAATAACAATAAGAGATCGACCGGAGAGGTCTGAACTTAAAACCCCACCGGTCCGCAGGGGTTGCTCAACCGAGTATAACATGGTTGGGAAGCAGCGCTGCCCACGCCAGGCAGACCCCGCTCCGGGGGACGCGTTCCGCGATGCCGTCCCGGAAGAATATGCTATAATAAAAGCCCCGGGGATGACAGGCTTCGACGGAGGAGGCTGGTCCCGGAATGCGAGCCGAGAGGCGCCGAACTCGTTAAATCAGTGCAAAAAATCAAGTGCCAACCGCACTTCCTACGCTGCTATGCCCCTCGCCGCTTAAGGCGATCGGGTAAGCAGCCGGTCTCCTTGTGAGGCCGCGTCCGCCCATCCCGAGCTCCGCCCGGTGGTGGGATCGGGCGTCACAAAGGCGGAGTGCCGCGCACGACGCCGTTGACTGCGCGAAAGAGGGCTTTCGGGCCCGAACGGCTGGCTGCAGGTTGATTTTGCCGGCGGGGTGACCTGCGGTGACACGCTCAAACCGGCTACGCTCGTAGATTTCCGAGGGTCGAATCTTTCGGACGCGGGTTCGATTCCCGCCATCTCCACCTCCTGAAACGCGCCGCGGATCGCGGCGCGTTCTTTTTCCCCTGCTACGCCTCGCCGACCGTACCGGGACGGACTTCCGGCCCGAAGGCGATTCTGCGCTCTCATCCTTTTTTTCTACAAGACGTTAACGTTTTTCTTGCATCCATCTGGTATGCTATCAGCATATAGACTTATTCGCGCGCCGGGGGGCGCGCAGAAATCCTTTTTTGAGGAGCATTGCCATGGGAAAGATTATAGGAATCGACCTAGGGACCACGAACAGCGTCGTAGCCGTCATGGAAGGCGGTCAGCCGACCGTCATCAGCACAGCAGAGGGCGGGAGGCTGTGCCCGTCGGTGGTCGCCTTCAATAAGAACAACGAACGCCTGGTAGGCCAAACCGCCAAACGTCAGTCAGTCATCAACTCTGAGAACACGGTCTATTCCATCAAACGCTTCATGGGCCGCCGCTACCAGGAGGTTGAGACAGAGCGTAAGATGGTTCCGTATACCGTCGTCGCCGGTCCCTCGGATGAGGCGCGCGTCAAGATCCCGGTCACCAACCGGGAGTACAGCCCGCAGGAGATTTCTGCCATGATCCTGGGAAAGCTCAAGGCGGACGCCGAGGCCTATCTCGGCCAGCCGGTGAACGAAGCGGTCATCACCGTCCCGGCCTATTTCAACGACAGCCAGCGCCAGGCTACAAAGGATGCCGGGAAGATCGCCGGTCTAGATGTGAAACGGATCATCAATGAACCGACCGCCTCGGCCCTGGCCTACGGGCTGGATAAAAAGAAAAATGAGACCATCCTGGTCTTCGACCTGGGGGGCGGTACTTTTGATGTGTCGATCCTGGATGTCGGGGAAGGCGTTATCGAGGTCAAATCGACCAACGGCGACACCCACCTGGGCGGCGATGACTGGGACCAGTGCATCGTTAACTGGGCCGCCGATGAGTTCCGGAAAGAGCAGGGCATTGACCTGCGCAAGGACCGCCAGGCACTCCAGCGCCTGCGCGAAGCTGCCGAGAAAGCCAAGATCGAGCTCTCCAGCATGCAGGAGACCGAGATCAACCTGCCCTATATCAGCGCGGACGCAAGTGGGCCCAAGCACTTACAGCTTAAATTGACCCGCTCCAAGCTGGAGCAGATGACCGAAGAACTGCTTAACCGCTGCCGGAAACCGTTTGAAAGCGCCTTGAAGGATGCCGGCCTGACCGCCTCCAATTTGAACGAGGTCGTCCTGGTCGGCGGGGCCACCCGCATGCCCATGGTTCAAGAACTGGTGCGGGCGCTCACCAATGGGAAAGAACCGAACAAAGGTGTCAATCCGGACGAGGTCGTGGCGGTCGGAGCAGCCATCCAGGCCGGGGTCCTTGGCGGCGAAGTCAAGGATATCCTCCTGCTCGACGTCACCCCGCTTTCGCTGGGGGTCGAGACGATGGGCGGCGTGATGACCACCATGATCGAACGCAATACCACGATCCCGGTGCGCAAGACCGAGACCTACTCCACCGCCGCCGATCTCCAGACTGCGGTAGATATCCACATCCTGCAGGGAGAGCGTCCTCTGGCGAACGATAACATGTCGCTCGGCCGCTTCCGGCTGGATGGCATCCCGCCTGCCCCGCGCGGCATCCCGCAGGTTGAAGTGACCTTCGACATCGATGCCAACGGCATCCTGAATGTCACGGCCAGGGACAAGGCCACGGGTAAAGAGCAAAAGGTCACCGTGACCGCCTCCACCAACCTGAACAAAGCGGATATCGAAAAGATGGTCGCGGAGTCGAAAAAACATGAGGCCGAGGATCGCCAGCGTCGCGAGATCATCGAAGCCCGCAACGCGGCCGACAACCTGATCTATCAGACCGAGAAAGCGCTGCGCGACCTCGGGGACAAGGTCCCCTCCGACGAGCGCGGCAAGATTGAAGGCAAGATCAGCGATCTCAAGCAGGCCTCCCAGGGTGAAGACCTGAGCCGCATCAAGAAGGCCACCGAGGACCTGCAGAACGTCTTCTACGCCCTCAGCCAGCAGTTGTACGCTCAGGGCCAGACGCCCCCAGCGGGCGGTGGGCCTGCAGCGGGTGGCCCGCAGACCCCTCCGCCGGGAAATGACGGCGACGTCATTGACGGCGAAGTCCGCGACGCTTGAGCAGTCCAATCCCTAGCCATAAAATAGGGCGATCCGTTTCGCCCTATTTTTGTTGGTTCGCGCCAAATTTGTTATAATCGCCTGCGTGAACCAACGAGCTTCGAGAATCCTGCTCGGCGTCGTGGCGCTCGTCGTCCTCGCTGTAGCCGTGCTCTACTTCCCATCATTTTACCGTCAACATCTCGCCTGGCGCTTGGACAACCTGCAGACCATCGTGTATTACCTCATCCATCCGCCTCAAAAGGTCGTCTTCGTCCCCGGCCAGCAGTCCCGGACCGCGACAGCCGGACCGCCGACCGCGCAGCCGACCTCTCTTCCCACCCCTCTGCCCACCGACCTGGCCACGCCGACCGTCACCTCAACCCCGCTCCCCACCTCGGTAGTCCTGCAAAACATCACTTTCATCGACCAGATGCACCGCTGGAACTACTGCGGTCCAGCCAACATGTCCATGGCGCTGGAGTATTGGGGATGGAAGGGTGTTCCCGGCGACACCTCCGATTTGCGCGACCAGATCGCCTTCGTGGTCAAACCAGGCGCGGATAACCCGGATGCCAGTTTTATCGATAATGGCAACACGGATGTCAATGTCATGCCGTATGAGCTGGTCGATTACGTCAACGATCACACCACATTAAAGGCCTTGTACCGCTACGGTGGCGATTTGGACTTGGTCAAACACCTGATCGCGGCCGGCTTCCCGATCATCGCCGAGAAAGGCATCTACCAAGCCCTCCCTCCGGAGAATACCCTGCAGTGGGCAGGGCATTATGCCTTCACCACCGGCTACGATGACAGCCAGCAGGTTTTTACCTGGCAGGATTCCTATACCCCCAACGATAAGATCCCCCCGAAAGACCAGGGTTACAACGTCAAGATCAGCTATGCGGACTACCTCAGCAACTGGCGTGCCTTCAACTACCTCTTTATCATCGTCTATCCGGCCGACAAACAGGACGACCTGTACCAAGTGCTCGGCCCGTGGGCCGATGCGACCTGGGCTGACCAGCACGCCCTAGCCATCGCCCAGCAGGAAAGCCAGAGCCTGACCGGGCTGGACCAGTTCTTCGCGACCTTCAACGAAGGGACCAGCTACAACCAGCTGGCCGATTATGGCAGCGCGGCCACAGCCTACGACCAGGCCTTCAGCCTTTACAACAATATGGCCGAAACGGACCGTCCCTACCGAATCATGTGGTACGAAACCGGCCCGTATTTCGCCTATTACTACACCAGCCGCTTCCAGGATGTCATTGATCTCGCCAATACTACCCTGGCAACCATCGATAAACCTCGCAGCCTGGAGGAAAGCTTGTACTGGCGTGCCCTGGCGGAGTATGCCATTGGCCAGACCGGCCCGGCCGTCACCGACATCAAGCAAGCCTATTATTACAACCGCTACCTGCCAGCGACCCTCCAGATCATGCAGCAGTGGGGTGTCACCCCTTAGCCACCCATGAAGATCCTGCATTTCGCCGACGCGCACATCGACATGGCCAACTACGGGCGCCACGACCCGCAGACCGGCCTGCCGCTGCGCGTGCTGGATTTCCTCAAATCCCTGGATGCGATCGTCGAGACTGCGATCGCAGAGAAGGTTGACCTGGTGCTCTTTGCTGGGGACGCCTACCGGGACCGCACGCCGGCCCCCACCTTCCAGCGCGAGTGGGGCAGGCGCATCATCCGCCTTTCCAAGGCAGGCATCCCGACCCTGCTGCTGGTTGGCAACCATGACCTTTCCCCCGCCCTGGGCCGGGCCAACGCCATCCAAGAGTTTGAGACCCTGGAGATCCCCCATGTGCGGGTTCTTGCCCAACCGCAGTTCTTAACCGCCGATGACCTTGGCTTGCCCCTGCAGGTCATCGCCCTGCCGTGGGTCTCCCGTTCTGGACTGGCGGCTTCCATGGACATGGGAACCGCCGATCCTGCAGATGTGCTGGAGGTGATCGAACAGAACCTGTCCGCCCTGGTCAGCTCCTGGCTGGACCAGGCCGACCCTGATCTGCCGATCATCCTGACCGCCCACGCCTCGGTCCAGGGGGCAACATACGGTTCGGAACGCTCCGTCATGCTCGGCGCCGACCTGATCCTGCCGGGATCACTCGTCAAGGACCCGCGCCTAGATTACGTTGCCCTGGGCCATATCCACAAACCCCAGGACCTCAACCCGAACGCCCACCCACCAGTGATCTATCCGGGCTCCATCGAACGCGTCGACTTTGGAGAAGCCGAGGACGATAAATACTTTATTGTGGCGGAGGTCGAGCGCGGCAGGACCAGGGTCGAGTGGCGGAAGCTGGATAACATCCGCCCGTTCTTTGACCGGAGGGTTGTCCTGACCTCCACGGAGGATGTGACCGAAGCGCTTAAAGCCGCCCTGCCCACGCCGGATGCGATGGAGGGCGCGATCGTCCGCCTGACGGTGGAGTATGTGCGCGAGTGGGATTCCTTGATTGACGAGGCCGCCCTGCGAAACCACACCGCGGGCAGCTTCGAGTTCCACCTGATTAAACGCCCCAGGATCGAATCCCGCATCCGCTTACCGGCCGACCAGACCATCAGCAGTCTCAGCCCGCTTGAGCTGCTCGACCAGTACTGGCACGCCAGCCACCTGGAGCCCAGCGAGCTGGATTCCTTGCAAAAGCTGGCGAGCGAAATCATCGCAGGGAAGGATTCGGAGAGGTTGTAGAAAGGCTGCCTCCTCTAAGGTTCCATGCGCTGGATCTATCTCTCGCCCCATTTTGACGATGCGGTCCTTTCATGCGGGGGCGGGATTTGGGAACAGACCCGGCAGGGCATCCCGGTCGAGGTCTGGACCGTCTGCGCTGGCGATCCACCGCCAGGACCCCTATCGCCGGAAGCGCTTCACTGTCATCGTGTTTGGGGCACTGGAACGGCTGAGCAGACGGTCGCCCTGCGGCGGCGGGAAGATGAAGCCGCCAACCGGGCGATCCGGGCTGCCTGGAAACATCTCTCCCTCCCCGATTGTATCTACCGCCGCTCCCCCCAGGGGGACCCGCTTTACCCGGAGGAGGTAAGCGTTCCCCCGCATGTGCTCGAATCCGATCTGGATCAGAAGATCGCCACGGAAATCCGTGAAGGGCTCAAGCCGGAGGACCAGCTCGCCTGTCCGCTGGCGATCGGCGGCCATGTCGATCATCTGCTGACCCGAACAGCAACTCGGCGGCTCGGCCGTCCGATCTGGTATTATGCCGACATCCCGTACTTGTTCAGACATCCGGAGGCCCTGGCGCCCGCCACCCATGACCTGCGGGCTACCTTGTGCCCCATTTCTTCGGACGGTTTGCAAGCCTGGCTGACGGGCATTGCCGCCCACGCCTCGCAGATGGGCATGTTATTTTCGAGCGAGGCGGAAATGCAGGTGGCAGTCCGGCATTACTGGGAAGGCCTGGCGGGGATTCAGCTGTGGCAGGCGGTCTAAAACGGTGGGGACGGTCTTGATTTTCGTCTAAAATCATGTATAATAGCGCCGGGTAGGGAAATTCCCACTGATGCATCTCTGTTTCAGAGATGCTTATATTTATACACAGGATTTAGACAGATGCCAACAACGTTCCTGACCAAGGAAGGCTATCAAAAACTCGCCGATGAACTCGAGTTCCTTCGGACCACCAAGCGCAAGGAAGTCGCCGAGCGTCTCCATGAAGCCATGGAGGGCGGCGAGTTGATCGAGAACGCGGAATATGAAGCCGCCAAGAACGAGCAGGCCTTCGTCGAGGGGCGCATCCAGGAACTCGAAATGATCCTGGCCTCCGCGCGCGTCATCGATGGAAAGGAAAAGAAGGAAAAAGCGGGTCTGGTCCAGGTCGGGTCCAAGGTGACCATCCGGGAAGGCGGCACTGGTCCCGAGACCTATTTCATTGTCGGTGCTGCAGAGGCCAACCCGCGGGATGGGAAGATCTCGAACGAATCCCCCATCGGCAAGGCGATCCTAAACCACCGGGCCGGGGAGGAAGTTTCTGTCGAGGCGCCCGGCGGGACCTTCAAAGTCCGCATCGTGAAGGTTGAATAGGCCGGGGGCACGCCCTGACAGGTCCCGCGCAGCCTTGTCTGGAGCGCGGGACCTTTTTATCCAAAAAGGTCCAGAATGCCGGAATATACCTCCCTCGAAAAAATCCGCCTCGAGAAAATTAAGGAGCTGCGCGCCGCGGGCCTCGAGCCCTTCCCGACCCGCGCCGAGCGAACTCATACCAGCCGGCAGGCGATAGCTGCCTTTGAAGCCGCGGAGAAGGCGGGCCAGGAAGTCAAGGCTACCCTGGTCGGGCGCATCCGCGCCGTGCGCCCGATGGGCAAACTCACTTTCGCCCATATCGAGGATGGTGAGGGGCGCATCCAGCTCCTCCTGCGGGCAGACGACCTGGGGGAAACCAAGCTCGACCATTTCAATAAATGGTTCGATCTGGGAGATTTCGTCCAGGCCTCGGGCTTCATGTTTCGCACCCGCACCGGTGAGGTGACCCTTCACGTCCAGGATATCAAGATGCTCGCCAAAGCGGTCAGCCCCCTGCCAGCCGCTAAAGACGAGGTTATTGAAAGCGGTGCCATCGTCCGTCACGCGGCGCTCGAGGATCCCGAGCTGCGCGCCCGGCAGCGCTATGCAGACCTGGCGGTCAACCCGGAGGTCCGGCAGGTCTTCCGCACCCGCGCCGACATCGTACACGCCCTGCGGGAATTCCTCGATGGGCAGGGCTTCCTAGAGGTCGAGACGCCCATCCTGCAGCCGCTATACGGAGGAGCTGCCGCCAAGCCGTTCGTAACCCACCACAACCAGCTCAAACAGGACCTGTACCTGCGCATTTCCTTCGAGCTGTATTTAAAACGGCTGCTGGTCGGCAACCTGGAGAAGGTGTACGAGATCGGCCGGGATTTCCGCAACGAGGGCATCTCATTCAAGAACAATCCGGAGTTCACCCAGTTGGAATTCTACTGGGCCTACGCGGACTACCTTCAAGTGATGGAGTTGACCGAGCAGATGGTCGCCTTCGCTGCCCAAAAAGCCCTCGGCAAAACCCGAGTCACCTACCAGGGACAATCCATCGACTTCACCCCCCCCTGGAAACGCCTGGAGCTGCGTCAGGGATTAAAAGAGGCGGTCGGGATCGACATCGCGGACCACCCGGCGGCAAAAACCCTCCTGGCGGCTCTGGAAAAAACCGGCAAGACGCCAGATCCGCTCTCGAGCCGCGGCAAATTGATCGACTTCATGATCTCCGAATTCCTCGAACCAATCATGATCCAACCCACCTTGCTGTACGACTATCCGCGCGATATTTCCCCGCTGGCGAAATCGAAACCGGGCGATCCCTTATCGGTGGAACGCTTCGAGGGGTATGTGGCCGGCTTCGAACTGTGCAACGCGTTCACCGAACTCAATGATCCGCTCGACCAGGAACAGCGGTTCTTGGAAATGGGTCGCGTGTATGGCGCAGACGACGAGGAGCGCCACCCGGTGGATGAGGATTACCTGCGCGCCATGCGCTATGGCATGCCTCCCTGCGGAGGCTTCGGTATGGGCGTGGACCGATTGACCATGCTGCTGACCGATCAGCATTCCATCCGGGAGGTGCTTTTGTTCCCGCACCTTCGCGAAGCGGAAGATTAATCCGTTCTCCGAAACATACACAGATCTACACTGAGGCAGATCGATGTTCGGTTCCTGTTTCAACGAGAGCTGCTTGGTAACCAGGTCTTACATTCTCTCCACAGGCGTACCTTTCCGGGGAACTCCCGGTAGTCCATTGTTCCAGATTGAGGGCGGCATTCAAGTCGCGATCGATCGTCAGACCGCAGACATTGCAGGTGTACACTCGCTCGCATAGTTCCAGCTCTTCTTTGATGTTCCCACAGCGTGAACAGCACTTCGTGGAGGGGTAGAACCGCGGGGACAGGATGATCTGGCTGCCGTACCACCGCCCCTTATACTCCATCTGCCGCCTGAACTCGTAAAAACCAACATCTGCGATCGCCTGCGCCAAATGATGGTTCTTCAGCATCCCGCTCACGTTCAGGTCCTCCAGCACTACGACTGACTTGGTTCTCGCCAGCCGGCTGGTGATCTGGTGCAGAGCATTCTTGCGAACATTAGCGACACGCAGGTGCGCCCTGGCCAGCTGCCGGACCGCTTTCTTCCGGTTGGCACTCCCCTTCTGCCGCCGGGATACCAACCGCTGCAAGCGCTTGATCTTGCGCAGGTCACTCTTGAGGGCATGCGGGTTGTCCATTCCCGTTCCATCACTGACCGTCGCCAGGCGCAGGATCCCCAGGTCCACTCCGACAACCGGTTTCTCAAGGGGAAGGGGGTCCGGGTTCTCCATCTCGACCTGGATCGACACGAACCAGCGCCCGGCACTTTCACTCACGGTCGCACTCAGAATGTGGACCCCCTCCACCGGTAGGTAACCGCGCTCTTTCAGGCGCAACCGCCCCAGGCGAGGCAACTGGATGGCATTCTCGAAGACATGCATCGCTCCAGTCAGCCGGAAGCTGCCGAGACCATGCTTCTTCGACTTGAACTTCGGGAATCCTGCCTTGATCTCCTTGCCGGCTTTCTTCTGCTTCACCCGCCGAAAGAAATGGGCATAGGCTTGATCCAGGTTACGCAGGGCTTCCTGGGGAGCACACTTGGAGACTGTGTACATCCAGGCCAGCTCGTCCTTCTTGAGCACATTCAATTCACGATGCAGGTCGATCGCCGTGGGAACCTTTTCCCCCTTTTGATAGGCTTCGATCTTGCGGGCCAGGCCCCAGTTATAAGCGAAGCGCGCGGCGCCTGCATGACGGGCACAGGCGGTCTTCTGGATGTGGTTCAGATCCAGCTCGGTCTTGAAGGCTCTCAACACGATCATAGAACAATTGTACTACATATGGTCGGATTTTCTATGAAGAGATTTGCTGAGGAATATCCAGGTTTGGGTAGATTTTATCTTTCAGTTGCGTGCCCTTTTACACCGAACCTCATAAATCTCGCCCCGGCAGGCCACTGCTGGGGCGAGTTAATCATGGGCCGCGAGGGCATGCTTTTCATGAAAAGGTCAGCCCGTCCGGACGCAATTCTGCCCTGCGGCTTTTGCGGTGTAGAAGGCCTGATCCGCGCACTTGATCACCGCCGCGACCGTGCGCGCTTCCTTGCAGCCGGCCTCTACACCGGCGACCCCGATGCTGACCGTCACGGAACATTTCCCCTCGGGCCTGTCGATCGAGATTTTTCGGATCTCGGTCTGCAGCCGCTCGGCTGCCTGACGCGCCCCTTCCACCTGGGTCTCGGGCATCAGGATTGCAAATTCATCACCGCCGTAGCGCCCCAGCAGGTCGTTCGCGCGCATTTGGTTTTGGCAGAGATGGACCAGGTGACACAGGACTTCGTCGCCGGTCGGGTGCCCGAACCGATCGTTGACCTGCTTGAACTGATCGATGTCCAACATCATGATGGCAAGCGGTCGCTGATAGCGCAGTGTGCGCTGCATCTCCTGTTCAGCCCGTTCAAAGAAATGTCTTCGGTTGAAACAGCCGGTCAGCGGGTCCTGCATCGCCAGCTGTTGGACTTTCTCATACAGCTGGACACGCTCCGAGATCTCATTGGCGATGAAAACAACCTTGCTGTGCCCTGACCGGCCCCTTTCCATCAAGGCGATGCGGCCTTCGAACCAACGCTCCTCCCCGCTCAGGACCGGGATTTTGTATTCGATCACCTGCGGTTTGCCGGTATCGATGGTGTGACGGATCGCGTCCATCATCAATCCGGCCGCCTCGGCGGGCAGAACATCCGTAATCAAACGCCCTTTCAACTCCTCCGCTCGGGCACTGAGCAGGTGGGTCTCAGTGGCCAGGATCTCGAGGTAGCGGCCTTCTTCATCGTAGACAAAAGAGAGATTCGGAAGTGCATTGACGAACGCGCTCAATTCGGCTTCACGCTCCCGCAGGAGTTCCTGTGATCGGGTCAGCTCCTCGACACGGGTGGTCAATTCCCGGTTCAGCGCCTGGAGCTCAAGGCGCATCTGCAGGATCGCCAGGTGCGTCTCCACCCGCGCCTCGACTTCCTCCATTTCCAACGGTTTCAGGACATAATCGACGCCGCCGGCGTGAAAGGCTTTGACCTTCTCCTCACTGCTGTCCGAGGCACTGATAAAAATAATCGGGATCTGGCGGGTGCGCTCGTCCAGCTTCAGTCGCTCACAGGTTTCAAAACCATCCATGACCGGCATGGCAATATCGAGCAGGATCAGGTCAGGCGGTGTAGTTTGAGCGGACTGGATCGCCTGGGTACCATTATCGACAGCCTGCACCTGGTAGCCGCGTTGGGTCAGGATCCGCGACAGCCGGGTCAGGTTTTCGGGGGTATCGTCGACGATCAGGATCGATCCATGGCTTTCAGCTACGCGCATAGCAAGATCCCCTTTCCCAACAACGCAGTAACTCTTCATACTATACCCCATTATAAACGCCCGAACAATCGCCCCAGGCTGGGGTAAAATAGATTTCATGGATGAGCCGGCCCTGATCCGTTCCGCCCAGCACGGCGACCTGGAGGCTTTCAATAGCCTCGTCCTGGCTTACCAGGACAGACTGTACAATACCGCCCTGCGCATCCTGGGAGATGAGGACCTCGCCGCGGACGCGACCCAGGAGGCATTCCTGTCCGCCTTCCGCGGACTGAACGGATACCGCGGGGGTTCTTTCCGCGCCTGGCTGCTGCGCACGGTCACGAACGCCTGTTACGATGAACTGCGCCGCCGGCAGCGCCGCCCGACCACCCCGCTCGAACCGGCCGGCGAAAACGAGGAGGAGATCGAATCGCCGGACTGGCTGGGGGATCCACAGGCCTCGCCCGAAGAGAGGCTGGAACAGGCCGAACTTGAACACGCCATCCAGCACTGTTTGGAGGGATTGCCGGCTGATTTCCGCAGCGTGGTTGTCCTGGCGGATATCCAGAGCCTGGACTATGCGGAAGTAGCGCTCGCCCTGCGCAAGCCGCTCGGGACGATTAAATCCCGCCTGGCACGCGCCCGGCTGCGGATGCGCGACTGCCTGCAGGGATTCCGGGAACTAATGCCCGCCGCGTTTCGTCTGGAAGAAGAGAGTGGTGCATGACATCCCCTTCCTTCCACGACCTTGAACAGCTTTCAGCCTTCCTGGATGGGAAATTATCCCGGGAGGCGGAGACGCGTCTGACCACTCGCCTCGAGTCCGATGCGGAACTGCGCACGAGTCTGGAGGAACTGCGCCAAACCCGCGCCCTGCTGAGGCGCACACCCAAACGCCGGGCGCCGCGCAACTTCACCCTGACGCCGAAAATGGCGGGGGTCAGGCCGCCCATGCCGCGCAGCGTCCCGGCCTTCGGCTGGGCATCCGCGGTCGCGGTGGTGCTCTTCGCCCTCACCTTCCTGACCAACCTGGTCGCGCCTGTAACCCTTGCCCCTATGATGGCCGCCGCGCCGAAGGCCGTTGCACCCGTCCTGGGCAGCAGTGCCAGCAACGCAAACACCGCAGGCGCCGCACCCTCTGCTCAAGACCTGACCACCACCCCTCCTCCGGCCCTTTTGCTCCAGGCTGTTCCGCCAGCCACGTCGGAAGCCGAGTCCTCCACTCCGGAGCTTCAGGCGCGCACCAACCTCCAGGCTACTCCACCGGTAGAGGCAATTGCTCCGATGCCGGCAGCCCGTCCTCCGGCCTTCCACCTGAGCGGCCTGCAAATCGGCCTGGTGGCGCTGGCCGTCCTCTTCGGCCTGCTGGCTTTTCTCATCCGCCTGACAACCCGGCGGGTGTTCTTCCAGAACATCGACCAGGAACACAAAAAGCAATGACAGGATACGCCGGTCCTCGATCCTAACGACAGGTTGGGTCCGGGCGGCGGTGGCCATTTTCCCATGAGTCTGTCCGAAGAGATCAATTACTGCCCGCGCTGCGGATCTCGTCTCACACGCCAGGAACGGCTCAGCGCCCTGCGCCCAGTCTGTCCGGTCTGTGAGTGGATCTATTTTCCAGACCCCAAGGTCGCCGCGGCGGTCCTGGTGGAACGGGAAGGCCGGATCCTGCTCGTCCGGCGGGTCAACGAACCCTATCGTGGCGACTGGAGCCTCCCGGCGGGATTCGTCGATGCAGGGGAAGATCCGGCCCGGGCAGCCGAGCGGGAGTGTCTGGAGGAGACCCACCTTCAGGTACAGGTGACCAACCTGATGGATATCGTAGCGGGGCGGGAGCATGCCCGCGGCGCGGATTTCGTGATCTACTACCGCGCCGAGATCATCGCCGGTGACCTTCAAGCGGGCGACGACGCGGATGCGGCCGGTTTCTTCGATCCCAGTGACCTGCCTCCCCTCGCTTTCAAGGCAACCCGGGAATTCCTGAAGAAGCTTCCTGGCCTTGTTTAGCAGACAGGTTGCCATCGAGCGTGTGGATTTCTGCAGGTGCCTTTCGATTAACGACCTCCTCCGTGCTACAATAAGACAGAAGGAGGCCCTATGGCGATGATTGCACCGATCCGTCCATCGCCGCTGGCAGGCAGGTGGTACCAGGACAATCCGAAAGCCCTGGCCCTCGCTGTAGACCAGTACCTGAATCAAGCCGAACTCCCCGAACTGCCCGGTAAGGTGATCGCGGTGATCGCCCCGCATGCCGGGCATATTTATTCAGGCCCGGTGGCCGGCTACGCGTTTGCGGCCGTGCGTGCCTTGACCCCGGAGCTGGTCGCGATCCTATCCCCGATGCACCAGCCGGCTTACGAACCGCTTCTGACCAGCGCACACCGCGCCTATGAGACGCCTCTCGGCCCGGTGCCTGTGGACTCCGAAGCCATCGCCGATCTGGATGCCCACCTGAAGGAACGCCTCGGCTACGGTCTTACCCCGGTCGCTTACGATCAGGAGCATTCCCTCGAAATCGAACTTCCTTTTCTCCAACAGGCCCTGGGGAGCGAGTTCAAATTGCTGCCGATCATGGTGCGCTCTCAAGAGCCGAAGGTCTGCCAGGAACTCGGCACGGCCCTGGCCAGCACCCTGCAGGGGAAGAACGCCCTGCTGGTCGCCTCCACCGACCTTTCTCATTATTATGCCCAGAAGGATGCCAATATCTACGACGGCGAAATGCTCCGGCAGGTGGAAGCTTTTTCCCCGGAAGGCGTTTTCCGGGTAGAAAAGGAAGAGAAAGGCTTTGCCTGCGGACTGGGTGCGCTAGCGGCCGTCCTGTGGGCAGCCAAAGAACTGGGCGGAGATCAGGTCAGGGTACTGCGGCATGCCACGTCGGGCGACGTGACCGGAGATTATTCCTCGGTCGTTGGCTATGGGGCAGCAGTGGTTTTGAAAACCAGCTAAGGAATGAAAGGATCATCGACGGAAGGTACACGTTTCAAACACTCCTGCACGCGAGTGTCGCGAGCTCTTCCAAGGACACATCATTGCTGATGCGTTTCGGTCCAATTCCTCTGTGGCCAATCCCTTCTGCGTCCAGATCGCGGTAAATGTCCGCTCCATAGCAGGCCTTTTTGACTACCACCTGCCCCCCCATTTGGAGGGGCGGGTCGGTCCTGGCCATTGGGTGACCGTCCCATTCGGACGTCAGACCGTGCAGGGAGTGGTCGTGGACATCGTCGATCAGCCCTCGGTACCGGTGACCAAGGCGGTCCTCGACCTGCTCGATCCGCAGCCGGTGCTCACCCCGGCGCAGATCGAGCTGGCGCGCCAGCTGGCACGAGCCACGCTCAACCCGCTGGCTGCCATGATCGGCTTGATGCTCCCCCCCGGGCTGAGCCAGCAGGCCGACACGCTCTACGAAATCCCGAACTCCTCTCCAGCCAGCCTCCCCCTGGGATCCCCGCAGGTCCAATCCCGCCTCTTCAACCTGCTCCAGGAACACGGACCCCTGCGCGGACGCCAGATCGACCGCCGTTTTCATCATCTGGAGTGGCGCGGGGCTGCCCAGGCCTTGATCCGGCGCGGCCTCCTTTCCAGCCGGTCGGTGCTGCCGCCTGCCTCCGTCCGTCCGAAGTTCGTCCGCACGGCGCAGCTTGCGGTACCTCCCGAAGTGGCCGAAGCGGCCATGCAGTCCCTGGGGAAGACCGATGCGACCCGGGCACGCCGCCAGGCGGCCCTGCGCCTGCTGATGCGGGAAAGGCAGGCCGTGGAGGTCTCCTGGATCTACGCCGAAACAAACTGCACGC
Source organism: Anaerolineales bacterium (assembly GCA_050013095.1). GTDB lineage: Bacteria > Chloroflexota > Anaerolineae > Anaerolineales > Villigracilaceae > UBA877. The sequence goes on along the minus strand of JBEKFY010000048.1, from coordinate 2,964 downwards.
TGGCTGATCTTCAGGATCTGGCGGAGCGCGAGTTGATCCTGCTGCTGGAGACCGAAATCTGGCGCGACCCGTTGAAAGGGTTCGAGGCGGTCGAGGAACATGCACCTGTTTTGACCGCTCCCCAGCAAAGTGCGTGGTCAGAGATCGAATCCGCCATGCGCCGTCAGGCCTTCGGATCGCCTCCTGAGACCTTCCTGCTGCACGGCGTGACCGGTTCAGGCAAGACCGAGCTCTACCTGCAGGCTGCCCAGGAGGCGCTCCGGCGCGGCCGAGGCGTCCTGATCCTGGTCCCGGAGATCGCCCTGACCCCGCAGACGGTACAGCGATTCCTGAAACGCTTCCCCGGTCAGGTGGGGCTGGTTCATTCACGCCTCTCAGAAGGCGAACGCTACGACACCTGGCGGCGGGCCCGTCTGGGACGGATCCAGGTGATCATTGGACCGCGCTCGGCGCTCTTCGCCCCGCTCCCGAATATCGGCCTCATCGTCGTGGATGAGTGCCATGATGGCTCCTACTACCAGTCCGAGCCGCCTTTTTACCAGGCTGTAAACGCCGCCCGTCTCTACGCCGGGTTGTGCGGAGCCGTCTGCCTGCTGGGGTCAGCTACCCCTCCGGTCGAATTGCGCCAGCAGGCCGGGACCGGCGGCCGGCTGCGCCTGCTCGAGCTGCCGGAGCCGATCCTGAGCGCCTCCGAACGCTCCCCGGCTCCGAGCCGCACCCTGGCCCCGGTCCGCGTGGTAGACATGCGCACCGAGCTCAGGTCCGGCAACCGGGGCATCTTCAGCCGCACCCTGACCACTGCCCTCGCGGCGGTCCTGGCGAATGGCCAGCAGGCCATCCTGTTCCTGAACCGGCGTGGCACTGCGACCTATATCTTCTGCCGGGATTGCGGTGCGGTTCTACGCTGCCCGCGCTGCGAGACCGCTCTCACCTACCACAGTTCTCCCGTCAGGCTGCTCTGCCATCACTGTGGCTATGAGCGCCAGATGCCAACCCAGTGCGCGGTCTGCGGCAGCGGCCAGATCCGCCAGTACGGACTGGGCAGCGAAAAGGTGGAAGCTGAGGTCCAGGCACTCTTCCCGAAGGCCAGGGTGCTGCGCTGGGACTGGGAGACCACCCGCCAGAAGGATGCCCATGAGATCATCCTCGGCCATTTCGTCGCCCACCGGGCGGATGTCCTGGTGGGGACCCAGATGCTTGCCAAGGGTCTGGACCTACCCCTGGTTACGCTCGTCGGGATCGTTCTGGCCGAAGTGGGTTTGAATTTGCCGGACCCTTTTGCCACGGAACGGACTTTTGACGTGCTTACCCAGGTGGCCGGGCGCGCCGGGCGGTCCGCCCTGGGCGGACAGGTCGTGCTGCAGACCTTTCAGCCGGAGCACTATGTGATCCAGGCCGCTGCTGACCAAGACTATGCTGCTTTCTATACCCGGGAACTGGAATACCGCCGCCAGCTGGGATACCCTCCTTTTTCGCGGCTGGTGCGGTTGGAGGTCCGGGACCGTCAGGCCGGAAGAGCAGAGGCTGCGGCGAAGACCATGGCATCGAAAGTGGCAAGATGGATCGAGGAACAGGGCCGCCGTGCGACGACCCTCATCGGTCCCGTGCCCTGTTATTTCACCCGCCTGGACGGCTGCTACCGCTGGCAGCTGCTCCTCGCCGGTCCCGACCCAGCCTCCTTGTTGCAGGGCAAGGATCTCAGCGGGTGGCGGGTGGAGGTCGACCCGGTATCGCTGCTATAACAAGATCCATTTTGGATCGGATGGATCAGCATAGGGTTCTATCCTATTGACCGCGGATATACATTTTATCGATAGATCGACGAGAGGAGTCTTATATGGATAAACCATTGATCCCTGATTATCTGATGGAGTACCTAGAGGGCCTGGTGCCTCCCCGCCCTGCAGAGATGCAGTCCATGGAGGCATATGCAGCTAAGACCGACTTCCCCATCGTCGGCCCGTCCTGCGGCTATTTATGCTATCAGGTTGCGCGGATGGTCGGGGCCAAGCGCATTTTTGAGCTCGGCTCCGGGTATGGCTACTCGACCGCCTGGTTCGCAAAGGCGGTCAGCGAGAACGGCGGCGGGGAGGTCTACCACGTCGTCTGGGATGAGAACCTGTCGCGGGAGGCGCGCAATCATCTGGCAGCGCTGGGATATGAGGGTATCGTCCGCTACCAGGTCGGCGAAGCCGTCGAGGCGCTGGCCCACACGGCCGGGCCCTTCGACCTGATCTTCAACGATATCAACAAGGAAGCCTATTCTGAATCCTTGCCGGTCATTGCCGAGAAATTGCGCCCCGGAGGGGTGCTGATCGTCGATAACATGTTCTGGCACGGGAACATCTTCGATGCCAAGGATAAGACCCCGGCGACGGAGGCCGTACGCACGCTGACCCGCCTGTTGACCGGAGACCCAGGCTGGATCGTGAGTCTGATCCCCCTGCGGGACGGATTGTTTGTTGCCTTTAAGAAATAGCCTTAGCCACGTCCTTTTTGCTATAATCTAGCCCGATCCAACTTCAGCGAGGCCGCCCGGTCTCGCTTCGCCAAAGGTACCGGAGGTATTTTATGCAAAGTTTCAGCCGCGGCTGGTCGTTCCTCAAAGAGGCCTGGACAATGGCCTTTAAGGATAACGACCTGATCAAGCCGACCATTTACTCTCTTTTCGTTGGTTTTTTTATTTCGATCGTCTTCCTGCTGCCCATGGCCGGGGTCGGATTCCTGGTAGGCACCGGCAACCTGACGGGTCAGGTGTTGCTGGTAATCCTCGGCGCCCTGCTGGTCTTCGCCCAGTACGCCACCGGATACATCTTTTCGGCCATGACGATCTACTTGATCTGTGACGCTCTCTGTCGCCTGAAGACGACAGCTTCTCAGGACACGCACGGCGCAACCGCCCACGTTCCGTCCTGACCGCCTCGTCCAGGCGGTTGTTGAAAGGCAAGCTGTAAGATGTTCCGG
>JBEKFY010000047.1:0-31285 GCA_050013095.1 Anaerolineales bacterium | reverse complement strand
GGGCCCGCACTGTGCGGGGTTACAAGACCTGGCCGGGTATGGAAATGGGCATGCTTCTCGCAGGAACCGGGATCGGCTAGTTTGGGACTTCCGCAGGGAAAAAGCATCGTCTCACCAATTTCTCAAACTCGCCCACCGCTGATGTTACGGAAACGCAAAAGATTGACTATTGAAAAGTGATCCAGTACGTAGTATGCTGAATCAGAGGATGTTTTCAAGTCCCGGGAGGAAATTATGACAGACACATCTAATGGGGACCAAAGTGGTAGACTGCGGGCCAACGTTGCATATTTTGTGCTCGGCTTTGGAGGCGGTGCCTTACTTGCATTGGGCATAGGAGGAATTATCGTTGATAAAAGCAATACCATGACGATTTTCAATACTATTTTGCCGGTCATCGGCACATGGGTCGGCACTGTGATTGCCTTCTATTTTGGGAGAGAGAATTACGAAACGGCCAGCCAGCAAACACTAGCCGCTACGAAACAATCCTCATCAACGGAAGATGTAGGCAAAAAATCTGTCACGGGGTTAATGATGCCGCTCAAGGATATGGCTTATCTCAATATCCCGCAAGGACAAGATGACACGAATATATATCTCTCTGATGTGAAAGCCAAATTCACTGACAAGTACACTCGTCTACCGATTTTGAATTCCGATAACTTCCCTAAATATATGATCCATGTGGATGCAGTTAATGAATATAATTCTCAATCAGGTCGCCCTAATGACAAAGACACACTAGCAAAATTTATCGCTGAAGGACAATCGAAGAACAAAGAATTTGGAGTGAATAAAGGCTTCGTTGTGGTCCCAAGTCAGGCTCTGGTGGAAGATGCGAAAAAACAAATGGATAAGATTACAAATTGTCAGGATATTTTTATTACCGATAAGGGTACCGATAAAGAACCGTTGATGGGCTGGATTCCGGATACGAAACTAAGTCAATATTTTCAAAGCTGAGATTGTCCGGCTTACGAATTTATTCGGCCGATCAAATCCATTTCCAATAATGGGAAATGGATATTTATTTGAATCCCGCTGAATACCCCACAGCTTGCTGTGGGGATGAAAGCGGGCAGCCCGCAGGGCTGATAAAATAGGTGTATGAAGGCGAGTGGGCATACGGTTTACGATCTGAAATATCATTTTGTGTGGATACCGAAGTATCGGAAGCATTTGTTGGTAGGTGAAGTGGTAGAGGCGACGAAGGAGATATTATGCGAGATAGCAGAGGCATATGGTATGGAGGTGGACACGCTGGAAGTGGTAGAGGATCATGTGCATGTATTTTTGTTAGCGCCGCCGCGATATGCGCCAGCGAGGGTGATGCAGATTATGAAGAGCATTTGTGCGAGAGAGTTGTTTGCACGTTTCCCATGGCTGAGGCGCAAGTTGTGGGGAGGGGAGCTGTGGGGTGATGGATACTTTGTACGGTCGGTGGGCGACCAAGTTACAGCGGATGTAATTAGGCGGTACATAGAGTATCAGAAGGCGCCCAAAGATATTCAGTTGGAGCTGTGGGATAAAGGTTCTTGAAAGCCCCGCAGCTTGCTGCGGGGATCATTTACTAAATCCTATCGCATATCTGTCAAGATCATGGGCTTGGGCGGAAAATCGATAAGAAGAAGATGAAGGCCTACGGCAAGTCTGCTCAAGGCCTTGATGATTTTGGAATTGACTGCGATTGTCTTAGATTTATTTGACAAGTGCCTTCTCTGCGATCGGCGTGCCCAGGGGAAGAGCACCAGCAGCCGCGAGCTGTGGAGCGGGTTGTACCAGGCGACGATCAGCCGGCCCTCGCCGGCATCTACGTGCGCCAGGCCCTATGCTGCTAAGCAGGTCTCAATTGGAAAACAACATCAACGCACAACAATCATTCAAAACCATTAATTAATCGTACCAGGTGAACAAGGAAATCCACACTGTGCCTCCTTTTCCGTCATCAACCAAAATAACCAGTTTTGGATCATAACCCACACCCGCACCTGCTAATGATCCGAGAATGAGTATTGGCGCAAGATAAATTAGCGAGAGGGTGAGGAACGTAATCAGGGCCATAGTGCCCGCAACAAAAATTAATCCAAGTAGTGCTTTACCGATAAATGACACAATTTTCTCAATTGATGGCCGTAAAACTTCGGGCTTAGCAGGTGTGAGTGGGGGTTCTGTTCTACGTTCATCATCGGCAATGATTACGCCCTGGATTCGAACCCCTGCATTAATTATCTGATGTAAGCGTCCAACTCCCTCTCTTGGTATGCTATACTTATATAAATCAGCAGGGATTAGTTTCCAGCCCTTTGACTCCTGGGGTTGTGTGATCATGTCGCCATGACCGAAAATCTCGCAATCCTCCCACCCCTCCTTTTTTGCGATTTCAAGAACAACATCGATCTCATTTCTGACTTTCAAATCCTGCCATCGAACTTGTTGTGTAATGGGTTGCGTGGACATTTGGACCTCCTTTGAATAATCAAATTATATAAAGCCGGGGTGGAGGTTTCGATACAGTTTATCTACAGTTTTCCTCCAAAACACCTCCAATTTTTGAAATCTCCATGGCAAATAAAGATAATATCGCCCTTCTCTCGAAGTATCAAATGAGGATTCTTTACTACAAATGTAAAGAGGGGGCAACGCATGCGGAAATAGCCGCATTACTGGACAGGGATGTAAATACAGTTCAGTATCACATGACGAAAATTTATACAATCCTGGAAATTAAGAAGCCCGGTAGATCAAAAGAAGAAATGGAATCTGAACTGAAAAATGAGATATGCCCGATTATTCGGAAGATGTTTAATACTTACGATGACGTAAAAATATGGGCACCGGTTATCAAGGATTCGTTGCAGGAGGAAAAAGAAAATCTCGATGAAGACATAAATGAACCGGTGTTAGAGGAATCCCGACCGCCGTACAAACCCCCGCCCAGCGTCGAAAAAATACTTAACAGCACTGAAAACCAACCGATAAATCCTGAGATAATTGAACCGCCGCCACCCGGTATACGCAGAATAAACTGGTGGCTGATAATCGGGTGTACGGTCTTCGGCTTATTGATCATTATCTTCTTGAAAAATTATCCATCGATAAGCGTGATGATTGCAAAACCAACCAATACTCCCATACAACCGATCCATACCCAAAACGTGCCTCCAGCCCAGACTGAAGAACCAACCAGGACACCTGCTGTATCCCCAAGCCCGACGTCTGCACCCGGGAAAGATGGGATGGTGCTGATCTACATTCCTTCGGGTGAGTTCAAAATGGGCAGCTCTAGAACTGAAGATCCGCAGGCATTTGATGAGGAATTACCACAGCATATCGTGTATCTGGATGCTTACTGGATCGACCAGACTGAGGTGACCAACGCACAGTATGCGCTGTGCGTGGCGGATTCCGGTGCCTGCAGAAAGCCGGCAAATAATTACTCTGTTACCCGCAGCAGTTATTATGATAACAGCCAGTATGCCAATTACCCGGTGATCTTCGTGAGCTGGAGCCAGGCCGCTGCCTACTGTACATGGGCCGGCCGTCGGTTGCCAACGGAAGCCGAGTGGGAAAAGGCCGCTCGCGGACCGGAAGGGCGCATTTACCCCTGGGGAAATACCTTTGATGGAACCCTTGCCAATTACTGCGATATCAACTGCCAAGCTGGTTGGAAAGACAGTCGTTTTAATGACGGTTATATCGATACCTCCCCAGTGGGAGAGTATCTAGGCGGAGCCAGCCTCTATGGCGTCCTGGACATGGCTGGCAATGTATATGAGTGGGTGGCTGATTGGTATGGATCTTATAGCCAATTCCCTCAATTTAACCCAACCGGTCCTGCATCCGGGCTGGAACATATTATCCGTGGAGGTTCATGGGGTGATGATCCTACCCACATTCGCTCGGCCATCCGCTCACATATTAATGGTGACAACTGGCTGGATTTCGTCGGTTTCCGCTGTGCACGTTAACCCTGTTTGACCGGCGACCCTTTCGCCAGTATTCTGAACGATGTAATAAATACCCCATATAATGGGGTTACTGAATAGAAAGAAAACAATAGTTAAACCCAGCGGGCATGTTTCCCGGCTTAAAAATGTTAAATTGCCAACTTTAATCCGCTTGCATCAGATATAGTTTGTATACCTGTTAACCAAGCGAAAATAGTAATCAACGAATCAATTGTTCCAATTCATGTGTGAGTTGATCATGTCTTGGCGTCTTGGTTACCCATTTTGATATTTTAGATGTCAGCCCAACTATTGCATAAGAGAACAGGTTTCCGTCTAATTGCTTATAGAAGGCAAATATTCCTCTTTTCGTGAATTTCGCGCTGTTAGGAGGAATATTTTCTGTATAGTATTCATCCTCATCCATTGCACACTGTGCTTGAAAACAATATTCGATATTTATTTTCGAAAAGCAAGGGGATAATAGGACCACACTTACAGGAAATTAAAAAGACTCCACTCTTTTAAAGTGGTGTCTTTTTTGTATACTGCTATTTGTTTTTGGGATTCATCCTCGAGCAGAATAACATATTCATAGTGTATTCGACGTATTGAGTCTTCCAAACCGATGCGCGCATCTTTTGTGTTTATATAATCAGGTGTCAATTAATAAATGCTCATATGGGAGGGGATTATATTAAATAATCGACTTAAATAAAATGCCCCCTCAAATCCCTGCAACACCCTTTCAAGTACTGATCCTCATCGGAGTATCCAGGTGGTCAACGATGTGCACACATCTGGCACCCCCCACAGCCCTACCCCACGTTGTCCTTGACATGAATTCCGACCGATGATATAGTACCGCCCAATATGCCTGCCTGGTCGATTCGTACCAACGCCAATGATGATAATCGTCGCACCCTTTCCGTTGCGGGGCGTTGGCACGTGAGGAGAGCCTTCTGGCAGCAGCATAGGCGAACACGCAGATAAAGTCACCAAGCCCCGCAATCTTGCGGGGCTTTATTTTATCAGGAGGAGGATGCGATGTCAGACCCGATACCCAATGAAAGACCCGTCTACGCTGTTCCGGTCGAGAATCTTGTCCCAGTCAGTGGCTACCTGAAGAACCTGATGGCAATTCCACCTTCACGTATGTTCTTGATCAACAAATCGCTCAAGGTTTATCAAGAAAAGAATCCCGGCGCGAGTGTTTTTGATGCCTCGCAGGGGGACGGAGGAGCCTCCCTGCCGGGCGTCCCAAGGCCGATCTTGGAACGCGCGGCTCAGATGCAGCTGGAGCATGGCAGTGCGTACGATATGCCGTACGGGACCGATGCCTATCGGAAGGTCGTGGCCGAGAAGTACTGGAAACTCGACCCCTCCCTCGGATTTGGGCCGAACAATGTGCTTGGCGCCTGCGGCGGCCGGGATGCGCTGATGAAAGCCTACCAGGCCATGCTCGCCCTCGGCCACGGGCGAGAGGGGGATGTCATCCTCGTCTCGCGGGTGCCCTGGATTTCCTACAACTGGGGTCCTTACGGCATCGGAGCGAACGTGATGTGGTCGCCAGGGGATCCGGCCAAAGGGTGGGCGTATACCGAAGAAGGCATCCGGGCCAGTGTCCGGTTCGCCGCCAAGGACGGCCGGAAGATCGCGGGGCTGATCATCACCAACCCGGACAACCCGACCGGCTTGACGACCTCCACCGGGCAAATGGTTGCGCTGGCGAAGGCGGCTCTCGAGGCCGGCGTGGCATTTGTGCTGTTCGACTGGATGTACCATTACGTCACCGACGAACATCCAAACGACCTCAATTTGTTCCTGAAGAATTTCACGCCGGAAGAACGCAAGCGCTTGATGTTCCTGGACGGCATCACCAAGTCCCTGGGCGGTTCGAACATCCGCAACTGCCATTTGATCGCCGATGAGAGTGTGATCAAATTCATCGTGGCACGTGCATCGCATACGGTGATGCCGCCTTTCTTTGGACTGGCAGTGGCAATGGCAGCGTATGAGATGGGTTATGCCGAGGCCTGCAGGAGCATTGTCGAACCGACCAATGCCAGCCGTAAGGTCCTCAAGGGATTGGTAGAAAAGAGCGGCATGCAGCATATCCTGGGAAAGGGTTATTACGCCTTTATCAACGTCGGTAAATACCTGCGCTCCAAAGGTTGGGCGGACAGCGAGGGGCTCGGCCAGTACCTGGCTGAAAATTTCGGCGTGGCGGTAGTCCCCGGCGCGTTCTTCTCGCCGTTCGGGGGAGACTGGGTGCGCTTCTCGTATGCAACCCCTGTCGAACGCACCGAAGGCGCTTTTCGGCGGATGGTAGAGGGATTGAACTCCCTCCTCAGCTGAAAAAGATCCATATCTGGGTGGGTTGACCCGCCTCCGGGTCAAGAAGGATTGAAATGTCTTTTAATGCACAGCGCTTTGCCGAGAAGTACCAGCTGGCTGTGGAAACCGCCCAGGGGCAAATGCCGTCCGGTGGGCTTAACGGATTTGAATTGGAGTGGAACCTTCTGGATGAACACTTCCGCCCTCTGCTCACCGTCGGCTCAGGGCCGGCTCAGCAGTCCTTCGTGGACTACCTGCGGGCGGAATGCCTGCCGCCCTGGCTGCGCGGTTTCAGCCAGCTGGAGGTCTTCCACTGGATGGTGGAATGGGCCACCCGGCCTTACTTTACCCCGCGCGGAGCCGTCTATGAAGCCCGGCTAATGGAAGCCGTGCTCGCCAACTCCCTGGCGCGGGCCGGAGAGCAGTTCGGCGAACGCCTTTTCTACTGGCATGGCAACCTGCTCTTTTTAACGGCCATCAGCCACGACTCGATCCCCGGGACTTGGGGCATTGCCAAGCGTCGCTACCTGGAGCGCTGCGTCGACCTGTACGGCGACAGCCTGGCGACAGCCGGGATCCATGTCAACCTGTCCCTGCCAGAGCCCCTGCTTTCATGGGACTTCATGCACCTGAGTGCCTCGCAGCGCGGCGACCGGCATTTTGATGATTACAAATCGGAAGTCTATATTACGGCGGCTCGGCTAATGCGCGCCTTTGCCTCGCTTTTCATCGCCACCTCCGCCTCGACACCGCTCCAGGCCCAGGTGAAGGGGGAGCGGGCGGTCATTCTCCTGACCGAGAATGATTCCGTCCGCAACCTCACATTCCCCAATCCGCCGGAAATCGACCTTCCCGACCTTTACCGTTCCTATCAGGATTACCTGCGGATCTCGTATGACCTCGTCCGACGGGGGGTGCGCTTCGGCAATAACAACTGGACTCCGGTGCGGGCCCGCTCCTTCGCCGAGCCGGTCGAACGCCTGATCTCGACCACCGGTGATCAGCTCCGGGACTTATACGCACGCGGCCTGTATTCGATCGGGGAAAGCACACCCGCCGAGGAGATGGCCCGCCAGATCGAAAAGCAGAACCTGATGGCCCGCATCAACCTGCCGATGGGCCGGGTGGAGATCCGCACCGACGACGGCGGCCATCCCATCGAGCTGGACATCGCCAACATGACGCTCAAACACCTGCTGCTCTGCCTCATGTACGCAGACCCACAATTCGCCCGCTCCTTCCGGTATGACCCCGAGGATATTGCACGGGCCCGCCAGAACGAACAGGGCGCCGCGCGCGACGGCCTACGTGCCTCGATCGAGAATCCCCTGACCGGAAAACCGGTGATCATGCGGGCTTTCCTGAAATGGACGCTGGAGGCGGTCCGCCCCCTGGCGGTCGCGCTCGGGATGTGGGAGGACCTCTCCCCGCTGGTAGATCAGGCGAACGGTGAGGCCGGGACTGCGGAGCGGCTGCGCGCCCGCCTGCGCATGGAAATCGGAGGGCAGGATGAGGTTTCCGCCGTGATCCTGCGCGAACTGGCCGAGGAACGCGAAGCCCAGGTGCGGGCGGACGTGGAGCACATCGCGCTCAAAGCCGGATCGCTCGGACCCGAATCTGCCAAGATCAGTGAATTTATGGTGCATGCCCGCGAGGAGGCCCGTTCCCACACGGAGCTGCCCGTTCGTTTCCGTCCATCTGGAGGAATTATGGTCGAAACCGAATATCCCGATAAATCCGCCGAAGTCCTGGATTTGGCGCAGTATCTCATCCGCATCCCCTCGGTCACCGCCTGTCCGAACGAACGCTTGGATGAGGTCCACCGGGCGGGGACCTTCATTTACGATTATCTCAAGGGAAATGGACTGGAGGTGCGCTATCTGGATGGCAAATACCCGGCCGTATTTGCCATCTTCCCGGGCACAAAACCAGGGGCAGGGCTGCTCAGTGGTCATTTTGATGTGGTGGAACCCGAACCCGACGACAGCCAGTTCACCCCGCGCATCGAGGGCGACTACCTGTGGGGCCGCGGCTCGGCGGATATGAAAACGGTCGTGGCCACCTACCTGGTGTGGATGAAGGATGCCTGCAGGACCGGTAGACCCTATCCTCCCATCTCCCTCTTGCTGGTCGGCAATGAAGAAAATGGCGAGGCCGAAGCAATGGGTACGCCGCACGCGCTAAAACTTCTCAAAGATGAGAGCGGCTACCAGCCGCAGCTATTATCCGCCGGCGAGCGGACCGGGGAAAAAGGCGATGAACTCTTCGGGGAGATCTGCGTTGAGAATCGCGGGGTTATGCGCTTTATCGTTCGGGGACGTGGAACCAAGGGGCACAGCGGGTTGACGTCAGCTGGTTTGGATCTCGGAGACCGCATGATCGCCGCCCGAGCGGCACTCTCGGATCTCTTCAACAAACATCTGACCCTGAAAGCTGCCGACGGTTGGCAGTCGCAGGCGAAATTTCCATTCATCCAGATCGGCACGGCTGGCGTCTATAACATCACCGCCTCGGAGGGCGTCCTGGGGGTTGAGATCCGCTCCATCCCGCAGGATGATCCCGCTGCGTTGCTGCAGGCGGTCCAGGTCTACTGTGAGCAAGCCGGCCTTGAACTCCAAATGCATGTCATGGAAAATGGCATTGCCTGCGATCTCCACAATCCAGCCCTGAACGCTCTGGTCGAAGCCGTTCGGAAGGTTTCTGGCGGTGAGCCGAAAATCAGTAAGAAACTGGCGGGTACTTCAGCGCGCTTCGCGCCCGGTGGGCAGGGGGTCGTCTGGGGACAATCCGGCATCGGCCCTCACGCCAGGGATGAGCGGCACTACATCCCCAGCATCATGCCGTTTTACCGATGTTTGCAGGTCTGGGGGAGCTTGCTCGGCTAGACGACGGGCATAGGCACCTTGCTCGTATGGTGTCTGTCAATAACTGACCAAAAATTACCCACGACCTGCCTCTGGTTTACCAGAGGCAGAATCGTGAATCTTCAGCTGGGCAGAAGAGAGAGGATACGTTAATTGTGGGTGCTGTGCATCAGCCAGAGGTACCCATCCTCCAGGCTGGGCTCGACCGGGGCAGGATGATACCGCTCGGAAGGTTTGCCCACCACGCGATACTGGACTCCGTCCTGTACATTCATGGTGGAGATGACCACCAGATTTGCATCGGGGCTCTCGCCCTTCGTTAAAATCGTCCATACGAGACCGCGAACCTGGGAGATCAGCTCCCGGGGGCTGCCGCGGAACAACACCTGCCCCAGGTGAAGGACCGCCATATCGTTGCAGCTCTGGCTGATGTCTTCAACGATGTGCGTCGAGAGGATCACCGTGCAGCGTCCCGCCATCTCGGAGAGTAAATTCCTCAGGCGCACCCGTTCTTCCGGGTCCATGCCCGAGGTCGGCTCATCGACGATCAGAAGCTGCGGCTTGCCAAGCAGCGCCTGGGCGACCCCCACCCGCCGCTTCATCCCGCCCGAGAACGTACGCAGGCGGCGCCTGGCATCGCCGGTCAAGCCGACCAGTTCGAGAATTTCTTTCAATTGATTTTCTCGCTCGGTCTTGTCTGTCACACCCTTGAGTAGGGCAATGTACTCCAGGAATTCCAGGGCTGAGAGGTCCGGGTATAGGCCCAGCTCTTGGGGCAGGTAACCCAGGACGGACTTGACCGCCAACTTGCCGCGCCCAGTGGTCACGTCGTTGCCAAGGACGATCACACTTCCCGAGGTTGGCCGGAGCAGACCGGCCAGGATGCGCATCAGGGTGGTTTTGCCAGCGCCGTTCGGTCCGACCAGACCGAACATGCCGGCGCCGATCTCCAGGTCCACGCCGCGCAGCGCCTGCACTTTCTTCCCGTAGGTCTTGGTCAATTGCAAGACTGTGATCATCAGAAGTTCTCCTTCCATTTTAGCCAGAGGCGTGCCAGGATAGCGAAAGCAAGCAGGATTAGGAAGGCAGTAGTGTACATCCAGAGAACCTGCCGAATGCTGACTACAGCTGTTCCTCCTCCCGGCAAAAAGAACAATCCGAGCGGTGCTTGACCAGTTACCTTGGCCTCAAATGCCTGTGCAGCCGAATGGTAATTTATGAATAGATAGTAAGCCGCGACATCCATCGTCGAGTACGATTTTACCGGAGTAAATGCCAAACCCCAGAAAGGGATGCTGAGGATGCCCATGGCAAGCCCCGGGAGGCTTGCCCCGCGGCGCGTGGCGAAGGCAACACCGGTCAGGACACCGACAGCCGACCCCCACGCCAGGATCGGCAGCCCGTCCAAGAGGGTTAAAGTGATGTAAAAATAAACCAGATACGCCGGTATGCTGGCTTGGAGAAAATGGAGAAAGAACACTTCTAACGCGATGAAAAACAAAGCGAGCGTGATTGATGCAATGAGGAGTACATGTGCTATCACTCCCAGAATCTTCCCTGCCAGGTAGCTGCCGCCTGTAATGGGTGTGCTGCGCAATAACTCTCCAACGCCGAACTTTCGATCCGCGGGGATACTGGATACGGTGGCGGGAGGAAGCAAGACAAATGCGAGAAGCATCAAGGCCCATGCCATGCCTGCACCCATAATGGTCATGTCTGCGCCAAAGTCAGTGAAATATTTTTTAAATTCGCCTATTGTTAAACCAAAGGCGGCCAGTTTTGCCACTTGGTCCGGGGTCAGGGTTTTAATATTGAAAGAAGGATTAAGAACAAAATTCGATATTGGAAGAACTAATATTCCCACACCAACGACTAGTCCAATGAGGGCTGTCATCACGACCGGCCCGCCGCGCCGGAAACCGAAGCGGATCTCGGTCCGGGCAATGGCCAGGATCTGGCGGACGGTTTTCATTAGAAGTTCTCCTTCCATATCAGCCAAAGACGTGCGAAGACGGTGATCAAGGCCAAAACGATAAAAGCTGAAACGTACATTGTGACGATAGCGCTGTTGGCAATGGCAAGAGTCCCTTCTTCCATTCCCACCAAATTACGTTGAACCACGGAATAGGCGGCCAAATCGAATATGTACCCTATATCTTTGGAGGACAGCATCCACGCGAAGAGGCTGAGCACTCCTGAGATCAATCCCACGATGCTCGCGATACCGCGACTGCGCAGTGGTGTCCTGATCAGGACCCCCAGGGTCGAAACCCCTACAACCACCGGCAGGCCATCCAGCAGGGTCAGCTCCAGGACCATTTTGGTAAGCGGAAAGATCCTGTATGTCACCAGGGTGACAGCGGAATACAATAGCAGACCGGCCACCGCGGTCAGCAGCACTGTTCCAATCACCCCCAGCAATTTGCCGGCCAAGTAAATGCCTCCTGAAATAGGGGTACTCCGCATCAGCTCGGCGACGCTGAACTGGTGGTCGGCAGGGAGGGTCGGCGCAGCCAGCATGGGCATGAGAAGAAACGCCAGGAGCGGAAAGGGCATCCAGCCTCCCGCCAAACCACCGGCCAACGTATTTTCCATCATTTTTGATGGAGTTGGGACAACTTTTTCGAAAGTCAACCCTTGTGCAGCAAGTTGTTTAAGAAACACCGGGTCATGGCGCAATCGCTCATAGTCCCGTGGGTATTCCTTAATAGTTGAATACATTGACGCAGTCATGATGATTATCCCCACACTTACACTCAGGCCGATCAATGCCACTACTACTGCTGGCCCAACACGCCGGAAACCAAAGCGGAACTCGGTCCTGGCAATGGCCAGGATCTGGTGGACGGTTTTCATTAGAAGTTCTCCTTTTGTTTTAGCCAGAGGCGTGCCATGGTGGCGAAAAGGAGCAGAACTAGGCAAGCTGACCCATACATCAGGATGACCTGCCCGAGGCTTACAGTAGCCTCTCCAGGATTAAGCGTCAGGGGCATGGCCTGACCATACAGTCTTAGCTCGATCGCTGCTGCAGCCGAGTGATAGTTTTGGAGGACGTAAGAAGAGGCGAGGTCTACCATTGAGAACGATTTGACCGGCGAATATGCAAACCGCCAGAATAGGATGCTGAGGAGTCCCATCACGAGGCCCGGAAGGATCGCCTTGCGCCGCGTGGTGAAGGCAACACCGGTCAGAACGCCGATCACCGACGCCCAAACCAAGAGCGGCAGTCCGTCCAGCAGGGTCAGCTCGACATAAAATTCGAACAGGTTGCCCGGCAAGCCGGCTTGATAAAAATGGCGAAAGACCACATCTAATGCGACCAAAAACATCATGAGTGTGAGCGAGGCGGTGAGGAGTACGGCGGCCAGCACTCCCAGGATTTTCCCTGCCAGGTAGCTGCTGCCGGTGATGGGTGTGCTGCGCAAAAGCTCCCCTGCGCCGAACTGTCGATCTGCAGGAATGCTGGTTGCGGTTGAAAGAGGAAGCAGGAAGAATGCCAGAAGCATCAAGGTCCAAGTCAGGCTTAGACTATAAGCGGTCATGTCTGCCGCCAAGTCCTTCATAAATATATTAAATCCTTGCACGGTAAATCCAAGTGTTGCCAGTTTTGCCACACTTTCTGCATTCCACGAAATAGTATAGAAAGTGGGATTGTCTACCAACCCGGATACGAGGAATAATACGATTCCCGCACCAACGACCAGACCGATGAGGGCGGTCACGGCCACCGGTGCGCCGCGCCGGAAACTGAAGCGGAACTCGGTCCGAGCTATGGCGAAGATTTGAGAGAGCCTCCGCATTAATAGTTTTCCTTCCACTTCAGCCAAAACCGGACCAGAACCGCCAGTACCAGCAGGGTGACGAAAATAATTGTATACATCATCAGGACCCGGCCAATCCCGATCACGGGCTCGCCTTCCCCCAACAGGCGGTAAGGTGGGGTTCCGGCAAGCCTGGCCATCGCGTCAAAAGCCACATTGTGATAATTCTGGATCAGGTAAAAGGCGGCTACATCCATTCAATCGAATTGCCCGAACGGCAGAGACAGGGCACTGAACGCGACCTGCCAGAAGAAGATGCTCAGGATGCCTGCGATCAGACCTGGTAAGACCGCTGCCCGTCGTGTGTGGAACACACTCCCTGCCAGGATGCCGATGGTCAGCCCCCAAGCCAGAATGGGAAGCACATCCAGCAGGGTGAATTTGATAAAGAAGCCGACCAAATCGGCGGGCACCCTCAATTGGAAGGCATCCAGGAAAATCCATTCGAGCACGCCGAAGAACAATCCCAACGGGATCAGACCGACCAGCACGACCGTCACAGCGACACCCAGGACCTTGCCGGCCAGGTAGCTGGCTGCGCTCATGGGCATGCTATGCAGTAGCTCTGCAATCCCAAAGGCGCGGTCCGCGGGCAGGCTGGTGGCTGTGGCAGCCGGCAGGAGCAAGAAGGTTGAGAGTAGTAGAATAGGCCATCCCATCAGGTTGGAGGATACAAGCTCATTCGCCGTCTCGCCGGCACTAATTTGGCGGTAAAAATCAACGGTCAACCCTTTTTCCTTCCACTGTTCGATCCTGGCCGAGTCCTGCAAAAACTGGATAAGGTCAGCCTTGTTTTCGCCCAGGTTGGAGGTTCCGTCCCAAAGGATGCCGGCTCCGATTAAAAGCCCAATCACGAGCGGGATGACTACTGTCCCGCCGCGGCGTAGGCCGAAACGGAACTCGGTCATTGTGATCGCCAAGATTTGGCGCAAGGTCTTCACTTCATTCACTTTTTCCTAGCGGGTTCCAAGAAGGCGGTCTTCGTCACCCAGGAACTTCATCGCCAGCAAGAACAAACCCAGGCCGATCACACTCAGGATTAACCGGTTCAGCAGGTAGATCCCCAGCCCGAATTTTTCCGGCTGCAAGTAGACGTGAAAAGGCCAGAACCATCTCCAGACCTTGAGGATCTCATCGCCCCCGTACAGGCTGGAGGCCCACAAGAGGGTCGCCAACAGGGTGCCAAAGACTCCCTGGCGTGTGATCTGGGCGGTAAAGATCGCCACCCCTGCCAGGGCGGTCCCAGCTGCCAGCCAGCGAACCAGGGCGAGCGCCAGGTTCTCGGCCCTCCAGACGGCCGCAAAGACCAGGGTGGCGGTCAAGGCAACGACCAGATGCATTCCTGCCACCAGATAGAGCCGTTGTCGGAACAGGCGCGGCAGCGTCACCGGGCAGGCAAATAGCAGCTCGAGGGTGGGTTCGTTATCCGGGGCGAGCAAAAAGGCGGCCTGGACAGCCAAAGCCAGCGGGACGATCGTCTCGACCGCCCGGCGAATGTACAGGGTCTCGATCACGCCTCCGGAATCGGCCGAGTGGAGAGCCACGATGAAAAAAAAGGCCAGGAGAGCCGCGCTGACCGCCACCGGCCACCAGCCGACCAGCTTCAGGTTGATCCGCTGTAAGAGACGGTCAGCCTGCTTCATGCCCTTTTCCTCATCCAGTGTTCCTCGCCTCCTCCCAACCATAGGGCGATGCTGAAAAGCAACACTGCCACCAGCCAGAGCCAGGGCCGTGCCGCAGCAGCTGTGAGGTCGGGGAAAGGAAACGGCCAACGGATGCCGGGAACCAATCGGGTGCTATTCTGAAGGATCCAAAGCCCAAGACAGATCAGTTGGTTCAAGATCGAATCAAGCGTCATTGTCATCAGTAGAAAAGCCAGGGAAGCCAAAAAAGTCATCGGCGCCAACCAGGCTGAAACCAATGGCAAGAACGAAATATCAACCCGGAGGAGGGATAGGATGGCGCTTCCCGCAAGGCCAAAGAGGAGGTCGAACCCAAAGACCAAGACCAGCCGGGCGAACAGAACTTGACGTGGGGAAATGGGCGTGGTCAGCTCAATTTCCAGCGCCGGATCCAGCGAGGAACCATAAAGAAAAGCGATCCCTCCGGCAGCTGCGACGGGTGCAATCAGAACGAACGGCAGAGTTACGTTGAGGCCACCCGTATGGGAGTAAGCCAGTGTTACTAGAGTGCCCAACGCCAGTACAATGGCCGAGGCCGTCCATAACTCAGACTGCACCACGCGTGGTTGGCTGCGTAACACCAACCATCCTAAATGCAGGCGATAAGATAGAGTGTTCTTTCGATGGACTTTCAGGAGACGATATAAGGTTCCAGTCAGCCGAAGGGTGTCCTCAGCCGCAGGTGCGGGTGCTTTCCAATTCTCCAGCCTGCGAATCACGGGTGTGAGCTCAGCGGCCTCCTCCGGCGAGCCGAGGTCTTCGGACAATCGGGCAAGCAAATCCTGATCCTTCACCGATCCACCTTCAATGTATCTTTTAGCCGCTTCAGGCCCAGACTCAATCGCGATTTCACCGTCCCGACTGGCACCTCAAGCACCTGCGAGATCTCATTTAGCGTAAGGTCATGGAGATAGCGCAGCAGGATGGCCTCCCGCTGGAGTGGAGGTAAACTGTCCATGGCGGCTGCCAAGCGTTGCGTTTCTTCGCCGGTCAACAACTCGGTTTCCGGTGTGCCGGTAACGGCTGTTTCCAGATTGGCTGTTTCGGAGTCCGTGTGACGAAATTCAGCCTGTTTATAGTGATCCCGGGTAAGATTAACCGCAATGGCGTATAGCCAGGGTTTCAAGGGCCGAGGGTAGTGATAGGTGTCTATTTTGCTCAGCATGCGTAAAAATGTTTCCTGAACGAGATCCTCCGCCAGGGCGTGGTCGCCACCTGTCATCCGAAAGAGGAATCCCAACAGGGGGCTATAATGCCGCTCGACGAGCAGGGTCAGATCATCGGCGCGACCGCGTTGTATCCCGAGTGCCAGTTCTTCGTCGCTGAACAAGACCATTTCGTCTTTGCGTCACATTGTCTAGGCCATTTTCCACCGTTCGGCTGAGTCACATTTGTTCAGCAACTTATATCCGATACGAGATGGATGATAAAAGGTTCACAGCAAAAGGCGGATAGGTGTGTTGCCGTACAGCAGGCCCCATCTATCAATTCAAATGCAGGACTTCGTATAGATTAAGATGGCATCCTATCGATCCACCCCGCTTCACTCCCCAGGAAGGTACTCCATCCATTATTATCAACGCACAGGGGACGAACCACCATAATAATAAAATATTAAAGAGCGCATTGTCCGATTGTCTTTTGTGGGTTTAGTGTTTTTAGCAAGTCGCATTAATATACCTCCACCTAAATTGTCTTTGAGAAAAGGGCTCGTTCGCTAGGCTGCCAGACCCCCTGCTGGAAGACCACCCAGAGGTCATCAAGCCGGCCAGCCAACACTGCTGGGAAGCCAAATAGGTGATCGGGGAGGGCGGTTAGCGCCGGTTTTTCGATCCATGCGCAGTGATCGCCCCTGCTGAAACGAGGGCGACCAGCACGATGACGATAAAGACTCCTCCGGCTTTGGAAGAAGACATGCCGGGAGCGGGCGGGGAGGTTGGGCTGGGCGTGTTTCTCGGGCTTGTTGGGGAAAAAAGTATCAGCATCGTGGTTGGCGTTTGAGTCGGAGATGAGGTCGAGGTGAGGCGCGTGGTGGTCGGTGTATAAGCCGGCCGGATGATCAACTTGTGCCCGGGGTAGATCGTCGTGGTGTTCGTCATGCTGTTCAATTGCTCCAGGCTGGTGAGCGTGATGTTATAGGCCTGGGCAATGGCCAGGAGGGTGTCCCCGGGCTGAATGACATGGATGATGGAACCATCCGGGTTCGGGGTGCTGATGACCATCGGAACCACGACAACGGCAGGAGGAACTGATGTACCTGGAATGATTGACTCGCCGGAGGCAAGGGCCGCTATCTCACAGTAGTAATAGGTGCTTCCGACAACACTTACCCCGGCGCCGACATCCGCTAGACCCGGATCAAACAGGGCTATGCGGTGGATTGCATCACTCATCCAGAAATTGATGGCGTCCTGGGAGGTCGCATTGGTCCCCTCATACACGTTTTCGGAGGCTCTGGTTGCCGGGTAACCCGCGTTGACGGCACGCTGCAAACCTCCCCGTCCCTGGGCATCGGTGTCAGAGTAGGTGCCGATGGAGGCCATGTAATCCGATTGCGCCTGGCATACGCGCATCAGGATGCTGTTGGTCCGGTATGGGTTAAGGCCACGCGAAGTGCGCAAGGCATTCACACCCGCGATCACCTGCCCCGCAGTCGATTGTAGCGGCGCCAGGGCAGATCGCTCTACCAGCGGGGTGAAGGGAAAGGTGATCGTTAATAAAACGGGGATCAACCCGGCCCATAAAAATCGGTGCATGTGGAGATTATAACGGTTGGGGTTTGACCCTGCAACGGAGATTGTTTCTCGGCTGTGGAGGAATATTTGTCATAAAAGGGGGTGATGAATGGCCCCTTCAAGGCGAAAATGTTGTGGTATAAATTATGTGATGGCTGAATTGAAGCATAAGCGAAGCTGTCCTTCAGCCTTTGTCCTTCAAGCGATTATTTAGCGGAAATCGGATCTTGATAATCCCCAATGGCATGAAAATCGGTTCTCGCAAATGATCGCTATGATTGGGCGATCAGGTCCCAGGGCGTCCTGACGGGGGGACAATCTCGATCCGCAGGGACAGGCGCAGCAGGGGTGACCTGTCGCAATATTAAGGAGGCTCATGTTCGGAATCCAGCCCATCCATATTGTCATCATCGTGTTGGTGGCATTGTTGATTTTTGGACCGAAGCGGCTGCCTGAAATTGGGAGGGGGATCGGTCGGGCGATTAACGAATTCCGCCAGGGTACAAGGGAGATGACCGCCGGTTTCCAGGAAGAAGTGGGCAAACCATCCGTACCTCAGACCATCGCCCCGCCGGCGGCGAGCAAGCCCGTGGTGTCCCCTGCGATTCCCTCAGTGCCTGCTCAGGGTGCACCCGGCCCCGTTGGGGGAAACTTCTGCGTCCAATGCGGCGCGCCGAATGTGCCCGAAGCGCGTTTTTGCAGCAACTGCGGCAGCCAGCTGCCCAAGAAGTCGGAATAGCACCGTCGCATGTCATACAGGGTAGAAGCGGCCTGTGCCTGAAAAGGAAATGACGTTTGTCGACCACCTGGAGGAATTGCGCCGGCGCATCCTGATCTCCGCGCTGGCGATCCTGATCGTCACGGCAGTTGCACTAATCTTTTCCAACAACATCCTCAGTGTTTTGTTAGCTCCATCCGGGGGGTTAAGGCTGAAAGCCTTCGGCCTGATGGATGGCTTCATGATCAAGTTCCGCATCGCATTCTACATCGGCATAGCTGCTGCTTTTCCGATCTGGGGGTATCAGCTCTACCGCTTTATCGTTCCTGGTTTGTTGGATCGTGAACGCCGGGCCTTGCTTCCAGGATTGGCTGCGTCCTCGTTCCTTTTCGCCTTGGGCGTTGTGTTCGGTTATTTCCTGCTCGGGGAGATGATCCGTGTCTTGATCACGCTTTTCCCGCCTCAGGTGGATTTCCTGCCCGCCGCAGACGATTATATTTCGTTCGTCGTATTCTTCCTGCTCGCCTGCGGAATCGCCTTTCAATTGCCGATTTTATTGACGATCCTGGTCGAACTGCGCATCCTGTCCACGGATGTCATGCGCAAGCAGCGCCGCATCGCATACTTTGTGCTCTTTGTGTTCGCCGAGGTGGTCACACCGGTCACCGACCCGATCGTCGCCCCGGGGATCGTGATGGTGCCACTCGTCATTCTGTATGAGGCCAGCATCTGGGTCGGCCGGCGGATTGAAGCCCGGCGCATGAAAACCTCCGAGGAGATCGTCAGCTAGCCGGGTTTCTTATTTGCGGATCATCGCGACCCTGAAAACAGGGTCTGGCAGGTGGTTACTTAAAATTCTCCACGCGGTGGAGAATTTTTTATGAGTATCCTAGGTACACCAATGTGTGGAGCAGGCGATTGAATGCCCGGTTGCTCCGTAACCTTGGCTTTTTGCCAAATTTGTATATAATATATAATATATAAAATTCAGATCACAATCCAAAATTCATGGTCAACCACGAGGATGTCAAAGAGAGCCTGGATGCCTTTCAGCACCGGCCGCTGAAGGAGGCCATTTTTGAATTCCTTCACGACCGCATCATCGCCGGCAGGTTTGAGCCGGGCGAATGGCTCCGCCAGGAAGAGATCGCCTCCCGGTTGGGTGTCAGCCAGACCCCGGTCCGGGAAGCCCTCGACCTGCTGGTATCTTCTGGGCTTGCTGAGCGTGTGGCGTATCGCGGGGTGCGCGTGCTGCAGCTCAGTGTGGAGGAGATGGTGGACGCCTACGCCCTGCGCCTGCTGCTGGAGGGGAGCGCCGCCCGGGCCGCCGCGCTGAACCGGACATCCGTCCAGGTGAAAGAACTGGACCATCTGGTTGAAGCGATGAAGCCCCTCACCACCTTAAAGGATATGTCCGCCCAGCGCCAGCTGAACCGGGAGTTTCACCTGCTGGTGGCGAGCGCCAGCGGTAACCTTCAGCTGACCCGCCTGTGCGAGATGGCTGCCAATAAGTTCCCGGACTGGATGCTCTACGAATACATGTTCCGCCATCCGGAATTGCTCCAAACCAGTCTGGAAAAGGAATATACGGAACACCAAGCCATCGCGGCCGCCATCGCGGCCGCCGATCCCGACCTGGCTGTACTGTGTGTCACCCGCCATATTCAGAACCGCAGGGATGAGCTGGTGGCCTATTTGGGCATTCCGCCAGACCTGTTGGACAAGAAAGCCCGGCAACTCAATCCCCTCCTTCCAGGCTTGTGAACTCGATTTTTTCGACCTCTAGCTACCACAAAGGAGAACACAATGTC
Source organism: Anaerolineales bacterium (assembly GCA_050013095.1). Lineage (GTDB taxonomy): Bacteria > Chloroflexota > Anaerolineae > Anaerolineales > Villigracilaceae > UBA877. Next base: position 11,367 of record JBEKFY010000047.1, on the reverse strand, counting down.
AAACGAGCTGTTTCAGAAGATGGCCCAGAGCATCATCGATGGCGATTCGGATGCGGCAGTAATCCTGGCCAAGCAAGCCGTCGAATCCGGCCTCGATCCGCTGGAGGCAATTTCGCAAGGGTTCGTGATGGGGGTGAACAAGGTCGGTGAGAACTTTGCCGCCGGCCAGGCCTTCCTGCCGGAGCTGGTGATGGCCGGCGAAGCCATGAAGGCGGCCGTAGCCACACTCGAGCCCGAGATGCAGAAGCGCGGCAGCCAGCGCACCATGCTCGGCAAGGTCGTCCTGGCCACGGTCGAAGGTGACATCCACGAGATCGGCAAGTCGCTGGTCGGGACGATGCTTTCAGCCTCCGGCTTTCAGGTTTTTGACCTGGGAGTGGATGTTCCGACCGCCAAGATTATCGCCAAGGTCCGGGAAGTGGACGCGGATATTGTCGGCCTGAGCGCCCTGCTGACCACCACCATGGTCAAACAGAAGGAAGTGATCGACGAACTGGACAAACAGGGGCTGCGCAAGAAGGTCAAAGTGATGGTGGGCGGGGCCCCCGTCACGCGCGACTGGGTCCAGAAGATCGAGGCGGATGGCTATTCTGAAGATGCCATCGGCGCGGTCGCCATCGCCAAAGGGTTGGTCAGGGCATAGCGTTCGGGGGATCCATGACTAATGCGATTAAAGCCATTACCAATCCGAAATTGCGGCTGGAAATCCTGACGCCGCAGGAAGTGAAACGCATCCATGATGCCACACTGCAGATCATTGAGAATGTCGGGGTGCGTTTCCCTTCGAAAAAGGCTTTGGAGATCTGGGCAGCCAACGGGGCGAAGGTGGATTTTGAGAAAAATATCGTGCGTGCCAAACCGCACCTGATCGAAGCGGCCCTTAAAAAGTGCCCGCCGGTCTATCCACTGGCGGCGCGCGATCCTCAGCAGGATCTGCCGCTCGATGGCAACCATGTCTTTGTCGGCACGGACGGGTGCGGTGTGGAGGTTCTGGATATTCAGACCGGTCAGCGGCGGACCTCCTGCCTGCAGGATGTGGCTGATATCGCCCGGATCGCGGATACGACCGAAGAGGTGGCCTTTCACTGGGTGCCGGTTTCCGCTCAGGACAAGCCGCCTGCCACGCGCGGCCTGCATGAGATCAAAGCCATCTGGGACAATTCGACCAAACACGTTCAGACCGAAAGCATCTACCATGCACGCGAGGCCCAGGCTGCCATTGAAATGGCTGCCGCGATCGTTGGCGGCAGGGAAAAGCTTCGCCAGCGCCCGGTCCTTTCGTTGATGCAGTGCAGTGCGCCGCCGCTCGGACATGACGGAGGCAGCCTGGATGCAGCCCTGCTGGCGGCCGAGGTCGGGATCCCTACCGGTTTTATGACCATGGCGGCCTGCCTGACGACGGGCCCGGCAACCCTGGCAGGCACTCTGGCGGTCGGCAATGCAGAAGTCATCGCCGGTACGGCACTCCTGGAGCTTGCCTATCCCGGTGCGCCGGTCTTCTATGCCGCTGCGCAGACCGCCTCGGACCTGCGCAGTGGCGCTTACACCGGAGGGGGACCGGAGGACTTCCTGTTTGGGGCCGCGACCAACGTACTCTCCGATTTTTATAATATCCCTCTATCGATGGGTTCCTTTGCAACCGGCGCCAAGGAACCGAACTGGCAGGCGGGTCTTGAGAACAGCCTCTCGACCTTCATGGCCAGCATTGTCATGTCGGATATGCTCCTGGGTGTCGGCCTCCTGCATGGCAGCCGCATCTGGTCCTATGCCCAAATGATGCTGGATTGTGAAATCTTTTCGATCGTCCAGAAAATGATGGAAGGCATCGTGGTTAACGAGGAAACCCTGGCCCTGGATACGATTGCTGCGGTCGGACCGGGAGGCAATTTCCTGGCCGGAAAGCACACCCTTGCCCACATGCGCGACCTCTTCCTTCCGGAATTCATGGATCGTCGTCCGTACAATGAGTGGGAGGCGAAGCGGGATGACGCCCGGGATTGGGCGCTTGCCAAGGCCCGCAAACTCCTCTCCAGCCATCAACCCGAACCGCTCGATCCCAAGCTGTCTGCCGAAATGACACGCATCATCGCTTCTGCAGAGAAAAATTGAAACACCATGCAGCCAAAATTGGAACTGCTTACGAAGGATGTGGTCGAACGCGTTCTCGACGAAGCGTTCGAATTGATGATTCGTCCAGGGATCAAGGTGCAGTCACCGGAAGCACGCCAGCTTCTGGCTGGGGCGGGGGCCGGATTGGACGGGGAGATCGTCAGCATCCCGGAGAAGATCGTCCGCACTGCGTTGGAGACGGTGCCTCCCTCCTTCCGCCTCTACGACCGGACCGGAACCCCGGTCATCGCCTACGAAGGCGACCAAGTCCATTTTGACCCCGGTTCCTCCGGCGTCCACGTCCTGGATCCCGAGACCTTGGAACACAAGCCGTCGACCACGCCGGATCTGGTCCGCCTGGTTAAGATCGCCGAGGCGCTGCCGCAGTATGATGCACAGTCCACCGCGGTCGTCTGCAACGAGGTTCCGAAGACGATCGGGGATCTCTACCGCCTCTACATAGTGCTGCTGTACTCACAGAAGCCCATCGTCACCGGGTCTTTCTCGGTTCAGAACCTGCAAGCGATGTTTGCGATGCTGGCGATTTTTGCGGGTGGCCCGAGCGCCCTGGCGGATAAACCCCAGGCCATCTTTGATGTGTGCCCCTCGCCGCCACTGATCTGGAGCGAGTTCGGCGCTCAAAACCTGATCACCCTGGCACGCGCCCTCATCCCGGCTCAGCTCATTTCCATGCCGCTGGCAGGGGCTGCTGGGCCCGTGACGCTCCTGGGTAGCATTGTTCAGCATGCTGCCGAGAGTTTGAGCGGAATTGCCATCCATCAGCTGGCCAGGCCGGGTGCTCCGATTGTTTGGGGCGGAGCGCCGGCGATCTTCGATATGCGAAAAGGGACCACACCGATGGGCGCGATCGAAACCGCCATGATCGACGCCTCCTACGCCCAGGTGGGCAAAACGCTGAAATTGCCCACCCATGCCTATCTGGGCGCCAGCGACGCCAAGCGGGTCGATGCGCAGGCCGGGTTGGAGAGCGGGGTGACCGCGCTGATTGGAGCCCTGGCCGGCATCAACATGATCTCCGGGGCGGGCATGCTTGACTTCCTGGCCTGCCAGAGCGCAGAAAAGCTGGTCGTGGATGCCGAAGGGATTGGCATGGCCAAGCGTTTGCTGGAAGGTGTTCAGGTCCGCACCGAGACCCTGGCGACAGGCTTATTTGAGGGGATCAACTTCAAGGGTGATTTCCTCAAGCAAAAGGTCACCAGGGACCTCTTTTCGCAGGAGCAATACCTACCCTCGGCGGTCATCGACCGCGAGTCGAACCGCGCCTGGCAGGCTGCGGGCAGCCTGGAAACATTTGCACGCGCGAAGGTGCGTACCCAGCAACTGCTCGAGGCTTATCAGCGTCCGTCACTGGAACCGGGGAAGGAGAAGGAGTTGCATGCTATGGTGGCAGCTCTGGGCCACCAGGCTGGCATGGACCACCTGCCGGCCTGGGTGTATTGATCCAGACGGGTTAAGGAAGTAGCGGAGCGGACCTGGTTCAAACCACGTGTTCCACCACCGCCTGAGCATAGATGGGAAAAGGAAGAGAACATGCTCCCGCCGGCGCGGAAGGGGGGCACGCAGGACTGTGGAGGATGACGATGAGAACCATGCTTGAACGATCGGAAGAGCTGCGGCCGCAATTGAGCACCTGGCGGCGGGACTTTCATATGCATCCCGAACTCGGTTTTCAAGAACGCCGCACCTCTGCTCAAGTGGCGGGGATCTTGGAGGAGCTTGGCCTGCGGGTCCGGCGGGGTGTCGGGCGCACCGGCGTCGTGGCTGATTTTGGCCAGGGGAAACCGATGATCGCGATCCGTGCTGATATGGACGCATTACCCCTTCAGGAAGCCAACCAGGTTCCGTATGCTTCCCAGAATCCCGGCGTGATGCATGCCTGCGGGCACGATGCGCATACGGCGATGGCGCTGGGTGCCGCCTCCCTCCTTGTCCAGGAGAGGTTCCCTGGGACGGTGCGTTTTCTCTTCCAACCTTCGGAGGAGGTCGGCGATGCCGAGGGCCTGAGCGGGGCACCGCGCATGATCCAGGATGGTGCGATGGATGGGGTGGACCTGGTGATCGCTACCCATGTGGACGGAGCCACACCGGTCGGGGACATCCGGATCGAAGCTGGCCCGGCCTCCGCAGGGGTTGACTCCTGGTTTGGCACCATCCTCGGACGCGGCAGTCACGGCGCCAAGCCGAACGAAGGCATCGACCCGTTTGACATCACCGCGCATGTCATCCAGGCGCTGAATGGGATCGTCTCCCGGCGCCTCTCGCCCCTGGACCCGGCAGTCGTCAGCATCGGATCACTGCACGGCGGGCAGGCCGAGAACGTGATCCCGGAGCGGGTGGAGCTGACCGGCACCCTGCGCTTCATGGATACGAAGGTCCAGGAGCAGATCCATGCCGAGATCAGGCGGGCCTTTGAACTGGCCCGGACGCTTGGAGGCGATTATGAACTGCGCTTCATGCTCGGCGGGTTGCCAATGCAGAACCACCCGACCGCGGTAAAATTGATCGACCAGACCGCTGCAGACCTGCTCGGAGGCGAACATGTCCTGCCTCTGGTAAAAGAACTCGGTGCGGAGGATTTCAGCTGTTTCACGGATCTAGTGCCCGGAGCGATGTTCATGCTTGGCACGCGCATCGAGGGGGATGAGCGCTACGGCCACAACCCGCTTTTCGACATTGATGAACGAGCCTTGCCAATCGGTACTGCGATCTTTGCCGAGTCCGTACTGCGGTACTTGAAAGGCCATTAAATCTTTTCATAGGAGACTTTATGCACACCACATTGAAGAGCGATAAAAAGGAAGTCACGCTCGGGATCGATCAGCCGTTCGTCATCATCGGCGAGAAGATCAACCCTACCGGTCATAAGAAGCTGGCCGCGGCCCTCACGGAAGGGAACTTTGATTACATTCGCCAGCTGGCGGAGCGCCAGGTCGCCTGGGGAGCAGATGTGCTGGATATCAACGTCGGTGTGCCAGGGCTGGATGAGGTCGCCATGATCCCGAAGGTCGTGGAGTTGGTCGCCTCGGTGGTGGATGTACCGCTCTGCCTGGATTCCGGCAACCCGGCCGTCTTGGCCTCGGGCCTGGCTGCCGCGCCGGGCAAGCCGCTGGTTAATTCGGTCAGTGGAGAAGAAAAGCGTTTGCAGAACGTCCTGCCGATCGTCAAGGACCGCGGTGCGGCGGTGATCGGTCTGACCATGGACGACAACGGTATTCCCAAAACAGCCGAGGAACGGGTGGCTGTAGCGGAGAAGATCATCGAGCGCGCTGCCAAGCTGGGCATTCCCACTGAAGATATCATCATCGACCCGCTGGTGCTCACGGTCGGTTCGGACAGCAAGGCCGCCACGGTCACGCTGGAGGCCATCGAGCTGATTCGGAAGCAGTTCGGTGTGAATATTAACCTGGGGGCCAGCAATGTCTCATTCGGCCTGCCCGACCGCCTGTCGGTTAACCAGGCCTTTCTGGCGCTGGCGATCCAGTGCGGCGCGACCTGCTCGATCACGGATCCGATGAAGCTGGGGACCATGGTCAAGGCGGCTGACCTGCTCCTGGGCCGTGATGATTACGCCATGCGATTCATCAAGTACTTCCGCACTGCGGAGGCATTAAGGGAAAAAGAAGCCCAGAAGCCCGCCTAAGTGGCCGGATAAGGAAGCGATGTGATCCCCCTTCTGATTTGGAGGGGGATCTTTTTTAGTGACCACTCAGGGATCCGGAGATGGATTGTAAGGAGGTTGCCCTTGCAGTCCTGGGCTGCTCAGGGATCATTTCCCGATGGCTGCGATGAACTCTTCCCCTTTGGCCATCAGATCGGCGTGATCCTCTGGGGCGGACGATTTCGCGATCAGTTCCGCGGTATATTCGCCCAGGACCTGATCGGCAGCAGGCCTGCCCGCGGCCTGCCATTTCTCCATGCTCCAGCGGGCGAACACCGGGCTGGGATAGTAACCGCTCCGGTAGCCTTTCAGGGTCGAGGGTGCAGACAAAAAGTTCCCTCCGGGGCCGATCCGGTCAATTTCGCCCAGCACCGCGTGCTCGTCGTCCAGTTCGAAACCACCGGCCAGGCGCCTGGACTGGTCGATCACCTCATGCACGTAGACGACGGTTTTGGGCGAGAATACCTTCGAGGCCAGAGTGTCTCCGACGAAAGGGGCAAGTCCCCCATGGGTCATGCAGTAGGTCAGGCTGTTCATCCAATAAGTATCCGCAGCGATCAGGTCTGCTCCCCAGCCTGTGCCACTTCCGGAAGTCCCGCAGTGAGGCAGATGGTAATACGCCATCATTTCCGCGCAGGCGAGGTTGATCAGTATGCTCTGGGGATCATAAAAATTCGTTATCGCTTTCAGGTCGAAGAATACCGGCAACATGCCCAGCAGGATCGGCGCTCCTTCCCTCATGATCTGGCTGATGGTCAAACCGGCGAGCAGTTCCGCCATCAACAATACCAGCGTGCCGGCCGGGGTGAGCGGTGTGGAGGCGCCCGCCATGCTGTAGTTGGAGAAGATGACCGGCAGGCCGCGTTCGATGGCGGTTTGCATTTTATCGACGGTCCCCGCATTCATCACCAGGGGCGAGACCGGGTTGAAGTAGGGGAGTAGGAAGGGTTTGTCAGCCAGATCGCCCCTGAGGTTCTCAAACAGGTCCAGCACGCTTGAGAATTTGCTCTCATCGGACACCAGCAGAACCAATGGCTTGGTCGTGTTGGCGAGCATCTCCAGGCTGCCGTAAAGATCGGACAGGGGGGTGGGAACATCCTGGACGATGCCCACCGTCGAGATCACCTCATAATGGGATAAACTACCCCCGAGTCGAACCATGTCCTGCATGTGCTTCCGGGTGAAGGGTGCCAGGTCTCCGGTGAGCGGATCCTGATAGAACAGTGTCGTCACCCCGATCCCGAAGTGGAGAGCCCCGTCCCCCAGCTGGAAGGCGCGGCCTCCGCGGCGGTCGAAGAGGTCGATCTTGGCGGGCGCCGCGGCGAGAGCCCAGTCTACTGCCTCGACGGGGAATCGCACGATCTTTTCCACAAGTGCGCTGGCTCCCAGCCTTTTTTTCAGCAGCTGTCGCACCGGCTCTGAATCGACCCGCACGCCGGTCCTGGACAGGATCTGCAGCGCATAATGGTGGATTTGTTCCATCTGACCGGAGTTCAGCAAGGTGAGGCGTGGTTTGACGCGATGGGCTGTTTTCATTCTTCCCTGCATTCTCGATCATTCGCCAGCCCCGGATTCGGCCAGGCCTGTCCAAGGGGGTAGGCATGGAGGGGCAGCGGGTTGGTTGCCTTACCTCGGGCGGGATTGATTCGAAGAAGGCCGCGATCAGTATTCAGGTTTTAGGGTTTGGCTCTTAGCCCCAGGTGGTGGGAACAGACTGGCGCAGGACTACCGCGCTGGACTTACACATCGGGTTGCGAGGACTTCCCCGAGCGATAGCGTTCGAGCAAAGCCTGGGTATGTTCATTCTGGGGATGAGTGAATAACTCGTTCGGAGCAGCCTGCTCGACCACTTCTCCTTCGTGCATCACAATGACACGATTGGCTGCATCCCGGGCGAATTCCATCTCATGGGTGACGACCAGCATGGTCGTGCCTTCGTTGGCGAGGGACTTCATCACGGTGAGCACTTCGCCGATTAATTCTGGATCGAGGGCGGAGGTGGGTTCGTCGAAGAGCATCACCTTCGGCTCCATCGCCAGGGCGCGGGCGATGGCCACCCGCTGCTTCTGGCCGCCGGATATCCGGTTGGGATATTCATTCTTCTTGAAGAGCATGCCGACGCGCTCCAGATTCATTTCGGCGATCTTGGCCGCACTGGCCCTATCCATCCTCTTGACCGTCACCGGGCCCTCCATGACGTTTTCCAGGACGCTCATGTGAGGGAAGAGGTTGAATTCTTGAAAGACCATCCCGCTGCGCAGGCGGATCTCATGGATCAGCTCGCGCAGGTCTTTGCCTTTTTTGCCGGCCGTAATGCAGCATCCATCCACTTCAATCTCCCCGAAGGATGGCTCTTCCAGATAATTGATGCAGCGCAGCAGGGTGCTCTTCCCGGCGCCGCTTCGCCCGATGATGCAGACGACCTCTTGAGGGTTTACCTCGAGAGATATTTTTTTTAGGACCTGAAGCCGCCCAAAGAATTTATCCAGATTGGTAACTTTAACGATGGGGGCCATACCTTACCTCTCCCCGCGGGACATGCGCGTTTCCAGGCGGCCCTGGAAGTAGGAGAAGACCAGGGTCATGACCCAGTAAAAGACTGCGGCCGCGATCAAGGCTTCCAGATTGTGGAACTGGGCTCGCCCTACTTTGGTCGCCCGCCACATGAGCTCGTGGACGAAGCCGGTGGCTGACACCAGGGCCGAGTCCTTGAGCATGGCGATGAACTCGTTGCCGGTCGGGGGTATGGCAAAGCGCAAGGCTTGAGGAATGACGATCCGGCGCATGGTCTGTCCGGGCGTCATACCGATCGCCATGGCAGCCTCGCGCTGGCCTTTGCCGACCGAGGCAAGGCCGGCGCGGAAGATCTCGCTCATGTAGGCCCCGTAGTTCAACCCCAGCGCGATCACGCCTGCCCACAAGCCCGGCAGGATGATGCCGACCTGTGGAAGCGCCAGGAAGAAGAAAAAGATCTGCAGGTACAGGGGCGTTCCGCGGATCAGAGACACGTAGAAGCTGCACAGGGCGTAGAATGGTGGGAATCTCGACAGCCTGCCCAGTGCGGCCAGGAGAGCCAGGATTGTCGCGAAGAGGATCGAAAGGGCTGAAATACCGATGGTGACAGTGACACCGCTGGCAATAAAGGGGACATTTTCCCGGATAAATGCCATATCGAGGTGGATTGTTTTAAAGGTGAATCCACCCACGGTGATTTTCGTGCTGCTGAACAGGAATAAGAGGAAGGCCAGGAGGACGATCCATGAAATGACAACGCCGAGCGTGAAACGGCGTTTTGCCCTCATTTGCATCTCGTAGATCAAATCGGCCTGGGATTTGGGCGCGGCCATCGTGGAACTTTGAAGAGACATCGTCTCACCTTCAATGGGGGAAAAAGCATGGAAGCGGTATTCCGCCGCTTCCATGTCGAAAGGTGTCTTATTGCGTAGGCGCCTGGGTCATGTCCACGTTGTACCATTTCATCGAGAGCTTCGTGAGAGTCCCGTCGCTGTGCATGGCGGGGATGATGGTATTGAGGGCGGCGACGAAGGTATCGATCGGCAGGCTGGAAGATTTGTCGACCGCGGCCGCCAGGCTTTCCCGGTAGATGGGGCTGCCTAATTTAACCACGGGGAAGCCCGCGGCAATGTTTTGATCGACCACGGTGTTGGCAGTGACATATGCAAGGAAATCAGTCCGGCCAGAATTGATGGATTGGGCGCATTCCTGATCGGTGTCCAGCGGCACCTCTTTCACATTAGCGGGGGGTTGGGCGAAGACATCTGCTGCGGGCAGGTCGAGCTTCCCGTTCAGCCAGTCCTCATAGGTGGTGGATGTGCCTGCGCACACCGGTTTGCCAGCCAGGTCGGCAAGTGTGTTGATTCCGCTGCCTTTTTTGACAGCGACCACCGCATAATAATAATAATACGGGACGGTGAAGGTCAGCACTTTCGCCCGCGTGTTGGTGACGGTCATCGAACCGACGCTGACGTCCCATTTGTCCGCCCAGCTCCCGGCGGTGATCAAATCCCAGCTCGGGGTGGCGAAGCACGTCTCCACACCCAAGCGCTTGCCGATCTCCGCGGCCACGTCCACGTCAAAGCCCTGCATCTCCGCGGTGGTCAGCGTGTCCGATGGGCATTTCGTGTTCGAGGGTCTTTTGCCCTGGGTATTGAGGGATGATTGGGGTGCGTAGTTCGGATCGGTTGAGACAATGACATACCCCCGTTGTTTGACTTGTGCAAGTAGATCTTTGGGTGCAGAGGCCTGACTTCCGCAGGCGGTCAACACAATGGCAGCCATCACGACCAGGCTGATCAGAACGGTGATCTTTTTCATGGTCCTCTCCTCTGATGAAAAACGATCTGAAGGCTCATTGGTTGGGGGAACGGGAAGTGGTGTGTGGGTCCGGCCTCCTTTCGATGTGGTGAGAGCTTCGTCACCTAAACAATAAGCATAGACCAAATTGATGGTTAATTCAAGAGGTTACCGAAGGAACTGTTACAGTAATAGAAATCCATAGAAAGGGGTTGCAAAAAGAGAGAGTTCCAATCAATATTGTAGTTGGTCACAACAACAGAGAAAGGAACTCTCAGATGACAGCCGAAGCCGTCAGCATTAGTATAACGATAAAAGTGGAAGACGTGGTGATGGAATTTCAGGAAGCGATCCCCCTCGGTGCGGTGGAAGATACGATCCAGCGCATGACGATCGGAGTGGGGAGGCAGGTTCTGCAGGGGGTGATCCGGGTTTTGGACGATCAGCTGGCGAGGGAGGTGCCAGCGGGCTGGCGGAATGTGGGGACGGAGAGGCGGTGGATGGTGAGCAGCCTGGGGCCGATTCAGTACAAGCGCAGGATCTATCGGGATGAACAGGAGAGGCGAGTGAAACCGATCGATGAGCTGTTTGGCCTGGCGGCATATGGGCGGATGAGCGGCAGGCTGCAGGAGATGGGGGCAGCCCTGGCCAGCTGTGATCCCTATCGCCGGGCCGCGGAGCAGCTCAGCTACCTGGTCAAGGCGCCGGTCACCTGCACCCGAGTGCAGCGGATGGTCTGGAAGGTAGGCAACCGGATTGCGGATGGGGAAGAAGCTGAGCGGCGGCGTATCTTCGAGGGGGGAGAGGGGCTGGAAGGGGGTAAGATCCCGGCGCCGGTGCTGTATGGGGAGAGCGATGGGGTCTGGGTTCACTTGCAGCGGGAAGCGCGGCGTTCTGCGGAAGTCCGGGTGGCGATCCTGAGCACCGGCCGAAAACTGGTCGGGAAAGACCGCTACCGGCTGGAAAATAAGCAATGTATGACCGCCATCGGGCTATCTGGGGAGGAGTGGCAGGAGCATATCCTGCGGGAAGCCCACCGGACCTATGATCTGAGAGGAACCCAGAGGCTGATCAGCGGGGGCGATGGGAGCGAGTGGGTCCGGCACAGCTTTGACCGGCTGGAGCTGCCCCAGGAATTCGTGTTGGACCGCTTCCACCTGCTCCGAGCTGCCCGCCGAGCTTACCCGAAACGAGGCGAAGCCCGGCGGTTGGTCACCCGCCTACGACGGGAAGGCTTTGAGGCGGTCGCTCCTGAGTTGCAGCAG
>JBEKFY010000046.1:0-31428 GCA_050013095.1 Anaerolineales bacterium | reverse complement strand
CGCCGATACTTCGGACACCCAACCAGGTGATATTTGAGCGAAAAGACACAACCACGACTACGACGACAACGCACACCATACATAGAACAAGTGTACTAATTTCCTCGGTGTCTGTCAAGCACTTTCCAACAAAAGAAAAAGAAGAGGATGCGGCTTCCGCTGTCGCCTGAAGACGACAGTCCCCGCCGCAATTTTCTTATGGAGGGGTAGATGCTCATTCTCCGAAGCGTTGAGCCCTGGCATCAGAGGCCCCGGTAATGCCTGCAGGGGCACTTTCTCATATCCATCCAATTTCCCTATGCTATAATCCCTCTTCGAAAGGTGCTTTTTTATGCTCCAGAAATTTGTCAAAACGTTTGGGGGCAACCCCAATAAGCGTGAAATTGAGAAGATCACCGAGACCGTTGACCGGATCAATACCTTCGAGCCGGAACTGGAAGCCATAAGCGATGAGGCCCTGCGCGCCAAGACGGACGAGTTCCGTGCCCGTTTGGCCCAGGAGGTGGAGGGCATCGAGGACGATTCAGAACGCCGCACCGTCGAAGCAGCTGTGCTCGAGGAGCTTCTCCCCGAAGCCTTTGCCGCTGTGCGCGAGGCCTCCAAACGGAACGTCGGGTTGCGTCCCTACGACGTGCAGCTGCTGGGGGGGATCGTCCTGCACCAGGGCAAGATCGCCGAAATGCGCACCGGGGAAGGCAAAACGCTGGTCGCTACCCTGCCGCTATATTTGAATACGCTGACGGGGGCGGGGGTGCATTTGGTGACGGTCAATGACTATCTGGCTCGTCGGGATGCCCGCTGGATGGGCCCCATCTTCCAGGCCCTCGGCCTGTCGGTCGGCATCCTGCAAATGGCCACCTCGACCGAAAACGGAAAAAAAGCCTTCCTATACGACCCGTCGCGCACCTCCCCGCGTGAAGACCAGGATCAGATGCGCCTGGTTGACCGTCGCCTGGCCTATGAGGCGGATATCACCTACGGCACGAACAGTGAGTTTGGCTTCGACTATTTGCGCGACAACATGACCATGCGCCTGGAAGACCGCGTCCAGCGCGGCCACCATTATGCGATCGTCGACGAAGTGGATAATGTCCTGATCGACGAGGCCAGGACGCCCCTGATCATCTCCGGACCGGCCTCCGGCGACGTGGAATGGTACGGCAGGATGGCCCAGCTGGTCCGCCAGCTGCGCCCCGAGGATTATGAGATCAATGAGAAGGACCGCACCATCTCGCTGACCGAGATCGGTACGGCCCATGTCGAGCAACTGCTCGGCCAGCCCCTGCGCGACCCCGATCGTCCTGAAGACGTGACCCCCGAACAGGCCCGCCTGCTCGGCTACCTCGAACAAGCCTTGAGGGCCCAGTCCTTGTTCAAGCGCAACAAGGACTATCTGGTCCAGGGCGGCAAGGTCATCATCGTCGACGAGTTCACCGGGCGCTTGATGCCGGGCCGGCGCTGGTCGGATGGCTTGCATCAGGCAGTCGAGGCCAAGGAAGGCGTTAAGGTCGAGCCGGAAAATGTCACTTACGCCACCATCACCTTGCAAAACTACTTCCGCATGTATGCCAAGCTGGCGGGCATGACCGGTACTGCCTTGACCGAGGCTGAGGAGTTCGACAAGATCTACAAACTGGACGTCCTGCCCATCCCGACCAACCTGGAGTATCTAGCTTTTTGGCCGAATGCGCCACTCCAGGAGGTCAAGGCCAGGGATGAGGACGGTTTCGAGTATTCATATTTTGCCCGCTGGGACGATCCGGAGAGGGGCATCGCCTTCTGGCGCCGCAAGGATTACCCGGATGTCGTCTACCGGACCGTCGAGGCGAAGCTGCGCGCCATTGTGCACGAGATCGCCCGCTATCATATCCAGGGCCGGCCTATGCTGGTAGGCACTTCCTCGGTGGAGAGTTCCGAACGGCTGTCGACCAGGCTGCGGGCTGAGCCGATCCGCCGCCTGATGCAGGTCCTGTTGCTGCGCAACCTCTGGCTGGAAAAGAACAATCGACAGGAGGATGGGCGGCGCATCCCGGAGCTGGAGCTGCTCTACCTTCCGCTCGACCAGATGCGCCCGGAGGAATTGCGCCCGCTTGCCAAGGAACTGGGGGTATCGCTCAACCCCGAGGACCCGGCCAATCTGTCCCGGCTGCAGACCATCCTGAACTTAACCCCTGCAGATGAGTCCCGGCTCAAGTCTGTCCTGCAGGGCGGTGTTCCCCACCAGGTCCTGAACGCGCGCAAGCATACCGAGGAGAGCCAGATCATTGCCGGGGCGGGTGCCTTTGGGGCGGTGACCATTGCGACCAACATGGCTGGCCGTGGGGTCGACATCAAGCTGGGCGGCGAGCTGGCCGAGGAGATCATCGCGGCGGTGGCGCGCGTCCTGCGCAAGGCCGGTTACAAGGACCCGTATGACATGACCTTGCAGGAGCGACGGGAAGCCTTGCAGAAAGCGGATTCCTCCCTCTTCGGCATCTATGAGACCGAGGTCGAGTACTTCCTGAAATACTTTGAGGATATGGAACGCGTGCGCGAGCTCGGCGGACTGCATATTGTCGGCTCCGAGCGACACGAAGCCCGCCGCATCGATAACCAGCTGCGCGGCCGCGCCGCCCGCCAGGGCGACCCGGGTTCTTCGCGCTTTTTCCTTTCCCTGGAGGATGATCTGATGCGCATGTTCGGCGGCGATCAGGTCAAGGGCATGATGGAGCGCCTGAGCATCGACGATGACTATCCGATGCAGGCCCGCATGGTCAGCAACATGATCGAGCAATCCCAGCACCGTGTGGAGGGCGCCAATTTTGACATCCGCAAGCACCTGCTGGAGTACGATGATGTGCTCAATGCGCAGCGCATGCGTATCTATGGACAGCGCGACCGGGTCTTCGAAAAAGAGGACCTGAGCGAGGATGTGGACGAGCTCTTGAGCCAGGAGGTCGAGCGCCGGGTCCGAGAAGCCTCTGAGAGCGGAGAACTTTGGCGCTTGCTGGCCTGGCTGGAACAGATCCAGCCGCTCTTTCAGACGCCTGACGGCATTTTCCCTTCCTTTACGTACCAGGTCCTGTTGGACGAATTGAACTCGGCAGGTTCGGATTCCAAAACTGGGCTGCTGGAGATGGCCCACCGGGCGCTCCAGGCGGACCATATCTACTTCCTGCACCTGGCCCAGGACCAGATCGATCGCTCCGGGGAGAGCCTGAAGGCTGAGGTCCGGGATCGCACCGACGCTCTGGAGACCTATTTCGACGCCTTGGACGATCAAGAGGAGGCGGAACCCCGCCGCCCGCAAGAGCTACTGGAAGATCTGACAGGCGCCGTCCGGATGCCGCTCCGTCTCACCAACGAGCAAAACCGCTGGCTCTCGGATGACCCTCGGGCGCTGGAAGACTCACTGCGCGTTCAGATCGCCTCGGCTTTGCTCGCCATGACCGTCACGCGCCTGGCCGGGGCGATCGAATTCCGCCTGGGCGAGCCGCTCGGCGTCGACCCGGCTGAACTGCAGGACCTGGTCTGGGACGATGTGGCCGTCCGCATTGAAGAACGCCTGCACCAGGTGCTCGAGGCGCGTGAGGAACGTCTGCTCGGCAAAGATGGACAGATCGTGCGCGACCTGGATTCCGCCCTGGAACGTCAGGGAAACTCCCTGGACGACCAGGCGAAACTGCGTATGCTGGCACTGATTGCACAGGGTACGAGCACTTACTTTGATGCGAAGACCCATCGCCAGATGCGCCAGGCCTTCCTCCGGCTCCATTACATTTACCTGGCGAGCGAGATTCTGGTGAACATGCCCGCTGATGAACTCGAGGAACAAATCCTTGAACACCTGCAGAGGGCTCAGGAGGCTCAGTGCCAGGCTTTTGGCGAGAGCGAGCTGGTCCGCCTGGGTGAAAGCTCGCCATCCCTCTCCGTTGCCGAGCTGGGCCATCGCGTCCAGACCCAGATCTATCGACAGGTCCTGCTGGGGGCCATCACGGAGCTGTGGGTGGACTACCTGACGCGGGTCGAGGCCCTGCGGGTGTCGATCGGCTTGGAGGCCTATGCCCAGCGCGACCCGCTGGTACAATATAAAAGCGAAGCCTCGCAAATGTTCCAGACCCTGATGGCCGATATCCGCGCCGCGGTCATCGGGCGTATCTTTCTGTACCAGCCCAGAGCCGCGCTCGCCCAGGTCGAGACGGCCGCCGCGCCTCTGCCTGCGCCTGCTCCGGCCGCCGCCGCCCAACAGGAAGTCTCCACCGAAAAGAAGCGCAAGCGCCACCGTCATTGAACATTCAGGACCATGAAGCTGGAAGGGAACGAGTCAGTCGACTTTTATCGATCCCTGCCAAAGGTGGAACTCCACCGTCATCTGGAGGGATCCCTGCGCCTGCGCACGATGATGGAGGTGGCGCGCGCCCACGGCATCCCGGTACCCAGCAACACCGGCTCTCTAAGCGGCCTGGTGCAGGTGCAGAACGACGAACCATTCACCTACCAGAACTTCCTGGCAAAATTTACCACGCTGCGCCTGTTTTATCGTTCGCCGGAGATCATCCATCGCATCACCTGGGAGGCGGTCGAAGACGCGGCCTCGGACAACGTCCGCTATCTGGAACTGCGCTTCACTCCCGTCGCTCTTAGCCGTGCGGAGCGTTTTCCCCTGGGGGATGTGATGGACTGGGTTTGCGAGAGTGCCCGGGAGGCCGCCGTCGGGTTCGGAGTGCAGGTTGGCTTGTTGGCGAGTGTCAACCGACACGAGAGCGTGGAGCTGGCCGAGCAGGTGGCCTGGCTGGCCGCTGAACGGATCGAGCGGGGGCTGGTGGGCATGGACCTGGCCGGGAACGAGGCAGAGTTTCCGGCCCAACCGTTTGAGGGTGTGTTCCGGGAGGCGAAACAGGCCGGGCTTAAGTTGACGGTTCACGCCGGGGAATGGGGAGGCGCGTCCAACGTTCGCGAGGCGATCGAGGTGCTGAACGCAGAGCGGATCGGCCACGGCGTCCGGGTCCTGGAAGATCGGGCAGTTGTGGACCTCGCCAGGGAGAGGCGGACGGTATTCGAGGTGTGTGTGACCAGCAATTACCAGACCGGCTCCATTTCCTCCCTCCCGGAACACCCTCTGATGAAGATGGTGGAAGCCGGCCTGGAGGTTGTGCTCGCCACAGATGATCCCAGCATCTCGCAGATCACGCTTGCCGATGAGTACCGACGGGCCTGTGTTGAGCTAGGCATGCCGCGCCGGATGTTGCAGGAGCGCATCCTGGCGGCTGCCCGGGCCAGTTTCGCCCCGGAGGAGCAGCGCAGGCGGTTAATGCAGAACCTAGAAAGTGAATTAATCAGTCCCTGAGCATACCGATCCCATATCTCAGTCGCAAAATGGCATCTGGGAATTTCTCGGCGGCTTTGATATCCCTCAAACAGGAATTCGCTGAAATCATTTGATTCTTTTTATGAAAAAACACCTCTCGTCCTTAGTCGTCTTAATCTTTTTTATAGTGCTTGCGGCGATCGGGGTCTCGATTTATAAGACTTTCGGAGTCCCTGTTGATGATCCGGCCCAGACTGAACTGGCTGCCTGGAATTACCGCTACATTTTCAAGGGCGATCCGACGTTATTGTCTTACCCAGACCGCTACCATGGCGTGACGTTTGAACTACCATTATTATGGATTGAGGCGCGGTATGTGGGGCCCAATTACAATGCGGAATACATTCGCCATTTGATCCTTTATTTCTTGTTTTTGGTTAGCCTTATCATTTTTTATTATATAAGCCGCCGGCTCTTTCATAGTTCTTGGTGGGGGTTGCTGACCGTGGTTTTCTTGGTGGCCAGCCCGCGTATTTACATGGATGCCTTCTATAACTCAAAAGACATCCCTTTCATGGGGAGCTTTGTTGTAGCCTTCGGGACATTGGTGCTTTTCCTAGATACCTGGAAGAAGCAAGGCATGGCGGTGGTCACCTGGGTTGTGCTGGGGGTCCACGCCATCGCTAGCGGTTGGCTGATAGCCACACGGGTTCCCGGGGTTGCGATCATCCCAATCTCCTTGATTTTGCTGCTGGCTGTAGAGTGGGGTTCACATCAAACCTGGAAACACGGACTGGCAACCATTTTTATATACTTGGTGTTTAGTGCGGGCTTTACGGTCTTCTTTTTTCCGGTCCTGTGGCACAACCCCCTAGGCGAATTCATCAATACATTCAAGGAGATGAGCAGATACCTTCCTTATGGGAAGGATGTACTTTACCTTGGAAAGTATGTGTCTTCGGGTGATCTTCCATGGCATTATCTACCCGTATGGATTGGAATCAGCACACCGCTGATCATTTTAGCCGGCATCCTACCGGGATTCTTGGATTGGACCCGCAGCGCGGTGAAACAGCTCCGGAAGGGAGTTAGAGAAAGCTTGAGCGGCTTTGCCGCTATAGTTACTGATCCAGACACGCTCGGTTGGTTGGCAGTGATTGGTTGGCTGCTTATACCCGTCGTTGCCATCTACTGGTTTCATTCGGTGTTGTACAATGGGTGGCGGCAAATGTTTTTTATTTACCCACCCTTGTTACTGCTATCGACGCGCGGTTTTTATACCGTTTATCAATGGTTTGTGCGGAAGACAGGGCGTTCGACCCGAGTTTTATTGGTTACACTCCTCATTCTGTTAGTTGGCCTGGCGGAGCCGGTCGGTTTCATGATCCAATATAGTCCATGCGCCTATGTCTACTTCAATAGTCTGGCTGGCAATCCGGCGAGCTTGAGGCAGCGTTTCGATTTGGATTACTGGGGCCTGTCTTATAAACCTGCCATTGATTACATCCTGGCCCACGATCCGAGCGACACAATTCGCCTTTTTGTCGCGGATACCTCGGGACTACAATACTACGATACGGCTCTGGCTCCACAGCCAAAGTCGCGTTTAGTGATGGTGAAGAGTCAGGACGATTATTTCAACTATTTTATTGGTGATTTTTCAACCCATCCCAATGATTATTATCCGTCGAATCTTGAGTATTATTCGATTAGTGTACACGGCACGAAAATCATTGTTGTCTATCGCATTCACTAGAGAGACGATGCCGAATAGGTCGTCCGAATTTGCATGGATCCAAAGGGTTTATATCGGTATAAATGGATTTGCAATAAGTTTGATTCGAATCTATTAAACCGTAAGGAGTATTAGATGCTTAAAGATATCTTTAGATCCCACGGCGTTTTAGAAGTCGGGGATCGCCGGTACACCATTTACTGCCTGGATGCCCTTGAAAAAGTGGGGCTGGTAAAGCTGGACAGACTGCCGTTCTCGATCCGCATCCTACTGGAGGCGGCCTTGCGACAATGCAACGACCGCGAGGTCAAGCCGCAGGATGTGAAAAACATCGCCGCCTGGAAGCCGGTTGACCCCCAGCGCTCCGGCATTTCCTTCCTTCCGGCGCGCGTCATCATGCAGGATTTCACCGGCGTCCCGGCCGTCGTTGACTTGGCCGCCATGCGCGCGGCCGTCGCGCGCCTGGGCGGCGACCCGGAGCGGATCAACCCGCTCGTCCCTGTGGACCTGGTCATTGACCACTCGATCCAGGTGGATTTCTTTGCGACCGTGGATGCGCTCCAACGCAACGGGGAGGTCGAATTCCAGCGCAACCGCGAGCGCTATGAATTCCTCAAGTGGGGACAGAAGGCCTTCTCCAATTTTCGTGTGGTCCCCCCGATGACTGGCATTGTCCATCAGGTCAATCTGGAGTACTTGGCCGACGTTGTGCGGACCCAAAAGAACGGCAACGAAAGCCTGGCCTTCCCCGACACGCTGGTCGGCACCGACTCGCACACCACCATGATTAACGGCCTGGGGGTTCTCGGATGGGGCGTGGGCGGCATCGAGGCCGAGGCGGTAATGCTCGGCCAGCCGCTGGACATGCTCCTGCCGGATGTGGTCGGCTTCAAAGTCTATGGGAAGCTTCAGGAGGGTGTGACCGCCACGGATCTTGTCCTGACCGTCACGGAGATGCTGCGCAAGAAGGGCGTGGTGGATAAGTTTGTTGAGTTCTTCGGCCCCGGCCTGGACAGCCTCTCCCTGCCCGACCGCGCCACTATTGCCAACATGTCGCCCGAATACGGTGCGACCGTGGGCTTCTTCCCGGTCGATGCAGAGACGCTGCGCTACCTGCGCCTGACTGGACGCCCGGCGGAGGGGATCGCCCGCACCGAAGCTTACTGCCGTGCGCAGGGATTGTTCCGGGAGGCAGGCACGCCGGACCCGCAGTTCACCGATACGCTCACCCTGGACTTGGGGACGGTCGTGCCATCCCTGGCCGGGCCGAAGCGCCCCCAGGATCGCGTTCCTCTGACCGAGATGAAGCGGGTTTTCGAGAAGGCGCTGGTCTTGCCTGTCAAAGAGCGCGGCTACGCGCTGAGTCCGACGGAAGTAACCACGAAAGGAAAGATCGGCACCAATGGCGGTGCGATCGAGATCGGGCATGGGGCGGTGGTCATCGCGGCCATCACCTCCTGCACCAATACCAGCAACCCCTCGGTGATGATGGCGGCAGGGCTGGTGGCCAAAAAGGCCGTCGAGAAGGGCTTGAGCGTGCCGCCGTATGTCAAGACCAGCCTGGCACCCGGTTCGCGCGTGGTCACCGACTACTTGAAGCGGGCCGATCTGCTCGAGCCGCTTGCCCGACTGGGCTTTCATGTGGTCGGTTATGGTTGCACCACCTGCATTGGGAACAGTGGGCCACTTCCCGGCGAGGTCGCTAAAGCGATCAACAGCGGAGACCTGGTGGCTGCGGCAGTCATCTCCGGCAACCGCAACTTCGAGGGGCGCGTCCATCCGCTTGTGAGAGCCAATTATCTGGCCTCCCCGCCCCTGGTGGTGGCCTATGCGCTCGCTGGAACCGTCGACATCGACCTGACCTCGGAACCGATCGGCATCGGCGCTCATGGACCGGTCTATCTCAAAGACCTCTGGCCTTCGACACTGGAAATCCAGGAGTGTGTCTCCTCCGGTGTGGAGACGCGCATGTTCACGGAGAAGTATGCCGAGGTCTTCGAAGGCTCGGAGATATGGAAGAACATCCGGGTTGCCGAGGGCGCTCTCTACCGCTGGGATGAGGCCTCGACCTACATCCAGCAGCCACCCTTCTTCCTCTCGCTAAAGCCCGAGCTGCCGCCGCTTGCCGATATCCGTGGAGCGCGCGTCCTGGTGCAGCTCGGCGACTCGATCACGACCGATCACATCTCACCGGCCGGCAACATCCCCGCCGACAGCCCGGCCGGCAAGTTCCTCGTAGAGCATGGCGTCCAAGTGCGTGATTTCAACTCCTACGGCTCACGGCGTGGCAACGACCAAGTCATGACGCGCGGTACGTTCGCGAATATTCGTCTGAAGAACGCGCTGGTGGCGCCCAAGGAAGGCGGCCTGACGGCTTATCAGCCCTCCGGTGAGGAGATGTCGATCTACGATGCGGCCATGCGCTATCAGGCAGAGGGTGTCCCGCTGATCGTGTTGGCGGGCAAAGAATATGGCTCCGGTTCCAGCCGTGACTGGGCCGCGAAGGGCACCTATCTATTGGGCGTCAGGGCAGTGCTGGCCGAATCGTTCGAACGCATCCACCGCTCCAACCTGATCGGGATGGGCGTCCTGCCAGTGCGCTTTCTGGATGGGCAGAACGCCGAGTCCCTCGGGTTGACTGGCCGGGAGAGCTTTACGATTGAAGGACTGGGTGAGCGGCTTCATCCCCACGCCGTCCTGACTGTGAAAGCCACAAGGGCCGATGGGAGGAAGATCGAATTCAAAGCTCAGGCGCTTTTGAACACAGACATGGAAGTGGATTACTACCGCAACGGCGGCATCCTCAATACCGTCCTGCGGAAAATGATTGTGGATTGATGTTCAATATTATAGAAATACAACCACCGGCTTTCCTCGCGCTGCACGGGCATTTAGATCCGATGGCACAAGGAGCTGCTCGATGAAGAAAGACGCTTGGCTGAGGACGGTCCTGCTTTACTCGCCTCTTTTGCTCTGCGTGGGGATCATGCTGCCGCGGTTAATATCCCCTCAATTTGGTTTTTTTGATGACGGAGTGGTCTTAACCACCGCTCAGAGGGTCTGGGCGGGACAGTGGCATATCGCGGATGACACTTATCATGGGCGCCTTCGACCGGCCTACTGGCTATATTATGCCCTGGTCTATCGAATTTTTGGCCAACAGCCTTTCTGGTTTTTCTTCGGCAATTTGGTGCTCTGGCTGGGCATTACGTTCTGTCTGATCCGTCTGGCCCTGGCCCTCGGAATGAATCGCAAATCGGCCTGGGTGACCGGACTTACCTTCGTCATCGCCGGACCCGTCCTCGAGAATATTTATACCCTTTCCAAACCCGAGCTGTTGCAAGGTCTCCTGATCCTGTTGGTCTTGCTGACCTGCAGCTTGTACATCCGTCTAAGGGCGTGGTATTGGAAAACGGCTTTATTTCTGGTGCCCGTCGCCCTTGTTTTTCTGGCCTGTGCTGCCAAAGAGACGGCCATCCTCCTGGCACCGGCAGCCCTGATCTCTTTAATGGTAAATGGGTTCTGGTTTCGGATTACGAAACGGCCGGACCACCCTTCCGTGGGTCACCGCCTGGCCTTTTGGTGGGTTGCCCTGAGCGGGGTCCTGCTCTACCTGATCTTTCACTTTATCTACCTGCCGGAGGGGTTGACTTCGACCGGATATGCCTCCCAATTTAACTTCAGCTTAAAATGGCTTCTCCCTAAAGCTCGCCTGTGGGGGGATTGGCTGCTGCGAGATTATCTTTACCTGGTGCCCATTGGGGTGACCAGTCTCTTCGTGATCCTGCGCAAATCCCAAAGGGATTTTCTCCCCTTTCTGGTGGAAGGATTGGCGTGGTGTGCTCTCTGGCTGGGTGTGTACATCCCATGGGTCTATACGCAGGAGTATTATCTCTTTCCTCTAGCTCTTGGAGCCGCGCTACTCTGCGGCCTGTTCTTCTCCCTCAATCTTGAATTATTGCAGAGGGCCACTCCGATGCGATTCGTGGCCTGGGGAGGGCTGGTCCTGTCCGGTCTCCTGCTGCTGCTCACTTTGCCGAATCAGGTTACCAATGGTCGTCTACAACTTGCCACGGATCGGGCCAATGCGGACATGCTTGCTTTCGTCGTCAAGCACGCACCCCAGGGTAGCACGGTTTGGATCAACATCAATCCACCCAATGAGTATGTGAGCGAATTCTCAATTTGGGTCACCCAATTGGAGAATCGTCCGGATCTGAACGTCGATTATTTTCATTCTCAGAGTCTTGCGGCAGCGCAGGCACAGGACGGAGAAGTCTGGATTGTTTCTCCGTTCATGGAAAACCTGTTCTACCCTTCGGTGCGCGTTGGCATGACCGAGCTTCCCACCCGGCAGTGGAACGAGACGCTGGACCAGTACCTGGCCGGTCGTGGGGAACAGGTGGGCCTCGTCCGGCAAAGCTTTACCTCGTCCAACCTCGACGCGCTGCGGTTGTTTTGCCCTTTGGCTAGAACATTTTCGTATTGTAACGTTCCTCATGTGCCGCTTGACCAGCGTGTCTTTGCCTATGGCTGGAAAATCTACCGCCTCCCTTAATCGGGTTGCGTGAGCGGGAAACAATCCGAGGGCAAGTACAACGGACCGGCATGGGTAAGCCGGTCCGTTGCTTTGGGGATCATCTTACTGAGTGGAAACTCTCTCCACGGTCTCCTGGTTTCTCGGCCGGCCGCCCGGGGTTGAGCACGGACACCCATTCCAGGCCGGCGGACGAGTAAGCTCATGGAATGGTCAAACAGATGGCATAGGCATTGAGCGCCTGAATCGTGGTGGACGTGTTCTGGGCATCGACCTCCCAACTGTTTCCGGTAGCCGAGTTGCTGTAGACGGGCAGGCTGTTATTGCCGGCAAAACCGCCGCTGGTCAGCAGGCTGCCGGACGGGCAGGCGATGAGCGCGTGCCCGGTGCCGCTGGCTGGTACGGTCACCTGGTTGACCACCTGCTGGCTGGTCGCGCCGGAGACGCCGGACAGGCAGATGGCATACACATTGAGCGCCTGGACTGAGGTAGCGGTATTCTGGGCGTAGACCTGCCAGCCGTTGCCTTCCTGCGAGCTGTTATAGACGAATGGCTTGGAACTGCCGACATACCCACCCCCGGTGACGACGCTGCTGGATGGACAGCTGACGACGGTATTCCCGATGCCGCTGGCAGGGGCAGTCCCGTAATTAAGCACTTCCTGGCTGGTCGCCCCGGAAGCGCCGGACAGGCAGAGGGCATAGGCATTGAGCAGCTGGCTCGAGGTGGAGGTGTTCTGGGCATAGACCTCCCAGCCGTTTTTATTCGCCGAGGTGTTGTAGACGATCAGGTTGTTATTGCCCGCAAAGCCCCCTCCGGTGACGACGCTGCCGGACGGGCAGGCGATGTCCGCGTGCCCGGTGCCGCTGGCAGGGGCGGTCACCTGGTTGACCACCTGTTGGGTGGTCGGGGCGATTTGCAGCGGGGGGATGTGAATAATGATGGGAGGAATATGAAGCCCGAGGGTGGTGGCTGTCGGCGCAACCACGCTGATCTTCGCCCAGAAGACTGAGCTGCTCGATCCCACTCCAAAGAGGACTCCGGAGGCGTTGCGCAGCTCCCAGTTGCTGGTATAGCTGCCGGTTGTGCTGGGGGCCTGCATGTTCACCGCCAAGTCCACGACCTGGCCAGGGGCAACATTTCCCGGAAGGGGATTGGAAGCCGACGCATTCAAGGCATCCCCGTTGACGAAAACCAGGGCGTAGCTGGTCGTCCAGGTGCAGGTCCCAGTATTTTTTAACCGCCAGGTTTTGGTGAATGTGGCTCCCGGGAGGAAGGTCGTCCCGTCCGGGACGGTTTCACTGACAAACGCAGCTTGGTCACAAATCAGTGTTGCAGTCGGGACCGTCGTACCGGTCGGGATTGCGACAGTGGGGACCGAGGTCGAGACCGCCGGGGCAATGGGGGTCAGTGTATTCACTTGGACGGCGACCGTCTGAGCTAGGGTGGTCTCGACGGGGTCGAGGGTCGAGGCCGGGGCGCCGCCGCCCGACTGAAGATTGCAGGCCAGGATAGTAACCAGTAGAAAGAAAGAGGGGAGTAGCAACCGGCGTGTTTTACTCATTCATTTTTCTCCTATAGGATAGATGACCGAATTCAATTATGATAAATCGGGCAATGATACCTCGGTTTGGGGTTTTTACATTTTCTTTCCGGGTGGCTTCCGCTCCCCCGTTTGGATGCCCTCCGGAACGCTGCTGTGTGGCGCGGTGGACGCTTCTGACTGGATTTCATTCCTCCGGCAGTATTGAATCGGCGACCGTCCGGGGTGGAGTGCCCCGTGCTCACCGGTCGAAGAAGCTGATACTTTCAATCGAGGCGGTCTGGGGGAAGAGATCAAACGGGGTGACCCGGGTCAGGAGATAGCCGCCCTCCATCAGCCGGGCCGCATCCCGGCCCAGGGTGGCCGGATCGCACGAGACGTAGGCCAGGCGTTTGGGCGCAAGGGTCAGGATTGCCAGCAGGACCTGTCGGTCCAGGCCAGCCCGCGGTGGGTCCACGATGACCAGGTCGGGTTTCACCCTCAGGGTCGGCAGGACAACTTCGGCACTCGCTTCATAAAGCTCGACGTTTTCAAACTCCTCCAGATTGACCACGAAGTCCGCACACGCAGAGGGAGAGGCTTCAATCGCGATCAGGCGCCCCAGGCGCGGTGCCAGGAAGGCACTGAACAGGCCGACCCCGCTGTAGATGTCCAGCAGGGTGGTGGTCGGTCTGAGCGGCAGGTTGGCGAGCAGGTGCTCCACCATTTTCCCGGCCATGGCCGTGTTGACCTGGAAGAACGAGGCGGCAGACACCTGGAAAGTCCTGCGCAGGAGCGGGTCCTGAGGGACCTCCACCGTGATGCCGATCGTAGCCTCCCCCGCCAGGACCAGCTCCTGTTGGCCGAAGAGGTGCACCACCGAAAGGTCCGATTCGATTTCAACTTCCGGGGTTTCTGAGGGGGTTGATTCGAGCACCAGCATGGCCTGCCCTTCCGCACCCAGGCGCAGGCCGATGCGCTCCAGACGGAGGCCCGAAGAAAATTCCAGCTGCGGCCAGATCGAGTTCAGGGGTCCTTCGGGCAGGTGACATTCCGAGATGGGGATCACCCGGGAGGAGGCAGGCGCCTGGAAGCCCAGTTCGCCTGCACTTGTCAGGTGGAACTGGACATGATTGCGGTAGTTCCACTCCTGCGGGGAAGGGACCATGGGCTGAATGGGCGGGTTGGAGATCCTGCCGATGCGTACCAATTGGTCGCGCAGGATATCGCTTTTGGTCTTCAGCTGGACAGCATACGGCATGTGCTGGTAGTGACAGCCTCCGCAAGTGCCGAAATGCCGACAGCGCGGCCGGATGCGTTGGGGGGAAGGCTTCAGAACCTCCACTAAATCGGCACGCGCACGCTGCCGTTTTTCCTCAACCAGGCGCACCGAGACCTCTTCGCCGGGCAGGCCGAAAGGGACGAAGATGACACGCCCGTCGGGGAGCCTTCCCAGGGCGTTGCCGCCGTAGGTCAGTTTCTCCAGCTGGACGATGTGCAGGTCCTGGGTCACGGCGGCGATCGCAGCTCCCAGAGAACCCCCAGAGCGGATTCCAGGCGCCTTGCCAGCTGGTCCGGCTTGTCAGTGGTCACATCATCTTCGTTTTCAAAAACGGTGTACGGCACTTCCAGGAAGCGGATTTTGAGGTGCCCGCTCGCACCGGAGGCAAGCTCTGGCCAATCGTCCTCGCGGTAAAGGCGTTCCAGCTTTTGGTCGGGCAGACTGTGTTGGAGGATGCTGTCAGGGCGTGCGGGGTTGAAGCGCAGGCGGTTCTTGCGCAAGGATTCAGCAAATGAAACGTTCACGTATAGGATGCCGGCCCGCTGCAGCAGGGTGTCATCCAGGTGGGCCATGGCTCTGGCGTATCCGCCGTGTTCGCGCCCGCGCGCGAATTCGACTAGCGTCGTCGTCCCATCGTGGTAGCTTGGATTGTCGCGCAGTTGTTTCTGGTATTCCAGGCTGAGGCGCTCGATCAGCAGGTGCCACAAGGCATCATCCTTGAAATAGCCGTCCTCGTCAGTAAACAGGCGGGTGCGACCCAGCTTCCGACTGAGGAGCTCATCTTCCTCAAGCCAGGTCCAGAGCATCGGAAAGTCGTCCAGCACGTCCAGACGGCCGATGTGATAGCGCCTCCGGCGGATTTCCGCCGGAGTGCGCTGGAGGTAATCGATGATCTCGCTTTTACCGGAGGCGGGACGGCCGATCAGAAGAAGGACTTCGAACGTTTGCTTCGGCAGCTGCATGCGCAGGAGGGGTGGAGGGGGCCCGACCGACCTACTTCAAGAAGAGCGCCAAGAGCCTGTCCTGGAAGAAGGACAGCACGATGAGGATGGCGAAGAAGACACCCGCCAGGATGCCTATGCGGCGCAGTTCACGCTTGGTCGCTGTGTAGTCGGGGTTGAATTCATACGTTCGGGTGGGGAGGGCGGCGGCGGGCGCTGCGGGGTGTGAAACTTGACGTCGATGTTTCTTGCTCATTGGTTCTCCTAAGGATTTTGAAGTTTTGCAAACACAACAATGCGCTGTCTATCGACCAGGTATGGATAGCACGAAATCAGCGTGACAGTCGGTTCGCTGGTCGGGTTCATCACCTCGACCTGCGTGGGTGCGACAATCTGGCTGGCGGTGACCACGTAGAGATATTGCTGCTGGGTCGTGTACAGGATGACCCGGTCGCCCGCCTGGAGTTGATCCAGATTGCGGAAGATCTCGCCGAAGACGTCATCGTGCGCCGAAAGGACAACATTCCCGACCTGCCCGGGGTCCATTGAGCCGATATGCTGGCCGACGCCTTTCTTCAACTGGTCCCAGCCGTCGCCCTGCACCACCGGCGCGTCCACGCCGATGGCCGGGATCTGAATGCGCACAGCCTGCTGAGGCCCGGAGGTCGGCACCGGCAGGTTGGCCAGCGACTGCACCAGCGGCCGCAGGTTCTCGGGGATCTCGGCCTCGTTCGGCTGGGCCCCGCCGGGAGAATCCGGGGGGGTGTGACCGGAGGGCAGGACAACTGCCGAGATGAGCGGGGTGGGGGTCAGCGTGTCCTGCTGCAGGGCGGCCGAGACCTCCTGATTCAACGTGCGCAACAGACCCATCCCGTTAAAGAGGATGCCCGCCAGACCAATGACCGCCAGCACTTCCACGCTGAGCAGGAGGCCATCCAGAAAGCGGCGGCGCTTCGAGCGCGCAGCCGTGCCCGGTTGGCTTTCCCCCTGTGCCTCGGTTACCGGCTGGGTGCGCCACTCGTCGAGGGCTGCTGGAGGCAGATCCGGGGCCAGCGTGACAGCCCGGCCAGTCCGGCGGAAATGCTCCAGGCGTTGCTGGCGGGCAGTGCGGCGTTTTTCCAGCAGCAGGCGGCGCAGTTCTTCGGCCGATAAATCCTCCGGGTGCTTGGAGGCGTTCACGGGGATGATTATACCGCACCTGAACAACCGTTCATTCCCGCCTAACACCGGCCCAGGAGCCCCCTAAATGCTGTATAATTGGATAGTCTTATTCACCTGCGCCAGGATTCCGGCACAGGCCTTCGCCAAAAATGGAGGTTTCCATGGCATTCAGCTATAAAAACCAGCGCGGCGTCACCTACTTTCTCCATGCGAGGGTCACAAAGCTGAAAAGCGGCAAGAACCAGACCCTTTATTTCTTTGCCAAAGAACAGAAAGCTGGCGTACTAGACGCGGTACCGAAAGGTTACAAAGTATCCGAGACGACTAACGGCCTGCCTGTGCTGAAGAAGGTTTAGCAATCCGACTATTTTTTGGAATTGTAGGCTCCCCGGATGGGGAGCCTATTTAATCCCGTGGGTTACTGACCGGT
The DNA here is from genome assembly GCA_050013095.1 of Anaerolineales bacterium. Taxonomy (GTDB): domain Bacteria; phylum Chloroflexota; class Anaerolineae; order Anaerolineales; family Villigracilaceae; genus UBA877. Next base: position 14,533 of record JBEKFY010000046.1, on the reverse strand, counting down.
GTGTAGGCGGCGGCCCTCCCGCTCGCAGGGAGGGCCTGTAGCGGAACAGGGCTGGAACGCCTCTGCCGATTCACACGGCCGGCTGCGGGGGTACTTCTTGCCAATTTCAGGGTCTCTCGTTATAATATGCCCTCGCAATCCGGGCGGATAGCTCAGTTGGTTAGAGCACTGCTTTGACATAGCAGAGGTCGTAGGTTCGAGCCCTATTCCGCCCACAGCTGGACCCGAAGCCCCGTCAACGGGGCTTTATCGTTTCCTATGGAGGCCCTCCCATTCCACAACACCTTGTAGGCCCGTCTGAGAGAGTTTTGCCAGGCAGCTTCCGCCGGGCATGGTGAAACAGCCCAGCCGAAGAGCTTGTTGTAACGAGCTGGGAGGGGCGACCCCCCAGCCAGCCTCTGTCACACGACGGATCTCTCAGGGGCGCTTGACAGGGTTTCAAACCAGCATATAATTGGATCATTCATATCCAAACGCGATGACCGGGACGAGTAGGCGGTCCGGTAGCCGACAGGGAGAATGGGCCGAAGATTGAGAGCCCACTCCGGCAGCCTCCGCTGAAAACCACCCGCGAGCGTGACCCTGAACGGAAACCAGTAAGGGAAATGGCTGGCCGCGTTATTGGCCGACAGAGATGGCCCGATCGGGTCAATCTGGGTGGAACCGCGTGACCCAACTCTCGCCCCAGGATGGACGGGAGTTTTTGTTTAAAGTAAGGAGGCATGAGATGGCCGAGCCAAAACAGGAACGCTATGAGGACAGCTTGCTCTACCGCATCCGCCACTCCAGCGCGCACATCATGGCGCAGGCGGTCCTGGAATCCTTCCCGGAGGCCAAGTACACCATTGGCCCGCCTGTTGAGAACGGTTTCTACTATGATTTCGACCTGCCGCGCCCGTTGACGCCCGAGGACCTGGAGAAGATCGAGAAACGCATGCGCCAGATCATCGCGGGCAAGCACCCCTTCGTCAAAAAGGTCGTCTCGGCCGACGAAGCCCGCCGGATCTTCAAGGACCAGCCCTACAAACTGGAGCTGATCGACGGTCTGGAAAAAGGCGGCTTCGACGAGTACGGCAATCCCCTGGCGGAAAAGCCGGAGATCTCCATCTACACCAGCGACACATTCACCGACCTCTGCCGAGGCCCGCACGTCGAAAATACGCGCCAGATCAACCCATCGGCGATTAAACTGATGTCCATCGCTGGGGCTTACTGGCGAGGTGACGAGCACAACAAGATGCTGACCCGCGTCTACGGGACGGCTTGGCGCACGCCCAATGAGCTCGCGCAGTACCTCAAGATGCTTGAGGAGGCCAAGGCGCGCGACCACCGCAAGCTGGGCAAAGAACTGGAGATTTTCATTTTCGACGACGAAGTCGGGCCAGGCCTGCCGCTCTGGCTGCCGCACGGCGGCACAATCATTGAGGAGCTGGAACGGCTGGCAAAGGAGATGGAAGAAAAGGCCGGATACGTGCGCGTCCGCACGCCGCACTTGGCCAAAGAAGATCTGTTCCTCCACTCCGGCCACCTTCCGTATTATGCCGAGAGTATGTACCCTCCCATGGAACTGGAAGGCGTCAAATATTACGTCAAACCGATGAACTGCCCGATGCACCACAAGATCTATGGCTCGAAACCGCGCTCCTATCGCGATCTGCCGATTCGCCTGGCCGAATATGGGACCTGCTACCGCTACGAGAAATCCGGGGAATTATTCGGCCTGATGCGCGTACGCTCGATGCAGATGAACGATGCTCACTTGTATTGTTCCGAGGACCAGTTCGAGCAGGAATTCATGGGGGTCATCGACCTGTATCGCAAGTACTTCGATCTGTTTGGGATCGAGAAGTTCATCATGCGCCTGTCCCTGCATGCCAAGGAAGGGTTGGGGAAAAAGTATGTCGACAACGAGCGCCTGTGGCTAAAAACGGAGGACATGGTGCGGCGGGCCATGACGAACGGATCCGTGCCGTTCGAAGAGGCTGTTAATGAAGCAGCCTTCTACGGTCCAAAGATCGACGTGCAGATCTGGAGCGCCATCGGGCGCGAATTCACCCTGGCGACCAACCAGGTCGACTTTGCCCAGCCCGCGCGTTTCAACCTCGTTTTCATGAACAAGAACGGGGTCGAAGAGACACCCCTGTGTATCCACCGCGCCCCGCTCAGTACCCACGAGCGCTTCGTGGGTTTCCTGCTTGAGCACTACGCCGGCAACTTCCCGGTCTGGCTCTCGCCCGAACACGTACGCCTGATCCCAATCACGGACTTACAGAATGAGTATGCCGACCGGATTGTCGGCCAGCTGCGCGATCAGGGCATCCGCGCCAGCGCCGACCTGAGTGCCCAGCGCATGAACGCCAAGATTCGGGATGCCCAGTTGATGAAAGTCCCCTATATGCTGGTGGTGGGCGATAACGAGGCGAAAGCCGGGATGGTCTCCCTGCGCGTCCGGGATGGCTCGCGGGCAGATAATATCCCGTTGGCCGAGTTCATCGCGCGTGCCAAGGAGCGCATAGCGACGCGCTCCAGCCAGTTGTAACGAGGCACCATTAAAAAACGAAGGGCGAACAGCAGCCGTCCGTCGTTCGCCCTTCGTCAGTTTATGTCAGTTTATTGACGATTCGTGCCGGTTCATGGTATCATCAGCCCGCTTAACCCAACCCTGTGGCTGGGGTGCATCTATTTTGCAAGGAGAGACGTATCAGCGCCAACGAATTTCGAGTCAATGAATCCATACGAGTTGCGGAGGTCCGCCTGATCGGGCCGACCGGGGATAATGTCGGCGTGGTGGCGACACGGCAGGCCCTGCAGATGGCCCGGGATGCGGATCTCGACCTGGTGGAAGTCGCTCCGAACACCACCCCTCCGGTTTGCCGGATTATGGACTTCGGCAAGTTCCTTTACGAACGGGAGAAGAAAGAACGCGAAGCCCGGAAAACACAGACCAAAGTTGAGGTCAAGGAGATCCGCCTGCGCCCCAAGACCACTGACCACCATCGGGATTTCAAGGTGGAAGACGCCCGGCGCTGGCTGGAGCACAACATGAAGGTACGGGTGACCGTCCGCTTCCGCGGACGTGAGATCACCTACCCAGAAATTGCACTCGAAGACTTGAAGGAAATTGCCCAGGAACTCTCGGATGTAAGCACCGTGGAGCAGGCACCCGCCATCGAAGCCCGCAGCATGTCCATGCTGCTGGCGCCCTCCAAGGGTGGCAAGAAAAAGGGCAAAGAGAGCGTTGAAGAGGTCCCTGAAAAACGTGAGCAACCGCGGGAGTGAAACCCCGTGGAATCTGATGTGAAGGAGTAAGGATAGTGCCGCGCAAGCAGAGAGTCGGAAAGTTTAAACTGAAGACCCATAAAGCCACCTCGAAACGATTTGGCATCACCGGGTCCGGTAAAATTATGCGCACCAAGGGCGGTAAGGCCCATCTGCGCCGGAAATCTTCAAGACGGGTGAAGGCTTTGTTTGGTGAGATGGTCCCGGTTCAAGGCCGGGGGTTCATCAAGCGCATTCGGCGCCTGGCGCCGACCATGAAGCCCTAGGCTTAGTGGATCGTGTTCCTATGATTTGCGGCTACCGGGTGCATACAACTGGATCGCAGGGCAGAGCCCTGGACCGGCGCCCGGAGGTTCGCAGGAGGTAAAGCATGTCTCGTGTCAGAGGTGGACCATACGGTCACTTGCGTCATAAGAAAGTATTGAAATATACCAAGGGTCAGCGCGGGTCGAAGCACCTGCTCTTTAAACGCGCCAACGAAGCCATGCTGAAGAGCATGTGGTATTCCTCGCGCGACCGCCGTGTGCGCCGGCGTGACCTGCGCAAGCTGTGGATCGTCCGCATCAACGCGGCTGCCCGGCTGAACGGCATGACCTACAGCCGCCTGGTAGCGGCTTTGAAAAAGGCCGAGATTACCCTTAATCGCAAGATGCTGGCCGACCTGGCCGTGCGTGACCCGCAGGCTTTTGCTGCGGTGGTTGCACGGGCCAACCAGGCATAAGGTCGAGATCGTTTACGGTCAGGGCGCAGCCTTCCTGCGCCCTGATTGCATGTGCAGCCTGGCATGGATGTTGCCTAACGGGTGGAAGACCCTGTGGAGGTTGATTGCGCCAGCCAGCCGCTGAGAACAAGGACATCAGCATGGGGGGATGACGGTTCGCCCCGCTGCCTGATCATATTCAATAAAGAACGAACTGCGGTGATAGATGGGCAGGAAGGGCGGAAATCGTGCGATAGCGATTTCTGATGTAGCGGGTCCATAGTCTGTTAAAGTGAAGGAGCCGCGTGAAAAAGGGAGGCGGCCTGTCTTCATCCTATGCAGCGGATTAGAAATTCTGGCATATTGCAGAACCTGTTTCCGGCGGGGGTGGGTCTCCTGGCGCTTTTCGGTGCCTGGCTGATCACTTACAGCACGGTCAAGGGGTTAAGTGGGTCTAGTGATTCTGTCGCCTACCTTGTGTCCGCACGCAACCTCGTCAGAGGCATAGGGATCGGATATTATTTCCCCGGTGGCCGCTTTTATCAGTCTACCATCGGGGTTCCTTTTTATATTATCGCTCTTGGAGCGGTTGCTTATTTTAAAGTGGATGTCCTTCAAGCCGCCCGTGTTCTGGACGTCCTTTTTCTGGTTGTGACCTTGTTAAGCCTGGGGGTCCTTTTTCATCGTTTCAGCGGCGTCCCTTCCTTTGCGCTTCTCGCCAGTCTCATCCTCTTCTGTTTTACCCCCTTCTTCCGCATATTCATTTCGGCGATGACGGAATCGCTCTACTTCCCCCTTTTTATCGGATGTGCATTCTGCCTGCTGTCTTTTATTAACCGCGGTCGAATCCTTTGGCTGGTCTTGTCTGCGGTCCTGACCGGCCTTTTGACCATCACCCGCTATGATGGGATTCCGATTATCCTGGTCGGGGTGGTTTGCCTTTTTGTATTTAATTCTGAACCCCCTGCGCAAAGATTGAAGAAAGCCGCCTTATACGCCGTCCTGGTCGCCCTCCCGCTTTTGATCTGGGGTGTTTCCATCAGGTTCCATATCGATCAACCGACGGTCGGCACGGAGATCTCGCTCAGCGGGGGGGTGTTGGCAGGTCGATTGCAACAATTCAGGCTCCTGACTGTCAATTTGATCTGGAACTGGATCCCATTTCACAATGTACTGCCATTCTTCACCTACCGGCTCCGGCTGATGTTGATCCTGTTTGTCGGGGTCGTGGTCCTGGGGGTTACCCTTTTTGCTTCGAGACTGGACCGCTCACCTCTCAAGAGGGGCGATTTCCAGATCTTCAGTTTTTTTGGTCTATCTGCCCTCGCCGGAATTGTTTTTCTGGTCTTCACCACCCTCGTTTTTGGACTACCGGCTCGCCTGGATGATCGCCAGTTATTGCCGTTCGGAATCAGCACGTTTTTGTGCTTGATCGCGGCTGTTGCCTGCTGGTTGAAGGCCTGGTTTCAGGAGCGTCGCTGGATGCAGCTGTTCCCGTGGTTGGTCGCCGGGGTTTTCATCTATGGGTACCTGCCGGGGATGGTGACGCTGGTCGAACAGTCCCATCAGGAAGCAGCCGATCTGGCCTACCGCTGGAGGAGTTCAACCTTGATTCAAGCGGTACAGGCTTTGCCGAAGGACATTCCGATCATTTCGAATGGCCAGGATTTGATTCTCTTTTGGGCTGATCGGCCCTCCTACGATCTGGTGAATGAAATACAGCCCGGTTTCCTCGACCAAGCCACACCCTATGGTTCGGATTTGTCTGACCGGGCACAGGTTGCCTTTCGCGAGCAGGGTGCGGCCCTGGTGATCTTTGGCGGTGACCGGGTTTTTGCTCAAGAACTTGAAAACTCTTTTGGCGAGAAAGGTCGGCTCAGAGAACCGACCATGCTGAAAGGTCTGGTGCTGTTCGGGAAGTATCCGGACGGCAGGATTTATTTTGCTTCCAAATAGTCCCCACCGTTTTCTCGTGCGCGGTGCTTTTGCCCGACCATCTGTGGTCGACCTCCCGAATCCGAAGCGATCCGGCCGGAAGCGGTTCGCAGGCCTGCCTGCTCAGAGGTCCTCAAGGGATATTTATGCAGAAGGTCAACGGATTTTTATCTCAAACGCTTGAATGGCTCGCTGCGGCCTACGAACAGCGCAAAGGCGTTCTACTGGTCGTCACCATGGCCGCATTCACCTTGACTGGCATAGCCCTCTTCCTGTGGGGAACAGCCCGCTATGGGATCGGCATCCGCACGGATTCAGTGGACTATTTATGGTCGGCGAAGGATCTGGCGCACGGAATCGGCTTGGGGACGTTGGACGCCTTTGGTAAGCTTAAAGCCATGAATCATTATCCGCCTCTGTACCCGATCCTTCTCTCACCATTTGAAGCGGTGGGAATCCCGGGCATGGTCGGTGCCAGGTGGGTCGGTGCAGTCTTGTTCGGCCTGCTGATTATCCTGTTCGGTCTGATCCTGTATCGATTGTGCGCTCCATCCTTCTGGTTTCCTGCCATTGGGGTTCTGGTTCTCTTTTTCACCCCGGATTTGTGGTCGACAACTTTGTACGCCATGACTGAACCGCTTTACCTGGTCTGCAGCCTGGCAGGGTTTCTCTGTCTGGACAATTATGATCTTCGCAGGAAGCGCCGTTGGATGGTCCTTGCCTCCCTGTTGTTTGGGATGGCCTTCCTTACACGCTACATCGGTATTTCGGTGGTCGCGGTTGGACTTCTTTACCTGCTCCTGAAGAAAGGCCGGAATGTCAAGAGCAAGATGACAGACATGCTCCTCATGGGGGCTATCGCGATCCTGCCGCTCGGCGCCTGGTTGATCCGAAATTCCATCCTGACGGGTTCTGCTACCAACCGCGGACTTACCTTTGTTCCGATCGCGGCAGAGGAGTGGCGGTCTGCGCTTGGTTTGATGGCAGCCTGGATCAACCCGATCCCGGGCTGGACAAGGTTAAATCTGTTCGGCCTGGCGCTCTTTGCGCTCGCAGCTCTGTGTGCGGCCTTGATCCTCCCGAAGACAGGAGCGGACAGGCCGGGGCCGACCGGATTGCCATTATTGCTGGGGCTTTACGCGTGTCTGTATGCGGTATTTGTCATTATCGCCAAACTATTGGGTGACCCGACTATCCCCCTTAATGAAGCGCGGATCCTTTTTCCCTTGCTGAGCTGCCTTTTTTTCCTCCTGCTTTACGGTTTTTACTTGCTACAGCGAATGGCCCGCCGCTACTCGATCCTTGGGCAGGCTCTCCTGGCCGGGCTTTTGATCGTACTGGCCGGGGGAAGCCTCGTCGGCCGTCTGGCCACGATTCGTCCCTACATTCAACCTTTATTGGTCAGCCGTTATAATGGCCTTGGCCTTCAAAATACCTCCTCCGTTTCTGCCGAATTTAACCAGAAAATTGATGGGCTTCCCGCGGATACCATCTACCTAACCGATGATATTCAGCGCCTTTATTTCTACGAAGAAAAATCCTGCTCCTATGTCGGCGAAGTCACCCCGACGGACCCTGAAATGATCCGGGCTCAGTCGCTCAGTCGAGACGTTGCCGTAGTCTACTTCCATGCCTCTCAGAAAACCTCAACCACACTTCAGCAGCTGCTCCCGCAATTAGCGTTGATCTATCAGGACAGCACTGGCAGGGAGATCTACTTCAAGTAATGAATGCCTTTAATGATGCCGTTTCAGAGACCCGGCGATCGGCGAGTCCCCCGAAGTCGCCGGGCTTCCCGCTGGAGGTGGCCGGTTCCAGCCCTCAACTTGATTCGATCCAGTGGGCCGCGCTTCCAGGGAATGCGGCGAAGAACCGATTGACGGTTCGGGCCCGGGCCAAGCGCCGCGTGATCTGGATTGTTATTGGGCTTAATTTTAAAGACAGCCCGATGAACGGTGTTTATGCGAAGCTGCGGAGGGGTCCTATCCGCAAACCCCATACCACCCAACAAGGCCGCCCCCTTGGGTCAATCAAATCTGTGCCGGACTAAATCCAATCGGGGTAAAATATTCTTGTGAACCACATACTGACAGAGACCGCCCTCCCCTCCGGCCAAACCTTACAACTTGTGCTCGGGGATATTACCGCCGAAAAGACCGACGCCATTGTCAATGCCGCCAACCGGCATCTGCAACACGGGGCGGGTGTCGCCGGAGCGATCCTGCGGGGTGGCGGGCCCATCATCCAGCAGGAGGCCGACCGCTGGGTGCGCGAGCACGGCAGCGTCACCCACTCAGCACCTGCTTGGACCTCAGCCGGGTCGCTGCCCTGCCGGTTTGTGATCCATGCCGTAGGTCCGGTGTGGGGGGAAGGGGAGGAGGCCGCAAAGCTCTCTGCGGCAGTGGATGGGTCCTTGAAGGTGGCGGAAGATCTTGGCCTCAGGTCGATTGCGCTGCCCGCTATTTCAACCGGCGTATTCGGCTTCCCCATCGAAGCCGCGGCTCAGGTCATTTTGAAGACGCTGAATGATCATTTTTCCCGCCGCCCGGCCTCCGCACTGGGACGGGTGCGGTTGGTGCTCTTTGACCGCCCATCGGCGGACACCTTCCTGCATGTCTGGCATGATTACTTCCACCCATAATTCCAAGGTCCAACTTGTCCGGGCCCTGCTGGGGCGTGTCAAAGAGCGCCAGAGTCAGCATGCCTTTGTCGCGGAAGGAGTTCGTCTGGTTGAAGAGGCCCTGGCCTCCGGTTGGACCTTCCGGTTTGTCCTGCATGCCCCGGACCTTCCTGTGCGCGCCCAAGGGCTCATCCGCGACTTGACCGCCGCGGGCGTGGAGCTGGTGCCGGTCACCGCAGAGGTGATGCAATCCATCTCGGGAACGGAAGCGCCGCAGGGTCTCCTGGCCATCCTGGAGCATCAGCCGCCGCGCATCCCGGAGCCGCTCTCCTTTGTCATCATTCTCGATTCCGTCCGCGATCCTGGGAACCTGGGTAGCCTGCTGCGGACGGCTGCGGCGGCAGGTGTGCAAGCCGCTTTCCTGTCGCCAGGGACGACCGATGCCTTCGCCCCGAAGGTGGTCCGCTCCGGGATGGGAGCGCACTTCCGCCTGCCGATCCAGGCTTTGGATTGGGGCGGGATAAGCCTGGAGGTGAGGGGCCTGCAGGTCTTCCTGGCGGATGTGGCAGGAACGATCCCCTGCTGGCAGGCGGATTTCCGCCCACCTTTAGCGCTGATCGTCGGCGGAGAAGCCGAAGGGGCCAGCCCTGAGGCGCGCAAACTGGCCCAGCAGCAAGTGTATATCCCGATGCCTGGCAACGCCGAGTCGCTCAACGCGGCGGCCGCCGGGGCTATCCTGATGTTCGAAGTGGTTCGGAGGAGGACGATGTGATCATTCGTTCCATCACCTATTTTTGTAACCCCGGCTGGCCGCTGGACCAGGGTAAACTTCAGGCGGCGGGCACCTTCCTGGCCGAAGCCAAGGTGGCTTTCGAAGGAGCTGGCTATCCGGTCCAATCGCTGCGGCTGGCGACCATGCCGTTCCTGCAGATGCTGGGAGGCGACAAAATCAGTGAGACCCCCAAGCTGGCCGAAGCGTTGGAACGGGCAATCCGCTCCGTAGGGATTGCCTATGCCGCCGTGGGTCCGGCGCAGCCGGAACTCCCGTCCAGTTATGCGGTCATCCCTGAGGCGATTGCCGCCTCCCAGAACATCTTTTTCTCCGGTGTGGCCGCGGACACCCGTTTTGGGATCTCCCTCTCAGGTCTGCAGGCTTGTGCGCAGGTCATCACGCGCTGCAGCCGGGTTACGCCGGACGGTTTTGCCAACCTGCGCTTTGCAGCCTTAGCGAACTTGAAAGCCGGTTCCCCATTTTTCCCTGCGGCCTATCACGACCGGGACGAACCGTCTTTCGCCCTCGCCACGGAAGCGGCGGATCTGGCCGTGGACACCTTTACCAACGCTCGCACGGTGACCGATGGACAGTGGGCGATGGTGTCCGCACTGGAGGAACATGGCCGGAAACTGACCACAGTCGGGGATGCGCTGGGCCGTCGCTTTTCGATCGTATTTGGTGGCATTGATTTCTCCCTGGCGCCCTTTCCGGAAGAATCCCGTTCGATCGGGACGGCGTTGGAACGGATGGGGGCGCCGAAAGCTGGCCTGCACGGATCTTTGGCCGCGGCTGCCATCCTGGCGGAATCTCTGGAGCGCGCCAGGTTCCCGCGGGCCGGCTTCAGCGGGCTGATGCTGCCTGTGCTCGAAGACGCAGTCCTGGCCAAACGGGCGGCGGAGGGGGTGTTGTCCGTCAAGGATCTGCTCCTGTACTCCGCCGTCTGCGGGACCGGATTGGATACCGTTCCGCTGCCGGGGGATACGACCTCCGAGCAGATCACGGCGGTTTTGCTCGACCTCTCCGCCCTGGCGCTGCGCTTGAATAAGCCTCTCACGGCGCGTTTGATGCCGATCCCTGGCAAGAAGGCGGGTGATCCGACGCATTTTGATTTTGATTATTTTGCCAACAGCCGCGTGCTGGCCTTGGAGTCCGCCGGGCTGAATCCGATTTTTACCGAGACGCGGCGCTTCACACTGGCTCCCCACCACTCCTGAACGGCGCGCTGCACCCGCCTCACCGCCATTGTGGGGATTCCTGGTCCACGTCCCACATTTTCATGGTCCCGGAGAGGCCTGCCCTGGTCCAACTCCTATCTCAGGTGGGCGCGACCTTCCCCTCGCCCTCCTGATTGTCTGCCACCCTCCAATAATCACCCCCGCCCCCGGCGCGCCTCATCAGCCCGGCTCCGACAAGTTCACGCCTCAATGTGGCGGTGTCGACGTGGAAACGGGACAGGATTTCATTGACCCGTTTTTCGCTGTACCTCACACCTGGCTCGAAGGCTCGGACCACATGGCGCAGGACAACCTCCAGCTTCTTCCGCTGAGCGGGGATGGTCTTCAGGCGGCCGTCGCGGCCGGTGAAATCGGCGAGCACCTTCTGGTCGAAGGCACCCGCGTCCGCCTCGGCAGCTACCCCGGCCAGCCTTTCATGCGAGAAAAGGTGGCGGGTTTTCTCCTGCAGGGCCCTTTCCTCCAGCTGATAAACGCTGTAGTATCCCTCTGAGTGCCCGCTGACCAGGCCGGCGTCTGCCAGGCGCGCCAGGTGATGCGAGACCGTCGAGGGACGCAGGTCCAGCATAGCCGCCAACTCTTCGACGCTGCAGGGATGCTGGGCTAGCAGGCCGATGATTTTCAACCGGCTGGCGTCCGCCAGGGCTTTGAAAAAGCTGACCAGCTCGGCATTGCTCGCCTGGTTCATGCCGCCCTCCAGGTGTGCGATCCGTCCCGCTCGCGGCAGAGCATCCCCTTATCCACCAGACCGAGCCGCAATGCGCAGGCGGTTGGGAAGAAGCCTGCCAGGACCTTGACGAAGTCGAGCATGAGAGCTTGGTTCATAAGATCACACCCATCGAACTAATTAGATATCTATCTAATTGAATTTTAATCGCCATTCGGGCGGCTGTCAAGGCTTAGCCGGGCGCGGCCCAGGCAGCCCGCCCGGCTCATCGCGGTATAATCGCACTGCCGATCAAATCTTGCGCCATTCAATTTCCGGAGGTTAGGCTGTGAACCTACCCAAGCATGCGTATTTCCATGGAAAGATCGTGCCCTATGCGGAGGCAAAAGTAGGGGTGGCAACCCATGCACTCAACTACGGTACTGCGGTGTTTGGCGGCATGCGCGGTTATTGGAATGATGAGAAGAAGCAGCTCTTTGTTTTTCGTCCCCATGACCATTTCCATCGCTTGATCAACTCATGGCGGATGCTGTGCATGGAATTCGATTTCACCCCGGAAAGTCTGACCGAGATCCTGCTCGATCTGCTGCACCAGGACGGCTACCAGCAGGATATCTACATCCGCCCCCTGGCTTACAAGGCTGACGAGGTCATCGGCGTGCGCTTGCACGACCTGAGGGACGAGTTTACCATGTTCGCCATGCCGATGGGATCGTATATAAAGAATGATACGGACGCCCATGTTACGATCTCCTCCTGGCGGCGTGTCGACGACAACGTCATCCCAGCGCGCGGCAAGATCAGCGGGGCCTACGTCAATTCGGCCTTGGTCAAGACCGACGCCGTGCGCTCCGGATATGACGAAGGTCTGGTATTGACCCAGGATGGCCACTTGGCCGAGGGCAGCGCTATGAATGTTTTCATTGTGCGGGACAACGTCATGATCACCCCGCCGGTGACCGACAACGTGCTCGAAGGGATCACCCGCCGGACGGTGATCGAACTGGCGAGGAACGAATTGAAGCTGTCTGTGATTGAGCGCTCGATCGACCGCACGGAGGTCTACGTCTGCGAGGAGTTGTTCTTGGTCGGTACAGCGGCCCAGGTGACCGCCGTGACCCAGGTTGACCACCGCCCGGTCGGCCGGGGGGTGATGGGACCGGTCACTGAGAATCTACGGGCCTTGTATGGGGACGTGGTGCGAGGCCGGAATCCGAAGTACGCCCACTGGAACCTCTCGGTCTAGAGCAGGTCTGGGTGCACAGGAATAAAAGAGCGCGGCCACACGGCCGCGCTCGTGATTTTTGCTGCCCCGATCATTTATTCATGCTGAAGACAATCATCACCAGATTCTTGTTGCAGTCGGTGTACGTGTCGAAGGGGACCTGGTCGGTCAGCACCTTTCCGTTGGGGTCGAAAAGCTGGATCCACAGGCTTTGGGTGGAGGCGGTCGGTTGGCTGCCCAAAACGTACTCGAAACCGCCTGAGCCGTAAGCAGAGGCGCTGCCGCTTAGGTTGATGTAATTCACAGCAGCCCCCGCCAGGGAGCCACCGATATGCAATCGATAGTACGGGAGGCCCTGGCCACTGGCATCCACGACCTTACCGCCCACCCCCAGCCAGGTGCAGTCCGTTCCAGAGTGGATGGAGGTGCTGGCTTGGTAGGTGATGTTGGTGGTCACAAGCCCGGCCACTGCAGTCTGGGTCGGCACCAGGGTGGCGGTCGCCCCTGGCACCGGCGTATCGCTGGTGGAGGGGGTATCGGTGATGGTCGGGGTGATCATGGCCGGGAGCAGGGTCCAAGTTGGGGCGGTGGTGCGCGTGGCGGAGGGCGCGAGGGTTAGCGTGGCGGTCCAGGTCGGTTGGAGTTGGATCTCGGTGATGGTCGGTGTGATGGTCGAAAAAACGGTCGGGAGTGCTTGGGGCTGGAAGGGATTGAGAGGCGAAGTCGGGTTGTTGTAGATGGTCACAAAATACCCCGCCATGCAGATCGTGCCAAGCAGCAGGATAACGGTCAGGAGGTTCCAGACCACCGCGCTTCCACTCCGCTTCGCTTTGATTTTTTTTTCAGGTTTCAGGTCAAAACCATCCATTGTGCTTCTCCGATCTTACGCCCGGTCCGGACCAGCAAGGTCTGGGGAATAGGTTTAGGGCGCAAGGGTGATGCTGCTTGCCTGTCTCCTCTGGGTTAACCAGTCCTGCACCGCGTTTTGCTGAAGGGTGAGCAGGGCGTCCGGGGACAGGGGGCGAGACGAATCGCGCTCCACTAACAGGAGGATGTGGTAGCCGGTCTGGGTCTGGACCACTCCGCTGTACTGTCCGACCTGCAGGGCGAAGGCCGCCGTCTCAATGGCTGGTTCGGGCAGGTATCCACGCGGGAACCAGCCCATATCTCCCTGTCCGACCGGGTCGTATTGTGCAGCCAGATCGCTAAAGTCGGCCCCGGCTTGCAGTTTCGCCAGGACGTTCTGGGCATCATCTGCATTATAGAGCAGAATCTGTTTTATGTGTACCTGTTCAGCGGCGGTAGGGACGGAGGCGGTGATCTGGTCCCGCATCCAAGCGCCGGCGATCTCCCGGAGCAGGGCCTGACGAAAACTCTCGTCGGTATAGCCGTGGGCGGTCTCCCAGGTGGCGAGTGCGTCGGTGCTGCCCAGCTGGGTAGTCAGGCTGGCAATGCGGGAATTCAGCAGGGCATCATCCACGCTGAATTTGTACCCCTGTGCGCCCTGTGCCAGCAGCAGGCTGTCGATCAGGTCGTCCTGGACGGCCTTGGTCGCCTGCTCCAGGCTGACCGTTTTTCCAAGGGTTGCCTGGGCGGACTGGTAACGGGTGAGTTCGGCGTTGAACTCGGCCTGGGTGATGCCCTCCCCGTTTACACTGAGCGCCAGGGGCACCGGGGTCTCGCTCGGCGTGGAGGGCAGGAGCTGGGTGGGGGTGGGGCTGGGCAGGCTCGGTCCGGCGGTCGGACCGTTGCAGGCGTAAAGGCACAGGGCCGCCAGGACAACCAGTCCAACAGGGTAGAATTTTGGCATCGTGGCGGTCATCGCCGATGATTATACCTGAAAGCGAAAACCCGGTTTCTCAAAGAAACCGGGTTTCGAAAGTTCTGGTCTTAATATTCCATCCCGCCGCCGGGCGGCATGGGCGCGGGTTTTTCCTTTTCGGGCACATCCGTGATCAGGGCCTCGGTGGTCAGGATCATGGCGGCGATAGAAGCCGCATTCTCGAGGGCACCCCGCACGACCTTGAGCGGGTCGATCACGCCGGCCTTGAGCATGTCCCCATATTCACCGGTGATGACATTGAAGCCGATGTGCTTATT
>JBEKFY010000045.1:0-31556 GCA_050013095.1 Anaerolineales bacterium | reverse complement strand
CATCCGGGCCGCCTCCAAATACTTAGTGGTTCTGGCGGCCGGGCTTGTCTTGATCGGTTGGTGGGTGGGTACCCCGCCGGGGTTGCCCGCCAAAGCGGATGCCATCGGGTACGCGGTTTGCCACCAGATCAGCACGCGTTCGTTCCATATCGGGAACATCCAGCTACCCTTGTGTGCGCGCTGCACCGGCATGTACCTGGGGGCGATGACCGGATTGGTCTTCCAAACCATCGTCGGAGCCAGACGCAGGAAGATCCCCCCCTGGAGCGTGCTCGTCCCGCTGATCATTTTCGTCGTCGGATTTGGCATCGACGGCGCCAATTCGTACCTCTACCTGGTCAAGGAGATCAACCCGGGCGTGCTGGCGAAGGTCCCCAACCTGTACATCCCCAATAACACCCTGCGCCTGCTGACCGGCAGCGGGATGGGGCTGGGCATCGCCGCAGTTCTCCTGCCAGCCTTCAACCAGACCATCTGGTCGACCGAAGACGAACGGGCTGCTTTGCCGGACCTGAAGTCCTTCGGCCTGCTGGTCGGCATCCAGCTCATCCTTGACCTGCTGGTATTGACCCAGAGCCCGATCGTGCTTTATCCCGTGGCGGTCATCAGCGTGGTGGGTGTCCTGGTCCTGCTGAGCATGGTCTACTGCATGGTCTGGGTGATGATCATGGCCGAGGAGAACAAGTTCGCCCGGCTGTCCCAGCTCTGGCTGCCGCTCCTGGCCGGCTTTACGATTGCAATGATCCAGACCGCCGGCGTGGACGCCGTGCGCTTCTGGCTCACCGGGACCTGGAGTGGATTCCCCATCTCGGGTTAGAGAAGGGACATCAGCGTATGGAAACCAATGCGCTCTTCGGGATATTTTCGGCCTTCGGATTATCGGCCAGTGCCGGACTGAATGCATACATCCCCCTGTTGGTGATCGGCGTCATTGCCCACTACACCGACTGGATCAAATTGAGCTCACCCTACGACCTGCTTGCCAATCCGTGGATCCTGATCCTGATCGGCATCCTGCTGATCATCGAAATGCTGGTTGACAAGATCCCGGCCGTTAACCACATCAACGACATCCTGCAGACCGTCGTCCGGCCGGCGGCGGGGGCGATTGTCTTTGCAGCCAGCGCCCTTGTTGTCACCCATGTCCACCCATTACTGGCCCTGGCCTGCGGGCTGCTGGTCGCCGGCAGCATCCACGTGGCCAAGGCGGCGGTCGTGCGGCCGGCGGTCACCGTGACGACCGCGGCAGCCGGCAACGTGCCGGTCAGCATCGGCGAAGACCTGGTCGCCACCGTGCTTTCCATCCTATCCGTGGTCGTCCCGGTCCTGGTGGCCGTGATCCTGATCGTGCTGGTGTCATTTTTCATCTGGTGGTTGTGGCGGCGCGCCAACCGTCCGCCCGTCCCGTCTGGTCCCAAAGAGTCCCAATGACCTCCTCCGGCCGTCCACCCCTGCCCATCTCGCCGACCCCGCCCACCAGCACCCTGGCGGTGGTCAGCTTGGTAACGGGGATCCTCGCCTGGATCCTCCTGCCCTTCATCGCGGCCATCGTCGCCATCATTACCGGCCATATGGCCAAGAACGAGATCAAGAAAAGCGCCGGTGGCTTCACCGGCGACGGCCTGGCAACCGCGGGCCTGGCCCTGGGGTATGTCCAGTTGGGTCTGAGCCTTTGCATCTGCTTGCCGGTTATCGTCCTGACGGCTGTAGGTCTGCTGACCATCCCCTTCAGCTTCCACCGCTTGGGGTGATGGCCACCCTCGGGGTCCTGCCTCGGCGCATCGGACAGCTGGACGCTTTCAGGCCGGTCTCATCAGGAGGCCGGCCTGTTCATTTCCGGGTGAAGCGCAGCTGCAGTTCTTCCAAAGCCCGACGAGCCTGGGCGCGGCCCGCCGCATCCAGGTCCAGGGCGGCATACTCGCCCTCGTCCAGCACGGTCTGTGTCCCGTCAGAGGCAACCCACAGGTCCAGCGCCAGATCCACATAGGAGAGGCGGTTATCCGCCTCCAGGACCGCCGGGCGGCTGATATTACAGTACCAGCCCTTGAGATGGTCGTCGTCGCGGTCATGGATCTCGAAAATGTTGTACCAGCGGTCGGTATAGTAGGTTTCTATGAACCGATCGCCGGTTTTCAGGACGACACCCATGAACGGCAGATCCGGGCGGTTAAAACGCGCCTCCAGGACCAGCCGGGTTCCCTCCCGGGTCAACAACCGGCCTGGATAGCGCCACGTCTCCTCCCCGGCCAGGTTGCGTTTAATGACGGTGATTGACTCGTTCATGGCAGGCATGCGATCGCGGAGGGAGGCAGCTCCAGTCGGATTTCCTCCCCCACCCTCGGCGGATCGGCCAGGTAGAAGAACAGGCCGTTGGACAGGCTGACCTTGAATCGTTCCAGGTGGAAGACGACATCCGTCACCGTACCGGATACACAGCCCTCCGGCGCGGCGCCTCCTTTGAGGGGCAGTGGCCAGGCCCCCGCCGGGCGGAGCAGCAAGGTGACCGGTTCCCCGACCCGGTGAGGAGAGGAACACTTCACCGCAAAGACGCCGATGGAGGTCGCCACGCGACCATCCCCGCGCATCACGCCCTCCACCACGTTCCCGACCCCCAGGAAGCGAGCCGCCCAGGCCGATCCGGGGTCCCCCCAGACCTCCGGCGGCGCCCCGCTACGTATGATCTGCCCTTCGTGGAGGAGGAGCACCCGATCAGCCAGGGTGAAAGCTTCTTCCTGGTCATGCGTGACATAGACAGCCGGGACCCGGCTGGCACGCAGGATGCTGCGCAGCTCGACCATCAGGTGCTCGCGCAGGTTGCGGTCCAGCGCACCCAAAGGTTCATCGAACATCAGCAGGCGCGGCTCCGGTGCCAGGGCGCGCGCCAGCGCCACGCGCTGCTGCTCCCCGCCGGAGAGGTCGGTGACGGTGCGCCCGCCCATATCGGAAAGGTTGACTTGCGCCAGGACTTTGGACACCCGGTCGGCGACCTCCGAGGCTGGGCGGGATTGCATCTTCAATCCGAAAGCGACATTCTGCTCCACCGTCAGGTGCGGGAAGAGGGCATAATCCTGAAAGACCAGACCGAAGCCGCGCTGGTGAGCCGGGACCCCGGCCAGGTCCCTCCCTTCCCAGCAGACCTGACCTCGCTCAGGGGTTTCCAGGCCGGCGATGATGCGCAGCAGGGTGGACTTACCGCTGCCTGATGGCCCCAGCAAGCAGACCGTCTCCCCTTGCGCCACGTGAAAGGAGAGGCCGCACAGGAGCGGCGAGCCCTCATAGAATTTCCAGAGATCTATGACTTCCAGCATTAAAACTCTCCGGCACCGGGCAAACGCAGACGCTCGATCAGGACAATCCCCGCAGCGCACACCGCCATCAAGATCGTCGCCATGGCCATGGCCTGGCCGTAATTCGACGCCCCGGGCTGGGAGAGGAACCGGGCGATCGCGATCGGCAGGGTGGGATACTCCGGGCGGACGACCAGCGAGCTGGCCCCGAACTCGCCGAGCGAAATGGTGAAGGCAAAGACTGCCGCAGACAGCGTGGCGCGCCGGACGATCGGCCAATCCACGGTCAGCCAGACCCTGAATGCAGGCGCCCCGAGCGAGGCCGCGGCCTGACGCAGCCGGTCAGGGATGGAGGCCAGGGCAGGCTGCAGGATGCGAATCACGAACGGCAGCGCCACCAGGGTATGCGCCAGCGGTACCAGCACCGGGCTCGTGACCAGGAGCAGCGGCGGCCGGTTGAAGGTGATGATGAACCCCAGCCCCAGGGTTACGGCAGATGCCCCCAGGGGCAGCAGGAAGAAGGGGTCAAGCACCCGCTCCAGCCGCGTCGGACGCGCCAGGGCCGAGGCGGCGGGAAAACCGAGCAGCAGGGAGAGGACGACCGTCACGGTCGCATAGAGCAGCGAATTCCCGATCGCCGCAAAGGGCGGCACATAAAAAATCGTTTCGCTGGGGTTCTGGAAGAGATCAAGATAGTAAGCCCCCGTCAGCCCGTATTGCACCGCAGTGTGCTGGCCGCGGTCGGCTTCCAGGCGGGTGACGGAGCGCAGTGGCAGGGAGACCAGCGGGAGCACAAACATCAGGAAGAGGAGAACCACGATCCCGCCCACGAAGAACCTCTCCCGCCAGGTCCGCGCCGGCCGCCCTTTGGTATCGGCCGGGCGCGGGGTGCTGCTCACCCCCCTGCGGGTGACGAGGCGGCTGTAGAGGATCGAGAAGACCAGCGTGCAGCACAGCTGAACAAACGAGAGCAGCGCGGCAAGCGGCAGGTTAAGGAGCTGGGTGGCCTGCTCGTAGATCGCGACCTCCAGCGTGGAGAAGTGCGGTCCGCCCAGCAACAGGATGACGCCGAAGCTGGTGAAATCAAAGAGGAAGACCAGCAGCGAAGCGGCCAGGATGGGCACCCGCAGCAGCGGCAGGGTCACGTTCCAGAAGACCCGCCGGGAGTCGGCCCCCAGGGTGCGCGCCGCCTGCTCCAGGCGCGGATCCAGGTGGGACAGGGCATTCCCGACGAGACGGATGACAATGGTCGTGTTGTAGAAGACGTGCGCCAGCAGGATCGCTCCGAGCGTGCCCACGAAGGTGATCGGCGGAGTGGTGAGGTGAAAGAGATTCATCGCCCCCAGGTTAATCCAGCCGCGGCCGCCCAGCAGGGCGTTAAACCCGGCCGCGACCACCACCGTCGGCAGCATGAAAGGGATCGCTGTAAGCAGGCGCAGGAAGGACTTGCCGCGGAACGCGTAGCGTGCGAAGAGGAAGGCTGAGGGCAGCCCGAGGGCCAGGGTGAGCAGCGTGGAGAGCAAGGCCTGATAGACCGTGAAAAGAAAGACCTGGACCGTCGGCAAAAATACGGAAGCGACGATCCCGCCCAGGAGCGCGGAATGCAGCCCAAGCCACAGGATGCTCCCCAGGGGGTAGAAAAAGAAGAGTCCCAGGAAGAGCCCCGGAGCCAGCCAGGGCAGCACCCGCCGCCATGCACCCGCCCGTTGGCGCCGGACCAATGCCGGATTGATTAATGAAGGACTGTCTGAGTCCATTCAGCGATCCACTGGTCGCGGTTCACGGCGATCTCAGCCGGGCTCATCCGGGCCGGCTGCGTAGGGATCTGGGCGAACATGACAAACGCCTCCGGCAACTTGGCCTGGGGATTGACAGGATAGACGTACATCTGCAGGGGCATATCCTCCTGAAACTGCTGGGAGAGCATGAAGTCCACGAACTTTCGGGCCAGGGCGAGATGGGTGGTTCCCTTCAGGACCCCGACGAATTCGATCTGGCGGAAGCAGGTATCCGGGCCGAGGACCGAGCCAATCGGCGATTCGCTCGAGGCTTGAATTGGGCCGACCACCTCCGCCGCCGGGCTGGAAGCGTACGAAACGACCAGCGGTTGTGGCCCGTGTCCGGATGAACCGCTGAAGTTGGTGTAGTAGGCCGTCTCCCAGCCGTCCACGACGACCAGCCCATTGGCGGCGAGCGACTTCCAATAGGCGAGGAAGCCGTTCGGACCGAAATGGACGATCGTCGCCAGGAGGAAGGTCAGGCCGGTCGAAGAGCTGGCCGGATTCTCGTCCACGAGCATCCCCTTGTATTCGGGTTTGGCAAGATCTTCGAGCGTGGCGGGAACCGGCAGGTCATTCGTCGAGAAATAGGCCTTGTCGTAATTGATGCAGACATCTCCGTAGTCGACCGGCAGCTCGCGATTCTCGGGATCCAGTTTAAATTCTGCAGGGATCTGAGCCAGGAGGGGCGAGTCGTACGACTCGAAGATGCCCGCATCGAGAGCCCGGGAGAGGAAGGTATTGTCGACCCCATAGAACACATCTGCCAGGGGGGCGTTCTTGGTCAGGATGGCCTTATTGAGCGCTGCACCCGCATCCCCGCTTTTCAGGAACACCAGCTTGACATGGTTGGCATTCTCGAACGCGGAGATGACGGGCTGGCTGGCCGCAAAGGAGTCATGGGTCATCACGGTCAGGGTCGTCGGCCCCTGCCCCGCACAAGAGGCAAGGAACAAGGCGGCCAGCAGGACCGGAAAAAAGATTCGTTTCATTTTTACCTTCCATCACCCATTCAAAGGATCACCGGGTCAGGCGGCGGTGGATGACCAGCAGGAGCCCGGACTGCAGGGCAACCGTTGCCTGGCCACCGACCAGCTCATTGCTGATGCCGCGCGTGCGGTGAGGCGACAGCCGCTCACCCTTCAAGGGCCAGCGCAGGCCGGTAGTGGATACCTGGATGGCTCCCCGCACCCATGGAATCAACGAAACCAGGTCGCCGGGATTCCCCAGGATCCGGCAGCTCCGGCGTACAAAAAATGCCTCTTCAAGCCCATCATCCAGGCGCACGTCCAGGTCCGCCAGGTCGGGCCTGGAAAGCAGGGCCAGATTGCCAATCGTCTGGTCGAGTCGGCCACCCAAAGCACCTGCGATCAGGATCACCCCGTACCCCTGAGCGACTGCATAGCCGAGGGCCAGCTCCAGGTCGGTTTCATCCTTGTCACGCGGATGCTGCATGATCCGGGCCCCGGCCGACTCCAGCAGGCGTCTCTCCTCCGCGCTGATCGAATCCAGGTCACCGATCACGACCGAGGGCGTCAGACCCAGCGCCAGGAGGTGACGCGATCCGCCATCTGCCGCCACCAGAAGATCCTCCGGGCGGAGCAGGGCGCGCACGGCCTCCCGATCGGGAAGGGATCCGTTAGCGAAGATCACAGCACGTCTCATCAAAACAAGACCATCCTCGCCGGGGAGGATGGTCTGAATACAGCTGGGTGTGTCCCTCCGCCGGCATTATCCGGATCAGGTTCTGCGGGTCGAGGCCGAACGCCTCCTCTCAGCCCTCAAAGGGGCTCCCCGTTGGATTGTTGAAAAGAGTATACGGCGGTGCTAACCGCCTGTCAAGATAAATATTCTCGATAAATATTCTCGCACGCCTAGCGCACCCGGCGTTTCCACTCCTCTTTCAACTGCAACTGGCGCGGACTATCGCCGGATTCCAATGCCAGGAAATCGGCCATCAGGCGGTTGAAGCGGGCGCTCTGGTCCAGCATCGGAAAATGGCCGGACCCTTCGAGCACGACCTGGTGGACACGTTCGGGCATGGCCATGACGCGCTCATAGTCCGGTGTCTGGATGGCCGGGTCATCCTCCCCGTGTACGATCAGACAGGGGGTGAGCATCACATCCATGGCGGACAGGAAACTTGCCTCAGCCAGGCCGTTGAGGGACATCGGGATCGCCTGTGGATCGGTCTTGATCGCATCCACCCGCGCGCTCTCGCCGAACTCATTCCTGCCGAGCAGCCAGTCTGCCAGATCGGCAGGGGTGGTTGCGCTGCGCAAGCGGCTGTGGACGGCCCGAATGTCGAACGGAACGTTCACGGTCATCACGCGGTCGACGAGGGCCGGGAAGCGCTGGAGAAACTGAAGGGCGATCAGCCCGCCCAGACCATGACCGATCAGGGCAACCTTCGCAATACCCATCTCCTGCATGAAGTGTTCGAGCAGGACGGTTTGCTGATCCAATGTATAGCGTGCGGGCTCGTGAGCCGTATCCCCAAATCCCCACTGATCAAGGGCGTAGGCCCGAAAGGACATGGCAGCTGTCTGCATGGCCGGTATCCAGTACCGCCACGAACCGACCCAGCCGTGCAGGAAGATGACCGGGCGCCCGCGTCCCAGCACCTCGTAATGCACAATCCGATCGTCAAGGAGAACAGCGCTCATGCCGCTTGACTCTGGCCTTCCTGACCGGTCACTTCCCTGCTTTCGCTAGAACCGCCTTGATGCGCGTCGTCAACTGGTCAGGTGCGAACGGCTTCAGGAGGTACTCCATTGCACCTGCCTGCAGCCCAGCCTGGATCTCAGCTTCCTGTCCTTTGGCTGACAGGAAGATCACAGGGATGTCCTTCAAGCGGGCATCCGCCTTGATCACCGCACAGGCCTCATAACCGGTCATGCGCGGCATCCGGACGTCCAGCAGGATCAGATCGGGGACCTCCTGCTTCGCCAGGACGGTCGCCTCTTCGCCGTTGGAAGCTGCGACCACCTCATAACCGGCGAAGCGCAAGGTGAATGTGATCAAGTCGCGGATGTCACGTTCGTCTTCTGCAATCAGTATTTTGGCCATAACAGTCACTCCTCAGCGCGGTACACGGGCAGGGTGAAGGAGAACGTGCTGCCGTCACCCGGTACCCCGGTACTCTTCATCCAAATTCGACCTTTATGCATGTTCACCAATTGCTTGACAATCGCCAGACCGAGGCCTGTCCCCGGCGTGGCGAGCACCAACGGATCCTCGCCCCGGTAAAAGCGCTCAAAAATGCGCTCCTGCTCTCCAACCTGGATCCCGATGCCATTATCCTGCACGTCCACCTGGACCTCGCTGTCCACCTGCTGGATGCGGATATCGATCTTCCCGTTCCCGGGGGTGTAATGAAAGGCATTATCTGCCAGGTTCGCCAGGATCTGGCGGACCCGTTCCAGGTCGCCGTTGACCCGCGGCAGGTCGGCGGGCGCCTCCAGCTTCAGCTCCATGGGCTTTTTCTCTTCCTGAGAACGGCGCTGGATATCGGCGATCACGTCGTCGGCGACCTCGCGCAGGTCAATCGCCTGCAGGGAGAGCGAGACGCGCCCGGCCTCGATGCGCGAGATATCCAGCAGGTCATTGACCAGCACGCTCAGGCGGTCCGTGTTGTTGCGGACGATGTCCAGGAAATGGATCTGGTTCTCGGACAGGGCTCCGGCCGCCCCCATGAGCAGGATGTCCACATACCCCTTGATGGAGGTCATCGGAGTCCGCAGCTCATGGCTGACCGTTGCCACAAACTCCGACTTGAGCCGGTCCACCTCGACCTCATGGGTGATATCGCGGAAGATCGAGACCGTGCCCAGGAACTCGTTCCGCCAGATCACCGGTGCCAGGTGCACCAGCACGACCTGGCCGGTCTCCAGGGTCAGCTGCTCGGCGTAGGTGTCACCCGGCTGGTGGCTGGAGGGGTCCTCCGACCAGAAACGAATGGTCTGCATCCAGGTCTGGGCGGCCTTTCCGAACAGGCCGACAAAACTCTCCAGGGATTGGCCGAGCACCTGGTCGCTCTTGAGCTCCAGGATGGTCTCCGCGGACGAGTTCAAGAAGGTGATGATATTGGCAGGGTCGGTCACCAGGACACCGTCCGCCACAGCCTCCAGGATGGCTTTCTGGCGGCTGGCCTCGACCTGCTGATTGCGCAGCATCGATCCAAGGCGTTCGGCCTGGTCGCGAATCAGCTCGTACAGCTGGGCATTATTGATCGCCACCGCCACCTGGCTGCCGATCGCCTGCACCAGGTTCATATGCTCGGCGGTGAAGAAGCCGACCTGGCGGTGGAAGACCATGAGCGCGCCGATGATCTCCTCCCCGACGATCAGCGGGGCGGCGATGACGCTCCGGTGGCTGGAGGTCGAGAGCGGGAACTTGACCCAGCGCTTGTCCTTGCGCACGTCATTGATGCGCACCGCCTCGCGATGCTTGATGACCCAGCCCGCCAGGCCTTCGCCGATCTTGAGAGGCGTCGGGCGGCTGCCCTGGGTCATCTCCGGGGTCAGGTAACCGTAACCGGACCTGTAATGGATGGTGTTATCTTCCGGATTGACCATCAGGATGCTGCCTTGCTCAGCTCCGATGGCGTTGTTCAACAGGGCCAGCGTCCGGTTAAGCGCCCGATCCAGGTCGAGGGTGGAGGAAGCCTCGGTCAGGATGCGGAGCAGGGTTTCCGTGTTGCGCTGCTCGCGCTCCAGCTCGGCGGTCCGCTCGATGACACGCTGCTCGAGTTCGTCCGCCAGGCGGCGCGTCTCAGCGTACAACCGGCCGTTCTGGATGGCAACCGCCGCCTGGTTCGCCAGGGTGCTGAGGATCTGCTCCTCGTCCTCCGTGTATACGTTCGGTTGATAACTCTGCGCCGAAAGCATGCCGATGACCTTGCCGCCCATATTGACCGGCACGGCCACGATGGAACGCGGCTGGCTCTCTCCGAAGATCCGCCCGCCGTAGTTCTCGACCAGCTCCACGTCCGGGATGAGCAGGGGCTCCCCGGTCGAGATGACACGCCCGCTGATCCCTTCCCCCAGGGGCAGGTGGAGACTCGGAGACCGGCCGGTCGGGTCCATCAGGTAAACCCCTTCGATGTCGTTGTGTTCCTCATCCAGGAGCGCGATCACAAAGGACTCGGCCGACATCATTTGCGAAACCGCACGGTGAATCGAAGTATAGATTTCCTCCGGATTGAGGCTGCGGCCGATCTCGAAGGAAGCCCGGTTGATCGTGGTGAGCTGTTCGGCTCGGGAGACCGTGGCCTGATACAAACGGGCGCTCTCCAGGGCGATCGCAGCCTGGTTGCTGATCGTCCGGGCCAGGTCGATATCCGTCGGTGAATAGCGGTAGGGGGTCTTGGTCTGGACGAACAACAGGGCACGCAGATCGGATCCGGCGGCGAGTGGCAGGATCAACAGGGATTCGGCCCCTGCCAGCAGATCCGTGAGCGGCGCCAGGTCCGCCTCGCGCCCGGCTGCGTCCGTGCTGAAAACGCCGAGCGACTCGCGCAAGCGGTCGAAGATCGGCGCCTGGGGCAGGAGCCTCGGCCCGATCTCATCCCCGGCGGGGACGCTCAACCGCAACACGGGCATTCCATAGCGGTCGAAGGTGATCGCCGAGATCCGGTCGGCGGAGATCGCCCGCTGCAACTCCTCCGCGGTGAGGCGCAGCACCTGTTCCTCATTCAAGGAACTGCTGAGTTCTGCCGACAGGCGGTTGAGCAAGGACAGGCGCTGCGACCGCTCGTCCAGCTCGCTCGCCCGGCGGAGGCTGTCCTCATACAGGCGGGCGTTTTCCAGTGCCACGGCCGCCTGGCTGGCGAAGGTGGTCACCAGCTGGGAGAGCTCCGTGGTGAAGAAGTGGGCTTCGGCCTTTTCAAGGGCAATGACCCCGGTGACCTCGCCTTTCGAGACCAGAGGGATGCCCATCCAGGAAAGCCGCTCCGCTTCGACCAGCGCCGGAAAGCGGGGATCCCCGCGCAC
Organism: Anaerolineales bacterium; assembly: GCA_050013095.1. GTDB lineage: Bacteria > Chloroflexota > Anaerolineae > Anaerolineales > Villigracilaceae > UBA877. The sequence continues at coordinate 20,498 of JBEKFY010000045.1, read as the reverse complement.
ATCCCCGACCACGATCCCCTGCGAGGTGCGGCTCATCTCCGCCAGGAGCAGGGAATCTTCGATCGCAGCCGTCAGCCCGATGCGCTCTTCAGCATCCGGGAAGCCGTACGCGGCCGCCACGGACATGATCTCGCCCTGGCGCAGCCAGAGGATGGCTGTATCGAAGGGGATGACCGCCTTCAGCCGGTCGAGCAGACCGGCGACCAGATCGGTCGATTTCAAGCTGGAGGTCATGGTCGCCGAAACATTGGTGAGCGCCTGGAGCTGGTTAGCCCGTTCCTGAGAGGCCTGGACCAGCCGGACGTTCTCCAGCGAGAGGGCCACTTGCTGGGTCAGCGAGAGCAGCAGGGCTTCATCGTCGGCGGAAAAGGCCCCGGTCGTATTGAAATTGTCCAGCACCATCAGCCCCAGGGCGCGCTCGCCGGTCTGGATGGGCACGAGCAGGCTGGACACCGGCAGGCGGCCGCCGGTCGCTTCCCGGTAGCGCAGGAGATGCTCGGCCGGCAGATTGTAATCGCGGGCGAAGTTGACCTCGTCGACCCGGCGCGGCTTCTTCTCCGCGAAGACCTGGCCAGGAAGGGCCTCGCCCGGGTGATAGGTGATCTGCATCAGGCTGTCGTTATCCGCGTAGTTGGCAGCGGTCACGGGGATCAAGGAGTCGGCCAGAGGGTTGTAAAGGAGCACCACCCCTGCATGCGCCGCAGTGACCACCCGCAGCGAGCTTTCGAGAATGGCCTTGACGATGCTGTCAGGATCCAGGCCAGAGAGCTGGCGGCTGAAGTCCAGGAGCAGGTTGACCTCGCGCAAGCGGCGACGGGTCTCGGTCAGGAGGCTGATGTTCTGCATGATGATCGAAACCTGCCGGGCGATCTGGTAATAAACCTGCTGATCCTCTTCGGTCAGGGGCGGCATGGGCTCCGGGCTGATCGCCAGGATGCCCGCCACCGGCTTGCCGTCGATCAGGATTGGCAGGCAGATGAAACCTTTGGCGTGCAAGCTGGTCAGCAGGGGGGCATCCCGCCAGGTCTCGTTCTCGTCCAGATTCATGACCAGCAAGGTTTCACCGGACTGCAGGCTTTGCCGTAGTGGGTTGCGCTGGCCAAAGAGCGCCTCCGGGCTGGTCGAACGGGGGATGTTCCCGAGCACATGCAGGAGGCGCGGGCCATCGGGTGTGTCTTCGGCCACGATCGAGACGCTCATCTCCAGGCGGGTCAGCATCTCGCGGCCCAGGGCCAGGAGCGCAGACGGGCCATCCACCTGGCGGTTGACCGTTTCGGTAATCTCAAGCCCCGCCCGGATCCGCCGGGCACGCCTCTCCAGATTGCGGATGGCGATCATCTGCTCCAGGTCCTTGTGCAGGAGGGTGGGCAGATGGGTCTGGCTGATGGAAAGCAGCTGCTGCTGGCGGTCCACGCTGGTGGAGAGGGCGGCAACCTGGGCCTGGTAGGTCGTCAAACGGCGGGCGGTCTCGATAATCAGGGCAGCCTGCGCGGCAAATATCTCGAGGGTTTCCAGGCTGTCGCGCTCCGGCCGAAGCCCATCGCGCGGCGCATCCAGGCTGATCAGGCCGATGGGACGACTCTCTCCGTCGTACAGCGGATAGAGCAGCGTGTCGTCCGGATTCCAGGCATTCGGGGACCGTACGGTTTCTGCGGTCATGATGGTCAGCATTTGCAGGTCCGACGAGACGACCGGCGTCTTGTCATACGGGATGAAGTATCCCCGGCCAATTTTAAACTCCGGGCGCAGCAGCTGCTGCAGGCTGGACCACGGCTGTTGGTGGGCCTTGAGCACGTTCAGTGTCTCGAGCGGCATCCCCACCCCGGCAATCCGGCGCTGCATCAAGGTCTCGGGGTCGACGGTACTCATCAGAACGATCTGGAAGGGGGTGGCCTCCTGGATGCCGTAAGCCAGCGCTTCCAGGGACTGCTCCATCGGCTGGTCGGCGGACAGGGCAGATGTCGTTTTGAACAACTTCGAGAGCGTCTCGGCCCGGCGGGTGAGCAACTCGTTCTGGTGGAGCTGATCCTGATAGCGCTGTGAATTTCCCAGAGCGATCGCCGCCTGAATCGCCAGAGTCTGGATGATCTCCAGCGCGCTCTGGTCAAAGCCGCCGGGGTTCAAGGAGTGCAAATGGATCAGGCCCGAGGTCTGCTTCTGATAGGTGATCGGGACCACCAGGGCCGACTGCACGCCTGGGTGGGGCCGCTCGTACTCGCTCTGATTGAAATCCGCTACCAGGACCGGGTTGCCGCCCTCCAGCACCGCGCGCTCGATCGACAGCAACTCATCGCTCCCCTCCTCGCCCAAGTGAAAGCTGATCCTGGGTTCAGAGGTGCCTTCCGCACCCGAATCAAGCAGCAGGATCGTCCCACACGGAGCCTGCGTGACGCGCAGGCTCTCATCGTGCACGACCTGCAGGAGATACTTCCACTCCTGGGTGGTGTTCAGCTCACGGCTCACGCGCGCCACGGTGGTGAGCTGCTCTACGCGTCGGCGCAGGTCTTCGTCCGTCTGGGTGCTCAGCGAGACATCCTCGATCGCCGTCGCCAATTGCCCTGCCACCGTCGAGACCGTCTGCAGGTCGTACTCGTTGAAAAAGTCCCTCTTCTGGCTGGTGAGCATCAATTCCCCCAGCCCGCGTTCATGCACCACGAGCGGTACCACCACAGCCGATTCCACGTTGATTTTTTCAGCAAGTGAACGGTAAACGGAGAGCAGGCGCTGGTCCTCGGCGAGATGGCCGGTGAGGAACGGCTTCCGGCTGCCGGTGACGGTGAAGTTGAACTGGGAGTCGTCGACGAAGAGGCTGCTCAAGCTCTGGATAGCCTGCGGCGTGGAACCGAACAGGGAGGGGTTGTGCAATTTCAGCACACCGCGCAGCTCATCGAACAGGAAGATCACCGCCAGATCCGCCTGCAGCAGGTGTCCAAGTTCCTGTAGGGTGTATTGAAGGATTTCATCCGTCGTCGCCGAGGAGGAGGCCAGGCTGGCGATGCGCCGGAGGGCTTCCGCCCGCTGGGTGCGCAGTCTGGCTTGCTGCATCAGGGTGACATTATCGATGATCGGCGCAACCTGATTGGAGATGATGTTAAGCAGCCTCATCTCGTCCTTGGAGAAAGCCTCCTCCGGACGGCGGTGATTGGAGATCTGCAGATAGCCAAGGGGGCGTCCGGCTGAGATGAGCGGAATCAGCGCTGTATCGCGCCAGGAGGCGGCCCGGGCATAATCCTGAAAGCCCATCTTCTTCCAGAGCTCATCCTCCATGGCGTCCTGGGTCATCAGGACGGTCTGGCTTTGGAACCGTTCCTCGGCCGGGCTGCCCGCTTGGAGGGGGACGTGGTAAAGCTCAACAACCTGGGGCGGCATGCCGATGAACGGGACCTCAGCCTCCAGGGTCTGACGATTCTCATTGAATATCAGAAAACCGAGGATTTCGACATCAAACAGGGGCGCGATGCTCTGGATCAGGCGGGCAAACAGGTCGCGTAGTTCCCGGGCGGAACCCAGCGCTTGGGACAGGTCGGCCAGGCCGCTCAACTCCGCCGCCCGGCGCTGCTCTTCCTCCAGCATGGAGGCGTTGCGAATGGCGATGGCAGCCTGCCCGGCGATCAACTGCATGACCTCCAGGTCCTGCTGGGTATAGGTTTCGGCGGAGGTCAGGCCGGCTTCCAGCGTGCCAACCAGCTGTTCACCACCGGCCACGAGCGGCAAGCCTATATACGAGCGGACTGAGCCTGCTTCAGGGTTTACCGGCGGGGCGGCCGCAGGATCGTCCTGCGTGTCGGCCAGGAAGAGGGGTTGGCGTTTCGAGACCAGAAAAGCGCTGTGGCCTTGCGCAGGCGCAGGCGGCTCTTTCTCAAGATTCCGCTCCAGGCCGGGTTTGACCCCGAGACGGTACAGGGTAAGAAGCTGCCCTTCCGGATCGCAGAGCTTGACCTCCAGCCGGTCGGCGGGGATCAGCCGCTCGACCTGGTCAAGGATGGCAATGACGGTTGTGGACAACCCCCGAGCGCGGGAGGTGGCCTCGCTGAAATCGGTCAGGATCTTGAGCGCTGAACGCGAGGCCTGCCCGGGTTCAGAGACACCGGAGGCAAGCAGCTCCGGACGAGAAAAAGAGATCAGGGTGGCAGGCTCCGGGCCAGGGACCTGATATGAAAAGCCCTCGACCGGGCGCCCGTTTACGGAGAATCGTGCCCGTCCCTCCGCTGCGCACAATTTCAAGAATTCTTCACCGGGGCGGATGCGCCGGACCAGCGTCTCCAGATTGGGCTGCTCCCCCTCCCGCAGGTTGAACCATTCCCGTCCAGCCAGGTTGATGTACTCCACCCTTCCGCCGCTGCGGACGACCAGGGCCGCATGATCATGAGCCGGCAGCGCCAGAGCGGCCTGCGGGCGCACTTCTGCAGCCTGGCGTGGGCGCCACCGAGGAATCAAACGCAAGAACCCCCAGACCAGGAGGAAAAAGACCAGCCCGGTCAGGAAGAGAATGATCCCCACGGACGCCGGAGTAAAGGCCATAGGCAGGCTGGTCTATCCCTTGGAGTCTGCGCCCGGCATATCCTGCCGGCGCGCTTCGGCGGCCATCTCGGTGATCTCGCGAATATCGGCAAAGTTCTGTTGCTTGGGGGTCACGATCCCAACCGCCAAGGTCATGAGGGGCGTCTTTTCCATCCGGCCATCGGCGCCCGCGGCCATAATATAGCCCTGCTGGCGATCCATGAAATTATAGTGACTCTGAACTTCTTCCGCGAAGCGCCCTTTCAACCGATCACGGATGGCCGTAGAGTTTTCCTCCTGAGTGATGATAATGAAATTATCACCGCCGGCGTGGCCGAGGAAATCGTTCGGGGTCCCGACCTCGTCCACCACTTCGTTGATCAGCATGGCCGTGAAACGCAGAGCATCGTCTCCCGCGACGAAGCCGTAAACCTCCTTGAACTGGTCGAAATAGTTCAGGCGAATATCCATGTACGCCCATCCACTTTGCCGAATGGCGATGCGCAACTGCTCCTCGATCAGCCGGCCGGCGGGCAAACCGGAACGCGGGTCGGTCAGGGCCTCTCGCTCAGAGCGGCGGATGGCGCCCTGGACGCGCAGCTTCAACTCCTCGATGTCAAAGGGCTTGGTAATGTAGTCGTCGGCACCCAGCTCCAGGCCCTGCAGCCGGTCACTGCGTTCGTCCTTCTGGGTCAGGAAAATGACCGGGATGTGGCTGGTGCGCGTACTGGTGCGCAGATTCCGGCAGACCTCATACCCGTCAATGTCGGGCAGCATGATATCCAGCACGATCAGATGCGGGAGCACCTGGCGCGTCTTCTCCAGCGCCTCCGAGCCGCGCTGCGCCACGTCCACGTCGTAGCCCAGCCCGGAGAAATAGATCTTGAGCATGTTGGAGATGTCGTTGTCATCCTCAACGATCAAAAGGCGTGATTTTCCCATAGAGCCTCCCGTTCAACTACGCCCCCGCACCCCACCGAGGGACGCTGGCGTATGGCTACGATCTGCCCCGCTCTTTTCTCGCAATCCAACGAGCCGGGGAGCCCCTGCACCCACGTCTAGGTGCTCCTAGCGAGGGGGTTCCTTGCCTCCACACTCTGTTGCGAGGTGACCATTCCCAAGGTTGCTTCCTCAGAATTGGCCCGGCTGGCGCTGTTCAGGTCGAAGAGGGTCAAAGTTAAATCGGAACTTGACGGCTCCCGGCTTGTGAATCACGCCGCCGTCAATCTTAATATATCATCTCTTCCTGCTGCCACCATTACAAAAACATCACGGGCCTAGCGCAGGCTACCATGAAGTTTGGTCTACCTCGCCGCGGCGAGGGTACAGCCGGGGGTGCTTGCTCCCATCTTTCAAGGTGTGATGGTCGCTTTCTTCATATGTAATATCGTGATCGATGATGCGCTTGGACCGGGAACCGGCAAGCACCACATCGGATTCTATGGTCCGGGCCGGAAAGATCACCATCCCGGATCCGATGCGGCAGTTGTGACCCACGCAGCCGCCCAGCACCGGGCGATTGGCACCGGCCAGCTGATCCTTGCCGTCACGCGCTTTGATCGGGGAGGGGATCAAATTATAATCCGTGAAGGTGTTGCCTGCCCCGATGAAGGTGCTCCGACCGACGACACACATCTGCAGGCAGGTGTTCTGGGCGACCATGCCGTTCTCCATCAAGGTGGTCATGAACAAGGAGGCGCGGAACGGCAGGAAGGTCCCATCTCCGACGACCGAAAGCATCAGCTGGCACCCCTGCGAGACATTGACATTGCTGCCGATGATGCAGTTCTCGATGACCGCGCCGGCGTTGATCGTGACGTTATCCCCGATGGTCGTCGGGCCGTGGATGACCGCCGTCGGGTCAATCACACAGTTGCGCCCCACCTGGACCAGCTTCGAACACTCCAACAGCTGTCGGCCTTCATAGATCGCCGTTGCCAGGACCGTCAATTTGAACCACAGATCCTTCTTCAGGCGGTCCTCGAAGCGCGCCCCCCGGGCAAAAAGGCCGAAGACGCTGTCTGCGATGAAGATGTGCGTCCAACAGTCAATGGCGATCATGGCTCGCAAAGGCACCTGATACACCAGATCGCCACTCTCGGATGCCATATAGGTCGGGACATGATAATAACCGATCTCGCGCGCCTGCTGATCGATCACCAGGGGTTTCACGTCCGCCTCCGGGCCGCGCGGGTAGTACCACAGGTCCGCATAAAAGAGATTCCCGGCCGGGGTATAGGAGACGGACAGCGGCAGGGCATGCTCACGAAAGGCAGGGTCATCGATCGAAAACGCAGCCCGCAGGGCACAGTTGCGCTTTTGCGCCTGGCGCATGAACTCGGTGATGTAGCCCTCGTCGAAGAACAGGTTGTCACGGTAAACGATCATCGGCTCGCGGGTCAGAGGCAGGCGGGCCCCAGGGGCGAGCTCCACCGAACGGGTCGCATACGGACTGAGCAGATCGCGCTGATTCAGCCAGAGCGGCTTGTTCTGGATGCGCAGATCGCGTGCGGGTTCGTTGAAGGGCAGAATGTGACGCGGGGCCTGGAGGATGACTTTCAACATGGTTTCACTCGATCGGATGTGGATCCAATACTATTGTACACGCACTATCCCCATGTGCAATACACCTCGTCTCCTCCACCAGAAAGGTCTTGCCCCCGCTCACCCAATAGCCGGCGTCCTGCAGCAAGCCCACTGCCAGGTGACAACAGGGGCTGTCCGTTGTCCGACCCCAGCAGAGCGGACAACTCTCAATTTTCCAGGAAAAGTGTCCCCGATCCAGGTCCAGAGTGACCTGCGCCTCCAGGTTTTTGTTTAAGAGTGCTGCGAGGGCCCGGCCGCCGGTTTCCAGCTTGGCCGGGAGGGGCAGGAGGCGGAAAGCCAGGCTGGTGACGCCGAGCTCCGGACCGAACTCACGCAATCCATATTTAAAACAGGCCCGGCCGGCGCGCAGGGCCAGCCCGCGGCCGGCCCGCGTCCCGTAAGTGGTCTCCAGGGCAGCCTGCAATGCGGCGATGTGTTCAAAGGGAATGGCGAGATCCTGTTCGGAAGGGGGATCGATGTATTCTGCCAGGGAGACGGAACGCAGAAGAGCATTCAACCCGCTTCGACCGAGGATCTCTTCCATCGCCAACAAGACGATGCGCCCCATGCGATCCGGGCAGAGATGAGTCGGTCGCAGGCCTTTCATGAGGTCGGGGGTTCGAGGTCGAGGAATTCCTTGAGGGTCTGCATGAACGCCTCGGGTTCATCCAGCATGATAAAGTGGCCGGCATTGGGAAAGCGTCTAATGCTGGCGGCCGGAATGCCCCCCAGCATTGGCTGCCACTGCATCGGGTTGACGATCACATCCCGATCGCCGTACATGCCCATGGCCGGGACAGCCACCCGGGTCAGCATCGGCCGCAGGTCCGTGCGACGCAGGGAAGCGATGCTGAGCAGAAAGGACTCCAGGGTGGTACGGGTCAGGTCGCGATCGATCATCTGCGGGAAGCGCGGGTCCCGGCAGATCGCCGGTGAGGCGAGGCGTAGGCCCAGGCGGAAAGCCCCCATCAGGTTGAATAACATGAACGCGATCGGACGCCGCCCGGCCAGCTTCAAAGGAAAGGCCAGGGAGGAGCCAACGATCGGGGATCCCACCACGACCACCTTGCTGACCCGCTGCGGGAACTGGATCGCGACCGATAGGCTGACCGTCCCGCCCATGCTGTGGCCGACCAGGGGAGCGCGCTTGATGCCGAGCTGGTCCATGAACTGGTCCACCAGGCTGACAAAATCCTGGACCGCGTAACTGGTGCGTTTCTTGCCTGACTCACCAAACCCCCAGAAATCGAGGGCGTAGGTCCGGTAGGTGCGGCCGAGGTTAGCCATGGTCTCCTGCCACAGCCCCCAGGAGCCAAGCCAGCCATGCAGCAGAAGGACCGGCTGCCCCCGGCCGTACACCTCGTAATGGACAATCCCTTGATCGGTAGTGATGGAGGACACGGCGCTTTTGATCGAGCGGAGAGGTTATTTCTCTTCGTTCTCCATTTCGGACAGGATGCTGTAGAGCAGCTCCAGCAACACGGACTTGACCGAATCGCGGTCCGTGGCTACGCAGGAGAGAAATTTCATTTTCGGATCCAGGCGCAGGGCATGCCGCATGTCGTCAATTTCCCAGGCCTCCTTCATGTCCTGCTTGTTGGCCGCGACCACGTAGGGAGTAGGCGCGTAGGCCCGGAAGGTTTCGAGGATCGAACGCGCTTCACGGAAGGTTTCCGGGCGGGTGCTGTCCACCATGACAATAAATCCCAGCATCCCCTCCGAGAGAATCTCCCACATGAAATCAAAACGCTTCTGGCCGGGGGTGCCGAACAGGTACAGGACCAGGTCATCATCTACCGTAATGCGGCCGAAATCCATGGCCACCGTGGTCGCCTCCTTGACCGTCTTTTCAGCAGTTGTGGAGATCTTCCGCTCCGTGGAGACGACATCAATCTCACTGACAGACCGGATAAATTCCGTTTTGCCAGCGTTGAAGGGGCCGGTGACAACCATTTTGACCGTTTGCATGATTACGATCCTCAAAAAGATTATAAAGAACGAATCCGGTTGATCAGACGATTGACCAGGGATTTTTGTTCTTCCTTGTCGTCGGTCGGAAAAACCCGTACAGCCGACACGGGAGGCGGAGCCCCTTCCGGACGGCAGATCTCGATCAGCCCGGCCTGCAGCAGGCCGTAGACGATGCGCCGGATTTCCAGGTCGTTCATTTTGGTGGCGCTGGCGATTTGTCGAATCGTGTTGCGCGGGTTGATATAAGAAACAACCCGCCATTCCTCCACGCTCAGGTTGACATTCCGCAAATTGGTGCCAGGGCGATCTGTGAACTTGAGCGCCATATCCAAGCTGGGAATCTCGTCCTGGAGCTGCTCCCATTCACGCAGCTGGCGCGCCCCCTCGATGATCAGATTCTCGAGGTCCAGGCGGACGCTGATCCGGTCTTCCGGCGGAAGCAGGTCGTTGTCAAAATGGAAGAAGCCCTCCACCCAGGTAAACAGGCGCTGGATGATGTCGGTGAAATACTGCTGGAGATTGGTAAGGATATCTTCCTGGGAGAGGTAACCGGCGTTGATCAGCAGCAGCCCCAGCTCCTTGTCGGAGATGGACCGGCCGCGCAGCTGGATCGCCTTGAACTGGCTGACCGATAATTTATTGGCCTTGTGCAGGATCGAGGCCAGGCTGCTATCCTCGTTTCCCATCTGGGCATAGGCTAATTTGCCATCTCGAAAAGACACTTTAGCCGTCTCGCTAGGACCTTCGACGACCAGAGTCCCCGTCTTGCGGGCCAGGTTGATCAAATTGAGCAGTTGGGTGATCGTAAAGTCGCGCAGGTTGCCCCGCAGAGCCATGATGGACCTCGAGCGATGTCCTGAAATGGGGTATGAATCAGTGAAATCATTATACATGTAAGGTCGTACTGCGTCAAAGGGGCAGGACTTGTTAAAACCGTATGTTATAATTTTCGCATAAATCCACTGCGATTCGGGAGGTAGGCGCATGATGAAAATCGAGATTGTGTACTGCGCAGTCTGACACTACACCGATCGGGCCGTGAGCCTGACCACTGAGCTGCTTAATAATCTGGAGGCGGAGATCGAATCCATCCGCCTCGTCCCGTCCGACGGCGGGCGCTACGAGATCAGCGTCAATGACAAACTGGTCTATTCCAAACTAGCAACCGGCCGCCATGCCGAACCCGGCGAGGTTCTCCATTTGGTCCAAAAACTCGCAAAAAAGTAGAGGCCTCCATGTCCCCCAAGAAAGGCCGCGTCTTCTCCGGCATCCGCCCCACCGGCCGCGCCCATCTGGGCAACTATCTCGGTGCGTTTAAAAACTACGTCGCCCTGCAGGACGACTACGAGTGCGTTTACTGCATCGTGGACCTGCACGCCCTGACCACGGTTGAGGACACCGTCGATCTGCGCCAGAACACCTACGACCTGGCACTGGATCTGCTGGCCGCCGGCATCCGGCCCGAAGAGACGATCCTGTTCGTCCAATCGCACGTCCCCCAGGTGACCGAACTGCACACCCTGCTTTCCATGGTCACCCCGCTCGGAAAACTGACCGACCTGCCAACCTTCAAGGACATGGTGCGCCAGCACCCGCACAATGTCAACTACGGACTGGTCGGCTATCCCGTCCTCATGGCCGCCGACATTGCCCTTTATAAAACCGACCTGGTGCCGGTCGGCATCGACCAGGCCCCGCATCTAGAGTTCGCCCGCGAAGCCGTCCGCTCGTTCAACTACCGCTACCATACGAATGTCCTGATCGAACCCCGCATGAAGGAGGCCGAGGTCCCCAAAGTGCTCGGCATCGACGGCCGGGAGAAGATGAGCAAAAGCCTGGACAACCAGATCGAGCTGGACGCCTCGCCCGAGGAAACCCAGGCCCGCGTCATGCTGATGGTCACCGACCCGGCGCGCATCAAGCGGACTGACCCGGGCAACCCGGACATCTGCAACGTCTTCACCATGCATAAGACCTTCACCCCCGTTCAGGAAGTGGAGCGGATCAACATCGAGTGCCGGCGGGCCGGCATCGGCTGTGTGGAGTGCAAGAAGATCTTTGCCAAGAACCTGAACAAAACTCTGGGACCCTTCCGGGAGAAACGCGCCCTCTTGGCCGCGCACCCGGAGCGCGTCCAAGCCGTGCTGGACGAGGGGGCGAGCCGAGCCCGGAAAATCGCCGAAAGGACCATGGCGGAAGTGCGGGCGGCGGTGCAGCTGCCCTAAGACCAACCTGCCAGAAATGCGTGCCCTGCTGCAACGTGTCCACCGTGCGAGAGTCAGCGTAGACGGCAAACCGGTCGCCGAGATCAGGGACGGTCTGGTCATCCTCCTGGGCATCGGACGCCAGGACGGCGAAGAGCAGGCCCGCTTCCTGGCCGAGAAGGTTGCCACGCTGCGCATCTTCGAGGATTCCGCAGGCAAATTTAATCGATCCCTGCTCGAAGTGGGCGGGGCCGCCCTCGTCATCTCACAGTTCACCCTGTACGGCGATGCCAGCAAAGGACGCCGCCCGTCCTTTTCCGCGGCTGCCCCCCCGGAGGTCGCAGCCCCGCTGGTCGATCGCTTCGCAGCCCTGCTGGCCTCCCAGGGAGTGCCTACGCGGACCGGGGTCTTCGGCGCCCACATGCTGGTCGATCTAGAAAACGACGGCCCGGTAACCATCTGGTTGGAAAAATGACAACGCTCGCCCTGAGGGTACAGGAAGCTTTCCAGGCTCATTTCCATGCGGCGCCGGTTTTTCTGGTCCGGGCGCCGGGACGGGTGAATTTAATCGGCGAGCATACCGATTACAACGAAGGGTTCGTATTGCCCATGGCGATTGACCGCGCCGTATGGATCGCCATGCGGCCGCGCCCCGACCGGCGGGTGTTGGTCCATTCGCTCGATCTCTCCCAGGACGCCGAATTTTCGCTGGATGCCCTGGAAAAGGGCACTCCGGGCTGGTCCGAATATATCAAGGGCGTTGCCTGGGCCATGCTGACGGAGGCCCTCGAACTGCACGGCTGGGAGGGCATGATGACCGGCGACGTTCCCATCGGATCGGGGCTCTCCTCCTCGGCCGCCCTGGAGATGGCCTCGGCCCGGACTTTCGCAGGGGCCTCCAACCTGGAGTGGGATCCAGCCCGGATGGCGCTGCTCGGGCAGAAAGCTGAAAACCAGTGGGTCGGGGTCCAATGCGGCATCATGGACCAGATGGTTTCCGCCGCAGCGCGCCGCGGTCACGCCCTTTTTCTCGACTGCCGGTCGCTCGAATACCGGCACATCCCTCTGCCCCCGCAGGTGGCGGTCTGCGTGCTTGACACCGGGACACGGCGCGATCTGGTCGATTCGGCCTACAATGAGCGCCGCCTCCAGTGCGAATCTGCCGCGCATTTCTTCGGGGTGCGCGCCCTGCGAGACGTGGACCCGGAAGCCTTCCAGGCTGGGTCCCAGCTGCTCGATCCGCTGATCCGCCGCCGCGCCCGCCACATCATCAGCGAAAATAGCCGCGTGCTTCAGGCAGTCCAGGCCATGCAGCGGGAGGATGTCCAGGCGTTGGGTGAGCTTCTCGACGCCAGCCATGCCAGCCTGCGGGATGATTTTGAGGTTTCGAGCCCAGCCCTCAACGCGATCGTTGAGATCGCCCGAAAGCTGCCGGGCTGCCTCGGGGCGCGCATGACCGGAGCCGGCTTCGGGGGATGTGCGCTTGCCCTGGTCCGTGAAGAACAGGCGCCGGATTTTTCCCGGGAGGTGGCCGCTGAGTACGGCCTCCGGACCGGCCTTACTCCGAGCGTGTATCTCTGCCAGGCTGAAGAGGGCGCGAGCCTTTCAAACCCGGCTGTCAACCCGGCTTGACGCTTTAGAAAGGTTGTGCTAGTATCACCTTAGATATGATACGAAGAGAAAGCGTCCTTTTTTAAGGAGGAGGAAATGTCTAAGAAATTATACGGATGGATGGCCTTCACGCTGGTGGTTGGGATGGTTCTCACCGGGTGCGTGAAATCGGCCGCCCCAGCGCCGTTGACCACCGCAACCCCGACCAGTCTCTTTGGAAATGTGGCGGGGCCGACCAGCATGAACCTGGTGCAGTTATATGGCACGCAGACGGCCATGGCCATGACTACACCGCTCGGGACTCCCACCCCTCAGAACGGTACACCCAATCCTCTGACCCCCCAGCCCCTCCCGACATTGACCCTGTATGGGGTCCTGCCTACCGGGGTCTATGGAACCCCGGCGACGGTCGCTCCCATCGTGGTCCCCACCGCCACTCCCGGGCGGCCTGTCAGCTACACCTTGCAGTCCGGCGAGTATCCTTACTGCATCGCCCGCCGTTTTAATGTCGACCCGGCGGAATTGACAAGTGCCAATAACTTGACCAGCGGGCAGTTGCTCCAGCCCGGGGTTGTCCTCACCATCCCGCAGACCGGCGATCTGTTCCCGGGTACCCGGGCACTGCACGCCCATCCATCCACTTACACCGTCTCCAACCCACAAGACAATATTTACAAGATCGCCTGCTATTACGGGGATGTCAGCCCCGACGAGATCGCCTATGCCAACAGCCTGGTCGCCCCCTATACAGTGAATGTCGGCCAGGTCTTGAACATCCCCTAGAAATCGGCCGCTGAACTGCACCCAGGCGGAGAGACCTCCGCCTGGGTGTTTATTTGGGTCAGAGCGGCAAGGATGAAAGATGGCTTTCGAACTCCTGAAATCCGAGATTGTCTATCCTGGCCGGGCCTTTACGATCCGCCGCGACCACCTGCGTTTGCCGGACGGCCACGAAACGAAGTTTGACATCGTCGAGCACCACGGCTCCGTCGTGCTCATCCCGGTGGACGAGCAGGGGAATCTGGTGTTTGTCCGCCAATACCGCCACGCCGCCGGCCTGGACCTGCTGGAACTCCCGGCCGGGACGCTGGACGAAGGCGAAGCCCCGGAGGCGTGCGCCCGGCGCGAGATCCGGGAAGAAACGGGGCTGGCCGCCAGAAAGTTGGAAGACCTGGGCGGGTTCTACCTGGCGCCGGGATATTCCACCGAGTACATGCACGTCTACCTGGCGACCGACCTGTATCCCGATCCGCTGGAAGCGGACGCCGATGAATTTCTGTCCGTCGAGCGCTACCCTCTGGCGGAGGCACAGGCGCTGGTCGAGCGCGGGGACCTGCCGGATGCCAAGTCGCTGGCGGCGCTGTTCCTGGCCCGGACGGTTCTGAAACGGCTTGAACCGCGGTTTTAAGCCTCACGAGCGGGGTCGTTGGGGGAGCTATTATTATGACAAGTCGCAGTGGATTTCATGCATTAAATTACTATCGGAAGCCTATGGCGGGGAATAAACTTGTGGGTTGGCGAGATTAATCTCCAGGGAAGTCACCTGTTAATCCAGTAAAGGAGTAACGTAACCATGGACCGTGAAAAGGTAACGATTGATGGGAATGAAGCCACCGCTTCGGTTGCCCATCGGATTAATGAAATCTGCGCGATCTACCCCATCACCCCTTCTTCCAACATGGGCGAGTTTGCTGATGATTGGTCCGCTGTTAAAAGGAAGAATATCTGGGGCACCGTGCCTCTGGTGATCGAAATGCAGTCCGAAGGCGGAGCCTCAGGCGCTGTCCATGGAGCCCTGCAGACCGGCGCACTGACCACGACCTTCACGGCCAGCCAGGGTCTGCTCTTGATGATCCCCAATATGTTCAAGATCGCCGGGGAACTGACCTCAACCGTGTTCCATGTCTCCGCCCGGACCGTGGCGACCCATGCCCTCTCCATCTTCGGGGACCATTCGGACGTGATGGCGGTCCGCCAGACCGGCTGGGCGATGATGCCTTCCGGATCGGTCCAGGAAGCCCATGATACGGCCGTGATTGCCCAGGCCTCCACTCTGGAAGCGCGCGTACCGTTCCTGCACTTCTTCGACGGCTTCCGCACCTCTCACGAAATCGACAAGATCGAGCAGCTGAGCGATGACGACCTGCGGGCCATGATTGACGACGATCTGGTGCGCGCTCATCGCGCCCGGGCTTTGTCACCCGAACATCCGGTGTTGCGCGGCTCCGCCCAGAACCCGGACGTTTTTTTCCAGGCGCGCGAGACGATCAACCCTTACTATACTGCCGTCCCTGGCATTGTTCAGAAGAATATGGACAAGTTCGCCAAACTGACCGGCCGCGCTTATCACCTGTTCGATTACATCGGTGCACCGGATGCCGAGCGCGTGGTCGTCATCATGGCTTCCGGCGGCGAGACTACCGAGGCGACCGTCCACTACCTGGTCGAGCATCGGGAGAAGGTCGGCGTGATCCGCGTACGCTTGTACCGCCCATTCCATATGGAATCCTTCCTCCAGGCCCTCCCGAAGACAGTTAAATCCATAGCGACCCTGGACCGCACCAAGGAACCCGGCGCGGGCGGCGAGCCCCTCTACATGGACGTGGTCAATGCCCTGTTCGAAGGCGGACGCAAGGAGATCAGGGTCATCGGCGGGCGTTACGGCCTTTCCTCCAAGGAGTTCACCCCGGCCATGGTCAAGGCCGTCTTCGACGAGCTCAGCAAGGCCAAGCCCAAGAATCACTTCGTCGTCGGGATCAACGAAGACGTCACCCACACCAGCCTGGATTACGACCCGAACTTCTCGGTCGAACATCCCGAGACCGTGCGCTGCGTGTTCTTCGGCCTCGGCTCCGATGGTACGGTCGGCGCCAACAAGAACTCGATCAAGATCATCGGCGGAGAGACGGACAACAACGCTCAGGGCTACTTCTTCTACGACTCAAAGAAATCGGGGACGATGACCATCTCGCACCTGCGCTTCGGTCCCAAGCCGATCCAGGCCCCCTACCTGATCACCGCCAACACCGCCAACTTTGTGGCCTGCCACCAGTTCACCTTCCTGGAACGCTATGACATCCTGAAGTACGCCCAGCCGGGCGGGGTCTTCCTGCTGAACAGCATCTACAAACCGGAGGAGGTCTGGGACACTCTGCCCCAGGAAGTCCAGAAGGCCATCATCGAGAAGAAGCTCCGCTTCTATGTCATCAACGCCTACGACGTGGCCGAAAAGACCGGCATGGGCGAACGTGTCAACACCATCATGCAGACCTGTTTCTTCTACATTTCCGGTATCCTGCCGCGCGAGGAAGCCATCGCCAAAATCAAGTACACCATCCAGAAGACCTACGGCAAACGCGGCGAGGCTGTCGTGCAGAAGAACTACGCGGCCGTGGACCAATCGGTGGCGAACCTGCATGAGGTGAAGGTACCCTCGAAAGTCACCAGCAAGCTCAAGCGCCGCGCCCCGGTCCCGGAGGCTGCGCCCGATTTTGTCAAGAACGTGCTTGGCCCGATGATCGCCTACGAAGGGGACACCGTCCCGGTCTCCGCCATGCCCGTGGACGGCACCTTCCCCACCGGAACCACCAAATGGGAGAAGCGCAATATCGCCCTGGAGATTCCGGTGTGGGAGGCCGACCTCTGCATCCAATGCGGCAAGTGCGTCTTCGTTTGTCCGCACGCCGTCATCCGCCACAAGGTCTATGACAAGAAGTTCCTCGAAAAGGCCCCGGGGACGTTCAAATCGATGGACTCCAAATTCAAGGAGTTCCCCGGCATGGCCTACACTGTCCAGGTGGCCCCCGAGGACTGCAACGGCTGTGGGTTGTGCATCGAGGCCTGCCCGGCCAAGGACAAGACCAACTCCTCCCGCAAATCCATCAACCTGGCTCCCCAGCCGCCTCTGCGTGAAACGGAAGCCGCCAACTGGGAGTTTTTCCTGTCCCTGCCCGAGGTCGATCGCACGACCCTTAATCTCGGGACGATTAAGAACTCCCAGCTGCTCGAGCCGCTCTTCGAGTTCTCCGGGGCCTGCTCCGGATGCGGTGAGACACCTTATATAAAACTGGTCACCCAGCTCTTCGGCGACCGGGCGATCATCGCCAACGCCACCGGATGCTCTTCGATCTACGGCGGTAACCTCCCGACCACTCCCTACGCTCCGAACAAAGAGGGGCGCGGTCCGGCCTGGTCCAATTCGCTCTTCGAGGACAATGCGGAATTCGGCCTCGGCTTCCGGCTGACGCTGGATAAGCAGCTCGAATACGCCCGCGATCTCCTGCCGGCCTTCGCCGGCGAACTCGGAGGAAACCTAATGGAGGAGCTGCTCAAGGCCGATCAGTCCACCGATCTGGGCATCCGCCAACAGCGTGAGCGGGTGGAAATCCTGAAGCAGAAACTGGCCAAATCCAAGAACCCGCAGGCCAAGAACCTGATCACAATCGCTGACGCCCTGGTCAAGAAATCCATCTGGATCATCGGCGGCGATGGCTGGGCCTACGACATCGGCTACGGCGGCCTCGACCATGTCCTGTCCACCGGGCGCAACGTCAACATGCTGATCCTCGACACCGAGGTCTACTCGAACACAGGCGGCCAGGCTTCGAAGTCCACCCCGCGCGGCGCGGTCGCACGTTTCGCCGCCCAGGGCAAGGGCCTGTCGAAGAAGGACCTGGGCCTGATGGCCATGGCGTACGGCTACGTGTACGTGGCGCGCCTGGCGATGGGCTACAGCGACCAGCATACGCTGAAGGCCATCCTGGAGGCGGAATCTTATGACGGCCCATCCGTGCTGATCGCTTACAGCCACTGCATCAACCATGGCATCGACATGGAAAAGGGCCTGGAACAGCAGAAACTGGCTGTCCAGTGCGGCCTGTGGCCGCTCTATCGCTATGACCCGCGCCTGGCCGCGGCCGGCAAGAACCCGCTCTTGATCGATTACAAGGAGCCCAGCATCCCGGTTGACCAATACATGTACAACGAGACCCGTTTCCGCATGCTGACCCAGAGTGATGAAGCCCGCGCCGAAGAGCTGCTCAAGCTCTCCCGCCAGGATGCCCGGGCCCGCTGGAATTACTACTCTCAGCTGGCCGCCATGCACTTCGGCAACACCCCAGAGCCAGTGAAATAAATCGTGGTTGGGCCGAGAGGTTCCCTTTCTGCCCACCCTTTCTTGTATGGAGAGGAGATTTGATCATGGTCGACCTGTCAACCAATTATCTGGGCCTGAAACTCAAGAACCCCCTGGTCGCGGCCGCCTCACCGCTTTCCGGAAAAGAGGAGACTGTCCAGAAGCTGGAGCAAGCTGGAATCTCCGCGGTGGTGATGCATTCGCTCTTCGAGGAACAGGTCATCCACGAAAGCCTGGAACTGGACCACTACTTGTTCTACGGCTCTGAAGCCTCCCCCGAATTCAGCTCCTTTTATCCTCAGACGGGCAATTACACCCTCACGCCGGACGCCTACGTCGAGAACGTGAAGAAGCTCAAGAAAGCCGTCCACATTCCCGTCATCGGCAGCCTGAACGGGGTCTCGACCGGAGGCTGGATCAAGTATGCCAGGAAAATTGAGGAGGCCGGCGCGGACGCCCTGGAGCTCAACCTGTACTATCTGCCCACCGATCCGGAACTGACCAGCCTCAAACTGGAAGAAACCTATGTCACCCTGGTGCGGGATATCCGCAAAAGCATCAAGCTGCCCATCGCCGTTAAACTGAGCCCCTTCTTCACCGCCATCCCGAACATCGCCAGGCGCCTGGTCGATGTCGGTGCGGACGGCCTGGTGCTCTTCAACCGCTTCTACCAACCGGATCTGGACCTGGAAGAGCTGAAAGTCGTTCCGAACCTCGTCCTGAGCGACTCAAACGACCTGCGCCTGCCGCTGCGCTGGATCGCCATCCTCTACGGTCATGTGAAGGCCGATTTCGCCCTGACCAGCGGCATCCACACCAGCGAGGATGTGCTCAAGGCCATGATGGCCGGAGCCAGTGTGGCCATGCTGGCCTCCGAACTGCTTCAAAATGGCATCGGCCGCGTCAGTGCTCTGCTGGCCGAGATCGAAAAATGGATGGAGACGCATGAGTATGAGTCCATTGGGCAGATGAAAGGCAGCCTGAGCCAGCAAACCGTCAATGATCCGGCTGCTTTCGAACGGGCCAATTACATGAAAGTGTTGAATTCGTTCAAGTACCTGCCCTAACGGTCAAGCCGCTGACCATAAAAATCCTCTGCCATCTCGGCAGAGGATTTTTGATCGGATAGATGAGTGCGCAACGGAAAGAGCTATTCCACGACCTCGGGTTCACCGCCGGATTTCTTCTGGCGGTAGGTGATGCGCCCGCGCGACAGGTCGTAAGGGGACATTTCCACCTTGACCCGGTCCCCCAGCAGGATCCGGATATAGTACTTCCGCATCTTCCCGGAGAGGTAGGCCAGGACATCGTGCCCGTTGTCGAGCCGAACCTTGAATTGGGTCCCCGGCAGCGCCTCGATGACCAGCCCCTCGACCTGAATCTTATCTTCCTCTTTTGTCATGAACAGCCTCCAGTTCCGTTCGCCGTGGGTGCAGGGCAGGGTTATTCGTAATCCTTGTACTGGCGCCTCTTGATGCGGCGAATTGCCTTTTTCTTTTCCATGCGGCGCAGCTCGCTCTTGGAAACGAACCAGCGCTTGCGGCGCACGGTGCTCAAGACGCCGCTCTTGACGACTTTCTTGCGAAAGCGCTTGAGCAGTTGATCCTGAGATTCGTTGTTGCGCAAATTGACAACCGTCACCCTCGTTCACCTCCTTCCGTTGGAAGGATATAAAAAATCGGCCTGTCACAGATCCGGCCGAGAATACGCAAAACCCAAGACGTGGATGCCATCATTGAGAATTTAACGTTTCTGCACTCACTCCTGGATTGCCAAAAAATAATACGGATAAGTCGGCAATCGCTCCAAGCTGGACTGTGAACTGGGTCATTATACTATATGAAAGTTGGGCTGGGAAGAGAAATAGAAAAGTCTCTTTGGCAATGACCTACTCTCCCAGGCAGTTACCCGCCAAGTACCATCGGCGCTGACGAGCTTAACTTCCGGGTTCGGGATGGGACCGGGTGTACCCTCGCCGCTCAAATCACCAAAGAGACTTATTCACACAGTCGTTCTGAATAGTTTCTGATTATCTGATGAGGAACAGTATCCAGTTCTCCGCACCACGCAGATTAGCCCTCGACCATTAGTACGGTTTAGCTAAACACATTGCTGTGCTTACACACACCGCCTATTAAGCAGGTAGTCTACCTGCGGTCTTACTCCTTGCGGAATACAGGGATCTTATCTTGAGGCGAGTTTCCCACTTAGATGCTTTCAGCGGTTATCTCTGCCAGACATAGCTACCCAGCGATGCCGTTGGCACGACAACTGGCACACCAGAGGTCTGTCCACTCCGGTCCTCTCGTACTAGGAGCAGCTCCTCTCAAATCCCTTACGCCCACAGTGGATAGAGACCGACCTGTCTCACGACGGTCTGAACCCAGCTCGCGTACCGCTTTAACGGGCGAACAGCCCGACCCTTGGGACCTTGTCCAGCCCCAGGATGCGATGAGCCGACATCGAGGTGCCGAGCGAGATCGTCGATGTGA
>JBEKFY010000044.1:0-32795 GCA_050013095.1 Anaerolineales bacterium | reverse complement strand
GGCGCAGATCAACACCTCGGGGCGGCGTGACAGCTCGCGGGCCATGATCAATTTCTGGATGTTACCACCCGAGAGGTTCTTCAAGGGCGTGTCCAGGCTGGGTGTTTTAACGGCGAATTTATTCACCAGTTCCCTGGCATGCGCCTCCATCTGGTTAAAATTCAGGAAGATCCAGCGGGTGAATTGAGGTAGTGCGTGATCGTGCAGGTAGATATTCTCCTGCACAGAGAATTCCCGGATAGCGCCATCCCGCATGCGCTCTTCGGGGATAAAGGCCATGCCGGCTTCTACTCGCTGGTTCAGCGAAGACAGGGTGACGTCCCGAGAACCGACCAGGACTTTCCCGGCGGTCGCTTTGCGCATTCCGGCCAGGCATTCGGCCAGCTCGCGCTGCCCATTCCCGGAGACACCCGCCAGCCCGACGATCTCCCCGGCATGGATTTGGAGATCGATGCCGCGTAAAGCTTCACTGCCCCGGTCTCCCATGGCACGCAGCCCTTCGATGTGAAGACAAACTGCCCCTGGTTTGAGCGGCCTCGGTTCGATATCCAAGAGCTCTCGGCCCACCATCATCTTGACCAGCTCGCCGCGCGTCACGTCACGGGTCTTGACAGTGCCGATCACCTTACCATCCCGCAGTACGGTCACCCGGTCACTGATCGCCATCACCTCATGCAGTTTGTGGGAGATGAAGACCAGCGAGTGGCCTTCGTTGACCATATGCCGCAGCGTCGCGAAAAGGTCATGGACTTCCTGAGGGGTGAGGACTGCGGTCGGTTCATCCAGGATGATCAGGCTTGCCCCCCGATACAGGGCTTTGATGATCTCCACCCGCTGCTGTTCCCCCACCGAGAGCTGCCAGACATAGGCCTGCGGTTCGACTTTCAGTCCATAGGCTTTCGACAACTCCTCGATCCGTTCAGTGACCCTGTCCAGATCCAGCATGGGCTCGCGCGAAGACCGCAGGCCGAGAGCGACATTTTGTGCCACGGTCATGGTTGGCACGAGCATGAAATGCTGATGGATCATGCCAATGCCGGCCTTGATGGCATCGGCGGGGGAGCGAAACACGTGCTGTTTGCCGTCAATGAGGATCTTCCCTGAGTCTGGCTGGTACAGCCCGTACAGCTGCCGCATCAGTGTGCTTTTTCCAGCACCGTTTTCACCAAGCAAAGCGTGCACTTCACCGGCGCTCACATCAAAGCACACCTTGGAGTTCGCCAGCACTCCCGGGAAGCGCTTGACGATATCACACATCTCTACGTGTTGAATTCGCTGTTTCGAACCCGATTGAGGTATGGTTTCCATGCTCTCTGCCTGAATTCTCCAGACTCCGGTGCGGCTTTTTTGGATGGTTCTCTCTCCTTGCAAAGAGCAAGGAGAGAGAACTTTGCAACAAGATTTAAGGTTGCGGACTGATGGTGCTGTTCATGATGCCCTGGATGGCAGCATCACCGGCAGCTTTAACATCCGCCGGCAGGGGATAAGCGGTGTTGTAGGCGATCTTCAACCCGCCGTTGGATAAGGTCAGGGTGTAGGTGATCCCACCCAGCGTGCCGGCCTTGTGCTTGCTGATCATATCCTTCAGCATGCCGGTCCAGTCGTACACCTGGCTGGCAACGACCAGGTTGGGAGCCAAAGAAGACTGGTCGGCCTGGGTGCCGAACCACAGGACATTGCCGGCATCCTTGGCTGCACCGATCGAGCCCACCACGGACTGGGAGGAGCCGGTCAGGATATCCGCACCGTTGGCGATATGGGTCTTGGCCGCCGCGGCCATCAGACTTACATCGGAGAAGGAGCCGGTCCAGGATTTGGTGATGGTGATGGTATTATCGACCGATTGTACGCCCTGGACAAAACCGTCAATATAGGTCTTTGCGTCGCCGACCTCGATCGGGCCGGTCACCCCGATCTTCTTGCTCTTGGTCAGTTTGGCAGCCAGCACGCCATTGACATACCCGCCCTCTTCCGCCGCGGCCGTATAGGCGTACACATTCGGCAGACCGAAGGTGTTGACATCCGTGCCCCAGGCAAAAGTTACCTTGGGGAAATCCTTGGCGATTTCCTGTACGGACGAGCCATACTGGGAGCCGTGGGCGATGACGATATCAAAGCCCTGGCTGGCGTAATTGCGAATCGCCGCGGCCGCATCTGGCACATTGAACATGTTATCTGAATATTTGATTTCCAGCGCAGATGATCCGCCCATCTCTGTCTGTACGGACAGGAGCGCGCTGTACATGGATTGGCTGAAAGCCACATCGTTCGTAGCGCTGGGCATGACCACCGCGATGCGGAAGGTTTTGGTCGAAGTGCTCGGCGAAGCGGTACCGCATGCACTGAACAAGAGGATGATCAAGATCCCGAGAAACAATAATTGTTTACCTTTCATTTTTTCCTCCTTATGCAAATTTGTTTTGATTTTGGCCTGGTTAAAGAGGCCGGATGGTGCGGTCGGAGACCGCAGGCGTTTCAGGTGCAGGATCAGTGCAGCAATCGTCTGTTTTTCACCTCCTCCTGGGTACAGGATTTAGCTCTCCCCCCGTTCAAAGGGTTTGTTCAAAGCAGCTGGTTGGCGGACCCGATTGACCGTGATGGTCAGCGCGGCGATCGTCAGCAGGTAGGGCAGCATGATCGCGATGCCGGAAGGGATATTGACTCCCAGGACCTGCATCCACAGCTGGAATGAATTGACCACGCTGAAAAGCAGGGCTCCGCCCAGGACACCCCACGGGCTCCAGCCTCCAAAATAGACCAACGCCACGGCGATAAACCCCTGTCCGGCCGTCAGGTTGTCCTGGAAGAGGTTCAGCAGGGCGATGGAGAGGGAGGCGCCCGCTATGCCTGCCAGCACGGCTCCCAGGCAGACACTGAAGTAGCGGATGCGGTCCACATTGATCCCCAGTGAGTCGGCAGCTGCCGGGTTTTGCCCGACTGCTTTGATCTTGGATCCCAGGGTCGTCCTTTCCAGCACCCACCAGGCGATGGGCACCAACAGGAAGGCTCCATAAACCGGGAGGCTGTTGCGGAACAAGATTGGCCCGATCACTGGGATATCCCCTAGCAAAGGAATTTTGACCGGCGGAAACCCCACCACGGTCTTCACCGTACCGATGGTGGTCTCGAACAACAGGCTCGACAGACCCAGCCCGAACATATACAGGCCGATGCCGCTGATGCCCTGCTCGGCCTTGAGCGTGACGCTGATGAGCGACATTAAGAGACCCATCAGCAGCCCCACGACCGCCGCGGCCAGCAGGCCCAGCCATAGGTTGCCGGTGATCAGCACCGTATAGAAGGCCGCATAGGCACTGAGCAGCATGATGCCGTCCACCCCGAGGTTGACCACGCCTGAAGATTGCGCGAACGTCTCCCCGATCGCCGCATATAAGTAGGGTGTCGCCAGGCTGACCGTGGTCGTGAGAATTCCTGATATCACCGCCAGCGAAAAGACATTTTTCACGCCTTGACCCCTTCCTCTCTCTGTTCAGTGGTTTTGCGCTGGGCCGCCCAACGCCGCTGGTAGAGCGCAGATCCGGAGACGAACAGGACGACCAGCCCGAGCAGGGCACCGACCAGGGCGGAAGGTACCTGAACCGCCTGCTGCATGGTGTTCCCTCCCACCAGCAGACCGCCAAAAAGGATCGAGGCAGGGATCAGGCCCAGAGGGTGCAGGCCGCCGAGCAATGCCGCAACGATACCGGTGAAGCCGTATCCGCTGGTCAGTCCTTCCAGCAGGCGGTGCTGCACGCCGATCACCTCGACCACCCCTGCGAGGCCGGCGAAACCACCCGCCAGAGTCATCGCTAGGGCTTGGTGAAAGGGGACATTGATCCCTGAATAGCGGGCAGCCTCAGGGTTCAATCCCACCGCCCGAATGCGGTATCCGATGGTCGTGCGCCAGAGGAACAGGTATACGAGCACGGCGAGCACGACTGCCAGGATGGCACCCGCGTGCAGCAAGGTGGTTGGCACCAGGATGGGCAGCCAGACCTGGTGTGGGAGCTCGGCTGACTGGGGTAGAAAGGTCTTGGCAGCGATCCCCGCCGGGTCCATCAGGGGTCCCTGAAGAAGCAGATTCATCAACTGCTGGGCGATGGAGTTCATCATGATCGTGCTCAGGATTTCGTTCACACGCAGCCGTGCTTTCAGGATGCCAGGGATGAATCCCCAGGCAGCTCCAGCCAGAAATCCCATGACCAGGGTCGCGGGGATGAGCAGCCAGCCGGGCCAGGTGTGGAATGTGAGCGGGAACCAGGTTGCCATCATGGCTCCAGCCATGATCTGGCCTTCTCCGCCGATATTGATGACACTGGCCCGAAAAGCAATGCAGATCCCCAGCCCGACCAGCAGCAGCGGGGTAGCCTTGACCAGTGTCTGGGTGAGACCAAATGTCGAGCCCACCGCGCCGTCGATCAAGGCGGCGTAAGCAGCCACGGGATCGGCCTTCAAGAAGACCAGCATGACAACCCCGATTAGCAGGGCAATCACCACCCCACCGACCGGGAGAAGGACGTTCATGGCAATGCTGGTCCAATCGATGACCGGCCGTTTGGAAGATTGCTCACTGCTGGCAGTTTTATTGGGACGCATAGCATCCTCTCCCATCGTCCAGGAATCGGTCGGGCCTTTCCGGCCCCATCCCGGTCTGCTCGTCCCGGGAACAAGCTTTCTCAGGAACCGGTCGATGAGATTTTCGGTCGGTGTTCTAGGAGTACAGGCTCAGACGGGCTGCTCTCATGGTTTACTTGCCGATGCGACGGATTACATGAAAGTTAAAAAAGTCTGGGACGAAGTAGCTGATCGAAAAATCCACCACGCGGTTCTCAGGGGTGCACAATTTTGCCTGTATCTGCATGAGCGGGCTTTTGGGTGGGACACTGAGCTGACGGGCCAGGGCCGCGTCGGCGCTGACTGCGGTCAGCTCTGTCAACGAATAGTCCAGCACGGGAAGGCCGCGCTTCAGGAAGACATCCAGCACCGACCCGTGGAACATCTGACCGAGATCCTGCTTGCGCAGGTACTCGGTAGGGACGATATCCCACAGGTAGGCGACCGGCCGGATTTTAACCAGGATGGTGCGGGTGACGGATAAGATGGACTGGATTTCTCCTTGCTCCCGCCCCAGATGGGACAGTTCATAGATCTTGGGTGGACGCTCCTCGATCTCGACTTTGCCCATTTCGGTCACCATGCCCATCCGGGCGGCGATGTGCTCAAGGCTTTCAAGCACCTCCAGTCCATTCTCGAGGCGTTGATTAAAGGTCGGGGAGACAAAAGTGCCCACTCCCTGCTTGCGGAGGATGAAACCATCCATCTCCAGGTGGTGGAGTGCTTCGCGCAAGGTGGGCCGGGAAATGCCTAATTGCTCAGCAATTTCTCCCTCGGAGGGGAGCTGCTGCCCGGGCTGGTATGCGCCGTTTTGGATCAGGTCGCGCAAATAGCGTTGAGTTTGGTCGGGGAGGGAGCCGTTAGGGGTCTTGATCGGCCTCAGTACAGAAGCCATGTCACCTCACTGGTCAATCATCTGAAGTCAGACCTCTTACAATGATGATCATACCCGGGTCGGGACACATCTACAAGATGTATTTCATCCTCATTTTTCCAAGAAGCGCGGTAACCGAAGTTTTCTCGCTTTAGGCCAGGATCTCTTTCACCCGGCCGATCTCCCCGCTTTCCAGGCGGACCTTGATCCCGTGCGGATGGGTCGGAGAGTGGGTCAGGATCTCTTTGACGATCCCGGCCGTCAACTTGCCGGAGGCTTGGTCCTTTTTTAAAACGATCAGAACGCGCATCCCCGCTTTGATTGCGGCACGTCGGGTACCATCCATGCGGTGACCCTCCTTGAGCTTTTCCTTGCCAGCACCGGCACCTTTTCACCGGGTTCTTGTTGTGGGAGCCGATCAGCCAGGCTGTCCCTTGCGCGGCCCTTGATCCCCATCGGTTCGCCCGGGAGGAGAATCAGGCTTCCGGTTCGACTGCTACCACTGCGGCGCCGACGAACTGGCCGGTACGCAACTGTTCGAGCGCCTGCCCGGCGTGTTCCAGGGAGAAGGTCTTGACGTCCGTCCTGACCGGCACTTGCGGGGCGAGTTCCAGGAATTCCTCCCCATCCCGGCGGGTCAGGTTGGCCACCGAGCGGATCACGCGCTCCTCCCATAACAGGTGATACGGGAAAGAAGGGATGTCGCTCATATGGATGCCCCCGCAGACGACGGTGCCGCCTTTGCGGGTGGTCTTGAGGGCTTCCACGACCAGCGGACCAACCGGAGCGAAGATCAGCGCTGCATCCAGCAGTTCAGGCGGGGATTGGGTCGAGTCACCAGCCCAGACCGCCCCACACTGCAGGGCGAATTCCTGAGCGGCAAAATCACCCGGCCGGGTAAAGGCGTACACCCTCTTGCCCTGGTGCTTGGCGACTTGCGCAAGAATGTGCCCGGCTGCGCCGAAGCCATAGATCCCCAGGGCTTCGACCTGCTCACCGGCCATCCGATAGGTGCGGTAGCCGATCAAACCGGCACACAGCAGCGGGGCGACTTCTACAGCGCGGTAACCGGACGGCAACCGGAAACAGAATCGCTCGTCGGCCAGTGTGTATTCGGCGAACCCCCCATCCAAATCATATCCGGTAAAGAGAGGATGATCGCATAGGTTTTCCTGGCCGCTCCGGCAAAAACGGCAGGTCCCATCGGTCGCCCCGAGCCAGGGTACGCCCAGCCGTTCGCCGATCGGGAAGCGTGTCGCGCCAGCGCCCAATTCAACCACGGTGCCGACAATCTGGTGGCCGAGGACGAGCGGCAGTTTGGGCCGGGTCAATTCACCGTTCAGGATATGCAGATCGGTATGACAAACACCACAGGAGAGCACCTTGAGCAGAACCTGCCCCGGGCCGGGATGGGGCACGGACATTTCGGCCAGGTGCAGCGCTTTGTCCGGTGATTCAAGCAGCATGGCGTGCATTTTCAAGGGAATGTTCATGGGGACCTCCTGTCAGGAATAGGAGCGCAAGGGGCTTGGGTCAGTCAGATTGATTTGGATCAGGACCGGCGGGAGGGGGAAGCGCCTGGATGGAGGAGGGTGGGGGTGAGGCGGCCCGAGGCATCTCAGAGCAAGCCACCGGCAGCGCGATTCGCATCATGCAGAGGTACCACCCATTCGTGGATTTCATCTCATAGTTTTCTTGAAGGCTTCGAGGTCCGGGATCTCCTGGGCTGCACGACGCAGGATTTCGAAGCTACTCTCGATCAAAAGCTCCAGGCGATCGGGCGCAACCTCCCGGCCGCTTTCGATCTCCTCCAGCACCTTCAGCATGTTCCCGCGCAGCCCGCTGGCACGCCGCGCCCAGTGGGAATCAGCTGAGAGCCGCTCCAATCGGGCTGTTAGAAGGCGGAGCAGGTCGATCGGTTGCTGGTTGTTCATAGCTATAAATTCTCAGCCGGAAAACGGATGGAATGCATTATAACCATATAAAGACACCGCTGCGACTCGGCCGTCGAGCCGCTCCATCCCCGGACAGTTCAGCGGGTAAGGGTGACCTTGTGCAGGCCGCGGGGTTGGTCCGGGTCGAGGCCCCTCGCCCGCGCCAATCCGAAGGCGAATAATTGACCCGGGGTCACCGCCACCAGCGGGGACAGCCATTCAGGGATGTCCTTCGGGAGAGGGATGCTGGTATTCCCGAGCGAGAGGGTTTTCGATCGGGGGGAGATGACCACCAGACGGGGGCCGCGCTGCTTGAGCTCCTCCAGGAAATCGGTTAATTCATCCGCAGGCCTGCCATCCGGCACTACCGCCAGGACGAGGAAGCCGTCCTGCACCAGGGCCACCGGTCCGTGCTTGAAATCAGCCGTTGAGTACGGCTCGGCTAGGATGTAGGTCAGCTCTTTAAGCTTCAGTGCGATTTCAAAGGCGGTGGCGTAGTTGTAACCCCGTCCAAGCACGACGCAGGCCTGGATCTGGCGGTATGCGCGTGCAGCGGCGGTGATCGAGTCCGCCTGCTGCAGGGTTTCGTGGACAACCCCGGGTAACGCCTGCAGGGCGCGCTGCTGTTCCTGGTCTTCTGAGAGGGCGGTCGATAGCATAGCCAGTGCCATCAGGGAGGCTGTGTAGGTCTTCGTCGCCGCAATGCTGCGTTCGGGGCCGGCCTGCAGGTCGATGCTATATTCAGCCAGGGTCGCCAGAGGTGAGGCGGGATCGTTGGTTACCGCCACGGTCAAGACGCCCTGCCTGCGACCTTCCTCGATGACTGCACAGATGTCGGGGGATTGGCCGGACTGGGAAATGGCCAGCATCAGGGCATCCTCCAGGCGTGGTGGGGTCTGGTAGAGGGTGAAGAGGGAAGGGGTCGCGAGCGCTACTGGCAGGCGGTTGTGGGCGCCAAAGAGATATTGCCCATAGCGGGCAGCATTATCGGAAGTACCGCGCGCTGCCATCACCACAAAGCGCGGTGCTCGCTTCTGGATTGCAGCGGCGACCTTTCTGATGTTGCTGCTTTCGGAATCGATCAAACGTTGCAGGGCAGCAGGTTGTTCCAGGATCTCGTTCAGGAGCACGGAGGTGGCCATTTCGGGTATTCACACTTTCTTCGGGTGGTGATTGCCGGGATTCTTTGGTAAATGGCTTGGCTCGATCGCAGCGGCCGGGGTGCCGGGAGGCAAGTCAGGGCTGTTCAATAATCGTTCTGTAGACTGGATCAGCTGCTCCCGCCGGTCGAGAAACTCCAGCCCGGCTGCTTCCATGCCTAATAAAACGCCGCCCACGACTGGTGTCAGGTTTAAACGCACCAGCCTGGCCCCCGGAGCGAGCGCCTGGATGACGGCCCGCAAGCTCTCGGCCAGGAGAGGATGGCCATCATACAGGCTTCCGATCAACACTACATCAAAGGCTTCTTTTTGAAGGTGAATTTGGTTGATGACCCCGCAGGCCATCTGACCCAGCTGGTCGCCAGCCCAGCGCATGACTTCCAGAGCCTCCGGATCGCCCAGGGCGGCAACCTGGAAGACCGTCATCACCAGGGACGAATCAAGATCATAACATCCCAGGTACATCCCTTCCATTAGATCATCTAGATCCCTGGCTCCGGTTTTCTGGATAAAGGCCGGGGTGAGGGCGGTGGCGGGACCGCGCCGGGTCCATTCAAAGGAGATGGCGCGCATGGCCCGGGTGACGATATCGTATCCACCGGCAGCCTCCCCGGACCAATAGCCAGCCCCCCCGACAGCCCGCCCCTCCCGTTTGTGATCCCGGGTCCAACCCCGGCAGTTGCAGCCGGTGCCTGCATCCACCGAGATGCCCCAACCCTCCGCGGACCCCGCGACAATCCCCAGGGTAGCGTCGTTCACGATTGCAAGAGGTGCCCGCAGTCCCAGCGGGCGGATGGCGTCCAGATGTGACTGGCGTTGGCTTGGCCAGTCATAACCGGCCAATCCCATACCGGCCCCCGCGATCTGCCCGATGGTGAGGCGGGACATCTCCAGGGCCTGATGAGTGATGTCGACCAGGACCTTGCTCAGGCCATCATAACCGACCGCTTCCCAGTTTCCCGGCCCCCCCGAACCGAACCCGACTGCCTGGCCGGTCTCATCGGCGATCAGGGCATGCGTCTTGGTGCCACCGGAATCGATTCCAAGGAAATACTGCATGGTTTCACCTTATTTTCCGGGGAAGAATTGTGGCAGATAGCTCTTATTGGTTTCCAGCAGATCGTCCAGCACTGCCTGGACTTTATCCGCGGAGGGACCCAGGGGATGGGTGAGCAGCGCCTGATAGGCGGCCACCCAGTCCCCATGAACGGCGGCCTCCACGGATAACTGTTCGTAGGATTTGATCTGGGCGATCAATCCAAAGCAGGCTGGAGGCAGTTCTCGGGCAGGCAGGGGGTGGATGCCCTGGCGATCCACCTTGCAAGGCATCTCCAGCACCCATTCGGCAGGCCAGCTCGGGACGGAACCGCCCTGTCGCATGTTGACGACATGGACCTGTGCGAGGTCATTATAGTGCGAGTCGATCAACTGGGTTGCCAGCGTGGAGTAAAAGGCTCCGCCGCGCAGCAACAGGTCAGCGGGTGGTTCGATCAGGGCCGGGTCCGCGTACTGGCGCAGGAGGTCCTTTTCGATCTGGATCACTTCTTCGCCGCGCGAGGGGGGCCATTTCTCCTGAGCTGAGAGTTTCTGGTCCGTATAGTAAAAATATTGTAGATAATGATTCGGGATCATGCCCAGCGTCTCCAGCGTGCGCAGATCCCACTCGGGCTCCGGCTGGCTGCGCACCTGCTCAAGGTAAGCCGGGAAGAGGCGCGGCCACATTTCCTCTCCGTCCAGGGTCAACCCCCGATGCCAGGTCAGATGGTTCAGCCCGAGCGTCTGGAGCACGGCCCGGTCCGGGTCGACTGGGGTGCCCAGCAGTCCTTCGAGCAGTCCCAGCAATTCCATTTTAGTGGTGATGCCCACATTGCAGACACCGACGAACGGGACGTCAGCGGCGTAGCGGGCCAGTGCCTCGGTCACGAGGCCTGAGGGGTTGGTAAAATTGAGCAGGAGGGCGCCAGGGGCGCTGGCGCGCATGTCCGCTGCGATCCCCAGGATGACCGGGATGGTGCGCAGAGCCTTAGCCATGCCGCCGATCCCGGTGGTCTCCTGGCCGATCAAGCCGTGTCGCCTCCCGAGATACTCATCCGCCACACGGGCGGGCATCTGTCCGACGCGCAGCTGGGTGATGACATACGAGGCGCCGCGGATCGAGGCGTGCTGGTCTGTGGAAAGCACCACCTGGAAGGGCTGCCCTTTGGCGGAGGCCATGCGCTGCGCGAAACCGCCGACAATCTCCAGCCGCTGGGCGTCGATATCCATTAGCCAGAGTTCGGACAGGGGCAAGCGGGCGCTGCGCGCCAGGAACCCGCTGACCAGCTCCGGCGTATAGGTCGAACCACCTCCGATGACTGCAATTTTCATGGATCGATCCCCTTTCCTTTTCCCTGGTCACTGCCAAAACTGGGGAAGATATTCACGGTAGGTTGACAGATAGTCCTCCAGGATTTGCTTGGCCTGTTCGATGTCATGGACAACCGGATCGAGCAGGAGGCACTGCAGCGCCTGCTGCCGGTCGCCTGTGACGGCGGCCTCCACACATAACTGTGCCACGGTTGTCTCGCGGCGCAGCAGCTCTGCGATCGGTTCGGGGAGCGGGCCGACCTGGACGGGATGGACACCTGCGCCATCCACCACGACCGGGGTCTCGACCGTCGCCCCGGAGGGCAGGTTGGATATCTGTCCGCGGTTGGGCCGGTTTGCAGCCAGATGATAGTGAGTGCCCGCCCCGGCCACGTTCTCGATGACCTCCAGCGCCCCTTCGGAATCGGTTTCCAGCAGGGGAGCGATGGGCGTGTCGCCGTCGGCCATGCTTTGAATGCGCTCGTGGGCGCGTTCGCGCGAGGCGGCAGCATGGTCCCAGTCATAAAGCTTGAGGTTGTATTTTTCCCACGGTTTGGTGACCGGGTCGCTGAGCCAGGGCAGGTATTCGCACAGGTGGGTGTCTCCTGGCACCGGGAACCATCCGAAGGCCTCGAAGACGCGCCGGGTGAGCGGTTCAAAGTTCGGGTCCAGATCAGCCCACCTGCGCCGGAAAAGGGGATACAGGTCTTCCCCGGTGCGCCGGTCGTGCATGGAGAGAACCCAGGTGAAATGGTTCAGTCCGGCGGCGCGGATATCCACCAGGGGCACGATCAGCTGTTTGACCTGGCGTTGGAAGATGGATTGGTCGGCCGAGGCTTCCACCCCGGTCAGCCCGCTCGGGATTTGGAGGCCCAGGTCTCTGGCCAATGCGACCCCGACCATGATATAACCGGCGAAGATCTGGTGGCACAGCCCGACCGCCTGAATGCGGCTGTGACGGTTGACCGCGTCACAGATGCGGATCATCGGGTTGGTGAAGTTGATGAACCAGGCGTCCGGGCAGGCCTTTTCCATGTCATGGACGATCTCCATCACGGGAACCAGGTTGCGCGCCGCGTGGGCAAATCCGCCCGGGCCGCCGTTTTCTGCGTAGGGCTGACGGACGCCGTACTTGAGCGGGATCTGAAAATCCTGTCTCCACAGGCCTTCCCGCGCCCCTACCTCGATGGCCGAGATCACGAAGGCAGCCCCCGCCAGGGCCTCGGTGTGATGCCGATGCGCCGTGACGGTCATCCCGGCCTTCCATTCGCGGTTGAGGCGCTTCGCCAGGCGTTGGACAATCTCCAGGTTGTCCGAGTTGCGGTCCACCAATGCCAGGCGGCTGCCGTGCAGTTTCTTGGAGCGCATCAGGGCGGCGAGTGTATTTTCCCCAAAGGAAGCGCTGCCGGCGCCGAGGACAACGATTTTCGTGGGCAGGGTCATTTCAGGAGGTCCTCTTCTTCTCCGCGCGCAGTTCATAAAGGTTTTCACCGATCCCTTTCCCCTGGGGTGTGGAGAGAGTCACCAGCAGCCTGATCTTCCCTGCAGGGAGCGAAGGCAGGGTGACCTGGACCTGGGAGGAAACCCCATTGGCGGGGATGTCGATGGTAAAGGTAGCCGAGGCAATATAGCCGTTGATGTTCTCCATGCGCCATTCGCAGCGCGTGTGCGGGAAGGCGGTCAGCAGGTCGTTGACGGCCTGAAAGGTCGAGGGCAGGGCCTTGCCGGCTTCAATTTCAAACGGCAGCTGGAAGCACGGCAGCACAGGCTGCATGGCTCGGCGCAGGGCGTCATAGGAGGGCTTGGGGCGCCGCCAGTAATCCAGCACCGACCAGGTGACCGCCGGCCAGGGATCGGTGAAATCAAACTGGAAGATGCCGGTCACTTTGTCCATTTTCTTCAGGCGGTAAGCTTCTGTTCCGGCCTGGATCAGGGTGCTTTGGTAGAACTGGCTATTATCGATAAATTCATCCAGGCTGGCGCCCAGGCCGATCCCGTTTTCGAAGGTCTCCATCGGCTGGAAGTCGTGGAACTGCCAGCTTTCCCAGACCTCCCGGGCACGCTGCAATTCTTCGGGCATTTCCTCAGCCGGGGGCAGGTGCTGGTAGATCGAGCGTTCGGTGTTCATCAGGTGATTCATGGCCCACTTCTCGATGCGTGCCTTCAGGCTGGGCCTTTTTTCGGCGAAGTTCCATGCCGCCATGCCAGCTTTCATCAGGAGCTCGGTCGAGGCACGGACTTTTTTGTAGGACTCGATCCACACTTTGAGTCTGGAAAGTTCGGCGTAGCCGGCGTCAGCTCCGAAGGTGACAAAAGTTCGCAGCAGGGTCTCCTTGCACGGAAGGCCCTGGGCACCGTACTCGCTCACGAAGGGGGCCCCTGGGAGGTCCGTAAAATCATGCCAGCTTCCGACGTACCAGCCCTGGTAAGCGTGTCCGTCCCCCGTGCCGGAATTCTGATGCACATGGCGGGTGGGGTCGAGTTCGCGGGCGGTCCTTTCGAGCTGGATATCCAGGTCACGATTGTGCGCCGGGTCGTAGTGGCCGCCTGCCTGGGTAGCCATCCAGGGAGCCTCCGAGGGGCTTTCGTTATGACAACACCAGGCGATAATGGACGGGTGGTTGTAGAGCAATGTCAGCATGGCGCGCATCTGGCGTTCGGCCTCGTCCTGGAAATCCGCTTCGTCCGTATAACCCCATTGAAGGGGGAAATCCTGCCAGACCAGTATCCCGGCCCGATCGCAGACCTCGTGGAACTCCGGGGGCAGGACATGTCCATGCACGCGCAGCAAGTTCAGGTTGGCCTCTTTGGCCAGGGCCACATCCCGCTCGAACCAGGGTGTCGGGGGATTGGCCTTTGCAGGAGTCGCTTGGTCAAGCGGATGCCCCCCGAACGGATGATTTTTCCCCTGGCTGACATCCGGGAAGAGCGTTTCCGCCAGCCATTGGGAGGCAATGTAGTTCGAGCCGCGCGGGAAATAGGGTTCCTCATTGATCCACCAATGGAAGCCTTCATCGACGCGCACTGTCCGGAAACCGAAAAGGGTCGCAAATTCCGCCTCCTCGATGGTCACCGAGACAGCATACAATCTGGGCTCACCCCGGTCCCAGGGATTCCAGCGGATGACATCCGGGACGGGCAGATCGATGGTGAGGTGGCTTCGGCCCTCTGGCAGGTCGAACGGCTGATTGATCCGGTAAGCCTTGCCCTCGAAATTCTCCGGGGTGCAGCAGACCTCGATCTGGCTGCGTCGTTTCTGGTTTCGGTTGTTCAGGCTGATGTCCGCATGCAGAAGGGGGGCACGGGCGTTCAAATCAGCCCGCAGCAAGACATGTTCGATTGTCACCGGACCGTGTTCCTCGAAGCCGATCCGGTTCCAGATCCCGCCGGTGTTGTAGGACTGACCGATCGGCTGCCAGGCACCTCCCGGACGGCAGTCATGGTGGTTGAGGATCCCCTTGATCAGCTTCTTGCGCATGTACCAGCCGTCCAGCCCGGGAGCCTCGTAAGGACTCTCCACCCGGACGGCTAGCAGGTTTTTTCCGGAGCGCAAGGTAGGGGTGATGTCGAATTCGAAAGGCTCAAAGTAGCCGCTGTGGCGTCCGAGGAATTCTCCGTTAAGGTACACCTCCGCGAAATAGTCCACCCCGTCAAAACGCAGGGTGGCATACTTCCCCGGGTGGCCCCGGTGGCGGAACTCACGGCGATACCAGACTACGCCGTGATGGTCGAGACCTCCCAGGAACCAGTTTTGCGGGAGGCGCATGGTGGTCCAGGCGGAGTCGTTGTATTCAGGTCGCATGAATTCAGGGGAGTCTTCCGTAGCGTAGCGCCAGAGACCAGCAAGGTTCATGGATTGCCTCTTCTCATCCTGTTCTTCCGGTAGCGGGAGGAGCCTGGCGGGATTTAGGCACCCGGACCGGTTGATGTCTTGGGGCCGCAGGATGCCATTAGCATACCGACGACTATTAAGAGGCTGATCAACAGCCATGGTATCTTGGATTTCATAGTCACCTCCTCCAGCTATTTTGAATGAAAAGGAAAAACGAAATGGTCGGTCGTTTTTTTATTCAGAGCGCCTCCTTCGGTCAACTTTGGCATCCGCAAGAACGGCGGATGACCAATTCGGTGGGCAGGACCAAACGCAGCTCTACTCTCTCGCCGCGGATGATGCGGATCAATTGATGAACAGCCTCACGGCCGACCTGTTCCATGGGGGAACGGACCGTGGTGAGGGGTGGGGTAAGGATCTGGGCGAAGATCGAGTCGTCGAAACCGACCACAGCCACATCTCCGGGGATCCTGCGTCCGGCCTGGCGTAACGCGTGGATGGCACCCACGGCCGAATCATCATCGCCGCTGAATATCGCATCGAAGTCCGTTCCATGATGGATCAATTGCTCTACGGTCGAGCGCGCCTGATTCGAATCGAAACCGCCGATCGCCACGAGGGCTGGGTCGAAGGGGACACCGTGTTTTTTTAACGCTTTGCGGTAGCCCAGCTCGCGCCAATGGGAATCCTCGTGGCCAGCTGGACCCTGAAGAAAAATGATCCGGCGGCATCCATGGACATCCATCAGGTGTTCCGTGATTTTCTGGGCACCGGATTGGTTTTCGATCGTGACGACTGGAATATCCAGGGAATTGGGAGGGGTTTGGTGAAGGAGGACGACCGGAAAACCGACCCGATGCAGGCGGGTCAATTCCTGGGTATCCAGGCTTTCCGTGAACACCAGCAAACCGTCGGTGTTGTGCTCGCCGAGCGGTCGGCGTGGGGCGTTATGAGAACGCGGCGTGCGGGTCGCATGGATCAGCAGGTCAAACCCGGCCTCGCTCACACCGGCTTCCACGCCTTGCAGCAATGGCTGGAAGAATTCGCCGCCGATATCCGGCAGGAGCAAGCCCAGGGTATCCGTCCTGTGGCTGGCGAGTGTGCGCGCCGCGGCGTGCGGAGTGTAATTTAATTCGTCTATGGCGAAACGGACGCGTCCGGCGGTCTGGGCGTCTACCAGATCGGGACGGTTGAGCACGCGGCTCACCGTGGCGATGGACACCTCCGCCCGGTGGGCGACATCTGCGATGGTGGGTCTGGGTGATGACATGGATAAGAGGATTTTCTGAAAGCGCTTTCAGAAAGCGCTTTCATAGTATAGTATGTTATTGGATGAATGTCAACCGCGCGCCTTCCACCGCGCGCCTTCCATCCAGGCCCGGAATGGATTCTGCTATAATCAACCAGATGATTCTCGTCACCGGTGGAACTGGATTTATCGGTCGTTCCCTGACCCGGCAGCTGGTGGAGTCGGGCCATCCGGTGCGCATCTTCCTCCGGCCATCGCCGCGTTCTCCCAAGCTTCCGACCGGTGTGCCCGTTGAGGTGGCTGTAGCCAGCCTGGACGATGTGCGCGGGCTGCGCGCCGCCATGCATGGGGTGGAGGTGGTCTATCACCTGGCGGGCGGGGAGGGCGAGGGCGGCCGCGGCAATCTACAAGCGGTGGACATCGACGGAACGCGCAACCTTTCCGAGGCGGCGGCCGATGCAGGGGTCCAACGCCTCCTTTACATCAGCCACCTCGGTGCCGATCGCGCCTCGGCTTTCCCAGTCCTCAAGGCCAAGGGAATCGCCGAGGAATATGTGCGCAAGTCTGGAGTGCCTTACACGATCCTGCGGGGCTCCATCCTGTTCGGCCCCCAGGACAGCTTCACCACCGGGCTGGCAATGCTGCTCGCTCTTGCTCCCGGCTTCCTGCCGCTCCCTGGGAAAGGGCAGACCTTGGTACAGCCGCTGTGGGTGGAAGACCTGGCCACCTGTCTGGTATGGGCGCTGCACGAGTCTGGCACGGTCAACCAGACCTACGAAGTCGGCGGGAGTGAATATCTAAGCCTGGAACAGGTCGTTGATACTATCATGGAGGTCATCCATCGCCCGCGCCTGCTGGTCTCCTGGCCGATGCCGATCATGCGCGCTCTGACCGTCATGACGGAATCCGTCTTTCCGCGTTTCCCGACCTCGGTTTTCTGGCTGGATTATATGGCGGTTAACCGCACCTGCCCGGTGGACGCCATCCCGCACGTGTTCGGGCTGATGCCCGCCCGGTTTGCTTCCCGTTTGGACTACCTGCGTGGGGTCCATTGGGGCCGTGAAGCTCTCCGCACCCTTTTCACCCGCAATGCCTGAGTGGACGATCCGTCTGTTGGAAGAGCCAGAAGAGATGGCTGAAATCGAAGCCCTGCAGCGGGTGGTGTGGCAATGTTCGGATATCGAGATCGTCCCGGTGCATATGTTGATGGCTATCGCCCATAGCGGGGGAATTGTCCTGGGGGCATACGTCGAGAAACAACTGGTGGGGGTCGCGTTCGGTTTCCCCGGTTTTTATGACACCCCCGACGGCCCGCGCTTGAAACACCATTCCCACATCTTGGGAGTCCACCCGGACTGGCGTGAGAAAGGTCTTGGCTTTGCTCTCAAGCGCGCCCAGTGGCAGATGGTGCGCCACCAGGGGATCGACCGTATGACCTGGACTTATGATCCCCTCTTGAGCCGCAACGCCCACCTGAACATCGCCCGTCTGGGTGCGGTTTGCAACACCTACCTGCGTTCCGAGTACGGTGAGATGAACGATGGCCTGAACGCCGGTCTGCCTTCCGACCGTTTCCAGGTCGATTGGTGGCTGAACACCAAGCGCGTCGAGCGCAGGCTCAGCCGACGCTCGCGCCCTGTCCTGACCCTCGATCATTACCGGAGCGCGGAAGTGATGCTGCTCGGCGCACGGTCGGGAACCGGACCCGGCCTCCGACCTCCAGAGGAGGTTCCTGAATTAACGGGCTCACTGCTGTTGGTTGAGATCCCGGCGGATTTTCTTGGCTTGAAAGAAGTGGATCTCGCTCTCGGCCGAGACTGGCGGTTCTATAGCCGGGAGCTGTTCGAGAAGGCCTTTGCCTCCGGCTATCTGGTGACCGATTTTGTTTATGACCAGGCGCGCAGTTTTTACGTACTGACGCATGGAGAAAGCACCTTGTAGATGGGTTCTGCTTTCCCCCGGTTTCCCTGCGCGAAACCCGGGATTTTTATCAAAATTGTTCTGTAAAACCCCGACCTTCAGGTCCGGGGATATCAGGCGCAAAAACTGAACAAATGTGCTATAATAATCACAGTACCTTAACAAGTTCCCGGTTCGGTGGAAAAACCTGTCCACCGGTAAAACTTGGACAGTCGCACTACCGTAGGGTGGGAACCACCCGAACGTACACGCCTATGGAGAGCAAACAAGACCTGATTTCAGGCAAAGCTCGTTGAAGTAGGAAGCCCCCCGCCTAAGCGGTGGGGTAGTTCACAGAATCGAAGTGGCTTATTCCGACTGGAGGGTGAGATGACCGAACCCGAACGCACCGCCCTGGAACACATCCGCCAAGTGGTGAATTCCGTGATCGGAGGTTCCACCGCTTTGCCCGTCCATTCACCTGAGCAAGAAATGCCCGGGAAGGTGCCCCTGCTGCCCGTGCCGTATGTATCCCAGCTCGGCGAAGGTGCGGACCAATTCAGTAATGATACCGGGGCGGCCGCCGGTGTGATGCTCCTGCAGGCTTACACCGCGAAGAGTCTCACCCCCAATGATTTCTTCAAACAGAGCGGGCAGCAGGCCGACATGCCCCTTTCCCTCCAGCAGATCGCCTCAGTCCTGTCCGCCAATGGCGTGGCTGTCGAGCAGCGCAGCGCGCTGAAACTGGGCGACCTGGCGCTGGTGCTCACTACCGGCCGGCCGGTCATCCTGCTGGTCCGCTACGCGATCCTCCAGCAAGCCGGCCTGGCACCCGAAACCTACAACGGGGCCCATTATCTGGTGGCCGTCGGGCTGGACTTGAAGAACATCTACGTCCATGATCCGTTCCGTTATGATAATAGTGGGCAGGGGCAGGCCATTCCTTGGCTGGTGCTCTTTCAGGCCTGGACCCGAGCTCCCGATTTCGAACGCGCGGCGCTGATTCCTCGCCTGCCCTTGGTGAGGCGGGTCATTGTGACATCTTCCTCGCTCACCATCCGCAGCGAGCCGAATCCTCAGGCTGCCTTGGCCGGACGGGCGCGCGCCGGGGACGTTTATGAAGTGACGGCCCAAAAAGATGGTTGGGGCAGGATTGGGGACGGCCTGTGGATCGAGATGAAATATCTGGCGGATATTTGATTCTCTTCCACCCTCCAGAATCCAGGACCCGGATTCTAATCGCGATCCGGGTCTTCTTTATCCCTTTAATTGAGTAGAGGGATCAGATCTGAAACTGGAGCCATTTGAAACGATGGATGGAGGCCAGGCTCAGGCAGACTCTCCTTTCGAATAGAGGTGTTGTTCCATGATATATCCATAGACTGGCGGTGGCAGAAAGTATTGGAAAGGACGGCCCTGTGAGGCGCGCGCCCGGATTTCGTGCGAAGCGATGTCCAGCAAGGGGGCGTCAACGAAACGGACCTTGGCAGTCAGACCAGGAACGGATTTCTCCAGGGAGGCAAGATCGACCGCATCGCCCGGTCGGCGCACCACCCCCAGAAAGGCACAGAGCGACACCAATTCAGCCGGACGATGCCAGTTCGGCAGGTCGCGCAGCGAATCGCCCCCGATCAGGTATACTAGCTTCACGGTCGGGTCCTTTTCAGCAAGGATCCTTAGCGTGTCTAGGGCATACTGTGGAGCGGGGCGGCCCATTTCGACTCGGGAGAGCTCGAAAGTGGGATTTCCAGCAATGGCAAGCTGGACCATTGCCAAACGGTGCTTCAGCGGGGTAATGATTTGACCCTGTTTGTGGGGCGGGTCCGGGGTCAGCACCCACAGCAGGCGATCCAGGTGAAGCTGAGCATGGGCCTCAGCCGCCAGGATCAGATGGCCAATGTGAGGCGGGTCAAAGGTTCCGCCGAATATGCCTACCAAGGGGGGCATATGGAAAGTATATCATCGAACTTTCAGACCGCCCCTGGCGCCATCGGCGGGGCGAGGCGGTCCTGGGACGATTGAACAAAAGGGGGACTTAACGGAAACTCAGAAAGGTCTCATCCATGGTTAATCATCGCTTTGTATAATTGAGGCAATTACGAAAGGAATTTGACTATGAAACCTGTTTGGAAGTGGGTCATTGGAATTGTGGTGGGATTGATCGTCGTGGCGGCCCTGGTAGGTGTAGCCTTTCTGGTGCACGCCCACCTACCTTTCAATGCTGTTACCGCCCTTCATATAACAACTCCCGGGACGGGGCGTCTACCTCAAAATAATCGGACACTTCCAGCTCCGGGAACGCGGCAAGTACCACCCGGGAACCAAACACGCCGGTTTGGGACGCCGGGGAATGGTACACCCTATTATGGAATGCCGGGCTACGGATGGCGCGGTCGTGGAATGATGGGTTTCGGTCCCATGATGTTCTTTATGCCCTTCGCGGGACTGCTCTTTGTCCTGGGATGGCTGGGCTGGCTGGTCCTGTTGGTGCTCGGCATCGTCTGGCTGGTTCGTCGTCCGAGAGAAGTGCAGCCCGCCGCCGTGCCCGCCCTGAGTGCCTGTCCGAGATGCGGAAAACCTGTCCAGGGGGATTGGAGCAATTGTCCCTACTGCGGGAAGAAATTGTGATTTGCCCCATGTCAAGCCAATAGGTGTTCTTCATGAAGTGCAGCCGCCTCCGGAATTTCCGGAGGCGGTTTGATGAATCGTACCGGCTGAAGGGCTATTTTTTCTTCGGTTCCGCCATCTCCTGGCGCACGGTCATCAGGAGATTCTCCGCCTTGAGCTCGTTTAACGTATAGCAGGGGGATTTGAGATGGTCGGCGAGCGCCTGGGCCAATCCTTGGTCGAAGGAGGCGTGCTCCATATTGATCACCACGGTGCGATAGCCGCGGCTGGCAATCTGTTCGGCGAACTGGTAGGCTTCCTCCTGCGGAGGCAAGGTGCCGATCGAGACATTTCCGGCTCCATCAGTCAGGACGATCAGTAATGGTTCCACGTCCGGATGTACGATCTGTTCCTGGGTCAGGACCTCGTAGGCCATCAGCATACCCGCTGAGAGCGGCGTCTTGCCGCCTACGGGGATATCGGCCAGGGCGCGCTGGGCCAACATGATTGAGTTGGTGGGGGGCAGGATCAGCGTGGCGCGATCCTTTTGGAAAACGACCAGGCCGACCCGGTCGCGGCGCTGGTAGGCGTCGGTCAGGAGAGAGAGGATGGCACCTTTCGTGGCGGACATGCGCTCGGCGACAGCCATTGACCAGGAGGCGTCCACCAGGAACAGGACCAGGTTGGCGGCCTTCTTCACCCGCACCTTGCGCTGGAGGTCGCCTTTCTGGATGGCGAAGGCCACCTTCTTGCGCTGGGTCTGGCGGTTTTTTTGATAAGGGGCAGCGGCCCGGAAGGTGGCGTCAAAGGCCACATCGTCCGTTTTCCCATTGGCTGGGCGAGCCTGTATATAGCGGCCGTGTTTGCGTTCCGTGCGCGTTCGCGAGCGCCGCCCGGAGTGTTGGCGGGTAAGCTTGTCTAGGGGAGTGTCCAGCTTGCGGGGCGTAAAGGTCTCGCCGACCTTGACCTTTTTCCCGCCGTCCCACCAGTGGGCGTCCTGCCCATCGAAGACGGTTTGCTGGGGGGAGGGCTCAGCGTCCGGCGTCTGGTCGGGGTTCTGCTGCTCAACGGTCTCCGAGATTACTTTTTTTTTACCGACTCGCCTTCGGGCTGCTTCTCGGCAGGTTCCGAGGGCTCGC
Organism: Anaerolineales bacterium; assembly: GCA_050013095.1. GTDB lineage: Bacteria > Chloroflexota > Anaerolineae > Anaerolineales > Villigracilaceae > UBA877. Next base: position 11,141 of record JBEKFY010000044.1, on the reverse strand, counting down.
CTTCAGCGGAGGAACCCTGGAGTTGCTCGATGCGCTCCTGCAATTGTTCGGGGGTGATTTCAGCCTGGTGAAAGGGGCCGCGCTTGATGCGGTGGGGCAGGGCTAGTTCAGCCGCCAGGGCGATATCCCGGTCAGTGATGGCGGTGCGGCCTTCGAAGGCAGCATGGGCGCGGGCCGCTTTCAGAATGACCAGGTCGGCGCGGTGGCCGTCCACGTTCAAGGAGGCGGTTAAGGCCGCGATGGAGAGCAGGTCCCGCCGTGAGTATGTCACCGATTCCAGGAGCGTGCGGGCGCGTTCGATCAGACGGCTGAGCTTTTCCTCGTGGGGCTGCCATTGCTTGTAGAAGGCCTCCGGATCGAGCTCAAAGGCCAGGTTGTGTTCAATGATCATGACGCGTTCGCGGGCATCGCGGATTCCGGTAATTTCCACCGAGAGGGCAAAGCGGTCGAGCAGCTGTGGACGCAGGTCCCCCTCTTCAGGGTTCATCGTGCCGACCAGGATGAAGCGGGCCGGATGGGAAAAGGAGATGCCTTCCCGTTCGACGATGTTCATGCCCATCGCGGCCGAGTCCAGCAGGACGTCCACGACATGGTCGTCGAGCAGGTTGACCTCGTCGATGTAGAGCAGGCCACGGTTGGCGGCTGCCAGCACGCCCGGTTCAAAATGTCGTTCCCCCTTCTGGATGGCCTGTTCAATATCCAGCGTGCCGACCACCCGGTCTTCGGTTGCTGAAATGGGAAGGTTGACGAATGGGATTGGCCTGAGGTGAAAGGGAAGTTCTTTCCCCGCCTGGGCGCGCTCGCGGCACTCGGTGCACCAGGAGGCGGGTTGATCAGGATCGCAGCCGAAGCGGCAATCTTGGACCACTTTCACTTTCGGGAGCAGGGCGGCCAGGCCGCGCGCGGCTGTAGACTTGGCGGTGCCGCGTTCACCCCGGATGAGCACGCCTCCGATGCGCGCGTCCACGGCATTAAGGATCAGAGCACGGCGCATCCGTTCCTGTCCGACGATGGCTGTAAACGGATAGATGGTAAGCATGAATGGGCTCCAGGTCGGGATTATACTGCTTCTTATCTGAATCGGGAAACGGCCGAGACATTCCGCCCGAACGCCTGGGGAGCGGAATGCATGAATTGTCGTGGGGCATGTCCGGATGTGGCTTTTTCCAGGAAAGAACCTCCTGGCTTCCCAATCGGTCTCACAGGGAAGGGTTGCCAACTTGCCCATTCACCTGTATAATCCTCCCTAACCTAAATTTCCGGAGTCGCTCATCATATGGATCAAAATGAAGCCCACCTCGGGCAGGGGGTCACGCCTGAGAGTAATAAGTCAGCAGATAGCTCCAACAACAATGCGAACATGGAGACCCTCCTGAACCAGGAAGGTCTTGCCCTTGATTTTCCCCAGTCCGGGGAGATCCGGGGAGGGGTGGTCGCGAGCATCAGCCCCACCCAGATTCTGGTCAGCGTTGGGGCAAAATCAGAAGGCGTGATCACCGGCCGCGAGCTGGAAGCAATTCCAGAGGCAGAACGGTCCGCCTTACATGTCGGCCAGGAGATCCTGGTCTACGTCCTGGCCGCTGAGGACACCAGTGGCAATGTCGTCCTGTCGTACACACGGGCCCAGGAGCAAAAAGGCTGGGCGGATGTCGAGAAGATGCTCGAAGACGGTGCCTCCTATGACGGCGAGGTGGAGGGCTTCAATAAGGGCGGCCTGATCGTACCGGTTCACGGCCTGCGCGGGTTTGTCCCCGCCTCCCAGCTGGGCATTTCCCGCCGCATGCAGGTGACAGGGGAAACCCCTGACCAGCGTTACAGCAAAATGGTCGGTGAGCCGATCACGGTCCGCGTCATCGAAGTGGATCGCAAACGCCGCCGCCTGATCCTTTCGGAACGGGCTGCTTCCAGCGAGACCCGCCAGTCGATCAAGGAGCGTGTCATCGAGGAACTGCACGAAGGCGAGATCCGCACGGGCCGGGTGACCAGCCTGGCCGATTTCGGTGCGTTTGTCAATATCAATGGTGCGGATGGCCTGGTGCACCTTTCCGAAATTTCCTGGGATCGCGTCCAGCACCCCTCCGAGGTGCTTGAAGTAGGGCAGGAAGTGAAAGTCAAGATCATCAGCATCGATCGCGAGAAGAAGCGCATCGGCCTTTCGATTCGTGCTCTGGCAGACGATCCCTGGCAGAAAAAGGTTGAGAAATTCAAGGTCGGTCAACTGGTTGAGGGGGTCATCACCCGGCTGACCAAGTTCGGTGCTTTCGCTCGTTTGGAAGGCGACCTGGAAGGGCTCATCCACATTTCTGAAATCAGCGAGACACGCATCGAGCATCCAAAAGAAAAACTCCATGAAGGGGATGTGGTCACTTTGCGGATCATCCGCATAGATCCGGAGCAGCGCCGCATCGGTTTAAGCTTGCGCAAGGTCGACTCGGGTGCCTATAAGGATCTCGATCTGAAACAGATCGATCTGGAAGGTGTCAATCTGGAATTAGTCGAAGAGCCGTCAAAAGAAGAGCCTGTTCAAGCAGAGCTAGCTCCCGAGGCACCTCCGGAAGAAGAGCTGCCAGGTGAGGAACAACCACCCGAAGAGGAGGAACCTCCCAAGGATGAGGAAACGCCTGGCGGGGAAGCCTCCACACCACAAGCCTGAAACATAAAGAGCGCACCGGTGAGGTGCGCTCTCCAATTGTCTATGCCTGCCGACCTGATTGTTGACGCTCACGAAGATCTTGCCTACAACGTCCTGAATTTTGGACGAGATTACCTGCGCTCCGCGGCCGAAACGCGGCGCATCGAAAAGGAGACCGCCTCTGCCGCCCCCCTGCACAACGGCAACACCTTGCTGGGCTGGCCGGACTACCAGCGCGGGCGGGTGGCTGTGGTGTTCAGCACGCTCTTCGCCACTCCCGAGCGCTATCGGGAGGGGGAGTGGGAGAAGGTCGCTTATGCCGATGCTGACCAGGCGCGTCGCCTCTATCGTTCCCAGCTGGATCTCTATCGCGATCTCGCAGACCGCCATCCGGATCATTTCCACCTGATCGGCACGCGGGCAGACCTGGCGGAGGTGTTGGACCATTGGGGGAAAACCGAAGAGGCCCATCCGGTCGGACTGGTGCCCTTGATGGAAGGGGCCGAGGCCGTGAATTCACCGGGTGAATTGGCTGAATGGTGGCAGGCAGGCCTGCGCATCATTGGGTTGGCCTGGGCTGGGACCCGGTTCTGCGGCGGGACACACGAACCAGGCCCGCTGACTGCAGACGGGCGCGAATTACTCAAAGGCATGGCAGATTTCGGGTTCACCCTGGATCTCAGCCATATGGACGTACTATCTGCCCGGCAGTCGCTGGATTGCTATCCTGGCCCGATCATCGCCAGCCATGCGAATGCGGCCGCGGTAACGCTTCACTATGAGGGTAACCGCCAGCTCCCGGATGAGGTCATCAAAGGGATCATTGACCGCGAGGGGGTTATCGGGGTCATACCGTACTGTAGATTCCTGGATTACGGCTGGAAGAAAGGTGACCCGCGTGACCCGATCACGCTGCAGACTCTGGCGGCGCACATCGACCACATCTGCCAGCTGGCAGGGGATGCCCGGCATGTTGGCCTGGGCAGCGACTTCGACGGCGGGTTTGGGCTGGCCTCTGTACCGGCCGGGGTGGACACCATCGCTGACCTGCAAACACTAAGCCCTATCCTGGCGTCCCGAGGGTATAATGAAAATGATGTCTCGGCGATCCTGAGCGGTAATTGGCTGAGGCATCTGCGGACTTGCCTGCCCCTATGAGTACGCCTGATCAACCTTCGCTTTCCCCGGATACCTCCCCCGAATTAGTCCCCTCGCAGACGCGGGTCCGCTTCGGTCTGCTCTTGACGCTTTTCGGGTTCTTCGTATTTCTGGGAGGGACCAAACCGGCGATCTTCGGCTACAACCGCAGCCAGGTGATCGGTTTTATCAAAATTTCGGTCTTCCTCATCGGCCTGGCGATCATTTGCGTCGGGGGTTATATCAGCCTGCTGGCTTACTGGAAGAACGGGGCCCGTACCATTGCCGCAGAAATTGGTAGCCGGCTGGTGGCGACCGGCTATGTGGTGGCGGTCTTCTCCGGCATGGCGGATGTGTTCGGCTTCGGCTCTCAACCCCCCCCGACGGTCCCATTCTTTGGGCCTGTGCAGGTCCTGGGGGTGCAGATCGGGGAGGGGCTGATCGTCGCAGGATTCTTGCTGCTGCTTCCATTTCGAAGGACGATGCCAAAAGCGAAAAAGTAAGCCGCCCGAATGCCTGACCAGGCGTTCGGGTGGCTTTGCGTTTAAAGAGGGGGGAAGTCCATGGTCAGCGCCCGCCCAGTTCTTTTTTTAATGAAACAACCGCCTCTCCGTAGTATTATAGAGAGGCATTTGGGCAGGGTTAATTAAGTAGCTACTATGCTAAAGATCGTCTCGATCATCATCCCAGCCTATAACGAGCAATGCCGCATTTCCAGCTGTCTTGATTCGGTCCTCGATCAATCGGTGGATCCCGCGACTTATGAGATCTTGGTAGTGGACAACCACTCCACCGATCGAACGGCTGCCATAGCAGAAGACAAAGGGGTCAGGGTCGTCCGGGAACCCCAAAAAGGATACGTGTACGCTCTTCGGAGGGGGGTTGAAGAGAGCTTCGGCCAGTTCCTGGCGTTTACGGATGCGGATTGCCGGGTGCCCGCCTATTGGCTCTCCAGGATCCTGGATGATTTCGCGGTGCGGCCGGATATCGTCGCAGTAGGGGGCAAGCTGATTTTCTCTGACCTAAATCCCATGCTCGATAAAATCACGCGCCTGATCCTCTCCTTTACCGATACCCTTCCAGGGGGCAATATGGCCATCCGGAGAGAGGCCTTGGATTGGATCGGGGGCTTCAATCCGAATATCAATTTGAGCTCGGATTATTGGGTCACGCTCAAGTTGAGAGCTGTCGGTCGGATTGTCATCGATAAAAGCCTGGTGGTGGTCACCTCTGGAAGGAGATTCGGGGGCGCTTTTTCCTCACAGCTCACCTATCCATTAAATATTGTTTCTTTGAAACTTTTCAATCGGCCGTTATTTTTTGACTTTCCCGATGTTCGGGAAGGATTATGACGAACTGTAACCACTCCGGGACGGGAGGTTGTCCATTTCAACCCGCCATGGACCCGAGAAAGGAGGGAGGGGTCGAGCGGTGGAGTGGGGGGGTCGATCCATAAAACTCGGGGCGGCCAACCGGCCGCCCCGAGAGATATTCAGGTGCACTGCTTCCCATTTTGACCGCGGGGTAAAAGATCTGCTCGACCCCGCTCTAGGCCCCTGTTGCCTGATCGAAGCTGCGTCAGCGGTTCTTGATCGAGGCAACCATGCATACCAGCCCGAAGACAACGAAGAGAGCCGTGTAGGACATCACGACTGTAGCGTTGATCACATGGTGCATGACCACTGCTGTGAAGAACAGGCTGGCGATGAGGAAATACCCAAAGGCCAATCCGAGGCGGTTCTTCTTGACACTGACCTGCGTACGCTTGATGCTGATTTGAGCCATATGAAACCTCCGATAATGTATTCCAAAACACGATGATGAAATTTGCTGTTCTCTTATTACTTCCTGATTTATCCGCAGTATAGAACAGATCGTTCCCAAAATCAATTGTCAGGGCTTTACAATTCGTCTACGGCGGGTTTACATTTTTGTAAAGGAGTCTTGGACCCGAGCTGGGAAAAGGGAACTGGAATGGGTGGCCCTCGATTTTTGCTTGAAAGGTGTATGGGGCAAGGGGAGGTTAATTGGGTCGCGAGCCGGGAGAGACGGGGGGTGGTTATCGGGACCTCGCTATTGATCGCGGTTACAATCTTCGAACCTTTCTGGCGCCTCGTGCGTAGATTCAAATGATCTATCCTTTGAGTAAAAAACTTCTCGAGATATTCGAATTCTGCCGGTCATTCAGGAGCGCCTCTCATGCTCGTGGTCGAACCCAAGGAAACGCTTGATCACCACCCACACTTCCCCGAAATGGTGCGCGGGCTGGTCGCGCATTTTCAAGACCGGTGGGAAGCCTGCCCTGCCAGCCTGACCGCCCTTGGTCCAAGGTACAGCCTTCGCCAAAAAATGATCAGCGAGTCTCATTTGAACCATTGCCTGAACCGCCTGCTTGCGGAACTGGAGCCGCGCGGGCAGTTCCGCCCCGACCGGGAGGGCTTGCGGGGGAGGTTATTGCCCCTGGCTGCAGAGATCGCCAAGGCCACTTTTGGTCTAGAGGATCAGCACCTCGCTGCCCTCGGATCGTACGGTTTTGTCGAAGCGATCGAGGAATTTGTCAAAAAGGCGCGCCGCTTCGATGCGGCCATTTCCGCGGCGGACCTTTATCAGGCAGGCCGGAATGCCTGGTCGATGATTTTCATTCAGCGAATGCTCGGTTTATCGGTGGAAATTACTCCTTCCGTTCTGGCATACAGCCTGCTTTATCCGTACACGGACAACTACCTGGACGATCCGGCGGTCACGCTCGGTGAAAAAATCGCGTTTGGCGCACGGTTTCGTCAGCGGCTGGAGGGGTGTCAGGTTTCGCCGGCCAATTCCCATGAGCATAAAATATATGATCTGGTGGGCATGATCGAGGACCAGTATGAGCGCGGTCTCTTTCCGGAGGTCTATGACAGCCTCAAGGCCATCCACCAGGCCCAAACCAACAGCCTGAATCTGCAGCACCCCGACTTCTTGCCGTTGGGACAGGATGTGTTGGGAATCGTCTTTGAAAAAGGGGGAACATCGGTCCTGGCGGATGGGTATCTGGTTGCGGGTTTGCTGACTGCTCCTCAAAGAGAGCTCATGTTCTATTACGGTGCCTTCACGCAGTTGATGGACGATCTGGAGGATGTCGAGGGGGACCTGAGCAGCAGGATCCTGACCTTGTTCTCTCAAACAGCCTGCCATGAGCCTCTGGACGCCCTCACCAATCGATGTATTCACTTCGGAGGGGGATTATTGGAAACGATCCATGCCTTCAATGTCCCCGGCCTTGGGCCGCTCGAAGAAATCATGCAAAGGTGTATTACACCGCTCCTGATCGATTCGGCCGGCCGGGCAGGGCGCTTCTACTCCCGGCCGTACCTCGCCGAGTTGGAGAAGCATTTCCCCTTCCGTTTTTCGAATCTGAAACAACAGCGCAAGAAAGCGCTGCGTCGTCTATCCGCGGATGGCATCCTCGAACTGGTGCTGGCATCCGAGGACGTTGGGTCCCCTCAAAATTAAAAATACCCGGCTCGAAGGCTCGTGAATCAACGTGGGTCTTCTTCGGATCGAGCGTACGTGCTGGCCAGCTGGAGGGGTCTGAACCCCCGGGAGGGCGGCCTTCGCCAGGCGACTCTTCGGGTCAGATCCAGGCGGTAAGGGCTGGCTCGCGGATCAACATCGAAATCCACCCGCGACCAGCGGCCTCACTCATTCGACGGATATATAGATTCGTTTATTGATGGCGCCCTTGCTCTTATAATCCACGACGCGGAGATGCCCGATTTCCGCAGTGTTACGGACGTGGGTCCCTCCATCCGCCTGGAGATCCAACCCAACGATTTCCACCGTGCGGACCTGGGTGATGTTCTCCGGCAGGAGATTTATTTTTGTACGGATCAAGTCTGGAATCTTGAATGCCTCCAGTCGCGGCAGCGTTCTAATTTTCACCTCGCGGCCCGACTTGATTTCCTGATTCACCGTTTCTTCAATCGCCTTGACGAGTTCCGCGCCCAAAGTTTCAAATTCAAAATCCATGTGCCCGCTGAGCGGTTCAAAGTCGCATCCTGTGACCAGGGCGCCATAATCACGGAAGATGACCCCGCACAGGACATGCATTGCGCTGTGGGTGCGCATCAGTTTGTACCGGCGTTCCCAGGCAATCTGGCCGTGGATTGCCGCTCCCGGCGACGGAATGGGTTCTGATCCCCCCAGGAAGTGAACGCTGTCATCCCCCCGCTTTTTAACGCGCTCGACGGGATAGCTCGTGGTGCCGATCGTCATCGATCCATAATCACAGGGCTGCCCGCCCCCGCCGGGATAAAAGGCTGAGCGATCGAGGACAATGCCCCGGCTGTCCGCTTCGACCTGTGTGACTTTCGCATCGAAGGTTTGCAAGTAGCTGTCGGTCAGATAAAGCAGTGTGGTCATCCTGTCTCCATATGGGTTTCTCGAAGTGGACCGGATATCCGTTCCATCCGGAATCCGGTCCCGTGGTTGCTGTTCCTAGTCTGGGTCACCGATTTTTTACCCTTACCCTATCAGGCTCAGCAGTGCGACCAGGCCAAACGCGGTGATGATGATGCCTGAGATCTTATTGATCCAGCCCAGTCCAGAGGAGTTGAACTTCTCCCGGAACAGACCCACGCCGCTGCTCAGGAGGAGCCACCAGAGAGCTGAACCGCTGAACACCCCAAAGACCAGTATCCCTGCGGATATCAGGTTCCCATGGATGCTGGCCACCCCCAACCCGGCAAATATCCCCACGAAAGAGAGAATGGTCATCGGGTTGGTAAGTGTCAGGAAAAATGTCGAGGCATAAACACCGATAAGCCCGTTCCCGCCGGAAGAGGCGGCTTGTTGTGCCGGTCTGGAAAGGAAAGTCTTGACCCCCAGATAACAGAGGAAAATACCACCGATCACACGCAACCAGATCTGTTGGCCGATCAGGAAACCCGACACAATTGTCAGGCCGAACCCGGCGATGCAGCCGTAGAACGCGTCCGCTGAGGCGGCCCCCAGGCCCGAAGCCAAGCCGGAGGTGCGTCCTTCAGCCAGTGTGCGCCGGATACACAATACCCCAATCGGCCCAACCGGTGCAGCGATCGAGAAACCAATGATCAAGCCCTTGAGGTAGAAGCTGATTTCCACGGAGTCTCCTGGCTGATGAAGGAAAGATCATCCGGCGGGAAACCAGCCCTCCTGCGGATGATCTTGTGCAAGAAGATGTTGCACAAAAAACGCCGGGGATTGGCGAACCCGCAACGATATCGAAAACTGGCTGCGAATTCGGACCAAACCATCGTCCTGGAAGAGATGGCGAATGGTTAAAGATCCGTGGCCTCCTCGCTTTTTCCGGCGTGAGCCTCCTCGAACAGGGAGACCGGTTGGTCCTGCATCATTCAGGCCCGCGCACTGTTTCAGCTGTACGAGCGCAGTACGGTTCGATTTTCTCCTCAATCAACAATGAAGAGCTTAACGCCTGTTGTGGTATAGGAGCGATGCGGTTCTGAGTTGTCAGCCACTTGATAACTGACCCCTGCTGTCAGAACGAACTTCCTGCCATCGGCAAGTTCGGTATGGAGCTCGCCTTCGAGGCACAATAAGATGTGGCCTTTTGAGCACCAATGATCCGCCAGGTAGCCCGGGCTGTATTCAACCATGCGGACCCGGATATTATCAAACTGTCGTGTGCGCCAGTAGGCCATCCCGGTTTCACCCTTATGTTCGGTAGGCGCTATTTGCGACCAATCGGTCGTATCAAAAGGGATGTTTTTCATGTCCATCGTTGATCTCCAGAATGGTGTTTCTGCCTTTGATGAACGGGCTGTAGAAAATAATGCCTCTCGAGAGTATAGCACAACCGCCCTGCCCGGTTTGGCCGAGGTAATGCCCATCCGTTAATCGAGCGCTGTGAATACTTTTGAGATTGTTCGGGTTCATCTTCAGCCTGACCGCTCGATCAACTGGCGGTAATTAAAGCCTCTGCATGGTTGAGCGGCCTGCTGGCTGTTCATTGACTGAGCGAGGCCTCCCAACTCAACACATCGCCTTCAATCAGGTCTTTAATTCCTAGACGCTGAAGCATGTGTAAGATCTCGGCGCGGTGCATGTGATCGTGCGTGATCACATGCAAAATGGTACCCGCATAGGACTTCTGTTGTGGTGGCTGGTCAAGCACATCCACATATCTATCGTTGAGCCGCCGAGTCTCGCGAAGTCCTCGGGCGACCTTCGCGAAGTCACCAAAAGCGGCTACATGGCGCTGTCGCAATTCGGCGATCGATGGCTTGGTCATCGGCATTCGGCGGACAGGGCGGGCAGCCATTAAGTCGGTCCAATTCTCGATGTTGCCGATCATGTGCTGCAGGGTCGCTCTGACGGTTCGATGCCCGATGTCGAAGGTTTGATCAAGTTGCTCATCGGTCAGGGTTTGGGCGAACTCCAGCACACGCCGGGTTGTCCAGGCGTCATGCTCCAGGAGTCGATCAAGAAGGTCGAGGGTTAGCAAGCTGGTCCTCCATGGTGGGGCGGGATCGCAGGATTTCGAGAGTGCAGCTTTTCTTGCTCTCCCCTGTTGTGCGGTCGAGCGCGCTCGAAGGGATATTTCGCTGTCGCTGGGTGGCTCAACAAGATATGGGTCTCTACTGGTCTAATGCCCGAAATTTATTTTGGTGTCAAGTCGCGCTTTGGGAGCAGTATAAATCAGCCTCCGCTTAAATTCAATACACTTGCTTTGCACTTCACCCTATAGGCGAGATACAAAATAGGAAAGCCCCGTGTGGGAATAAGGTCGATGGGCGGATCCTTATCGACGCTTTTGATTAAGCTGGATTCCATTGTTTCGTTCTGTTCGGCCATATGGACCGCTTTTGTTGATTATATGAAAACGCTGCCCCTCCTGCTAAACTAAGGGTTGTCGAATCCAACTTAGTTTTCAGGAAAGGACAGCTGAGATGAAATATATCATAGGATGTGATGCTCATAAACATTATTCTCAATTTGCGGTGTACAACGAGAAGGAAAAGAAATTCAAGCAGAAGCGAGTAGACCACGAACCTGGTGCGATCCGAAATTTCCTGAGCGAATTTCCCGAGGGCACCCAGGTGGCCTTGGAAAGCATCGGGAACTGGTACTGGATCGTGGACGAGATCGAGCAAGCGGGCTGCCAGGCTTTGATGGCACATGCCGCCAAAGCGAAAGTGATGATGGGCAACGTGAATAAGACCGATAAACTGGATACGCGTGGTCTGGCCACCTTGCTGCGCAACGGGACCCTGCCCACCGTCTGGATTGCGCCCGGGGAAGTCAGGGATGAACGCGAATTGCCGCGGACCCGGATGGCGCTGTGCAAGATCCGGGTAGCTCTTAAGAATCGCATCCACGCCACACTGGCCAAGTA
>JBEKFY010000043.1:0-34816 GCA_050013095.1 Anaerolineales bacterium | reverse complement strand
GAAATTGGTGAGACGATGCTTTTTCCCTGCGGAAGTCCCAAACTAGCCGATCCCGGTTCCTGCGAGAAGCATGCCCATTTCCATACCCGGCCAGGTCTTGTAACCCCGCACAGTGCGGGCCCGCATCTTCATGCGGCCGATGGCTTGCTCGGTGCCATTATTGGTCCAGGGTACCTCCGGATCCTGATCGAACAGGGTGTAACTTTTCCACTGCTCAGCGAGGCGGATCAGGAGATTGCGCAATTGCTCCAGGGGTGTGCGCGGCCGGTCCGGGGCACTTTTCCGCCCAGGCAACCGCTTCCACAGGGCATACAGCCTGCGGTCCCCCTCGGGAGGCAGGGCCTCGATCAACTCTTCGATCTCATCCATAACCCAATGCCAGTCTTTGGGGACAGTGGCGCGCAGTTCCTTGAGTGCTCTGCCCACCCAGCGGCGCACATGAAACTGGCAAACCTGGTGCCCCAGGTTCAGCTGCTCGGCCACCCGATGGTAGCTCATCAAATCGTCTGTCACGATCACACTCACCCCCAATCGCTGCACCAAAGGTTCCAACCAGCGGCGCACCGCCCCTGGATCGGCTTCATCCACATATCCCAGGGCGACAGGTTGGCCGTTCCCCCCGCAGGTGCCGGGGCCTTCGGCAGGTCCACTCCCACCAGCACCGGGCGCTTCTCTCCCCAGCCCAGCACATAGGCCCCATCCACCCCCAGCACTCGCACCCGCTGCCATTGGTTGTGTTTTTTCATGCGCTCCGCCTGCTCCTGCGCATCCCGCCACACCGTCATCTGGCTCAGAGCGATCCCGAATCCACTCAGGATCGTGCTCACCCCGCGGTAGCTCAGCCCCAGGGTCCAGCAGATCACCGCAAACACCCGCAGGCGCTCGCTCTGGTCTGCTCGCGTCGTCCCTTCGGGATAATATCGAAACATCCGCCCACAGCGGCAACAGCGATACCGATACACCCGCACCTTCCGGCAGCGCGTATCCCGCACCGGCTTCTTCACCTGACCCCAGCGTTGGAAGGTCTCGCTTTCACAATAATCTTCAGACTGCCGCTTGACATCCGGCAGGCGCAGGATAACAATAGACATGGCGAGCTCCTTGAAGAGGCGACTTCGACAATCACCATCTTACAAGAAGCTCGTCTTTTTTTCAACAAAACCAACCGGGAATGTTACAGATTCACTTATGCGTTCTGCGAGTGTTCGATGGAGTGCTTAATAGTTTCGGCACTTACATGCCCGGCAGTTCTCCCAAAGTAGCCTTCTGCCCACAGAGTCGCGTGTTCACCCCAATACTGGCGGCGCAGATAATCAAATTCCTGTTTGAGCCGCCTGGACGAGATGCCCTTGAAGTAGCGTACGACTTCAGCGGAAGAAAACTTAGGCCTAGCCGAAACGAACCAATGCACTTGGTCAGACATCACCTCCACCGCCAGGAGTTCAAAACCGGACTGGCTGGCAATTTCGGCCAACAGTATTTTCAGGCGGTCGGCAATCGGACCGCCCAAAACCTTTTTACGGTAGCGCGGTATCCAAACCAGATGGTAGTTGATGCTGTAGACACAGTGAGGCGAGCGATGCAATTGATTATCCATGCACCCATTCTATTCCAACGGGGAGCGCCTATCGGCAGCGGTGCTTCCTCCACCCGCTTCAACCGGGTGGTTTCCGCGCCGCAAAATCTATGAAAAAAAGGCGTGGAGCCCCCAGAGAGTTTTCTCCGGGTAGGCTCCACGCCTCAGGGCTGAAACCCTGGGTCGCGCCTTAATCTTCGTCGCCGCGCTTCCCCAGGCGATGGTCCAGCATCAGCACTCCCGATCCCTTGGTATCGATCAATTCCAACTGCTTGACGATCTCGGCCGCGTTCTTTTCCTCTTCGACCTGCTCATTGATGAACCACTGCAGAAGCACCTGAGCCGGATAATCCTTTTGCTTGAGAGCCAGTTCGTAGAGGGCATTGATGGAGGCAGTCACTTCGGCCTCATGCTTCTGAACGACCTTGAACGCCTCCAGGCTGGACTTCCATTCGGTTTCGGGGGCGGCAATCGCCTTGAGCATGACACGCCCGCCGCGGTCGATGAGATGACCGTAGAGCCTCATGGCATGCCCTCTTTCCTCCCCATCCTGGACGTGCATCCACTTCCCGAATCCGGGCAGATTATTATCCTCAAAATAGGCGGCCATCGAGAGATATAGGTAGGATGAATAAAGTTCTTTGTTGATCTGTTCGTTAATGGCTTCCTGCATCGCTTTAGAAATCATATTTTTCTCCTGTTTAATGTGGACGATTTTCACCCATTATACCGATAAAATACCCTCTATTCAATGTGCATTTGATGAGTCTTTTCTGGGCGCTGGATCGACCGGGCGATGAAAAAGGCACCGCAGCTTGGACGCCCATCCAGATCCGGACGAGGGCGGTGCCCATCGCCTGATCACCCGGGGGAAAGCTATCCTTGGAAAAACAGATGCCGATAGTCGGCCTCCATCACCCGATCAGGGATACCCGGTCCCTGATTCCAGCGGATCAGCTCATCGCCTGGACCTCGGGATTCCCGTCTCCAGGGATGTGCCTAATCTTTCACGGCATGGATGAAATCCGTCAGCAGGCCGTAGGCAGTGGTCTCTGGTCCTGGATTGCCCTCCACGATCGACAGGCTGCTCAGGACGTCGGTTTTGAACTCGACGATGGACGAAGCCCCCCCGACACTGAAGAGCGGGGAGGAGGGCAGGACCAGCTCCGGGGCGACCCGGGCGTGGACGCCCTGACTGGTTCGCTCGGCGCTGCAGACCAGCTTCCAGCGCTTTCCCTCCACCCGGGCAGCCTCGATCTGATCGGAAGTGAGGCCGCGGATGCCCGTGCGCTCGACCTGCTGGGGCGTGAAGGGCACGTCCATCAATACGCTGACCAGCACCGCGACCTTGATGGCCGCATCCCAGCCGTCGATGTCCGCCGAAGGATCGGTTTCAGCCAGGCCGACGGACTGGGCGAATTTGACGGCCGCTTCGAAGGATTCGCCAGCCTCCATGCGGGTCAGGATCAGGTTGGTCGTGGAATTCAGGATGCCGCGCAGCCCGAGCAGCTGTGCTCCCGGCAGGGCGCTGCGGAAGAGCGAGAAGATCGGCGCCCCGTCCATGACGGTGGACTCGAAAAGGAATTTCCTGTTTTTCGCCCGGGCCAGCTCCATGAGCTCCCGGTAGGCATACACGACCGGCCCCTTGTTGGCCGTGATGGCGTGCATGCCACACTCCAGGGCAATGCGCAGATGGTCAACCGCTGGCTGGCCATCCTCATGATTGACCGGCGTGTTTTCAAAGAAAACATCCGCGCCGCACTTGCGGATGTAATCCGCTGCATCCAGCGCAAGGGTATGAGTCATCAGGTTGAGAGAATTTCCGGAGCGCACCAATTGCACCGCGCCGGTGAGGTCGATGCCGGCCGGGTTGATGATCTTTCCATGCCGTGCAGTGGCAATCCCGACCGCACTGAACGTGATATCGTAACGCTCTTTCAACTCCGCACGCTTGCGCATGAGCAGTGCGGCTAGCGCCTGGCCGACATGGCCAAAGCCGAGGAAGGCAAGTTTGGTAGCTGCCATGGGACCTCCCGCCTCGATTATACCGGCGGATATGGATACGCGCGCCGGTCCGCCGGCGGGGGAGGGAACTCCCCGGATGCCAGGATTGCCTCCGCCCGGGCTGCCAGGGCTTTCGTTTCCCGGGTGGTCAGATAGGCTGCCAGCAACGCACCCAGGTCCGAATGCTCCTTCATCTGTGCCTGGAAGGCAGCCAGGGCTTCCAGCAGTTCGGCGGGAATGGCCTCCCCGCCGAAATCCCACAACACAGTCCGCAGCTTGTCCTGCTCATGAAAGCACACACCGTGATCGATCAGGAAGATCCGGCGGGTGCCCTTCTCGATCAGGATGTGGCTGCCCTTGCGGTCGGCATTGTTGATCAGCAGGTCGAAGAGGACCACCGGTTTGAGGCGCGCCCGGTCGGCAGGGCTGAAGGTGAAGTAGTGGTATTCAGGGTTGTAATCGATGAACTGCTGTAGCGATCCGGGGCCATACGGTCCGTCGCGCAGCAGGGTGAACGGCACGAAGCAGAAGCCGAGCGCCTCGCTGACCAGATAGGCGGCCACTTCCCGCCCCGCCAGCGAGGCGGGAGGGAAATCCCACAGCGGCTGCTCGCCGCGCTGCGGCTTGTATACCGCCGGATACTCCGCCCCCTCATCGCGCACATTGACCAGGAAAGTATAGTTGGAGCCCGGCAGAAACTGACCCCGCGGTTCGATGGTCCCGTGCTCAAGGGCGCGGCGCAGGGATGCGGAGATCTGTAAGGACGGGCTCATAAGAGGATGCAGCCTGACGGGGAAAGGGATGTTTCAAGGAGGCACCGCTTCCTAGCGAGGTGCCGGACGGCGGTCAGTGCTTATGACCATTCTTCTTCGGGCAGAAATGGCCCTCCGGCTCCATCGGCTGACCGCACTGAGGGCAGATCGGCCTGCCACGGCCGACCACCTCGTTGCCCCAGCGTGCCAGGGCCCACACCTGCTCGCGTGTGCACCAGAAGCGGACAACCGCCGCGTTGGCCGAGTCCTTGTCTTCCATGACGATCTCGCGCACCAGGATGATCACCAGATCCTGGGCCTCATCGTATCCCAGACCGACTTCCCCGGCGCGAAAGAGCGGGTCCAAAGGCGGGGTGATGCGCATCTTCACTTCGTCGAATTCCCCCGCGGCCTGAGGCAAATCCGGCTTCTGTTTGGCGATCTCAGAGAGGAGTTGCTCGATGCCCGCTGCCAGCGATTGGAGCTGAATCTTCTCGATGAGGATGGTCACCGGCTGGGGATCCGTCTCGCGCCAGGCCTGCAGGTAGAAAACGCGCTGCCCGGGTTGGCCGATGGCATCGCTGGTGATATGGCTGACAGGATTAAGGTCCAGTTCGAAGCGGGGCATAGCACTCATCCTTGTTTGATGGAGTAGGTGTCGAAATCACGCGCCACGCTGACGTTGGGAAAGACCGCCTTGGCCTCTGCCAGGATCTCTTTTTCCCGGTAGCGGCGCGAGACGTGGGTCAGGATCAGCTGGCGGACGCCGGCTTTCACGGCGAGCTCCGCGGCCATCCGGGCCGTCAGATGCGAGTATTGCCTGGCCATCTCCGCCTCTTCTTCCAGATAGGTGGATTCAATGACGAGCGCGTCCACCTCGCGGCAGGCCTCGACCAGGTCTGTGATCCGGCCGGCGTCGCCGATATGTACCATCCGAACCCCGGGTCTCAGCCCCCCGAGCACATCGTCCGGCTTGATCCTGCGCCCATCCTCCAGCTTAACCGTTTTGCCATCCACCAGCTCACGCCGCAGCGGCCCTGCCGGCACGCCCAGTTCTTCCGCCTTCTCCGGCAGGAAGGGGCGGCGGGCGCGTTCCTCAAATCGAAAACCCAGAGAATCCGAACCGCGGTGAAAGACAGGGAAGGCTGAAATGGTGAAATCATCCGCTTCGAAGAAAACACCCGGCTTGATCTCGTGCAAAGTGAGGGTGATCGGAGACTGCGCACCGCGCAGGACAACGTCGTAGAGCAAATCGTGGATGCGATCCAGGGCCCACTTTCCACCATAAATATGAAGAGCCTCGATCGTCTCCCAGCGCATGAACGTGGAGTACAACCCGGCCAGCCCCAGGATGTGATCCAGATGGCCGTGGGTGATCAGGATGTGGTTCAGATGTTTGAAGCCGATGCCGGATTGCAAGATCTGGCGCTGCGTGCCCTCCCCACAATCGATCAGAAAGCGGAACTCATCGTGTTTTACGACCTGCGCGGCAAGCCCGCGCTTGGCAGAAGGGGCAGAAGCCGATGTTCCCAAGAAAACGATTTCAAACAAAGCGGATACCCTTTCAAGGAATTGCCGCAATTGTACCTCATTCAACGTGGCCAGGCACTCGACCGGCGCCTGCAGCGCGTGCGTCAGGCGGGAGGCGGCCTAGTCGGGCCGCCCTGCCGAGGAATCGGATCATGGCGATAGACCATTTGTGCTATAATGATTCTGCCATGCCGATTCTGCGTTCCAAACGCCCCTCAAAAAAACCGGCCTCGCCCCCTTCCTCCCGCACCGTCTCCAAGCAACCGGGCCAGCCGGCAGCCGGCGGGACACGTCGGGCAAGCGCAGGACGCCAGGCGGCCCTCCTGGGGAACATCTCGCCGGCGCGCAAAATGGACATCCTCGGCGTGGTCATGGCCCTGATCGGCCTGCTAACCATTCTCAGCTTTTTTTCAGTTAAAAATGGCAGTCTGACGGGCGGCTGGATCTCCATCCTAGAGAAGGTCTTCGGCTGGGGCAGGTACGTCCTGCCTCTCGGTTTAATTGTGATTGGCGCCTGGCTCGTGGCGCGCAACCTGGACCGCCTGCCGGCACTCAACATCGAACGCATCGTCGGCATCCTGTTGCTGTTCATCGGGCTGCTCGTGGCCCTGCACGGCCTATCCGGTCCGGCCCAGACTGCCATCGGCCGAGCCGGCCTTGGACAGGGCGGTGGTTACCTGGGTGCTCTGCTCCTGGTAGGGCTGGTGGGGGCCATCGGAGGGCCCGGGACCGTGATCCTGGTCGTGGCCTGGATGCTCATCGCCCTGGCGATGACGCTCGACCTCTCCATGCAGGAGATGTTCGGCTGGGCCGGCCCTCTCGGGGCACGCCTGAGGACCTGGGCCAGACAGCGGCTGGTCAAACCGTCCGGGGCCTCCCCGCAGGGGCTGGCGCAACCCGCGGCAGGCAATTCACCCGAAGATTTCCATCCCCTGCCGCCAACCACCTCCGCCTCCGCCCGGTCCGGCCCGCCAGCCTCGGGCGTGACCGTCAAAACCGGGGTGCCGAACGTCCCGCTGGTGGCGTGGGTGCTGCCCAGGTCCGCCGACGTTCTGGAAGTGGCCCAGGCTCCCGCGGTCAACGAGGAGTTCGTCGAGACGCGCGCCCGCCTGATCGAGGAAACCCTCAGTTCGTTCGGCGCACCCAGCCAGGTGGTCGAGATCAGCCGCGGGCCAGCCATAACCATGTTCGGCGTGGAACCTCAGTTTGTCGAGACGCGCAACGGGCGCACACGCGTGCGCGTCAGCAAGATCGTCAGCCTGGCGGATGACCTGGCTCTGGCCCTGGCCGCCCCGCGCGTCCGCATTCAGGCGCCTGTGCCCGGGCGCGGCTTCGTCGGCATCGAAGTGCCCAATGAAGAGATGACCTTGGTCACCCTGCGGGAGGTGGTCGAGAGCGAGATCTTCGGGCGTGTCAGGTCTTCGCTTCGCCTCGCCCTGGGGAAGGATGTGGCCGGACATCCGCTGGTTGCGAACCTCGAATCCATGCCGCACCTCTTGATCGCGGGAACGACCGGCTCCGGCAAGTCCGTGTGTGTCAATTCGATCCTGACGTGCCTGCTGATGCACAACACCCCGGACGACCTACGCTTCATCCTGGTCGATCCCAAGCGGGTGGAACTCACCGGCTACAACGGCATCCCCCACCTGCTGGCACCGGTGGTGGTGGAGATCGAGAACGTCATCGGGGCTTTGCAGTGGATGACGCGTGAGATGGATAAACGCTATCACACCTTCGCCGAGACGGGCGCCCGCAACATCCAGGACTACAATGCCCGCATGGCCTCCCAGGGTGGCAAGAAACTGCCTTACCTGGTGGTGGTCATCGACGAACTGGCCGACCTGATGATGATCTCTCCCGACGAAACCGAACGTACCATCACCCGCCTGGCCCAGCTGGCGCGCGCCACCGGGATCCACATGATCATCGCCACGCAGCGGCCGTCGGTGGACGTGGTGACCGGCCTGATCAAGGCCAACTTCCCGGCCCGCATTGCCTTTGCAGTCGCTTCCAACGTGGACAGCCGCGTCATCCTCGACCAGCCCGGCGCGGAGCGCCTGCTCGGACGCGGCGACATGCTCTTCCAGGCGCCTGACTCCCCCTCGCCGGTGCGCCTGCAGGGGGTGTTCGTCTCGGATACAGAAATCAACCGGCTGACGGATTACTGGCGCCAGCAAGCCGGTGCCTCCAGTCCGTACGCCGCCGCAGCCGGAGTCTCCGGCAGCCCCGTTCAGTCGGTTCCCGAGGGTGTACCGCTGAAGCAGGTGCCCATGTTTGAGGACATGTCCCCGGAATCAAAGGGTGACCCGCTGCTTGCCGACGCCACCGACCTCATCCGCCGGGAGGGACGCGCCTCGGTCTCCATGCTGCAGCGCAGGTTGCGCATCGGCTATACGCGCGCCGCACGTCTGATCGACACCCTGGAAGAAAAGAAGATCATCGGAGGGCCTCAGCCCAACAGCCAGGTGCGGGAAGTGCTGGACTACGGCCCGACGGCACCGCCGAAAGAAGAATAAAAAAGTGCCTACCAAAAGGCCAGGTCGAGACTGCCCTGACCTTTTGGTTTGATAGGATCAGCCCGCCATCCACAAACCCCCGCTCGATTCCATCCAGTCCGCGATCTGGTCGCAGGCGTGGGCCACATCGCTGTCGGAGATGTCCAGTTCCAGGGTGGGCAGACGCGACTCGCCCACCAGCCGCCGCATCTGCTCCTGCTCCTCGATAAATACCTGCAAGTTGTCGTACTGGGCCGGGTTGCCAGAGACCTTGAGCCGCTCGGCGCGCGCCGCGGGGAACGAGGCCGGGGTGCGGGTCAGGAAGACCAGGTGGAAACCCAGAGCATCGAGGCGTTCCTCCAGCCAGCCGAAGTCGTAATCCCTGCCGTAGGTTTTCAGCTGATAGGCGCGCGTCGATATGTGGAAACGATCCACGATCCAGGAGTAGTAACGCTGAAGCTCAAACAGGCGCACCCAGGTCGCATAGGTTTCCATCGCCAGGGCTTCCTCCTGTGGTTCGAAATTGATCAACCCGCGCCCCCAGGGAAAATTGGTGAAAGCGCACCACTCGGCCGATATGAGCGGTGAAGGATAGCGGTACTTGCGTGGACCGACAATGCGGGCGTGTTCGTTCAGCGCGAAGGCGACCTCCGTTTTAAGCGTCAGGCGGGTGCCTTCCAGGATGATCTTGGGAACGAGCTTTTCGGACATGCGAGCTCTCCGCCTCTTTTTTAGAACCCGGTAATGACAGTGCTTACACGGTTTTAGGGGAGGATCAGGACGGCGCACTCAGTTCCAAGGATACCCATCAGCTGGTTGAGGGCTTCGTCCCATACTTGCCCATCATTTTCTCCAGATCCTGAATGTGTTCTTGATCGTGATCCAGCATTAATCTTAATACGCCCTGCACGGTTAAAGTGCCAAAAGCAGCGTGGGTTCCAGTGAATGACCGTTTTTCCTCAGGCAAAGAGCGAACGAAATCGATGATCTCCTGGCGTGTCGCTGTCCAAGCATGGAGCGAATCTTTCAAGTCGTTCTGGCTAAAATCTCTGCCGGTGTTGAAGTAGGATTCGAAGTGCGGCTTCCCGCCCGCGGCAATCCGCACCACTCGGTCCTGGTAACATTCCTTTTCGGTCGTCGCCAGGTGAGAAGCAATATAGCGAAACGACCATTCACCTGGAGCGGGTTGCCAATCCTGGTCATCCGCTCTGGTCTCTAATAGAACCACCAATCGCTTTTGAGTGGCTTGGATCCTGCTGATCAGTTGTTCCATGGTGTCTTCCATCAACTCTTCTCCTCGTTGGCAATGAAATAGATTCTAAAAATTCTTATAATACGATTAGATTATAGGATATTTTTTTGTGGTATGATTTTCCCACCATACAGGTATCCCATGGACGATAAAATCACCATCATCGAAGGGCCTCCGCCCGTCTTTGAACCCGTTCAGGACGGCTGGGCGCTCGGCCTGGGCGAAGGGCCGCACCTGCCGTTGACCGTGCTCACCCGCCTGCGCACCTTCAACGGTCCGGCGCTGGTCGAACGCTGCTACCGCCGCTGGCACACCCATGAAGCCATCCACCTGCACTACCGCAACGACCTGGGGCTGGAGGACCACGCCCCAATCGTAGCCGCCCGCTCGACCGACACCAGTGACGGGCAGATGCTCTTGCTCTGGATCCAGCTCGACCCGCATAAGGTGGAAATTGAGCTGGATACCCCCGATGATGAGGAATCGGGGGATGAGGATCAGCCCTGAAAAAATAAAAAGCACACCCACCCGAACACCTCTCCGGGCGGGGGGTTCATGAGTAAAATCACAAAGGAATCACGCGCCGAGGTGGATTTTGTCATATTGACGCGCAGGCAATATTCGTGTAAGTTTAAGGGGCTTCATCCTTTCCTGGTGAAAATGCCCATGCTTGAATGGTTCGACATCGGCGCCTTCTAGAGCGGGCCTCCCGTCCGGAGTGCCCGCTTATATTTTCACCGAAACCTCAATCCGCTATCAGGAGATGAACTATGCCCGCACAAATCAATGCTTTCGAAATGGCACAAGAGCAGTTTGACGGCGTTGCCAAGCTGCTCAAGCTCGACCCACAGGTGGCCGAGGTGCTGCGCTGGCCAATGCGCGAGTACACCTTCCGCATCCCGGTGCGCATGGACGATGGGACGCTGCGCGTTTTCCAGGGCTTCCGCGTCCAACACAACGACGCGCGCGGTCCGAACAAGGGCGGCATTCGCTTCCACCCTGCCGAGACGCTGGACACCGTACGTGCCCTGGCGACCTGGATGACATGGAAATGCGCCGTGGCCGATATCCCCCTGGGTGGCGGCAAGGGTGGCATCATCGTTGATCCGGCCACGCTCTCGGTCGGCGAAAAGGAACGCCTGTGCCGCGGCTGGGTGCAGAAGATGTGGAAGAACATCGGCCCCCGCCAGGATGTCCCCGCGCCGGATGTCGGCACCACGCCGCAGATGATGAGCTGGATGATGGATGAATACTCCAAGCTGACCGGTCAGTATACCCCCGGCGTCTTTACCGGAAAACCCCTGGGCGGCGGTGGGTCGGAAGGCCGTACCGAAGCGACCGGCTACGGCGTCATCTACACCGTCCGGGAAGCCATGAAGCACCTGAAGATGGACCCCAAGAAGTGCGTCGCTGCGCTGGAAGGCTTCGGCAACGTATCGCAGTACGCGGCCGTCGCCTTCATCGAGATCCTGGGCGGCAAAGTCGCCTGTGTCTCCTGCTGGGACCGCAACGATAAGACCTCCTACACCTACAGCCACAAAGAGGGCATCGACCCGCGCTTCCTGCTGACCATCGTCGACCAGTACGGCACGATCGATAAGAAGAAGGCCAAGGCGGCCGGCTATCTCATCGAGGACGGCGAGGCCTGGATCACCAAGGAAGCGGACGTTCTGATCCCGGCGGCCATCGAAGGCCATGTCAACGCCGACACGGTCAAGAAGATCTCCAAGCGCGTCAAGATCGTGGCCGAGGGCGCCAATGGCCCCTGCACGCCCGAAGCGGACGAATACCTGAAGAAGAACGGCATCTTCGATATCCCCGACTTCCTGTGCAACGCCGGCGGGGTGACCTGCTCCTACTTCGAGTCTGTCCAGAACGATATGAACTTCTACTGGACGAAGGAAGAGACCCTGGAGAGACTGGATGTCAAGATGACCCAGGCCTTCCACGGCGTGCTGGATATGTCCCTGAAACAGAAAGTTTACATGCGCGATGCGGCCTACATGGTCGCCATCGACCGCGTGGTCAAAGCCATGCAACTGCGCGGCTGGGTGTAAACCCGCTCGATCCCTCCAACCTGCAGGGGCAGGCATGAAGCCTGCCCCTTCGCATTTCCAAAGGGCGAGAGGTGCGCGGTTGGGTCAGCCTGCCCGCCCCTGGCGAGGCCAGCCTTACCAGGCTTCACCGGAAACGGCAAACGAAACGGCCCGATTCGTTCAAGAACCGGACCCCTTGCTTTCCAGCCGCCGCTGCATAAGCTCGCCCGGCTAGGCCATCGGCTCCGCCACGAATTCATCCCTCTGCGGCGCGGCGTTCCTGTGCAACTGGACCATATTCGAATCCACGACCATCTTCAGGAAGATCTCAGCCAAACGGGGATCGAAAACCCTGCCCTCGTTTTCTTTGATGTAGACAAACACCTGCTCTTTGGGCAGGGCTTTCCGATAAGGGCGGTCTGAACTCAACGCCTCCCAGTGATCGACAATGGTGAAGATCCGGGAGGGCAGCGGAATTTCCTCCCCTTTCAACCCCTGCGGATATCCCTGCCCATCCCAGCGCTCGTGGTGACAGTAGGGAATAGAAATGGCGCTCTGCAAGAACGGGATGCTCTCAAGCATCTCTTTGGCATAGATCGGATGTTTGCGCATCTGTTCCCATTCGGTATCATCCAAGGGTCCGGGTTTGAAGAGAATCGAATCCGGGATGGCCATTTTCCCAATGTCGTGCAGGAGGGCCCCATGGTGAATCTGGGTGATCTCGTCGCCCGTGAGCCCCACCCTGTCTGCCAATTGCATCGAAAGGCTGGTCACACGCCGGCAATGCCCTTCGGTCTCGCGGTCGCGATACTCCAGGGCTTTGACCCAGCCTTCGAGGGTCAGTTCATACGACTCCCTCAGCTGAGCCTCGGATCGGGCGGCGCGTTTCAGGTTGTGTTCAATGTTCCCCATGGTTGCTGACACCAGGTAGCTGCCGGCCGCCAAGAGCACCAGCTGGGCGAGCAGGTCGCCCAAATTCACGCCGGAGGGCGTCTGGATATACCCCCTGACCTGCAGCCCAGCGATCACGATCAATGAAATCGCACTCGCAAAGAACAGGAGGGGGGAAGCGCGTCTTCCGAACAGGAGGCTGCCGATCAGGATGATCGCCGGATAAGCGAGTATGGCCGGATCCTGGAGGCCGCCACCCGTGATCGCGTTGTAGAAGGCTGCCGCAAGAATCACGATGGTGGCCAGGACGCTGATGAGAATATAATGACCTCGTTCGTTGATCTGCAGCCCCAGCAGACAGAGTACACCCAGGGCGAAGAGCAGATCGGCAGCCTGGATGGCATCAAAGTAAATGTGGACCAGCCCGAGAACCACACTGGTGAACACGATCCCCCACAGGATCATGTTCAGGGTGCGATTTTGCAGCCTGCCCTCATACGATTTCCGATTCGGGAGATTGAAGGTGCGTTGGATGAACTTGATCATCAGGGCCTCGATTCTCATTCCCTATCTATTCGCCGGTATAACTATACAGACCCGCAACGCTTTCGTACACATGAGAAAGATGCTTTTCACAGGGTATTTTTTGCCCACCCCATAAAGAGGCGTGGATTGGCGATTTTGTGCCCATGGGAGGCCGATCGGATCAAAAAAACAGGGCACTTCCTGGGTAAGTTCGCAGGAAGTGCCCTTCTTCAAATAACCACAGACCGAGGGGAAAGATGGTGCTTTAGGGAAAACGGTGGGGCGCTAAAAGGAGCCGGACGGCTTTTATATCCGCAAAAGGGCGCTGACCGCGAGCCACAATTCGTACACTCCGAAAACAGCCAGGGCGATCGCGGAAATGCCAACCAGCGTCCTGCT
This sequence comes from Anaerolineales bacterium, assembly GCA_050013095.1. Classification (GTDB taxonomy): domain Bacteria; phylum Chloroflexota; class Anaerolineae; order Anaerolineales; family Villigracilaceae; genus UBA877. The sequence continues at coordinate 21,356 of JBEKFY010000043.1, read as the reverse complement.
GACCTTGGGCCCGAGGTTCCCGGCCAGTCCAAAGAGCAGGATGATTCCCATCGTGCTCACGACCAGGGTGCCGTAGAACCCCAGCAGCAGAGCCAGCCCGTACCCGGGGGCCTGGCGCCAGCCCCTCAGCAGCAGCGGACCCATCACCAGACTCCAGGCGAGATACGGGTTGGGGTTGAGCAGGTTGACCACGGCCGCCTTCAGAACCGTCTGCTGACGATCAGGCCCCGGCGAGGCCGAAACGGCTGCCTGGTTCCTCCAGGTCTTCCAGGCACCCAGGGCCAGGAAGAGCAGAAAGCCTCCTCCGGCCCCCTGCAGGACCGCGATGAGCCAGGCGGGCACCCGGCTTAAAACCAGCAGCACCAGCACGACGATCGGCCCATCACTGAGCAGGGGCGCAAAGGCCGCCGGCAGGGTACGCCGCCAGCCGTTGCGCGAGGTCTGGGCCAGGAGGAAAGCCTGGAAGGGACCGGGCTGCACGGCGGCCGCAAAAGCGAAGGTCATACCGAAGATCAGGTACTGCAGCAAGACAACGACCCTCGAAGATCATCCAACAATGCCAGCGAAAGCGGGCAACAATCGCCCGATCAAGATTCGGCGGCCAGTTTCAGCCGTTTGGGCGCATCCTCCACACCCTGATGCAGCTGCCGGGAGAAAAAGTGCTCGAGCGCCCAACCCCACCACACGGGTGAGAAGGTAAAGTCTCAGCCAAAGCTGATCCGGCAAACGAAGGGTAACTCTAAACTGCATAATCTCACCTCCTGGGATACCCAAATAATGATCGTGCTAAAAACCAATAGAACGCATTATAAAGTACATTCCAAACGGAACCTTCGTCGGATCCGTCTGCACTTTCACCGAATCGGACCATACGAGCAGGGACCAGGCAGGTTGTCCTTAGGTGAAGCGCGCATCCGATTTTGTCGAGCGGATCCGGCCGCGGGCTTTCTCAAGCCAGCCAGTTTTCACCTTCCCGGCGGGCCGGTCGAACACGGGGACGTAGGGTTTAATGTCCAGCAGCGGGGTGCCGTCCAGCATGTCCAGGTTTTCCAAGTACAGGAGGTGCCCCTTGACCCGCGCCAGGCGGACTATGGATAGGCCAATCGGGTTGGGGCGGGACGGGGCGCGCGTAGCAAAGATTCCGCGCGGCTCGGAATCGAGGAAGGGGGTGGGCGTCAGGTCGACCTTTCGGACGGCGTGCAGGTGGTACATCAGGATGATATGCGAGAAGCCATCCAGATCCTTGAGGCCAGCGGCGAACTCGGGGAAGATCTCGGCCGTACCATGGCCGCTGTTCCGCCCGGTAGGCTGGATAGGCATGCCCTGCAGGCCACGGAAGGGGGTGTGCAGGACGCCGATGGGGCGATAGGAAATTGTTTTCATGTATGGCTGTTCGTTTTCATCGGAAGGGCACTTCCACAAATTCGTAATGACCATAAAAAATCATTACTTTGATAAACTAAGCTCTCGTAAGACAGTTAAGGTTAAAGTCGGAGTCGGAGTCGGAGTCTGGGTCAAGGTTGACTTGGCAGGCAACAAAGTCAGCGCCTCGGCCGGCTTGGCTGGTGCGCAACCGGAAAGGATTACGAGAAACGCCACCGTACATCAATAACTTTGGAACAAGAACGGTTACACTCATGTAAACAGCACTTGCACGATCCTCTCCCATCGTCGTTGCCAAGTATGATTCTCCACCACCGCCTGGTAATTTTTTTCGAGGAAGGGGATATATTCCGTATAACGATCAAGCACGGATCGCAGCTGACCTACCGGGTCATCCCAATCTATCTCAATGACCGGGTTGTAACCAAACAAACCGATCATTTCTTCGGGAGCATGGCCTAAGATCAGGCATTTTGAGGCCATGGATTGCAAATATCTTCCAGTCATGGTTTCAATATCCCCGGCGCGCACGGGGTGCGTCATGCTCGCAGGGAAACAAATCGAAATCTTCGAACCTGCCAGACCGTCAAGAAACTCTTCCTGGGTCGGAAAAACAAGTTCGCCTTTTTCTTTCTCATAGAGGTAAACCTTCCCGAGCCTTTCCAGAGGCGCCGCGATGAGTTGATGATAGATATCATACTTCCGGCCGAATTGGAGCACATCGATTTTTTTGTCTTGATAAGAACAGAATCGATAATCCTCTGGATTGTGCCCCTCCGGGATCCAATAGCAGTGGCACCCTGAAACTGACCGGCCCAATCTCTCAGCAGCCTGGGAGGAGGATAGGAAGACGTTATCGATATTCCAGTGGAGAATGAGCTCTTTAACCTCGTCATGTATACTGGGCCAGGCATCAAATAAATAGATACTTTTTCTTCCGGATGCAAATGAGAAAGGCATCCATTTTCTTAGATTTATGCCCATGGATACCACAAATAGGTCCCGTTGTTTTTTACCCGCATGGATCCCCGTAGCGGGAGACCGAGGCAACAGATGCGTACGCCTGCCCGATCTATCTGCAATGCGCCATAGATAGTAAACCAAATTTGAAACCTGACGGTCTGAAAAATTTAACCGCCGGACATGGGGATCAGACAAAATAATCTTCTCAAAGGCCGCTACGGTGTCTTGAGAAACATGATACTTTCTCGGTTTTTCCAAGATTATTTCCATAAATCAGCTACCCTGATTCGGATCAGCTTGAATTGAGGCGCGTGGTGCGCGCTGCGGTCCACAAGGATCAATTGATTTTCATTGCTTAAGACGCCCGGATTCCGCAAATTCCTCTTAATCAAGCGTATCCATCAGCAAACAGGTCGCATGATGTCCGTTCTTCCTTGCTTGTCCGGTAATATGTTTAATTTCAGGTTGGGCGAAATCCAGCTGGCTCAGTATTCGAACCCATTTTATAGGGTCGCAAAAATCGGGCCTTTAAAAGCTGAGAGCTGGTTAAACCTTGAGCAAGTACGATACAGCCGCGTTTACTGCCCGTCTCGGTTTGAGATGCCAAAGCCGGAAAGAAAATGCTCATTCCAGATAAAACCTCACTAAAATGATCTAAATCTTGGATAGCCCCATTCTTATAACTCTCGAATCCATAACCCGCATCGCCGGGAACTTGAAAATCGTCAATCATGGCCACATAATCTCGCCAGTTTGTATGGATGATTTGTAATTCCTCACGAGCAGGTAATTTGCCTTTCCAATGTGCATCCAGATAGAAAAAAACAGCCTCTTTCGGTATTCCCGGGTCATGGGACATCTGATCTAATACTTGTGGCGAACCTCCTTCGAAGACGCGGACATTCTTATAACGGCGCAATCGAATTCGTGAGTAATAAAAATTATGCGGATCAGACTCGATGGTGAGAATGGGTGGTCGAAAAGTTTTCGCCATGAATTCTGTAGTCGTTCCTCGATATGTACCGGTTTCAATGATGGTTTTGGGGTTGACGAGATCTACAATTTCCAGAAAAGCCTGGATCCGTTGTTGCTGGCCATTGAAGGGCCCACCCCAGCTCAATCGGCTGTTCCGAGAAAAAGAATAAAGCATCCAAGAATACCATTGCGGGGGTAAAAACGATTTTAACTTTTCCAGGATTTTGCTCTTAAGCATCGCTTTTCCTTGCAGCTGAGGCCCATTTCGATCTGCCTCGGTTTCCTTTTGTGTCTGGTGCCTAAAAGCTTAACCGAAGAAGGTGTTTCGAACCAGCCGGATTTCTTTAAGAGTGCCGTGAAGGCCGATCATGGCCATAATGTTGAACCTCGTCCCGTCATCCATGATTACTTCTTCGTTTTCTTACCTCTCCCCCCATGGTACGCCGGGGCGGTAATGGCGTGGATCGTGCACAGGCGGGCATCCAGCATGCGCGAGCGGATGCGGGCGTCCATCTCCTCGAGCGTGTCGGCGGTGGTGATGACGGTCGGCAACTCGGCATTGTAGCGGTAGTTGAAGAGCTGGTAGAGCTTCTCGCGCACCCAGGGCGTCATGGACTGCGTTCCCAGGTCATCCAGGATCAGCAGCGGCGCGGCGCGGATCTCTTCGAAACGGCGGTCGTAGCTGGCACTGCTGTTCGGGCTGAAGGTCGCCCGCAGGTGGTCGAGCAGGTCCGGCACAACAATGAAGAGCGGCGGGCTGCCTCGGTCGGCCAGGGCATTGGCAATGGCAGCGGACAGATGAGTCTTGCCACACCCGTAGGAACCGGTCAAGACCAGCCAGCCACGTGGTTTTTTGGCAAAGTCCGTGGCTGCCTTGAGCGCCTTCTCGAGCGACTTGAGTTCTTCGGGCGGCAGACCTTCCCCCCGGCGGTCATCAAAGCTGGCAAAGGTCCGAGCGGCGTGCAGGTCGAGCGAGGAGAGTTCCGGATGGCCTTTGTCGTCCGTCGGGCGACGGTAATCGGGAGCCTGGATGCGCACCACGCTGACCAACTCCGGGTCGGCCAGGCGCGAGCGGATGCGCGCTTCAATTTCATCCAGGGCCAGGTTGGTGGTCACCACCAGCGGCAACCGGTTGATGTAGCGGTAGTTCACGACCTGGAATAATTTCTCCTGGGCCCAGGCTGTGGCGTTCTGCGTGCCGAAGTCGTCCAGCACCAACAAAGGAGCATTGCGGATCTCCTCGAAGCGCTGCTCGAAGGAAGTCTCCTCAGAATCGTAGGCGAAGCGCAATGTGTCCAGCAGGTCCGGGACGGTCAGGAAGAGGGTCGGCACACCCATGCCAACGGCGAAGTTGGCTATGGCCGCGGCCAGGTGGGTCTTGCCGCAGCCATAGCCGCCCGTGATCAGCAACCAGCCTTGCAGCGAGCCAGCATACTGCCGGGCGCGGTTGAAGGCCCATTCGAGCGAGTTGGCCTGCTGTTCGCCCAGGCCCTTGCGCCCGCAGGGCTGGAAGGTCTCGAAGGTCAGCCCCCGGAGCTCGTCCAGGTGGCTGAGGGAAAAGAGCCTGGCGCGCACTGACTCTGTCACCTGGCCCTGGCGGCAGGTGCAGATGTCCAGCTTGCCAAAATCCGCATGCCCGACCGGCACATCGCGGCGGACATAGCCGGTCCCGTGGCAGTGCGGGCAGTTCGGGTCGCCGAGGCTGCTAGTGCTTGATGTAGGGGGCGTACTTGCCTTCGACGTATTTGTGGCGATCTTTTTCAGCGTCTCGTCGATCTTGCTCTTCGCCATGGCCCTCTTCCTTCCAGCGGCGTAAGATGGTCTCCACGTATTTCCAGCTGCGCTTGTTGCGCGTGACGGCCTCCCCGATGGCCTGCTCGATCCAGTCCAGCGGATAATTCTGCTCCGCGTCCTTCAACGCATCCGCCAGGAGGGGGGTCAGAGGCCCGAAGTTGTCCTCATAGAGCTTGAATACATTCGGGCGGTCAGGTGGCGGGGCCGCGGGGTGGGCGGCCGGGCGAAGGCCGCCTTTTTTCAGCGCCCCGGCGGCCGCGCGCCCGCGCGGCGAGTTGAGAAAATAGAACCTGCCCGAATCAGCCTCAACCTGGAGCAGGCTGCCCCGCTGGACCGCCTTCTCCAGCCCCCGGTCGAGCTCGGCGGCACTGAATCCCTCCATGAAAGTCCGATCCTCAAGGATCTCACTGCGGCCCAGGGAGCGGAAAGGTCCTTCCATGTGTTCAATGCGCCAGAAGAAATAGAGGCTCACCTTGAGTTCGGCTGCGTCCTCGATCTCGTTTAACAAATGTCGGAGGAACGAATCCGGGATGCGGGTGAAGGTCTCCTGGTCGGAGAAGCCCTGGAAAGGGGTCATTTCAGGCCTGAGAGAGGTCAATATTGCGCGTGGCCGCATCCACGAACTTGGCCAGGTGGTTCAGGAAGATCAGCTCGACGCTGCCGGTCGGGCCGTTGCGGTGCTTGGCCACGATGATCTCGGCCACGTTCTGCTTGATGGTGTCCTTCTCGTACTGGTCGGGTCGGTAGATGAACATGACGATATCGCTGTCCTGCTCCAAGGATCCCGATTCTCTCAAATCCGAGAGCACCGGGCGTTTATCAGTGCGCTGCTCGACGGCCCGACTGAGCTGGGCGGCGGCCAGCACCGGCACGTTCAGTTCGCGCGCCAGGACCTTCAGGTTGCGGGAGATGTACGAGACCTCCTGGACGCGGTTCTCATTGCGCACATCGCCCCCCATCAGCTGCAGGTAATCCAGAATGATCAGGTCAAGCCCGAATTCCATGTGCAGCCGGCGGCATTTCGTGCGCAGCTGCAGGGGCGTGATCGCCGGGGTATCGTCGAGGTAGATATGCGTGTCGCCCAGCACCTCGATGGCATGTGTCAAGAGCGGCCACTCATCCTCGCTGAGCTTGCCGGTGCGCATGCGCTGCGAATCGATGCCGGTCTCCTGAGCCAGCAGGCGTTGGACCACCTGTTCGTTGGACATCTCCAGCGAGAAGATGGCAACGCTCTTCTTGTGAAGCAGGGCGGCGTTCTTGGCCACGGAGAGCAAGAAGCCGGTCTTGCCCTGGCCTGGCCGCCCGGCGATGATCAACAGATCCGAGGGCTGGAGGCCGGCCAGCATGCGATCCAGGTCCACGAAGCCGGTCGGAACGCCGAAGATCTCCTCCGGACGACGGGCAAGTTCATCGATGCGGTCGTAGTAATCGCTCAGCACCTGGGAGATCGGCAGCAGGTCGTGGCGCAGGCGCCGCTCGCTTACGTTGAAAATGGATTTCTCCGCCTCCTCGATGACGTTCTCAACCGTCTCTTGCTCATTGTAGGCCAGGGTCGCGATCTGGTTGGCAGCGGTCAGCATGCGGCGGCGGATGGCGGCCGCCTCGACCATGCGCCCGTAGGCCTCGGCATGCAGGGAAGTCGGAACCTGATTGAGCAAAGCCGTCAGATAAGCCGGGCCTCCGATCTCACCCAGCTGGCCGGCGCGCTCGAGTTCCTCGGTGACGGTCAGGAAGTCCAGCGGGATGCGCTGTTCGTGCAGACGGGTGAAAGCTTCCCAGATCCAGCGGTGGCGGTGGATGTAAAAATCGTCCGCCTGGAGAAACTGGGCCAGGTCGTAATAGACTTCCGGGTCAATGAGCACAGCCCCCACAACAGCTTCTTCGGCTTCGCGGTTGTGGGGGATGACGGACGTGGATGGGAGGGTAGTCTCTTCTGGGGGGGGCAGATCAGACATGCGAGCCTATTTCTTGGGTTTTTTCTTGGATTTATCCGGGTCGTCTTCGCCGCTCTCGCTGTCCTTTTTATCATGGTCGAGCTTCTTCAGGAAGTCCTCGAACACCTCCAAACGTCCTTCGCTCTCTTGCGTGGGCGGTGCTACGGGTTTGGGTTCGGAACTGGCGGGGGGCAAAACTTGCCCCTGGATGTCCTGTTCGGGAACAATGCCCGCCTCGTCCATCACGGCCAGACTGACCAGGATGGGGACGTGGGCACGCAGGGCCAGAGCGATGGCATCCGAAGGGCGCGAATCCACAACAGCGGTCTGTCCCCCCGTCTCGGCGATGATGTTCCCGTAGAAGATGTCCTCTTTCAGGTTGACGATCTCAACCCGTAAGATCTTGCCGTTAAAAACCGTAAACAGGTTCTTAAGCAGGTCGTGGGTCAGGGGACGGGCCATCTCGACCTCCTGCAGGGCGACCGTGATGGACTCCGCCTCGTAAGGCCCGACCCAAATCGGCAGATAACGATCCGTGTCCTTCTGGCGCAGGATGATCACGCGCTGGGGGGACATCAGGCTGACACGCACACTATCAATGACGACTTCGACCATCTCAGGCATATCCGGCTCCAATACCGATTAAGGGTAACGTTATTCTAACACGGGCTGAAAGGTGATGCAACCGGAAAGATCCGGCGGGTTAAAAGGCTGTAGTGATAAAATCAGTCTCAATGTCCTCCAAGCAGAACTTCCTGGCATATGGGGCGCTGGGGGTTGCCATCCTGGCAATCAGTTTCTCAGCCTTTTTCGTACGCTGGGCGAACGTCCCGCCGCAGGTCATGGGCTTCTACCGCATCGGCCTGTCAACCCTGATGCTGAGCCCATTTTTTATGAGCCGCACGATCCGCCGGCAGGGTGGGCCCTCCGCCCTGGACCTGCGCTGGGGGATTCTCCTCTTCCCGATCCTGGCCGGCCTGGCCTCCGCCATGGACCAGTTCATCTGGAACACATCCCTGAAATTCACCCAGGCCGCCAATGCCACCCTGCTGGGCAACACCTCGCCACTGTGGGTGGCCCTGATCGCCTGGGTGATCCTTCGGGAACGCACCCGGAGATTGTTCTGGCTGGGTCTGGTCCTGGTCATGGGCGGTGCGGCCGTGGTCCTGGGCAATGACTTCTTGAGACATCCCACGTTGGGCTGGGGGGATCTGCTGTCAATCACATCGGCTTTCTTCTACGGCCTCTTTTACCTGTTTTCCCAGCAGAGCCGCCGGCGGTTGGACACGCTCTCGCACGTCTGGCTCTGCAGCCTGAGCAGCACGCTGGTCCTTTTGGTGATCTGCCTGGTGAGCCGCACACCGCTCTCCGGTTATCCCACCCGGTCCTACGTGGTCATGCTGGGGGCCGCGCTCCTGCCGCAGCTGACCGGTTACCTGGCAATCGGGTACGCGCTCGGCCACATCCCGGCCGCCATCGCCTCACCGACCATGCTGGGGCAGCCGGTGATTACGGCCATCCTGGCGATCCCCATCCTGGGCGAGAGGCTCACCCCGCCTCAGTGGATCGGGGGGCTGGTCGCCCTGACCGGGATCTATCTGGTGAACCGCAGCCGGGAGAAGCCAATCGAAGCCGTTCCGATCGATGAAGCGCCCCCTCTAAAGGGATCAACCGCCGAAGGCAAAGGTCGGCAGACCCTGGATCGTCGTTTGGATCCGAAATAAACCCCCGGAAAGAGGATAGCGATTTAATTGCTCGGCACTCAGGCGTATGCGGGCAGTGGTGATATACAGGTCGGTCAATCCTGTCCCGCCGAAGACACACGAGCTGGGTTGCAAGGCTGGCAGTGGAACCCCCGCCAGCCTCCGGCCGGTAGCCGGATCCCAGCGGGTGACCTGTGCCCCGCCCCACAGCGCAATCCACAACATGCCCTCTACATCCGAAGTCATCCCGTCCGGCAATCCAAGGCCGGGCGGGATGGTGATGACCGTTCGTGGATTGGCGATCTCGCCGCGCGCGAGATCGTAATCATAGGCTTGGACCTCACGGGTCGGGGTATCGATGTGGTAGAAGGTGCGGTAGTCGGGACTCCAGGCCAGGCCGTTCGGGATGCGCAAGCCCTTCCGCAGCGTCTTCCAGGTGCCGTCCGCAGCCAGGGAATAAAGCGAGCCAGAGGCTTCCACTTCGGCATCGTCCATGGACCCGGCCAGGAAACGCCCGGCCGGGTCGCACTTGCCGTCGTTGAAGCGGTTCCCGCTCAGGTGCGGTTCGGGACGCGCCAGGTGGGTCAGGGCGCCGCTCGCGAGATCATAACGCGCATATCCGCTGCGCACACCGAGGACCAGGTCCCCGCCCCGACAGGGGGCAACGCAACCGAGCGGCTCACCGACCGGAACAGCGCGGTCGCTCCCGGTCCGGGGCTGGAAGAGATGCAGCAACCCGGCGTAGATATCCACCCAATACAGGAGACCGGCGCGCCCGTCCCAGGCAGGGCCTTCCCCGAGTTCGGCTTGCGCCTCCAGGATGAGCTCAGCCTGCATGGGTTTGGCGGTTGATCTGGGTGCGCATCACAAAGTGGTTCACGGCCCCAAAACGGTACTTGTACTCTTCCTCGCCGCGCATGAAGTCAAACTCCACACGCTGGTGCTCGTTAGCCCACTGCAGCAGGTAGCCCAGCAGCACCCAGCCCGGGGAAAGTTCCATGAACCGCCGGTCGAGGCCGGAGTTGTAGACCCAGATGCGGTTGTTGTAATCAAAGTTCAAATACGCGGCGGCTTTTACACCGTCCGCCTCCAGGAAGGCCAGCTGCAACCAGCCCTCCTGAAAAGCCGCCCGGCAGGACAGGTGCATCTGCTCGCGCATGGCCGGGCTGAGGAAGTTGGCTTTGTCCGGATCGTCCGCCATCATCGCCAAGAAAGCATCCACCTCGGCATCGAGCGCAGCCCCGTCTTCCACGATATACCAGCGCACCTCCTGCCCGCTCTCCTCGGCGCGGCGCAGCTTGCGCCGGATCTCATGGCGCTGTTTTTTGTCAATGCCGGTCAGGTAGGCGTCAAAATCCCCGACCAGCGGGATGGAAGGCGCATGATAGGTGCGCTCGGTGCGATGGGTCCAGCCCCGTTTTTCAGCCTCGCTCTGAAGCAAGGAGAGCGTCGGGGAGGCCTCCGGAATGTTCTGCCAGTCAAGCAGGTCCCAGGCGGGCAGGTCTGTCCTAGCGCTGGAAAGAAAATCCAGCAAACCGGGAAGAAAGGCCGGCAGGTCCAGCGGACGACAGATCAGGTCCAGATAATCCGAGATCTCGATCGAGCCCAGGAGCATCAAGGCTGGGCGGCTTTCCCGGTTTTGGGTGAAGAAGAGCGGGGCGATTCCCTGCAACTGTCCACCCTGATGGGCGAGGACCACTGCCAATTCGGATTGAGGCCATTCGCCTCCGCCGCGCGTCGCCCACCAGGCGCGCAGGTATTCATGTCGCAGGAACGGGACATGGGTGATGCTTTCAGCCAGCAGGGCGTTCCAGTCCGCGGCCGACGGATCCAGTTCGGAGAAGTGACGGATGAGGGTATAGTCCATGAGATCAAAAAATGGCTGGATAGGAAGCTGTTCCTCTGCGCCGATTCTACCAGTATTAATAAAGTAGAAAGAGGTCCTCTTGCCCTAAGCCTGCGGCCCATTGGGTCATTTTCCGGAACGATCCATACACGCATGACGAAATAGTTAAAGCAGTATAATGGTTAGCGTGACCGCCAAGTTCGACTTGAATCTGTTTCCCTTTTATCGCATCCAGGGATTGGATCGACTCCAACTACCAGGGCTGGTCGCCGCAACGCCACCCAAACGCACAGCCCGAGGGCGCGAAGCGGACCGCCTGCTCATCTACTTGACCCTCTCCGGAAACACCGCGTTCTCCGCCACGGAATACAACCAGATCACTGCTCAGATGGCGCAGCGCTTCTACCAAAATCCCGGCTCACTGACCGCGGCGATGCGCGCCACGGTGGAAAACCTCAACCAGCAGCTGGTGGAGCGAAATTTGCGCACCACCGGCAAGGGCCAATACATCATCGGACGCTTGATCCTCGGCGTGCTGCGCGAGGCCCAGCTCATCCTGGCCCAATGCGGGCCGACCCATGCCTTTCATTTGAGCGGGGAGGCGACCCGGCCCATCCACGACCAACAGATCTCCGGGCGCGGCCTGGGCTTCAGCCAGACCACGCCTCTGTATTTCTCCCAGGCCGAGCTGGCAAGCGGCGATCTGCTGGTCCTGAGCAACCAACTGCCCTCTACCTGGGAAGCTGCCCTGCTTACGGAACACGGCCCGTTGGTCGAGACCCTGCGCCGCAAACTGGCGACCATCACCACCGATGACCTGAACGCGGTTCTGATCCAGGTGCAACCAGGCAGGGGGAACCTGAATCTCCTGCCGGGGACGCTCCCGGCCGTCGACACGGCCCCCGGGCGTGAGAAGCGCCCAGGACCAGAAGCTCATCCCGCACCCAGCACACCCACCAGCGTCCCCCTCAAGCCGGCTTCCCCGCCGGTCTCGCAGGTCGACAGCGGACAGCCATCCAGCCGATTCTCGCGCATCATGGCCGCCGGGCAGCCTGAAGTGCCGTCCGGCGTGGAGAGTCCCACTCCTGCAGATGCCCCTCAGGCCGCCCAGCCGCGCGCCGTGGAGGCTGATCGCCCCGACCACCCCACGGCCGCAGCCCAGACAACCTTTATCAAACCGGCCACCGCGGCGCGCCGTTCGAACCGAACGGTCGCACCCCAGAATTCGAACGACCTTCCCGAAATCTCCCGCCCAGGCCAATCCGGTCGACAGAAGACCTTTCGCGGATTGGCAAAGGGTCTGCAGGGCGTGAGGGGTTTTACGCAGAAGATCTCGCAGGGCCTCCAAACATTACTATCGAATCTCCTACCCAGTGCTCGCGACGGCCAGTCCGCCGTTTCCGGGGCGAGCATGGCGTTCATCGCCGTGGCTATCCCCATCCTAGTCGTGCTGGTGGCCAGCATGGTCTACCTGCGTTACGGCCGCGTAAGCCAGTTCAAGGAAAACTATGACCTAGCCGTTGCCGCGGCGGTCGGAGCCACCAAACAGAGCACCCCGCTCGAGATCCGGCACGGCTGGGAAAGCGCCATTTTTTACCTAGACAAAGCCGAGGCCTATCAGGTCACGCAGGAATCCCAAGAATTGAGGCGGGAGGCGCAGGCGGCCCTCGACAACATGGATGGGATCGTCCGTTTGGACTTTCGCCCCGCCATTATCGGCGGATTGAGCCGCACCCTCCAGGTCAGTCATATGGCCGCCACCGACTCGGACCTCTACCTGCTCAACGCGGCGCGCGGTGAGGTGCTGCGCGCCTACCTGACCAGCCAGGGCTATCAAATGGATCCGACCTTCAAGTGCGGACCGGGACAATATGGGGGAAACTCCGTCGGTACGCTCATTGACATCGCCGCGTTGCCCAAGGTCAACACCCGCAATGCCAGTGTGCTGGCGATGGACGCCAATGGCACCCTGTTGTATTGCGCACCGAATGCAGACCCGATCGCCGTTCCACTGGTAACGCCAGCACTGGGATGGCGGGGGATCGCCGGATTCGTGCTGGACACGGACGGGCAGAACCTCTACGTGCTGGATCCACTTGGGAATGCGGTATGGGTTTATGCCGGTAACTTCGGCGACTTCCCGAACCTGCCGAACATGTTCTTCGGGGAACAGGTCCCGCAGAATATGAATACCGCGATCGACCTGGCGGCCAATGGCGACGACCTCTACCTGCTCTTCCAGGATGGGCACGTGACATCCTGCACCCTCAGCCAGCTGGACGTCGTCCCGACGCGCTGCACGGACCCGGTCACCTTTGTGGACAACCGCCCCGGACAGCAATCGGGTAAAACCATCTCGGATGCGATCTTCACCGAGCTGAGTTTCGCTGACCCGCCCGATCCGTCGCTGTACTTTTTTGAACCGCTGACCCAGGCGATATACCGCTTCAGCCCGCAGCCGGATTCGCTGACCCTTCAGGGGCAGTTCCGGGCAAGCGAGGACCAGCGCAAGCTCATGATGGTCGCGTCGGCTACCGCGATGACGATGAGTCCCAATCGTTATCTTTTCATGAGCGCAGGCGACCAGGTTTACTTCGCCACCGACGTCCCGTGAAGGAGGAGAGATGAGCAATTCCACCGGGAATTCCGGTAACTTCCTCTCGGCCATCCTGGATTTTCTGCTCGGCCTGCTGGGCATTTCCCAAACCCCGCTCACTCCTCCCCAGCCTCAACCCCCTGCCGTTCCACCGGACAACACCACCGAACCGGTGCGCATCGTGACCTCCCATGTCCTGCTGGTGATCTATGACCCGGTGATGGACCCTGCGACCGGCACCAAACTCTCCCAATTTATGAATTGGAACCGCCCCGACGACCTGGCGAACAGCTTTATTCAAGACATCCTGGTGGCCAGCGGTGGGAACGCGCGCTTTCAAATCGCCCAGCGGGTCGAGCTGAACGAATTCCCGGCAAAGACGGATGGCTATCGCTATAACGCCCAAACCTTCGCGGCGGTGATCAAGGGCACCCAATCTGCCTATCAACCGGAGATGGCCGACTACATGGCCATCGTCACCGGCCTGAACATCCTGCCGCAAATCACCCGGCGCGAAATCGATGAGGTCTGGCTGATTGGTTTTCCGAATGCCGGCTTCTACGAATCGACCATGGGCGGGGCCGGGGCCTTCTGGTGCAACGCTCCGCCGCTCACCGCGACGGCAAGCTGTGACCGCAAGTTCGTGATCATGGGATTCTCCTACGAACGGGGTGTCGGCGAAATGCTGCATTCCTTCGGCCACCGCTGCGAATCTATCATGACCCAGGCCTTCGCGAAGACCCAGGGGGAGGCGAACCTGTATGCCCGCTTCTCGCGCTACGATAAGACCTCCCCGGGCCAGGCCGAACTTGGCACCATCCATTTCCCGCCCAATGCACAACAGGACTACGACTACAATAATCCAACCAAGGTTGCCAGCAACTGCTACGACTGGTACAACTTCCCTCAGTTTAAAAATGATGTGCGCCAGGTCAATGCCGATGAATGGGGCAACGGCAATCTGGAAATCCTGCACTCCTGGTGGACGAAGCACCTGCCCAAGGTCGCGGGTCGGACCAGCGGGGTCGCCAACAACTGGTGGCAATACATCATGGACCCCAATCTGGTAAACTTGTAAAGGGATTGTAAGCGCTTAAACCATACCGGTTTAAGCGCTTTTTATGTTTAATAATGAGGGTGGGACGGCGTCGCCCGCAAAGATCGGAGCGATAGGTGTGGAGATGCCGCATGAGCCTGCGCGGCTCACTTCAGGTGTGATACTCTGAGGTTGCGAGACCGGATGAGAGATTCTGACCACCCTGCGCGTGCCTTAAAATGGGGGATTGTCCTTGGGCTGCTGGCCCTCTCTGCAGCAGCCTCTGTCCTTCTGCGCCACAGCCTGGGCCCCTCCGCGGGAATCCTGCTGGCCCTCCCGATCATCGCCGCAGCCTGGTTTTTTGGCCTGTGGGCCGGGCTGGTCTGCCTCGCCGCCGCCTTGGTCATTTACATCCTCCTTGCCTGGTTGATCGGTGTACCTCCGCAAATCCTGCTTTTTGAACCGGGAGTTGTGATCGCCTTCCTCCTGGCCGCCCTGGTCGCACTGGACGTTGCCAGGCTGGGGGAACTTACCCGCCAGCACAGCCAGGAAGTCACCGCACGGGAACGCACCCTGGCAGAGCAGGAGGTCCAGGTCCGGTTCATGACGCTGCTCAGCGACATCGTCCGAACCGCGTTGCAGGCGGAAGATACACCCCACCTGCTGCTGGTGCTGGAGGCACCCCTCGCCGAACTTTTCCGCGCAGATGCCTGCGTGATCACCCTCCAGGAGCCGAGCGGGAAAATCCTCCTCCCGGCCAAGGGCCCGGAGGCCGTGAGCCCCTCCGCCCGCCCACTTCTCGACCCGGAGCTCCAGCGCAGCCTGACCCGTTCCGTCCTGGAGGTCCGGCATGCGCTGGTCCTGGGTGAGGGCGGCAACCTGCCTCCCCAGAAAACGGATGGGCGGATGCCTTGCCCCCCGGTCCAATCCGCGCTCGGCCTGCCACTCATCTCTCCTGAAAAGGACATGGGGGCGGTGATCTTCGGTTTCTGTTCCGCACGCAGCTTCACCGCGGAGGAAATCGAGCGTGGCGAACTGGCCGCGCGACAGATTTCACTGGCGCTGACCAAAGTCCTGCTTCTTGAAGAGACCCGCAAACGCATCCGGGAACTATCCACTCTGCACGCGGTAGCGGAGGCGGTCACCCAGGAAGATGATGAAGATGACCTGATCCAGCGTGCAACCCTTTTGATCGGTGAGAGTTTGTATCCGGACAGCTTTGGCATTCTGCTCCTTGATCAGGCTACAGGAGAACTCACCCTGCATTCCTCGTACCAGCCAGGGATAGACCTGGCAGCACTGCGGCTGTTGAAAGGGGTCGGAATCACAGGCAGCGTCGTGCAGTCCGGGATCGCGCGCCGCGTGCCGGACATTGCGGCGGCTCCCGAGTACTTGAGCGTCCATCCGAATACGCGCTCTGAATTGTGCGTCCCTTTGAAAGTTGAGGGGCAGGTTATCGGCGTCGTCGATGCAGAAAGTGAAACGGTCAATGCCTTCAGCGAACAGGACGAGGCGCTTCTGGCCATCCTGGCCGGACAGCTCTCGACCGCCATCCAGCGCCTGCGCACAGCCAGGGCTGAGCATAACCAAGCCAAGCAACTATCCCGCTCCAACGCCTTGATCCGGGCGCTGGCCCAGCTGGGAGCCAGGGCGGCCGCGGTCACCGATCCAGACGGGGTGATGCAAACACTGGGGAACGAACTGGCCAAGCTCGGGCTGCGCTGCCTGATCGCGCTGGGCGGGACTGAGGATCAGCAGGTTTCCTTCCGATACACCTCCCTCCCCAAACACCTGGTGGCAGCGATCGAACGGATATCCGGTCGGAAGTTCCAGGACAATACGATCCCGCCTGAATGGTTTTCCTCGCAGGCCGACGCCCTCCAGGGCTCGCTGATCATACCCGACCCGGTCGATCTGGTGGTGGGGCTGTTTCCGGAGCTTTCCCGGCAGGTCGCCGCCAAATTTTTAAGGGTGCTCGGCGTGATCAAAACCACCTCGGTCTGCCAGTCGCCGCTGGTCAGCGAAGGAAAGCTCATCGGCACCCTGTGGATGTGGGGGGAAGGCCTGCATGCCAATGACCTGCCGACGCTCTCGCTGTTCGCCAGCCAGGTGGCGACCGCCCTCCAGAATGCCAACCTGCTCGCCGAAGTACAGCGGCTGGCGATCACCGATGAGCTGACCGGAGTTTTCAACCGCCGCTATTTTTTCAACCGGGCCGAGGTCGAGTTCAGCCGGGCCAAGCGCTACAGCCATCCGCTGACGGCACTCGTGGCGGACATCGATCATTTCAAGCAGTTCAACGACCGGTACGGCCACCTGGTTGGAGACCAGGTCCTGCAGGAGGTGGCCCATCTCATGCTGACCAGCCTGCGGGACAGCGATATCCTCGGGCGCTACGGCGGGGAGGAGTTTTCCATCCTGCTGCCGGATACGGGAGTGAAGGCGGCCACCAATGCCGCTGAACGGCTGCTGACCCGCATCGCGGACACGCCCATTGAAACGGAGGCGGGAAGCTTGCAGGTGCAGGTCAGCATCGGGGTGGCTGGACTCGGCAAGGCAACCCCCACCCTGCATGACCTGATCAACCGCGCCGACCAGGCCATGTACCAGGCCAAGGAGGCTGGCAGGAACCGCGTGGAAGTTAAGTGAACTATCCCACCGCTCAAAGGGGGCTTCCTATTTCAACGAGCGTTGCCTGAAATTAGGTCATAATCCCAACCCCCAATTGACCAGTGGGGGTTTTTCGTCCTATACTTAACCTAGCAACTTGCGGGCAGCGCACTGCCCGAATCCGATAAGGAGGAACCTATGACCACTAGCCTGACCTGGTACGGGCATGCTGCCCTCGGGATTGAGACCAATGGGGTGAAACTTCTGGTGGATCCCTATTTCAGCGGCAACCCAGCCGCGACGACCACCGCCGATCAGGTCGACGCGGATTACATCCTGGTCACACATGGACACGACGACCACCTCGGCGATACCGTCGCCATCGCCAAGCGCACCGGAGCGACCGTCATCAGCAATGCCGAAATCTCTGACTGGCTCGGCAAACAGGGCGTCAAGACCCATGCCCAGCACATTGGCGGCGGTTACACCTACCCCTTCGGCTATCTTAAGCTGACCCTGGCCCTGCACGGCTCCGGGCTGCCCGACGGCTCGGGCGGCGGCAACCCGGCCGGCTTTCTGCTGACGACCAAGGACGGGATGAAGATCTACATCGCCGGGGATACGGGCCTGTTCGGCGACATGAAGCTGATCGGAGAGGAAGGGCTGGAGCTGGCAGTGCTCCCGATCGGAGACAATTACACCATGGGCCCCGAGGATGCCCTGCGGGCCACCAAGCTGCTGGCCCCGAAGCACGTCATCCCCTATCACTACGGGACCTGGGACCTGATCGCCCAGGACCCGGACGCCTGGGCTGCCCAGGTCAATGCCCAGACCAAGACCAAGGCTCATGTGCTGAAGCCGGGAGGCGGGTTCAGCCTTTAAGCCCTATCCGGGGGGTCAGAAAATGAATCCTTCCGCCTGCTGGATGCCAGGTGATTCTGTTGTTTTACGCGGCGTCGGATTTGGCAAGCTTTGGTGGGCGATGCCGGTCAGCGTGGTGCAGGACACGCCGGAGATGATCGCATTGTTCTGGCGGGAGGGTACACATTGGAAAGATGTGAGTCATCATCCGATTGGCCGGGAGTTCCTGACCTTCAAGAAAGCAGAACTCGTTGACCAGACCTGGACGGAGACGGATGTGCTCATGCTGGCCAGGCCAGAAGAGGCTCACTCGGTCTATGTGATGTGGGAGGCGGGACAAACAAAAATGCGCTGCTGGTACATTAATTTACAGACCCCGCTACACCGGACCCGCTTGGGGTTTGACTGCATGGACCACGAGCTGGATATCGTGATTTCTCCGGACCGGTCGAACTGGCGCTGGAAAGATGAGGAAGAATTCGACCGGATGGTCGCGGAGGACGTCCTCCCGGCCAGCGAGGCACATGCCATTCGAGCGGAGGGACAACGAGTGATTCAAAAAATGCGATCAGGTGAGTCGCCCTTTTGTGAGGCTTGGGAAAAATGGTCGCCTCCCCCCGAATGGCAGATCCCCGAACTCCCGCCGGACTGGGATGTTTTTTAAAGACTAAACAGACCTGTCTTCCGGCAACACCAGCGGTGTATCGGCAAACGGATGGGGGACCACCTGCACCGGCAGATGATAGGCGGAAGAGATCAACTCCGCGGTCAGGACCTGGCGCGGCGTTCCACAGGCTTTCAGCTCCCCCTCCTGGAGCAGAGCCACGCGATCCGCATAACGGGCGGCCAGGTTCAGGTCGTGCAGGGCGATCAACACGGCCAGGTGCTCCTGATGCGCCAGGGCGCGCACCGTTTCCATGAAACTGATCTGGTAGTGCATGTCGAGATTGGAGGTCGGCTCGTCCAGGAGCAAGATGGGCGTGGACTGGGCCAGGGCGCGCGCCAGCAGGACGCGCTGCTGTTCGCCGCCGGAGAGCTCCCCCACCCTGCGGTCAGCCAATTCCAGAGCCTCCACCTTCTGCAAAGCCTGGCGGGCGATCTCCTCATCTCTTAAAGAGACCTGACCCAGGAAGTTCAGGTAGGGCGTGCGGCCCATCAGGACGGTCTCCCAGACAGAGAAAGCAGGCGGCAGGCTCACCGCCTGCGGCACGACGGCCAGGTGGCGAGCGCGCTGGACAGGCGGCAGCGACAGCAGGTCGTCCCCGTTCGTGCGGACCCGGCCTCCCAGGACTGGAAGCACCCCGCTCACGGCGCGCACCAGCGTCGACTTCCCGGACCCGTTCGGGCCGATCAGGGCAACCACCTGCCCGGCCTCCACCTCCAGGGAAACCGCATGCAGCACGCGCCGCGCCCCATAAGCCACTGTCAAGTCTTCAATGCGCAACATCTCACCAGTACCCCTGGTTCTTCGTCCGCCGCAGCACCCACAGGAAAAAAGGCGCACCGGCCAGGGCGGTGATAATACCCACCGGAAGTTCTTGCGGGGCCAGGAGCGTGCGGGCCAGCACATCCGCCAGGAGCAGCGCCCCCGCGCCGCTGAGGATCGAAAGCGGCAGCAGTCGGCGGTAGTCCGCACCGAACCACAGGCGCATGACGTGCGGGACAATCAGGCCGATAAAACCGATGATCCCCGAAAACGAGACCGCCGCGGCCGTGGTCAGGGAGGCGGCCACCAGGATCACGGTCCGCGCCCGAGTGACATGCAGGCCGAGCTGTTGGGCCTGGTCGTCGCCATACTGCATCAGGTTCAAGGAATGCCCGCTCAAGACCAGGATCCCGAGGCCGATGGCCAGGAAAGGCAGGACCGCCAGGACCGGGCTCCAGCCGGCCTGGGACGCACCCCCCAGCATCCAGGCGATCGCCCGGTGCAGATCACCGGTCGAGCGCAGCATCAGGTAAGAGGTCAGGGCGGAGGCGAAAGAACCGAACGCCACCCCGGCCAGGATCAGGTTGGTGGTCGGGACCGTCTTGCCGAGGCGGGCCAAGGAGTAGACCACGAACACCGTCGCCAGCGCCGCACAAAAAGCCGCCAGCGGGACCGCCATCAACCCCCAGAAAGAGTACGGCCAGTTGAGACTCATCGCCAGCACGGCCCCCAAGCCGGCACCGGAGGCCACCCCAATCAGGTAGGGGTCTGCCAGTGGATTGCGAAACAGGCCCTGGTCAGCCGCACCGCTGCCTCCCAGGGCCGCGCCGGTCAGAAGGACCAGGGCCGTGCGCGGCAGGCGGATGGCCGAGATGATGGAAGCAAAGGTCTGCAGGGAGTCCGGCAGAGGCCTCCGCATCAGCCAGTCCGCCAGAAGGCGCAACTGAGAGAGCAGAGGGATGAAGACCGACCCGATGGCGACCGAGAGTACGATGGCCACGAGCAGGAACAGGCTGGTCCACAGATATGGCAGGAAACGGTGGGACATGGCGAATTGCCTTCAGGGCCGTGGCGAGGTTCTACCGCCGGGCGAAGCTATTTAAACAGCTCAGGATGGATCAGCTTCGCCAGCGCTTCCAGCCCGTCGACCAGGCGCGGGCCGGGCCGGCTGACCAGGTTATCATCGAAGGGGTAGACCTGATTGGCCTTCACCGCGGCAAGCTGGTCCAGGGCGGGGCGGGACGCAAATGAGGCCGGAGTCACCCCATAGGCCGAATCACCCAGGATGACGATCGACGGGTTGCCGACCACGAGCTGCTCCAGGCTGATCTGCGCCCACTGCTCCTTCAACTGGGCCCCGAAGTTCGTGCCTCCCGCGCGGGCAATGAGCAGGTCGACAAACGTGCCGGGACCGGCGGTATAAGGTTTGGTCGGGTCGGTGGCGTCCAGTTCATAATACACGGAGGGATGGGAGGCAGCCGCAGCGACCTTGGCGTCGACAGCCGCGACCCGCGCTTGCAGCGAAGACACCAATGCCGCAGCCTGCGCACTGTGACCGGTCAAGAGACCGACCGTGCGCAGGTTCGCGTACAGCCCATCCAATCCGCTGGGATTGGGCAGGAAGTAGACAGTCAGGCCGAGCTGCTGCAAGGAGGCGACCAGTTCGGGCGGGTTGATCTCCCCGGCCAGGATCAGATCCGGGTGGAGGGCGACGATGGCTTCCGTGTTGTAATTCCCCGTCGAACCGCCGATATCCGCCACCGACTTGGCTTCCGCCGGGTAATCCGAGAAGCTGTCCCGGCCGACCACCTGGGACCCCCCACCAATGGCGAAGAGGATCTCGGTATTCGAGGGGGCGAGCGAAACGATCCGCTGGGCGGGGGCGGGCAGGCTGACCGCCCGCTTCAAGCCGTCGGTCAGGCTGATCGGGGTAGCGGTCGGAACGGGCGTCGGGAGCGGCTGGCTGGGGGTCGGCAGCGGCTGGGTAGGGGCCGGGGTCGCGGTGCGAGCAGGAGCGCAGCCGGCCAGCAAGAACGCCAGGGAGACGATGGTGAGGATCAGTTTGCGGATCATGGAGTGGCTTCCTTTGACATCTTTTTGGGTTCCAAATCGAGTAGGAGGGCGGGGCTAGCGCCCTCCTCTCACACCACCGGACATGCGGGTCCGCATCCGGCGGTTCGGTCAGTGTCAGGGCAATGCCCTCTAGCCTTTGTTGATGGTCTGTGCCAG
>JBEKFY010000042.1:0-36674 GCA_050013095.1 Anaerolineales bacterium | reverse complement strand
TACTGACGGCTTCGGCTGTCATCTGAGAGTTCCTTTCTTTGTTGTTGTGGCTAACTACAATATTGATTGGAACTCTCTCTTTTTGCAACCCCTTATTCTATGGATTTTTATTACTGTAACCAGAGGGCACTCGAGCTTGATTTTTCAGAATATTAGTCATATACTGATCGAGATTTAAATGCGCAAAATTTCACAAATTGCCGCAAATCAACTTTTCATGATCAGGATATCTCCCCTGCCGCTAGCACGGAATACGCCGGGCAAAAACCACAATCCACAAAGGAGTTGTACATGAAGATCCTAGTCTTAGGCGCCGCAGGCAAGATGGGGAGGGCTGTCTCCTGGTATCTTGGTAAAGACCCGCAAATATCTAAAGTAGGCTTGTTAGACGCGCAGGAAAGTGCGTTGAAAGCCATGGCAAAGGATGCGGACAAGTTCAACGTCCACACCGTCAGCATCGAAGACAGAGCCAAACTACAAGCAGTCATGAAAGGATATGACGCCGGTATAGTGGTATTGCCTAACCGACGTCTCAGCTACTTAGCCATCGAAACTGCCATCGCAGCCCGGCTCAACCTGGTGGACATCCTGGAAGAGTATCACCGATGCCCGGATGAATATGAGATTGAAGGCTTGGTTGTCCCGTCAGGTATGACCATCCGCGAGTACGGTGAGAACCTGCACCAGCGCGCTGAGAAAAATGACGTGCTGATCCTGGATGGGATGGGCTTTGCCCCCGGTCTGAGCAACCTGACCACTGAGCACGGCATCGGCCTGCTTGACAAGGTCAAGACGGCGGTGGCGCGCGTGGGTGGTATCCCAAATGCAGACGCGGCCTGTCGTCACCCCCTGTGCTACATGACCACCTGGTCCATCGAGCACGTTTTGCGCGAGTACAACGTCAAGACCTGCATGATCAAGGACGGGAAGATCATCGAAGTCCAGGCACTGTCGGATATGGAATGCTTCAAGTTTGGCGAATTTGGCCGGAATGCTGACTTGGAATGCGCCGTGACCCCGGGCATGCCCTCGTTCATCTATACCCACCCCGAACTGCAATACTTCGCTGAGAAGACTGTGCGCTGGCCCGGACATTACTCTGGCATCCGCACACTGATCGATTCGGGCATGCTCTCTCAGGAGCCGGTGGAAACAAAATGGGGCAAGATCTCACCCCGCGAATTCCTGCTGGGCGTTCTAAATCCGAAACTGGCGCCCCTGCCAGAAGACAAAGATGCATGCGTGATGTACAACACCGTAACCGGCGAGAAAAGTGGCAAGGAAGCCAAAGTGGAAATCTTCATGTGGGAGGAGGCTCAGAATGGATTCACCGGCATGCAGCGTGTCACCGCCTTCCCAGCAGCCATTGGCGGTAAACTGGTAGCCGGTCATAAGATCAATCTGACAGGCGTACGCGCCCCTGAAGAGTGCATAAGGGGTGAGAACTACAAGTCCATGTTAGATGAGTTGAAGTTGAGCGATATCCACATCGCGGAGAAAATTTCTTCGCAGGAATGTTAAGTTTAGTTTTGTTGGATATCGCGATTAAGCGCTTGATAGGGTGAATGCATGCGGTGCAAGAGGTCCGGGGTTCAATTCCCTGTGCCTTGACTGAACACCGCTTACCTTTCCTCTCAAAGAAGGTGGGCGGTCTGCATTTAAGGGTCTTTACCGAACTCCAGATCATAGATGCCTCAACTCCTCTCCATTCTTGAAGTATGTTGGATACTGGGCGCCATGATCGGATTCCTTTCCATCCGGCAATTACCTTTAAAAATCGCAAGTCCTTTTCACAAAGCAGGGAATCGCTGGAAGTTCGAGACGCTCACCCATAAGCAAACCGCCCGAACGATCCTACCCATCCAATCTTAAGCCAGAATCCCAGCCGGGTCGATGACCAGGGCCTCAACTTCCTCGTCGATCAATTACCGATTTTTCTCGCAACCGTTATAATTCGAAGCGCAGCTCGCCCTGAGTCGCAGCCCATTCCTGGAGGAGGCAACCCATGGAAATTATCCCGAACGTGCACCTGATCCCCGGCATCACCGCCAACCCTTATTTGCTGATCGATGTGGATGGGTTAACCTTGATCGACACTGGGATACCTGGCAGCTCCAGGAAGATCCTGCGCTACATGGCCGACCTTGGATACAAGCCCGGCGATCTCAAGCGCATCCTCATCACCCATGCCGACATGGATCATGTCGGTGGACTGGCCGCGCTTAAAACCATCAGCGGAGCGCGTGTCTATGCCCATGCCATCGAAGCCGAGGCCATGGCCGCCGGGCGTCCCTCCCGGCCGCTGAAGCCCCGCAACACCTTTATGAAGGTGGTCTTCACGCTGACCAGCCGCCTGTTCCGAATCCGCCCGTTCCTAGTCGATGAACGCCTGGCCGACGGCCAGATCCTCCCGATCCTGGGTGGACTGCGGGTCGTAGAAACCCCCGGCCATACGCCCGGCCACATCTCATTTTATGCTCCGTCAGCCGGGATCCTGTTCGTCGGCGATTCTCTCGTTTCTGAGGCGACCGGCCTGCGCGGCTCACGCGGTGCCACCAACTGGGATCTAGAGAAGGCCAACGAGGCCGTGCGCAGGCAGGCCGCGCTGGGGGCGCGCATCGTTTGCCCAGGGCACGGGGCAGTGGTCATGGAAGCGGCGGGCAAGTTCCCCCAGGTCTGAATTCCAATCCCATCCCCAGGGGGATCAGAGGGCCATGGTCACCCCTGTGCCGGGATTTCACCGCCATGGATTTGTGACAATTCATGCTATACTTGTCGAAATTTAAACTAGGAGAAGAAAAATGGGTACCCCTGTAGAGCAAATGCCCCCTCCCCCCGCCACCAAGACAAACGTCATAAGCATCATCAGCCTGGTGGTAGGTATCATTGGTCTGCTTGGAGTGTGCGTCGCCATCTTCATTCCCGTCGCCGGGCCAATCTGTGTCGGCATCCTTGCCATCGTCGCCATTGTGACCGGTTTCCTCGGCATGAACCAGGTCGGCAAGACCGGTGAGAAGGGTAGAGGCATGGCCATCGGCGGCCTCATCCTGGGCGTGGTCACCCTCCTGGCGGCCTGTTTACTCGGCGTCGGCGCAGCCGTGTTGGGCCCCCAGATCGGCAATATCCTCTCGCAGATGAGCAGCGGGCTGATCAACAGCGGACTATTCGTCCCAACGCCGTAATTCACACAAACCTCGCAAAAAAGGGCGGCAGGGTTTCCTGCCGCCCTTTTAGGTTAATCTTGCCAATCCTGTTCCATTCGAGTATGCTTGTCGCCGGGAGTGGTTAAGTCCCGGAGGGCTTCCCGGTCTTCAAAACCGGTGGCGGGTCGCGTTGCGGGCCGCGGTGGGTTCGACCCCCATCCACTCCCGCCTTTTATCCCAGGCGAGAATCGATTGTCGCCATTTTCATTACAGGTGAATCCATGACTTTGCCGCAAACCGAAATCCTGAACTCGATCGTGGCGCGCGTCTTCCGCTACGATGATGTGACCCTCGGCGATCCGCAGAAGAGTTTCATCGTCCGCTACCGGGGGGAGCTGCTGCTCGACTCGAGTGAGGCGTACGACCAGCTGGCGGAGGCGCTGCGCTCCTACGAGATCACCCCCCTCTTCCGCATCGAAAACGGGCGCCAGAGCGTGGTTCTGATTGACGGTGTGGTCCACCCAAAGCCGGGACGCAGCCGGATCAACATCATCCTGTTCCTGCTGACCCTGCTGAGCGTGGCGTTCGTGGGTGAATCCTACTCTTATAACGGGCCGGTGCCGAACGACCTGTTGGGACTGATCCGCACTCTCTTCCTCAACCTGTGGGTCGGCTGGCCTTTCGCGGCCAGCCTGCTGGCGATCCTGCTGGCCCACGAGTTCGGACATTATTTTGCCGGCCGGTTGCACAAAACGGCGGTCAGCCTGCCGTATTTCATCCCCTTACCGTTCCCTCCCCTTGGCACCATGGGCGCGTTCATCCAATTGAAAGAACGGCCCCGCAACAAGCGCATCTTGTTCGACATCGGCATCGCTGGACCGCTCTCAGGGCTGGTGGTCGCCATCCCGGTGCTGCTCCTGGGGCTGTCCCTCTCCAGCGTAGGCGTCGTTCAGTCGGGTACATTCATCAAGAAGTCCGGAGTGCCTGACGTCTGCCCGAACACCGCCCAGGTCGGACAGTCCTATACCTGCCAGGAAATGCAGGAGGGCAACTCGCTGCTCTACCTGGGGCTGAAGTACATCACCAAGGGCCAGCTCCTGCCTGCCCCGCTCAACTATAACCTTCCGCCGCTCCTGTACTGGATCCGCTACGTCTTTACCGGCCAGCCCCACCCCATCGGAGGTCGGGATGTGATGATCGATTCGGTCGCCTTGGCAGGCTGGGCCGGTCTGCTGGTCACCTTCCTCAACCTGATCCCGGCCGGGCAGCTCGATGGCGGCCACGTGCTCTATTCCGTGTTCGGCAAGCGCGTCAACCTGCTCTGGCCGGTCATCCTGGCCGCCACCATCCTGCTCAGCTTCTTCTGGTCCGGCTGGTGGCTGTGGGCGGCGATCATCTTTTTCCTGGGGCGCGGCCATGCCGAGCCGCTTGACCAGATCACCCCGCTCGACCCGCGCCGCAAAGCACTGGCCGTGCTCATGCTGGTGATCTTCCTGCTGGTGCTGACCCCCGTGCCCCTGATCGTGTTCTGATGTCCTTTCGCCTGACGTGGTTGTCTTCATCCCTTCTGCTCCTGGCACTCCTGTCCGCATGCGGGCAGGTCAGCCCGGCTCACCCCCCGACCGCCGGGCCGACAGCTCCGGCTCCGACCACCAGTGCAGTCCGTTCCACCCCTTCCATTCAACCCACTGCGCTGCAGATCGATCCCAACTCCCTGCGGGGCATCAAGCTCCAGATCTGGGACGCTTTCATAGGATCTGCGGCCACAGCCTTCGCCAACCAGGTGGCGCTCTTTAACACGACCAATTCATGGGGCATCGTGGTCTACCCAACCGCCTACAGCGATTACCCGACGCTCTCGGATGCCATCACCACGAGCATCACCTCCGGCGGGAAACCGGACCTGGTAGCCGCCCTGCCCGAACAGGTGCTCGCCTGGGAGGCGGCCGGCGCAGTCGTGGATCTGAACCCCTATGTCAGCGATCCGATCTGGGGACTGAAAAGCAGTGAAATCGCAGATATTCCAGCCGTATTCTGGGCGCAGGACAGCGTTGGAGGCCGGCGGCTGGGAATTCCGGCCCAGCGTTCCACCGACCTGCTTTTCTATAATAAAACCTGGGCCCATGAACTGGGTTTCACCCACCCTCCGGCGACGGCCGATGAGTTCCGTCAGCAAGCCTGTGCTGCCAATGCCTCTTTCCGTGCAGGCACCAACCCGCAAAAGTACGGATACGGCGGTTGGGTCGTGGATACGACCTGGCCGACGGTGCTGGCCTGGATGACGGCCTATGGCGGCGGGGTCGCTGGAGAGGGAGGCTACCACTTCCAGTCCGCGGCGAATCTGTCCGCCTTGCAAGCCATAAAAAAGCTGTATGAAGACCACTGCGCCTGGATTTCTACCGAACCGACCCCCTTCGACGCTTTTGCCCAGCGTCTGGCGCTCTTCGTGAGCGGCGACCTGGCAGAGGTGCCGCTGGCAGAGGAGTCCATGTCACGCTTTAATAACCGCGACGAGTGGACGGTTCTGCCCTACCCCGGAGTGAATACGAGCGCCCTGATCGCCTACGGGCCGTCTTATGCTCTCCTGACCTCCAACCCGGTGAATCAACTGGCGGCCTGGTTGTTCGTCCGCTGGACGCTTTCCCCGGACAACCAGATCAATTGGATCAAGTCGGCCTGGTCGCTCCCCCTGCGCAATTCGGTGATGTCTTCGCTCGGCAACGGCCTCTCCGGGCAGCCCCAGTGGGAGGCGGCCGCCCTCGATGTGCCGTTCCTGACCGGCACGCCAGAGCTGGCCTCGTGGCAGAAAGTGAGCTATGCCCTGGAGGATGGGAGCTTATCGATCTTCCGCACGAACCTGCCGTTGGCGCAGATCGGTTCGGTGCTGGATCAAATGGATGCGATGGCGCAGGAATTGAGCAAGTAGCCATGCCCAAACCACACGTGGTCATCTATACCGACGGCGCCTGCGATCCCAATCCCGGGCCGGGGGGTTGGGCTGCAATCCTGCGTTTTGGGACCGCCGAAAAGGTGTTGAGCGGCTCTCAGGCGGACACGACCAACAACCGCATGGAACTGACCGCCGCCCTGCGCGGCCTGGAAGCATTGAAAGAGCCCAGCCAGGTGGATCTATACACCGATTCCGAATACCTCCAGCGCGGCATCACCGAGTGGATGCCGGCCTGGAAAGCCAAGAACTGGAAGCGCAAAGGTGGTAAACTGGCAAACTTGGACCTGTGGCAGGCCCTTGATTCCGCCCTGGCGCGCCACACCGTGACCTGGAACTGGGTACGCGGGCATGCCGGGGTGCGTCACAACCAGCGTGCCGACGCTCTGGCGCGGAAAGCGATTCTGCGGTAAATTAATCACAGACTTGAGGAACCCGAAGGCCGGGAGCGGTTTGGCCTGTTCCCACACGATTGCGAGGCGTCGCCATGCCCATTTATGAATATGTCTGCCTGAACTGCAAGCACGAATTCGAAGCCATTCGCCCGATGAACCAGGCGGACCAGCCCATGGTCTGTACACACTGTGGGGGGGAGGACATTAAACGCAAGCTGTCCCTCTTTTTCGCCGAAAGCGGCGGCAGGGCAGTGGCGGGGACATCCGAGCCGACCTGCGGATCTTGCCAGGGGGGCAACTGCGCTGCCTGTGGAGGTTGAGCCCAAAACCGTAAGGGCGGAGGTCAATTCAAGCCTCCGCCCGTTTCTATTTAATAAAGCCGCTCCATTCCAGCGGCTCAAGCGTCGGATCTCTTTCCCTTCCTTGATCATGTCGGCTTTTTTCAATAGGAATATCCGGCTGACAAGCACCGTTCGCCCAGCCATGCGTGCAGGCAAAACTTAAAAACAAAACCTAGATTCAGCGGGGTTCAACGACGATCTTGATGGCGGTGCGGACCTTTTCTTCGATTTCTACATCCACGAATTCCGGAACCGCAACCACATTGATGCCATCGTTCTTCAGGTAGCCGGTCGCCAACACCAGTGCCTTCACTGCCTGATTGACCGCCCCAGCTCCTATGGCTTGAACCTCGGCGCGCTTGTGCTCACGGACGACCCCCGCAATTGCCCCAGCTACAGCAGATGTGCGGGAGGTTGCGGACACTTTAATGACATCCATGGCCATTCTCCCTTTAGTGAATGATCAGCATCAGGGGCATTGATCTATTTATAAAGATTGTACAAGATTAAGGGCCGAGATTCAATACTTTTTCCCTTAATTGTCTAAACATCTTTGGAACGGCGGCCGCCTGCGTCACCCGGCCAGACGCCGGGAATCGGTGTGTGACACTGCGGACAGGTCCCCTGGGCGGTCAGGCGATACTCTTTAATGAAGTAACCTGAGCGGATGACCAACGGGGTGTTGCAGTTCGGACAGTAGGTGGTCTCATACTCCTCGACCTGCCCCGGGAGGTTCCCGGCATAAACATAGTGCAGCCCGGCCTCCCGCCCGATCTCGGCCGCCCGCAGCAATGTACGCGCCGGAGTAGGATCGGGGTCCGTCATCTTATAATCCGGGTGAAAGGCCGTCACATGCCAGGGGATATCCGCCGAGACGGAGGTCAGAAAGCGGGCCGCGTCCCACAGCTCCTCGTTGCTATCATTGAAGCCCGGGATGACCAGGGTCACCACCTCCATCCATAAACTCAACTGGTGCACCCGGCGGATGGTGTCCAGGACATTTTTCAGAACACCTCCCAGCTGGCGGTAGTTCTTATCCTGCATCGACTTGAGGTCGATCTTCATGCCGGTCAGGTATGGGCGCAGGTAGTCCAGTACCTCCGGCGTGGCATCGCCATCGGAAATATAGACGCACTTCATCCCTGCTGCTTGAGCCAGTTTGAAGATGGCCACGGCCCACTCGCTGGTGATGAGCGGCTCGTTGTAGGACGAGGCGATCACCTCCGCACGCTGGCGGCGGGCTATCTCAACCACCTGTTCCGGCGAGACGCGGTGGATCAGGCTAGAGGCTGCCTCGGCGGCCGGATCGCGCAGCGCCTGCGAGGTCAGCCAGTTCTGGCAATTGGCGCAATGCAGGCTGCAACCCAGCATACCGAAGGTCAGGGCGGTTGCGCCCGGCAGGATGTGGTTGAACGGTTTCTTCTCGATCGGATCGGCCTGAAGGGCAGCCACATAGCCCCACGGCACCCGCAGTTTACCGTCCTGATTGAAACGCACCTGGCAGATCCCGCGCCGCCCGAGGCGGATCAGGCAGCGGTGCCCGCAGGCCATGCAGCGCAGGGCCCCGTCCGGTAGGGAGTTGACCAGTTCCCCTTCGGTGGTCATCTGATCCAGAACATCGGAGAGTTTTTTCATAACCTTTGTCCTTATCATCAATCATACACCCATCCACCCGTCAGGTTATAATCAACTATCCCCCTTAAGGAGTTACCCGTGTCCCTCGATCCCAAAGCCATCCGCGCCCGGTTCCCCTCCCTCGCCCGTCCGGTCGTTTTCTTCGACAACCCCGGAGGGACCCAAATCGCCCGCCAATCCGCCGAGCGCATCCAGAGATACCTGCTGGAATGCAATGCCAATCACGGCGGCGCCTTTGCGACCAGCCAGGCCTCGGATGCCGTGCTGGATGAGGCGCATGCCGCCATGGCCGACTTCCTCAACGCCGCCCGGCCCGAGGAGATCATCTTCGGAAATAACATGACCACCCTGACCCTGCACATCAGCCGGTCGCTCGCCCGCGGCCTCAACCCGGGCGACGAAATCGTCGTCACCCGGTTGGACCATGACGCCAATATCTCCCCCTGGCTGCTGGTGGCCGAGGACCGAGGCTGCAAGGTGACCTGGATCGACTTCGATGTGGAGGACTGCACTCTCAAACTGGACGAGTTTGAAAAAGCCTTTGCCCGCAGGCCCAAGCTGGTCGCCTTCGGCTGTGCCTCCAACGCGGTTGGGACGATCAACCCGGTCAAAAATATCACCCGCATGGCGCACGCGGCCGGTGCGCTGGTTTATGTGGATGCGGTGCAGTACGCACCGCATGGCCCGATCGATGTCCAGGACCTGGGCGTGGACTTCCTGGTATGCTCGGCGTACAAGTTCTTCGGACCGCACGCCGGGGTGCTGTACGGGCGCTACGAACTGCTCGACCCACTCAAGGCCTACAAGGTTCGCCCGGCACCCAACAGCCTGCCCGGCAGGTTTGAGACCGGCACGCAGAATCACGAGGGCATTGCCGGAGTACTGGGCGCGCTCGAATACCTGGAATGGGTCGGCAGAACCTTTGGCGGAGAAGCAGAAGATGGCCTCAAGAAGATGGGGTATCAGGGACGCCATCTGGAGCTCAAGAAAGCCATGAGCGCCATCCAGGCGCATGAGCTCGGGATCAGCCACGCCCTGCTCAGTCTGCTGGAGTCCGTGCCGGGGCTGCGCTTGTATGGCATCGCCGACCCGAAGCGCCTGGGCGAGCGTGTCCCAACCTTTGCTTTCACCCTGGAAGGCAGGACTCCCCGCCAGGTGGCGGAGAGTCTTGCCCGGGAGAACATTTATGTATGGGATGGAAACTATTACGCCCTGGCCGTGACCGAGCGGTTGGGGGTGGAGGCCAGCGGCGGGATGGTGCGCGTCGGCGCCACCCACTACAACACCCTTGAGGAAATTGATCTTCTGAAGGAGGCCCTTAAGAAGGTCCGATCCTAGCCGGCACTGAAAGACGATCCGCCGGGAAGATTTCACCCTTGTGTAACTTAACCCATAAGTTTGCCAGGCCTGGAAGCATAAGTTTGCCGTCCTAGCCCCTGATCGAGGGGAAAAAGTAGTGGAGGGGCGGACAAAGTGGGAGGATAAGTTTGCCATAAATTAATTCCTGAAGCATAATCTTGCCAGAAGTAATGAGCTGAAGCCCGCTGAAAAATAACTCGGGGGTAAACCTGCGCCGCCATCAGTCAAATCTCAAATCCTTTTGGAGGCAAAATTATGCTAAACGAAACAGAGTTATTTCAACTATATCGGAATCTCAATCTATCCCAACAAGCCCAGCAGATCATTACAGAAATTCGTTCATCGCCGCCCGTGCGACGCGTGTGTAGCGCTGCCGGGAATGTTAGCGTCCGCTATCCAAGTCGGAAAATGGGGGTCATTATCCAGGCAGAAAGCCATCGCAACGAATTGGCGGGCATCTATGAAAAAGAGTACGACCCGGAGATATTGGAATACTACGACCAGCCAACGCGAATCAAACTGGTGTATGAGGCGAAGAACGGGCGGAGAGTAGGCATTTGGCACACTCCGGATTACTTCGTCATTCGAAGTGATAGCGTTGGGTGGGAAGAATGGAAAATGGAAACAGAGTTGCTGCGCCTGGCAGAGCAGATGCCTCATCGATATGTTCGGGAAGAAAATGTCTGGCACTGTCCGCCGGGCGAAAAGCATGCAGCACAACTCGGTTTCTTCTATCGGGTGCGGTCTTCTGCCGAGATCGATTGGGGGCTACAACGCAATCTGCTATTTCTTGAAGACTACCTGCGTACGGATAAGGAAGACCTGGATGAGAAAGCAGTCTGCTCTGCGGCAGCATTGGTTGCTGGGCATCCTGGAATAACGCTTCAAGAATTCCTTGCAACAGGGAAAGCCCCAGGTGATGTCATTTTTGCCATGATAGCCCGGGGACAGCTCTACGTTGATCTGCGGGCCACTCCTCTAGCTGAACCACAACGGGTGCGGGTTTTTCCTGATCAGGAAACAGCACAAGGCTATGCAGTGGTCGCTTCCTCGTCCAGCGGAGGCCATCCTTTCGTGAGCATAGCTCCAGGCGCTTCTGTGGTATGGGACGGCCGGTCTTGGACGATTGTTAACCTTGGGGCCACCCAAGCCACCTTGCTGGCCACGGATGGCACCTTGATTGATCTACCTCAAGCGACCTTCGAAAGTTTGATTAAAACAGGCCAGTTAACCAATCCCAGGGAGTCGATGTCTGCAGAAGCGAATCCCGCTATTCGTGAGTTGCTGGCAAATGCCAGTCCAGCAGATTTTGAGGAAGCCAATCAGCGTTATGCAATCATTAAGCCCTGGTTGGCTGGTCATCCCGCAAATGACCAGAGCATCCCAAAGCGCACGATCCGCGACTGGGTCGGAAAATGGCGAAAAGCCGAGAGCCGTTACGGTTGTGGCTATGTGGGGCTTCTATCTCACCATCAAGAAAAGGGTAACCGCCAACAAAAGTTACCAGATAACATCTCGAACATTCTCGAAGCGTTCATTGTTGGAGATTACGAAACGCTGAAGCAAAAAACGAAGGCGGCTGTGTACGGTACCCTGGTACGCAAATGTGAAGGACAAGGGATCGCGGCTCCCAGCTACAAGACATTTGCCAGGGCCATTCAAAAACGTCCTCG
The DNA here is from genome assembly GCA_050013095.1 of Anaerolineales bacterium. Taxonomy (GTDB): domain Bacteria; phylum Chloroflexota; class Anaerolineae; order Anaerolineales; family Villigracilaceae; genus UBA877. The sequence goes on along the minus strand of JBEKFY010000042.1, from coordinate 25,181 downwards.
CAGAGAGCAAGTTGAAAAGCGCCAGGGGAAGCGAGCGGCTTACCAGCATGAGACGTTTTACCAGGAGTTGACTTTGACTACTCCCCGGCATGGAGACCGCCCTTTTGAGATTGGGCACATAGACCATACTCTGTTGGATATTGAACTTGTGTGTTCCCATACAGGACGCAACCTGGGCAGGCCATGGGGTACTTTCCTGAGCGATGCTTTTTCCAGGCGATTGCTGGCTGTGGTTTTATCTTTTGATCCACCCAGCTATCGCGCCTGTATGATGGCTTTGAGGGAATGTGTGCAGCGGCATGCCCGTTTACCCCAAATCATTGTGGTGGATGGAGGGCGGGAATTCGAGAGCGTCTATTTCGAGACACTCCTGGCACGCTACGAGTGCAGCAAGAAAACCCGGCCTGGAGCTAAACCCCGTTTTGGCTCGGTTTGTGAACGCTTGTTTGGAACCACTAATACGCGTTTCATCTACAACCTGCTGGGAAATACGCAGATCACTCGCAATGTTCGCCAGGTCACCAAGTCTGTGTCGCCCCAGGAGCAAGCCTGCTGGACACTGGGCCAGTTCTATACCCGGTTGTGCGAGTGGGCTTATGAGGTCTATGACACGCTCGAGCATCCGGCTTTAGGCCAATCGCCAAAAGAGGCATTCGCGATGGGAATGGCGCAAGGAGGACAACGACTCCAACGGTTGATCTCATACGATGAAACCTTCTGCATGTTGACCTTGCCTACAACTCGAAAAGGAACGGCTAAAGTGCTGCCGCATTTGGGAGTCAAGATCAATGCTTTGTGCTATTGGTCTGATGCTCTTCTCGACCCGGAAGTGGAAAAGACTCAAGTCCCGGTTCGTTACGATCCCTTTGATGCCGGGGTAGCCTATGCTTTCATAAAAGGGCGTTGGGCGCAGTGTCTCTCCGAGCATTATTCCATCTTCGCGGGACGTTCCGAGCGGGAGATCCAATTAGCCACGGCTGAATTGCGCAAGCAGGATCAGCTTCATGGCCAGCAATTTACGATCACAGCCCGCAAGCTGGCAGACTTTCTGACTTCTTTGGAAGCGGAAGAACTTTTGCTGCAACAACGATTGCGGGACACCGAGGCCAGAGGGATGCTCACAGCCAATCAAGAACAGCCAGTTGCCGTCCAGGTGGAAAGACTCGGTGAAAAAGGGGATCACCATCACAAGGAAATCAAGGCTTCAGCCAGGCAAGAACCCCAAGCGGCAAACGAAGTTTTGGCCACATACGAGGATTTCTAGCCATGGCAGCCCAGACTGAGTTTCCACCCGAATTACTCTCACAACCTCCAGCCGCACGCCTGGCATACTTTCAGCATAAAGTAGTTGCGCATCCTCAGCTCAAGGAAACCCACCGCCAGCTTTGGCAAGCGATCCAACAGCCGGGGGGAGCCTCCTTGATTTTTGTTTTTGGACCTACTGGCGTGGGCAAGACCACGCTCCGCTGCCGGTTGGAACAACAGCTTTGGGAAGCAGGGCGACCAGCGATCGAGCGGGATCCGGGGCACATTCCCGTGGTTGGGTTGGAAGTTGCCGTGGCGGATGCCGATGGCTTTCGCTGGCGGGATTACTACAAAAGGGCATTGGCGGCTTTGGACGAGCCGATGATCGACCACAAGATATTACCTGGTCCTATTCCACATAAAAGAGTGGGGTTGAGTGCCAGTGGTGGTTACAAAGTGACTTCGGAATTACGCTGGGCCTTGGAGCAAGCCTTGCGTCACCGCCGACCAACAGCCTTTATTGTGGATGAAGCCCAGCACTTCAAGAGGATTGTTGGCGGGCGGCGATTGCTGGACCAGATGGATACCCTCAAGTCGTTGGCAAATATGACAGGTACGACCCATGTGCTGATCGGCACCTATGAGTTGCTTGGTTTTGCCCAGCTGAGTGCTCAATTGGATCGCCGCAGTTGTGAAATTCATTTTCCTCGTTACCATATTGACATTCCCGAAGAAATGTTGGCCTTCAGGCGCATATTATTGACTTTCCAGCGCCATTTGCCTCTCACGGGTGAGCCGGATTTAGTCTCTCAGGCTGAGTACTTTTACGAATGCTCGGTGGGTTGTGTGGGAGTGCTAAAAGATTGGCTAACTCGTGCGCTGGCTACAGCCCTGGAAGATGGAAAGGAAACGCTTACAAAGACAGCCTTGGAGCGGCAGGCGTTACCAACCCGCAAACTTTTACGTATGGCGCGCGAAATTCGAGAAGGTGAAGAAACTCTGGCCGCCAACAGCCGCGCACAAACAGAGTTGCGCTCTCTGTTGGGAATGTCCATCGAATCTGCCGGGCAACCTCCTTCCAGTTCCTCGCGAAAAGTTGGAAAACGAAACCCGGTGCGCGATCGGGTGGGGGTATTATGAACAAACGGCTTGATCTCTGTGAAATCTGGAGCCTGACACTTCCAGCATACTCACCGCACAGCAGGCTTTATGCTCTCGAACCCCTGGGGTTGGGCACACCCAATATCGAGAGCCTAACAAGCTATGTGTCTCGTTTGGCTGAAGCCCATAGTGTCTCACTCCGCACATTGGTGATCCAGGAACTTCTACCTCTTTTGAAACGGGATTACTTGTTCAATCCGTTCGGCAATAGCTTGGACGCTTTTTGGATAGAAGCAGCACGCGCCCTGAATGGGACGGGCATCCTGGCCACAGACTGGGCGCAGGCCTTGGAGTGTTTGACTCTCCGCACAGATCTGCGGTTTCTGACTTTGCTACCCTGGGCTGCCGTGCTGACCCAGCAAAGGTTGCTGAGGATCACCCGGGCCTGGTGTCCAGATTGTTTTGTGGAGTGGCAAGCCGCAGGCCGACCCATCTATGAACCATTACTCTGGAATATGAGTGCCGTTTCCTTGTGCCTTCGCCACCAGCGCACCTTACTTGAACAATGCCCTTACCCGGACTGCCACGCAACACTACCTGTGCTTGCATCTCGTTTCCGCCCCGGATACTGTTCAAAGTGTTCCAGATGGCTGGGTATTACTCCTGATCCTCCCGATCCTTCCCGGGCAACTGAAGAATGGCATTGGCATGTTTGGGTGACGGAAACGATTGGGGAATTGGTCTCACACAATATAGACTTAGCGGCTACGCCTCACCTAGGAAATATCCCGGACTCGATCGCCGCGTATCGAGAGCAAGCCACAAATTGCAGTGTGCAGAATCTGGCAGAGAGACTCCAACTTTCGCGCCGCACTGTGAATGCCTGGCGATCAGGCCAGCAAATACCGCAAATAGAGTCTCTGGCGCGCTTATGTTATTGTTGTGGGGTTTCTCTTTATGACTTGTTCACGTTGCGGTCCGGGACGCTCAATTTGGTCCAACTGAGAATCCGATCTCTGCCCGAGATTCCCAACCCAACCACAAAGCGCCGCCGCCGCATTCCTTTTGATGCCATTCGTATTCGGCAAAGTCTGGAGGCGGTCTTGGTACAGGAAGAGCAGCCACCCCCCTCCATGCGCACTATTTCAAAGTGTCTGAATTATTCACCCAGAGAATTGCGTGAACATTTCCCTCGGTTGTGCCGGGCGATTTCCAACCGCTGCAAAAATTACTACATGGTCCGTCGCGAGCAGAAGTCTCTACAATTGAAAGAGGAGGTCCGCCGGGCGACCCTAGAAATCCATTCTCAAGGCTCGTACCCCAGCTGGCAAAAGGTTGGTTCCTTGCTGAGTGACCCCGCCGCTATGCGTGCCCCAGGCATCTCCAGGTTTTGGCGTGAAGTACTTCAAGAGCTGGAATTAGACGGATTAGATCTACCCTGCTGTGCCTTTCGCTAATTTGGCGCTTTGGAAGCATAAGTTTGCCAAAGCGGCAAACTTATGGGTTAAGTTACACCTTGAAAAGAAACCTGAATTAAAGCACGAACGTCTGGGTGAGGGGGGCACCCAAACGTTCGTAGCAGTATATTACACCAACTTCTGACATATTGCAAGAGTTTTTCGTTAAAATTCGATTAGAGTTTTGTAAGTCTGGCAGCGAATACCCAACCACATCCCCGGATTCCTTATGACAGCACCCGTATCCATTTTCTTGGGTTTAATCGGCCTGCTCCTGCTCGGCGTTCTCGCAGCCCTGGGTTGGCGGTTGGCTTCCGATCGGACCTCCCTCCCCTGTCCGAGCTGGCTGAGCTGGTTGGTCGAGTTCAACAACCCCTTCTTCAAAAGCTATAACGCCCAAACCCTGGTCCAACGCCTGGACCTTCAACCTGGCATGCGCGTGCTGGACATCGGCTGCGGTCCTGGGCGGCTGACCATCCCCATCGCCCAGCAGGTCGGCCCTCAAGGAGAGGTCGTGGCATTGGATATCCAGCCCGGTATGCTGCGCCGGGCCCAGAAAAAAGCTCAGACGGCAAACCTGAAGAATATTCGATTTCTTCAAGCAGGAGCCGGGGAGGGCGCACTGGAGCACGGTCAGGCCGACCGGGCCGTGCTGGTCACGGTGCTCGGGGAGATTCCGGATCGCGAGGCCGCGTTGAAAGAGATCTTCGAGGCCCTCAAGCCGGGTGGCTGGCTGTCCGTGACCGAGATATTGGTCGATCCTCATTATCAAGGGCGCGGCACGATCCTTCGCCTGGCGGGCGCGGTCGGGTTCCGCGCCAGGGAGTTCTATGGGAATCGCGTCGCGTTTACGCTGAGCCTGGAGAAGCCTGCCCTCGCATGACCGGACCACCGGGGCCGGCCGATCTGACGGGCCGTCCCGTCTGGGTGATACGCAGCGATTGGGAAAAGCCGCACCCCCGGTGCTGTCCACCGTCTTTCAAAACAGGCGGGATGCTTCAAACCAGAATCTAGAGAACGCGGAGTAAAATCCTGTCGAATCGAGGGAGGGAAGCAAATGGCTGGTCGATATGTTCAAGCTTTGATTGCCCACTTTGAGAGCACATTCGCAGGGCCGAATGGCGACTATCCAGCGGTGCTGGAAGCGCTGGCGGGCGTCTCCGTAGCACAGGCGCTGTGGAAGCCAGCGCCTCAGCAGAACTCGATCTGGCAGATCGTAGACCATCTGACGGCCTCCAAAGAATGGCAGATCGACCTGCTGGAGAAAGGTCAGGCCGCCTCACCTGTATGACCAAGCCGTCCGGGGGGGAAGCCGATTGGCAGGCCTCCCTCGCCCGACTCAAAGACGCGCATGCCCGGCTCAAGCATGCCCTTGAGCAAGTGGCGGAGGATGACTTGCTGCAAGTCCCCGTTCCGGAATCAAATTGGACGATGCTGGAGCTGCTGCTTTCAAGCGGTCCCGCTCACGAAGCGCACCACGGCGGGCAGATCGACTATCTGCGGGGCTTACAGACCGGGCAAGGCGCTGTCCCCTGACAGGCCTTTCTAGTTGAGTTGGAATGCAAGCAGATCCGAATCAACTGCAGCGAAATTCATGTCCCCCACACTTGGTTCTTGGTGCCCCAGGCGGGAATTGAACCCACAACCTTGGCCTTAGGAGTGCCCTGCTCTATCCTTTTGAGCTACTGGGGCTTGAAAAAGATTATACCAAAATTCTTGCGTTTCCCTTCATCCATTGCTATACTATAAGCCGTGGAACCACAAAAGATCGGACGTTATGAAATAAAAGCGGAGCTCGGCCGGGGTGGCATGGCAACCGTCTACCGCGCCTATGATCCGCGCTCTGATCGCGAGGTGGCGATCAAGGTCCTGCCGCGCGAGATGCTGCATGACGCGCAGTTCCGTGTCCGCTTCGAGCGCGAGGCCAAGACCATCGCCATGCTGGAGCACCCGGCCATCGTACCGGTCTACGACTTCGGCGAGGAGGATGGCCAGCCTTACTTCGTCATGCGCTACATGACCGGCGGCTCCCTTTCCGACCGGATCAAACGCGGCGCCTTCTCGGTTCAGGAAGCTGCCAGCATCTTCGAACACCTGGCACCTGCCCTGGACGAAGCCCACAGCAAAGGTATCATCCACCGGGACCTGAAGCCCGGAAACATCCTTTTTGATCAATACAACGAATCCTACATATCCGACTTCGGCATCGCCAAATTGTCGGAATCGCAGACCAATGTCACTGGCAGCTCGATCATCGGCACGCCGGCCTACATGAGCCCCGAGCAGGCCCAGGGGGAGGGCATCGACGGCCGCAGCGACATCTACGGAATGGGCGTCATCCTGTTCGAGATGCTGACCGGCACGCAGCCCTATCATGGCGACACGCCGATGAGCGTGGTCCTCAAGCACATCACGGAGCCGGTGCCGCACATCCTGGATGTCAAACCCGATCTGCCGCCCGCCATCGAACAGGTCATCGAGACCGCCATGGCCAAGGACCGTGATCAGCGCTTCCCGACGGTCAAAGCCCTGGCGGATGCCCTCAGCGCGGTCGCACGCGGTGAAAGTCCGGACATGAAGACGATCATCGAGGCGACGCGCGCCATGGCTCCCAAAGGGGCCGCGGTCCAGACCAAGCAGACCGTCTCCGCAAAACGCGGCGAAGAGATTCCAATTCCGGTACCGCCGGAGAGCACCGCGCCGCCCCCGAAGACCCGGATGTGGATCGGGGTCGGGGCGGCGGTCCTGGTGGTCTGTCTGGCAGCTGCCGGTGGACTGTTCCTCCTGCGGGGCCATATTCCATTCCTGGCAGCCGCCCCCACGCAAACACTGGTCGTTGGGCTGGCCTCTCCGGTAGCGGCGACCCAGGAGATCTCCTCGACAGCAACCTCTCCAGCATTCACGGACACCCCACTCTCAGCAACCCCCCTCGCGGTAGCAACCGCCGCGTCCCCGACCGCCATCCCCACCGCGACCGTGCCGGCATTGCCTGCCCAGGGCGGTGCGGATCTGATCGCCTTCCTGAACGGGAACAATGTGTGGATGGTCGGCGTGGATGGCAGCGGCCTGCGCCAGCTATCCACGGATGGGGGCACCATCGGCAGCAAGCACGACCTGCAGTGGACACCGGACGGCCAGTCCGTCATTTACGTCAACGGAAAATGCATCCAGATGGTCAATGTCGTGGCCAAAAGCCTGCCCAGCACGCTCACCTGCTTTGTCGAAGCTCAATACCTGGACGCATTCAAGATCTCGCCGGACGGCAAGTACGTTGCCATCAGCCTGAACCGCCAGCTGTTCGTCGTCCCCTACGACCTGAATGCCTTGAGCAAAGCCAACTCGAGCGCCCAACTGGTCGCCATGAAGGTCTGCTTTCGATACCACGACCTGGCCACCGAGGCCTTGGTCTGGTCTAAAGACAGCCAGAAAATAGCCGTGGGCGTCATTGGCGTCGGCAGCGGTGTGGATGCTGGCAAGCAGGTCGATCTGGTCCGCGTTTTCGATATCAGCGGCTGCCCCACCACTCCGGCCCCGATCCTGGACACCTTTCCGGGAACATTCTTCACCATGAACGGTTACCATGACCAGCCGGTCATCCCGGCCTTCGACTGGAATGGTGCTGATCTCTTCCTGCTCAACAGCTTGATCCGCAATAAAGCCTACGGTTATGAGTATGTCTACCATATGTCAACCCACCAAGCGGATCAGCCCCTAGACCCGCTTGGGACGGGCTGCTGCTATACGGACATGCACTGGAGCCCGGACGGGACCTACGTCGTCTTCGGCTATCAGAACTACAACCTGGGTTCGAGTTCCCCGACCCAGCTCTACTACCTCAATTACGGGACCATCAGTACGGGGGGGACGTACCAGCCGATCGCCCTGCCGGCAGATTTTTTCCAAAACCCCGCTGAGCACCCGGATGCGGCCCTGCGGCCTGTCCAATAATCCCTCCGGGCGGTGTCACACCGCCCGGATGATTTTACGGACCAGCCCCGGGCCGGCGTAAACCAGGCCCGTATAGACCTGAACCAACACCGCCCCGGCTTTCAGCCGGGCTTTTGCGTCCGAGGCGTTCATGATCCCGCCGGCGCTGACCACCGGAATCCGACCGGCCAGCCTCTTCACGATCTGCTGCAGGACGGCCAGGCTGCGCTCGCCCAGCGGCGCGCCGCTCAGCCCTCCGCTCTCCTCCCGCTGCGCCGAGCGCAGCCCCACTCGTGAGAGGGTGGTGTTGGTGGCGATCACCCCATCCATGCCGGTGCGGAGCAGCACCTCCAGGGCATCGTTGAGTTCCTCCTCCGCCAGATCGGGGGCCAGTTTGACCAGAATGGGCGGGTTCTTCGGCAGGCCCTTCCGCTCGGCCGCGATCGCACCAAGCAGGTCCTCCAGCATCTCCCGTCCCTGCAAGCGCCTCAGACCGACCGTGTTCGGGGAGCTGACGTTGATCGCCAGATAATCCGCCAGGGGCGCAAAGACACGGACGAGCTCCAGGTAATCGCGAGCCGCCTCTTCCAGCGGGGTGTCCTTGTTCTTGCCCAAGTTGACGCCCACGATCAGACCGTCCGGCTTTTTCTTGACCACCTGCCTGGCCACGAAGTCAGCCCCCCGGCCCGGGAAGCCCATGCGGTTGATGAGCCCCCCGTCCTCCACCAGGCGGAAGAGGCGCGGGCGCGGGTTGCCTGGCTGCGGGCGCGGGGTCACCGTGCCAATTTCAATGTGCCCGAACCCGAGCGTCGCCAGTCCGCGCCAGGCCAGGCCATCCTTGTCATACCCCGCCGCCAGCCCGACCGGATTCCGGAAATGCAGGCCGAAGGCCTCCACAGGCTTCTCCGGCGCAGCATACATTGTCCGCAACAGGGCCGCGAGCGGCTGGTACGCGCCCAGCCGGATCAGGCGCAGGGTCAGGGCATGGGCAGCTTCCGGGTCAAGCCGGAAAAGCAGGGCGCGAAAGAATGAATACATCGTTAATCAAAGGCGGTCGGGCGGGCGGGGTCCTGAATGTGTGCAAACACTTCCTTCAACATCTGCCGATCCGTGCGCATGCTCGAAAGCGGCGGCAGAGCCGCCGGGTCAAAGAATCCGACGGCCAGGGTTTCATTGCTCGGCCTGGCCGTGCCTCCCACGAGCGAGCACAGGAAGATTATCTTATAGGCATGATAGAACTCCAACGGTGCGAAGAGGAAACGATTGGCATCCAGGAGGGCAATCACTTTTTCCACCTTCACCTTAAAGCCGCTTTCTTCCCGGACCTCGCGCGCCACCGCCTTGGAAGGGACATCGCCGACATCCGCCCAGCCTCCCGGCATGGACCAGCGGCCGTCAGAGCGCTCCTGGACCAACAAAATCTTCCCCTCCTGGACCAGCGCCCCGCGCACATCCACTTTGGGGGTGGCATAGCCCGTCTGCATGGAGAAGTGGCTCAGGACCCTCTCTTTCGAAAGGTCGGTCTGGCTTTCAACCATTTCAGCCGCGATTTCCAGCAGGCGTTGGTAGCGCTCGGCGTCAAATTCGTTCTTGCTGAAGGTGAGCCCGGTCTGGGCCAGGGCCTGAATGGCACGGGCCCACTCCAGCCATTTTGGAAGATGTGTTGCCATAGGATTTTTCAACTCCTGTCCAGAATCAATCCGGAGGAGGTGGAGTCTCTGAGCCGGGTCACTTCCGAACGTTCTGCTCCCGAGAATATTTCAACAAGGCGTCCACCATCGGCAGGACATACGCCAGGCGCTTTTGGGCTTCATCGAGGCTGGCCTCCCTCTCCCGTTTCAGTTCGTCCGGATCGCGCCCAAGAATGAATGGGTCCTCCCAGGCAAGCCAGTCCACCTCCTGTGTCCGGATATCATCCTGAAGCTGAAGGACGATCTCGGCCACCATGCTCAGGTCATGATTCTTTACAGCAGGCAGGATCGCTGCCAGGTCAGAGGCACGCAGCGCCAGATGACACCAGGCATAGTCCAGGGTCTTCCCGAACAGGATCCTGCCGAGGGTCGTGACAAAGCCCTCGATCTCATAATAGTTCTGCGGATGGGTCTGCCAGGCGCTCTCGGAGCGTTGAAAGATCAAGGGCAGGTCTTCCTCCCGGATGGCGTGGACGTCCGCCAGAAAGCGGGAGCGATGCTCCGTCCCCAGGGCAAAGGCCAGCCGGTCCAGAAAACACAGGTGCAGCACCTGTTCCGGGGGGGCGGCCAGGGCGGCCTGACGATACAGGGAGGTGAACCGGTCTCCGATAGGCCCGTCTCCATCCTGAACGGAGACATCAAAAAAACGGTCGGTTTGCAGCCGGCCGATATTCTCCGGCCGTCGATCTCGGGTACTTCCAGAAACAGCAAGATACACCCGGGCGAAATTTTGCTTCAGGACCGGTGTGATGGTTTCCAGGTGGGGAAAGAGCAGGCCATCGGGATCGTGGAGCGGGAAGACCGCAGCAGATTGCATGATGCCTCGTCGCCGGAAGAACGCGGCTAAGGATTGGCCTTTAAGAATTCCCGGGTCGCGGCGATCTTCTCCTTATCCACCCGGCCTGTCCCTTCCCAATGATCCAGCATTTCCGTAATGGTCAACACCGCATGCAGGCGAATGCCGCGCGCCTCCAGCACACCCTTCGCCCCGGATTGGCGGTCGATCAACACGACCACATCCTGCACCCGCAGGCCCGCGGCGCCAAGCTTTTCGATGGCCTCGAACTTGCTTTCCCCGGTCGTGGCCAGGTCATCGATCACCACCACTGTTTCGCCGGGGCGGTATTCCCCTTCGATCTCGGCCTTCGTCCCGTAGGCCTTGGCCTCCTTGCGGGGATAGATCAGGGGATAGCCCCCCTGCAGCGAGATGGCGGTCGCGATCGGAAGCGCGGCGTAGGGCAGCCCTGCCAGCCGGTCGAAGCGCAGCGCGTTCAGAATCGGCCGGTAAGCGGCTGCCACCCGCGCCAGGAGCCCGGGGGACGTCACCAGCTGGCGCAGGTCAAGGTAGATTGGGGACTTCAGCCCGGACTTCAGGGTGAAACTGCCGAACTTGACACAGCCCGCTTCGAGCAGGCCATCAGCCAGCGCAGCGCCCGGCCTCCAGCTGGATGGGCCCTCCCGGGCGAGACGGGACTTCACAGTCAGGATCGCATCCCGCAGGTCAGCAGCCGCTCGGGCGGGGTCGGCAGAGCGCGCCACGCCGCGCGAAACGTTGATCAACAGCCCTTTGCCATCCGCACGCAAACCCGCCCGCAGGGCCGCCTCCAGTTCTCCCCCCTGGGTGCCCACCCCCGGGACGAGGAACCACAGATTCGGCGCGGCCGCGCGCACATGGGCGAGCGCCTCCGGCGCGGTAGCGGCGACCACCAGGCCGACATTTCCGCGGGTGTTCCAGCTCTGCGCCAGGATGGCCACCTGCTCATAGAGGCTCCCCCCGCCTTGCAGGACCAGGTCCTGCAGATCGCCTGACCCGGGGTTGGAGGTCTTGCACAACAAAAAGATGCCCCGCTCCGGATCGGTCAGGAACGGCTCGATCGAATCCCTGCCCAGATAGGGGGAGAGGGTAATGGCATTCGCAGCGAGCGCCTTGAAGGCGGAGCGGGCGTAAGCCTCCGCCGTTGAAGCGATGTCGCCCCGCTTGGCGTCGAGGATGACGGGGATGCGCGAGCCTTTACTGGAGGATCCGGAGGCAATGGCGGCGATGAGCTCTTTCAGGACCCTCCAGCCGTCCGGGCCCAGGGCCTCGAAGAAAGCGGCATTGGGTTTGAAGGCGGCTGCATAAGGAGAAGTTTGCGTGACGAGATCCAGGCAGAATTTCAAGGCGGCCGCGGCGGTCGGCTCCGGCAGGTCGGAAACGTGCGGGTCGAGGCCGATGCACAGCAGCGATGAGCAATCCTCAACCCGCTTTTCCAAAAGGGAGAAGAAGTTTTCCATAAGTAATCCCGTTTTACACTCAAGACGGACAGCCCAGACCGGGGTTTCAGGCCTTCCCCAGCACCATCGCCAGCAGTGCCATACGGACATACAGACCGTACTCCATCTGGCGGAAGTAAGCCGCGCGCGGGTCATCGTCAAAATCGGTGGAGATCTCGCCGACGCGCGGCAGCGGGTGCATCACGATCATGCGCTCCCGGGCTGCTTTCATGACATGCGGGTCGATCACATAGGCACCCTTGACCGACTCATAGACCGCCTCATCGGTGAAGCGCTCCTTCTGGACGCGGGTGACGTACAGCACATCACTCTCGGGCAGGGCGTGATCGAGTTTATCATACTCGTGCTGCTCGATCTTCTTGGCCTTGAGCTCGTCGATCAGCTCGGGTGGCATGCGCAGGATATCCGGCGAGACGTAGTTCAGTTTCACCTTGTAAAGCGATAGCAGGCGCGCCAGCGAGTGGACGGTGCGTCCGTGCTTCAGATCGCCGAGCAGGGTGACGGTCAGGCCGTCGATATGACCGAGTTCCTCCCGGATGGTGAATGCATCCAGCAGGGCCTGGGTCGGGTGCTCCCCGATCCCATCTCCGGCATTGATGACCGGCTTGTGAGCCGCCTTGGCGGCAATGGCTGCCGAACCCACCTCCGGGTGGCGCAGCACAATGACATCCGCGTAACATTCCAGGGTCCGGACCGTGTCCGGCAGCGATTCGCCTTTCGCCACGGAAGAGTATTTCACCTCGTTGATCAGGATCACCGAGCCGCCCATGCGCTCCATGGCCGAGGTGAACGAAGACGAGGTGCGGGTGGAAGGCTCGTAGAACAGATTGGCCAGGATCTTTCCTTTGAGCAGGTCAAAGGTGCCGACATGGTCGACCATAATGTGCATCTCATGTGCCACCGCGAAGATATACTCCAGGTCCTCGCGGTTGAACTGCTTCACCGAGATGATATCCTTGCCATACCAGGGGGCAGTACGCTGGTCGCCAAAGGGCAGGTGCGAACTGTTGTTGGGAAGGGTGGGCATGATTTACTCCTTTGTCCTTGAGGGATTGAGAATCGGGTTGCGATCACCGGGAGTTCCGGTGCGACTTCTGGAGGGGTGCGGAGTTGCAGAAGGGGCGGTCATTGGGAGGTTTGCTCTTGTCTTTCGGGTTCTGCGGTCAGGTTATCCGATCCAACCTTGTTACCAGGCCTCCTGGTCCAGGGCTTCCGTGGAGGGATGTCCGAGCGAGGCTGGATCGCAAGGCCGTAATTCTGGGTCCATCCCCGAAGTGCACAGGTTCAGCCGCGTTCGTGGGGGTCATGCTCTTAGGTTCTTCCCAGACCCTGGCCCTGCAAGAACCACGCCATCTTCAAATGCCGCCTTTCCGCGCAGGACCACCTTGCGCACCCTGCCTTTCACCGTCCAGCCCTCGAAGGGAGTCCAGCCGCACTTGGATCGCATCCCGTCGGAATGGATCTCGGTACGCGCCTCGGGATCCAGTTCGATCCAGGTATCGGGCTGCTCGGGCAGGCCGAAAATCCGGCGCGGGTTGGTCACCATGCGCAGGAGCAGATCATCCATCGTCAGGCGCCTGTCAGCAACCGCGGTGAGCAGCAGCGGGAGAGCCGTCTCGAGTCCCGGGAAGCCGGGCGGCGGATTTTCCCCGTCCTTCTCAGCCAGGGTGTGGGGCGCATGATCGGTGGCGAAGCAATCGACCACGTCCAGGTTTTGCCACAAAGCGTGGACATCCTCTTTCGATGCCAGCCGCGGGCGGACCTCGCCGCGGCCAGGGTGTCCCTGGCTGATGGCGGGAATATCGTCCCGGGTCAGGAACAGGTGGTGCGGGCACACCTCGCAGGTGACCTGAATGCCGCGTTCCCTGGCCGCCTTGATCAGCAGAATCTCCTCCTTCAATGAGACATGGGCGATGTGCACCGGCCGGTCATAAATGGCGGCCATCAGGATCACCGCCGCCATGCTGCGGCTCTCCGCGTGGGCCACGATGGGCAGGTCTTTCGGCCAACCCTGGAAGTGGCGCTGCCAGAGGGTCATGTCGTCCAGGCGCAGCTGGCCGAAGGTCTGGTCCAGATACATCTTCAAGCCGGCGGCTCGGTAAGGTAAAGCCGTGTGGCGCTTCCAATCGCTGTTGTCAGGACCCGCGCCCAGGTACTGGGCGTAGTCACAGCGGGCCTCGGTGCGCGCAGCCTGGAGCGCCAGGTCGAGGGTGGCGGCGTCGAAGATGGGTGGTTTGGTGTTGGGCATGGCCAGCACCAGTGTGAAGCCTCCCGCCAGGGCGGCTGCTGTGCCGGAATCCCAATCCTCCTTATGGGTCGCGCCGGGCTCGCGCAGGTGGACGTGGGGGTCGACCAATCCGGGAAGTTTAATCATGGGCAGAAATTATAAAAAAAGAGAGCCGATAACGGCTCTCGATAGGACGGTTGGAATGGGCAACCCTGCAGATTGGAGCAGGGGATCTCGAAAGTGAAAGACTAACCATATCGGGCGGAATTATAGACAATCTGGCGAATCTGTCAAGAGGAGACTTGACAGAGGAGACTTGCCTCAACCCATCTTGGGATGCGGCGCGCGGTTCGCTTTCCTGGTCGCGCAGGGACAACAGGCCCAGCAACGTGAGACAAATCCCCGCCGGCATGGCAACTCGGGTGAAATCCAGGCTCAGCCATTCATAAAGAAAACCGGGCCCTTGAGGTGAATATGCCGCCATGTAATGCAATCCGATCAGCACCAGACCGATGGTCAGCATGGCGAACAATAGGCTCGTGTATGCCGGGTCAAGGGAAAGGTTCTTGGGCCGAAAGCCCAGGATGAATAATGCACCCATGAGCAGAGGCAGGAAGCCCCAATCCCGAAAGCGCACAACCTGTCCGACCATGAACCGGAAGATGGTATTGAAAGCCGACCAGTGGATTTGGCCCTTCAGGATTCCCCGCCATGCAAGCCCGAAAAGGTCATAGCCTGGAGCATAGGAGATCGTGTGCACCCTTAAAAAAAGGAACCAGGACCCTCCCACGATTGCAAGGGGGATGAGCAGCGCCCACCAATCCCAATGTCGCCGAGGACTGAGTGTACGTCCCAGCACGAGTGCGACGACGACCGCAATGCACATGGCGATGCCTTCCGGACGGGTCCAGAGAGCCATTGCCAGCAGGAGACCACCCAAGATCGCCTTTCTAGGGCCTTTGTCTTTCATGCTGTCCATGCACCATAACATGCCCATGATCAGATAAAAGGCAAAGGCAAGATTGGTATAACCCATATAAGCATGGGTAAAAATGATGGGCGTGGTCCCCAAAAGCAGCAGGCCCAGCGAGGCGATCCATCGCTTGAGCCCATGCAGGACCAGGAACCGGTAGCATCCGATCAGGAGCGAGGCGTAAAAGGCCGGGTAGAGCAGCTTGGAACCGGGGAGCAGGTTCCCATCCAGAAAGCGAAACAAGGCGATCAGCAAAGGAATATTCATGGGGTAAGACAGGCCAACATCCCCCCATTCTCCGCCGGCAAAGATCGAGCCCTGGAGGGCAATCCCATAACCTTTTACGGCCCAGTTCGCAATATCATCCCAACCGAAGTAAGACAGCCCCACCGCAAGAAAAGCGGCCGTGGCGATCAGGATGACGATCAGAATCCAAACGCTCCGGGTCAACCAAATATCCCATTTGTCGTGCGCCGGATCCGGGGATTCCTCCTGGATCGTGCTCGATCTGACCGTGCGCCAGGCCAGAAGGGCAGCCGCCGCGGTAAGTACCGCATAAAGCCAAAGGACGGTCCCCATGCTGAGGCGCAAGCCTGCCCAAGAGACAAGAAACATAAACCAGGTGAGCACTCCGCCTCCAACGCCGAGGCTCAGGCTGAGCAGCACAAAGCGGTCGGTTTTTCCCAAGATGGCATACACGACCAGGGCGCCCAGGAGAAACAAGCTTGCCAAAATGAGCAGGTCACTGATGACGAGCAGCAGAGTGTTGCTCATGGTTGGCCCTGTGCGGTAAGAGGCGCCAATACGCCCAGGCTTTGATTGAACATCCGGATATGGAATCTCCCGGAAACCACTGGCGAGATCCTGAAATTCGCCCCAACCATGAAATACGTATGTGGACCGGATAGATTGATGATGCACCGGTTCAAATCCGACTCGCCTTGGCAAGTTGCATTGGTCACGGGAACCATGGTGCGGGGAAAAAGAAAATATTGAATGAAAGTGTTGGAATCATATTGCGGCAGACCGAAGGTCCGGGTATCCACCACCGTAGCTTCCTGGGGAATTTGCTGTCTCAGAAAGGTGATGTAACCATTGAACTCCCCCCCGTAAGCAACGTCCGCACTCCGTCCGATGGCGTCCAGGTGGCGGTCGACCCAGACCTTATTCACCCCCAGTCTGGCGCTCGTCTGCCATACCCATACCAATTGAAACAATGCCACCGCGGCCATCGCCACGAAAAGGATGGATCGGATTATTCCTGCACGCTTCATCTGCATCGAACCGCACCTCCGATTTGATTCGCGATCTCCTCCGCCGAGGAGACAGCCCATGTCACAAGGCTCTCCAAAGAAGAAACAGAAATAGCGCGATCTGCATCGCGGAACAGGGATCCACGAAGGGGCCGGTAAACTTCAAAAGATTAGATCCAACGATCAACACGGTGGGGAAATCCACTTTAGATGACCACAGGATTCTTCACCCATTTTATCAGCATCCAGGCAGTTCATAGGAGGTCCTCTGCGCACCCGGAGGTCTCTGGCCACCGGGTGATTAAAAACAACCGAATTTGGCATGATTTGTTATAATACAGCCGACATTATCTTGAGGAGAGCGGACATGGCATATTCCCAGGTCAAGGTCCCGGCGGACGGGGCGAAGATCACCATTCAGGGCGGTAAGTTGCAGGTTCCGGACCACCCCATCCTGCCTTACGTCGAGGGCGACGGTACCGGGCGCGACATTTGGCGCGCTTCGGTGCGCGTCCTGGACGCCGCGGTTCAGAAGGCCTATGGCAGCAAGCGCAGAATCCGCTGGATGGAAGTGTACGCCGGGGAAAAGTCATTTCGGCGGTTCCAGACCTGGCTGCCCGACGAGACCGTCCAAGCCTTCAGCGAATTCCTGGTAGGGATCAAAGGCCCGCTGACCACCCCGATCGGCGGAGGCATCCGTTCGCTGAACGTGGCATTGCGCAAGGCATTGGACCTATACGTGTGCCAGCGCCCGGTGCGCTATTTCAAAGGGGTCCCCTCACCGGTCAAGCACCCCGAGGCAATGAACATGGTCATCTTCCGCGAGAACACGGAAGATATCTATGCCGGCATCGAATTCCAGAATGGGACCGCGGAGGGCAAACAGTTCCTGCAGCAATTGAAACAGACCTTTCCGAAGGAATACGCCAAGATCCGTTTTCCGGATACCAGCGGGATCAGCATTAAACCGATTTCCGTGGAGGGCACCGAGCGCCTCGTGCGGGCCGCGATCCGCTGGGCCCTCGAGAACGCCCGCAAATCGGTGACCCTGGTGCATAAGGGTAACATCATGAAGTTCACCGAGGGTGCCTTCCGGGACTGGGGCTACGCGCTGGCGAAGAAGGAGTTTCGCGGCGAGATCGTCACCGAACGCGAGAGCTGGATCCTGGGCAACAAGGAGAAAGACCCGCAATTGACCGTCGAGGCGAACGCCCGCCAGGTGGAGCCTGGCTTTGACATGATGGCCGACGACCAGAAGCAGGCCATCCTGGCTGAGGTCGAGGCGGCACTGGCACTGTGGCCGACCCACGGCGACGGCCGCTGGATGTCCAAGCTGTTGATCAAGGACACCATCGCCGACATTGTCTTCCAACAGACCCTCACACGGGCAGATGATTTCGACGTGCTGGCGACGCCCAACCTGAACGGTGACTACCTCTCGGACGCCCTGGCCGCGCAGGTGGGCGGGATCGGCATCGCCCCGGGCGCCAACATCAATTATGAGAACGGCCACGCTATCTTCGAGGCCACGCACGGCACGGCTCCCAAATATGCGGACCTGGACAAGGTCAATCCCGGTTCGGTCATCCTGTCCGGCGAAATGATGCTGCGCTACCTGGGCTGGACGGAAGCCGCCGAGCTGATCCTTAACGCCATGGAATGCACGCTGGCCTCCAAGACGCTCACCTTTGATCTGGCCCGTCACATACCAGGGGCCACCGAGCTCAAGTGTTCAGAGTTCGGGGATGCATTGATTAAGTGCATGGATTGAAGACGGTGCGTACCCATACGCCCCCTTTCGACAATGAACCCAGGGTCCGCCAAAATATGACGGGCCCTGGTGATTTCCGGCTTCGTGATCGGAAGTAATTAAGGGTTCGCGGGGGTGGCGGTGGCAGCCTCGGCGGCTGTCTGCGGCATCCCGGCCATCACCCAGCGTGTGAACATATCGATGTACTGCTGATCGAGCAGCTTGGTGGGCGGCATCGAACGGATGGCCAGCCCCGTCTTCGGATCGGTCAGGGAGTGACCGCTGATGAGCTGGAGCAAAACGCTGTTCTTGTCGCCAGCTACCACCACCGGGGCGCTATCGCCGCTGTGCAGGATATCGTCATAGGAGGTCATCAGGAAATTATCGTTCTGCAGGCCCTGCTGGTGGCAGGAAACGCAGTAGCGCTTGACCAGCGGCGCAATATGGACATCATAGGAAGGCACCTCGCCAGTCTTGAGCGCCGGGATGGCTCCGATCTCGGCTGCCCCGGCCGGCTTCACCGCCCGGTCGTCCCAGGTATAGCGCATGAACGCCACGACGGCGTCGATATCGCTGGGAGAGAGGCTGCCGCCGTAGGCTGTACCGAAGGGCTGCATGCCCAAGCTCGGCTGGCCATAGGCGATGATCTGGCTGAGGGTATCGTCGGTGCGCGTGTACATCTCGTCCTGGCTGTGGATGGCCTTCATGTTATATCCTTCCAGGCCCACCACGCCCTGGATGACACCCCCCTCGCCATCCGGCCCATGGCACTGGACACAGTTCAGCGAATACAGGTCCTGACCCTGGGCGATCTGTGAAACCAGGTCTGTAGCAACCGTGGTCTCCTGGGCCACCGACGGTGTGGTTGCGAGCACGATTCCTGCCAACGCCAGGATGCCCACGGCCGCCCCTCCCCCAATCCACGGCAGCACCCGGACGGAAGTCTCCGGCTTTGGCCTGGACGCATACGCAAACCCAAACAAGGCCAGCAGGGCGACCAAGGGAACGCCCAGCCCGGCGAAAATCTGAACCACCGTCATCGGCGTGCCCGCCGAGGTGGGGATGTTGGCAATCAGCGTCAGGGCGACGATATCTGCGACCACTACCCCCATGACCGCCAGGGCCAGAGTGCGCCGCGCATAGTGGCGAAGGGGGTTGCGGTCCATAAAGGGCAGCACGAGGAGTGCCAGGACTGCTACGCCCGGGACGACGGTCGTGGCGATCCACTCGATCTTCCCCAGCACCGGGATCTGGCCCCACAGGGCCAGGAATTTGAACAGGAAGAGGAAATACCATTCCGGGCGCGGGATGTAATTGGTGTCGTTGGGATCCACTTTGGGCTGCCCGGGCACACCCACAAAGGTCGCCAGCAGAATCAGCGTCAAAAAAATGGCGAACGAAACCAGCAAATCCTTGAAGATGCTGTCCGGCCAGAAACGCTCGCCTTTCTGCAGGACGATTTTATATTTTTCGGTGACGCGCTTCTTTTGCTCATTATTCATGGCTGCGCTCCTTCAATCGCCCTTGTCCGGGAACGGTGATTCACCATGCTTGATGATCAGGTAGAGGTGAACCCCGATCAACCCCACCAGCAAGGCCGGGAAGATCCAGATGTGGGCCGCGAAGAAACGCGAAAGGGTCAGCGCGCTCAGGTCCGCCCCACCGCGCAGCGCGCTTTGAATGAAAGGACCCAAAAACGGGACTGTTCCAGCGATCGAGGTGCCCACCGTGGTCGCCCAGTAGGCCTGCTGGTTCCAGGGCAGGAGATAGCCGGTGAAGCCCATGCCGAGGGTCAGAAGCAGCAAGCACACCCCGATGACCCAGGTCAGCTCGCGCGGATACTTGTAAGAAGCGGTCACAAAAACCCGTATCATGTGAAGGAAGACCACCACCACCATCAAGGTCGCCCCCCAGTGGTGGATGCCGCGAATCAGCCAGCCAAAGGCCACCCCGGTCATGATGTACTGAATGCTGTCGTAGGCATGATCGGGCGAAGGGGTGTAGTACACGGTCAGGAAGATGCCGGTTGCCGCCTGGATCACGAATAAGAAAAGGCTGGCGCTGCCCAGGGTGTTCCACCAGTTGCCTTTCGGCTCGGGGCGATCGAGAATATTCTTGTACAGGTCGGTCAGCCCCAAACGCTCATCCAGCCAGGCGAACAGTTTTTTCCACATATTCAACCTTCCACGAGATGAATGGACAGGATGCCGTTCTCGACCTTGGTTTCATAGCGATTGAGAGGGCGGGGCGGCGGACCGCTGTGAACATCTCCAGTCAGGCCGAAATGCGCATCATGGCACGGACAGACATATTCCTGACGGTCTTCCTTCCAGTTCACGTGGCAGCCCAGATGGGTGCATATATTCGAAAGAACCAGAACCTGGGTGTCGGATTGCCGCACGACGTAGACACCGTAGCTGTCGACGGTCTGTTCCCAGCCGTTGACCTTGGTTGACGTGAACGTAGACAGGGTCGGTTTGCCAAGCAGGAAGCTGGCCAGTTTTCCCAGGGGGATCCAGGTCGCGGACTTCTGCGCCTTGAGCGCCGGGTCGATCAGATAATCAATGGCCGGCAGACCGATGACCGCGGCCATGATCGTGCCCAGGGCTGCTGTGACCAGGGTGACGAAGTCCCGTCGGCTCATGTTGTGGGAAGGCGCCATGCGTATCTCCTGATCCAGACTGTTATAAAAAGGGAGTGATGGACCTGTATAATAAGATTATAAGGATAATTCCGTCAAGGCTTAGAGGATGTCTGGAACTAATAATCCATGAGTATTGTCACTTTTATCGGAAGAATTGCGGATGGGATAATACACTATCTTCCCAAGACTCTCTCCTAAGGAGGCGTAGATGGGCCTGAAAAGGAACGTCGGCCTGCTGGAAGGCCTGCGCTATCAGGGAAAAGGTCCCATGCTGACCTTTATCCTGCACCGCATCAGCGGGTTGAGCATGGTCACATTCATCGGCTTGCATATCCTCGCATCCTTTTTAATGAAACAAGCCTTCAGCTCAACCGCCGGAATCTACATAAACCAGATCTACGAGAATTGGATCTTCCAGGTTTACATCTTCTTCTGTGTACTTTTTCATTCCATCAATGGCCTGCGCATCGTCATCCTAGACTTCTGGCCGAAGCTGATCGAACACCAGCGTGAGGCCATCTGGCTGGAATGGTGCATCTTCCTGCCGCTTTTCGGTTTGGCCGCGTACTTGCTCGTCCTAAACGGATTGGGTGCTTGAGGAGGGAAGGATGTCCACGAGACCTGCACCGAAAATCGGCCTTCACTTTGATTACTTCATGTGGCTTTTCACCCGGCTCTCCGCCCTGGCGATGTACGCGCTGGCGATCGTCGGTGCCATCGGTGCCCTGTGGATGGGGGCTCGCACGAGCATGCAGCTGCCCGACCTGATGCGTTGGGCGTTCATGCCCGAATCAACCCACGTGCGCTCCACCAACGTTACGGACCTCCTGGCCTGGAGGACCCTGTTCTGGCAGATCATGGGCAGCCTGGTGGTGATGCTGGCGAGCGCCCACGGCCTGCACGGCGTGCTGAGCATCCTGGAAGACTATCTGTCAGGTCCCCGGCTGCGCCGGGCCCTGCGCCTGCTGGTGCTCGTGGTCTGGATCGCGATCTGCGCCATCGGCATCTACGTCATCTTGACCTTCTAGGAGCGGAACCATGAAAACTCACGAATATGAAGTGCTGGTGGTCGGGGCGGGCGGGGCAGGGTTGATGGCCGGGCTGTACGCCTCCCGGACCGCCAAGACCGCCGTGATCAGCAAGCTTTACCCGACCCGCTCGCATACGGGCACTGCCCAGGGCGGCATCGGCGCGGCGCTGGGCAACGAGGAGGAGGACCACCCCGAATGGCACACCTTCGACTCGGTCAAGGGTTCCGACTACCTGGGCGACCAGGATGCCATTGAGTTCATGTGCTTCGAGGCCATCCCGGCCATTTACGAACTGGAGCACATGGGTCTGCCCTTCGACCGCACCAAGGACGGCAAGATCGCCCAGCGGCCTTTCGGCGGGCATACCAACAACGTAACCGGCAAACCGGTGCGGCGGGCCTGCCATGCCGCCGACCGCACCGGGCATATGATCCTGCAGACGCTCTACCAGCAGTGCATCAAGAACCAGGTCACCTTCTTCGACGAGTACCAGGTGATCGACCTGCTGCTCGAGAACGGAGCGGCGGCCGGGGTGGTGGCGATCGAACTAGCCACCGGCGAGCTGCACGTCTTCCGCGCCAAGGCTGTCATCCTGGCGACCGGCGGCCACGGGCGCATCTGGGAGATCACCTCCAACGCCTACGCCTTCACCGGGGACGGGATCGCCATCGCCCTGCGGCGCGGGGTGCCCGCCGAGGACATGGAGTTCTTCCAGTTCCACCCGACCGGCATCTACAAGCTCGGCATCCTGATCACCGAGGCCGTGCGCGGCGAGGGTGGGGTGCTGATCAATGGGAAGGGCGAGCGCTTCATGGAGAAGTACGCCCCCAAAGTCAAGGACCTGGCCTCGCGGGATGTCATCAGCCGGGCCATCTACACCGAGATCCGGGAAGGCCGCGGCGTGGGCGGCGGCAACTACGTCTACCTGGACGTGCGCCCCGAGAGCGTCAACCACTACGCCGCTATCGACGGCCGCCGCAATCCGGACGGCTCCCCCTACACGGTGCGCGGGGAAGAGGTCATCGCCAGACTGCCCGACATCGTGGACTTCTGCCGGGTCTACCTGGGGGTGGATCCGGTCACCCAGATGATGCCGGTCCAGCCGACCGCCCACTACACCATGGGCGGCATCCCCACCAACAAATACGGCGAGGTGGTGATCGACGATCACAACACCGTCCTGCCCGGCCTGTATGCGGCCGGGGAGGTGGCCTGCGTCTCGATCCACGGGGCCAACCGCCTGGGCACTAACTCCCTGCTCGACCTGGTCGTCTTCGGCAAGCACGCCGGACTGCGCGCCGCCGAGTTCGCCAAGGGTGCCGACTTCCAGGCCCTGCCTGGGGACCCGACGGAATTCGCGCGCACCCAGTTCGACCGCATCCGGAACGCGGATGGCAAGGAGAACGTCTTCGACATTTCCCGCGAGATGAAGCATGAGATGTTCGAGGACATGGGCATCTTCCGGAATGCCGAGGGCATGCAGCGCGCCCTGGACAAGGTCCGCGAGCTCCAGGAGCGGCTCGGGCACGTGCACGTGAAGGACAACGGCAAGATCTTCAACATGGAGCTGATGAACGCCTGGGAGCTCTCTAACCTGCTCTATCTGGCGGAGGTCACCACCGTCTCGGCCTTGGCCCGCCGCGAGAGCCGGGGCGGGCACTCGCGCGAAGACTTCCCTAAGCGCGACGACCAGGAATGGCTCAAGCACACCCTGGCCTGGGTGCGCCCGGACGGGACGATCGACCTGAAATACAAGCCGGTCGTCATCACCAAATACCCGCCGAAGGAACGGACTTACTAGGAGGTCGGCCATGCAGGTCACCATCAAAATCTTCCGCTACAATCCCGAGCAGGATCAAAAGCCCAGCTACCGGACCTATACGCTGGAAGCGCTGGAGACCGACCGCGTGCTGGACCTGCTCGAGATGGTCAAGGGCCACCAGGACGGGACGCTCTCCTTCCGTCGCTCGTGCGCCCACGGCATCTGCGGGTCGGATGCGATGCGCATCAACGGCATGAACCGCCTGGCCTGCAAGACCCTGGTGCGGGACATCGGGGCGAAGATCACCGTTGAGCCGATCCTGGGCCTGACGGTGATCAAGGACCTGATCGTGGACATGGGGCCGTTCTTCGAGCATTACCGCTCGGTACTGCCCTATCTGATCAACGACGAGCCCGAGCCGGAGAAGGAACGCCTTCAGAGTGCCGAGGAACGTGAACGCTTCGACGACACCACCAAGTGCATCCTGTGTGCCTGCTGCACCACCGCCTGCCCGTCCTTCTGGGGCAGTGACCAGTATGTCGGCCCGGCGGCCATCGTGGCGGCCCACCGCTTCATCTTCGACAGCCGCGACCGGGGCGCCTCCGAGCGCTTGAAGATCCTCAACGAGGTTTTCGGCGTCTATCGCTGTCACACCGTCTTCAATTGCACCCTGGCCTGCCCACGCGACATCCAGATCACCAAGGCCATCGGCGAGGTAAAAGCCGCTATTTCCTCCGGGAGTTTCAAGTTTTAAGGAATTCCGGAACCCTTCCATCCAAGGACCCGCTTGCGCCATGCGGGATTTCTTAACCGGCGCTGATCCTGGCCTTAAAACCATCTGGGGCTGTCTATGTTTTAGACAGTCCCAGATTTTCTTTCGGCAATCGGTGCATTCCCAAACTGGCAGGATGGATCCCCAGAAAGGTCCCAAAGATCACAGGCGCATCAGCCAGTACCAATGGGAGGGCCTCTGGTGTAGATGACTTGGCTCTACCCGGGTCAGCGTGAACATCGGCGCAAAGGTGTGCTCCACCTGCTCAGGGGTCAGCCCAAAGTTGGAATAACGCCGGTCGAAACCCCAGATGAGCACCAGGCTTCCGGGATGGGTGTAGCGCGCGAGTCCATGGCAGTAGGCCTTTTTTCCAGTCTTGCTCAATCCGTGAAAGCATCCAACATCCAGTCCTGCGTCGAATGGATCCTGTAAAAACTCCAGCCGGGTGACATCCTGGATGAGGAAGGCCGGGTTCACGCCCGCCTGGGCGGCCTTGCGCTGTGCCTGCCGGATGGCGGTTGACGATCCATCGATGCCTACCACGCTGAATCCCTGCCCCGCCAAATAGATCGCATGGGTGCCGGATCCACAGCCCAAGTCCAGAACCCGGCCTTTGCGAACCCGGGAGGCCAGATCCATTACCTGCTGGGGGATGGACCCATCATCCCACCTGGGTTTGGAAAAACGGTAGTACAGATCATACATCTTGGGATTCATCATGGCAGAACACCTTCCCTTCCACTCTTTTCCATCAGGATATCCGGTTCCTGTGAAGAGATGATGAACATCCTAGGGAAGGATTGTGAAGCCGGGCCAGGAAATTCCAAAAACCGCCTCCCTTAAAAGGCGGATTCATAGATTTTGCGGCGCGGAAACCATCCGCTTGAAGCGGGTGGAGGAAGCGCCGCCGCCGATAAGCGCTCCCCGTTGGAATAGAATGAGTGCATGGATAATCAACTGCATCGCTCGCTTCACTGTGTCTACAGCATCAACTACCATCTGGTGTGGATACCGCGCTACCGCAAAAAGGTTTTGGGCGGTCCGATTGCCGACCGCCTGAAAATACTGTTGGCC
>JBEKFY010000041.1:0-36864 GCA_050013095.1 Anaerolineales bacterium | reverse complement strand
CCGCAGTTCAGGTAGCGGTACCAGTCGACCAGTGAGTAGGGGTCGATGCCCAGGTAATGCTCCTCCCAGCAGGTCATCTCCACGGCGTCGATCACGCCCTCGATAATGGAGGCGGCGTGCTCCATGTGTGGGTAGGGGAAATGCGGCAGCACCACGAGGCCGTGCTGCTCCTTGCACTGCCGGGCCCACTCGGTCAGCAGGATCTCCACCGGGTCACCCAGGGCGGATTCGTCCGGACCGCCGGTGGTCATCGGGGCAATGATCGCCCCCTGGTAACCGAGCAGGGAGATGTGTCCCATGGCGTGCTGGCGGTTCTCGGTCCCTACCCGCACCAGGTATTCCCCGTCCCCGCCCGCCTCCCTGGAACCCCAGGTGGTCCTACCATCGAAATCGCCCACGTTGGTCATCAATTCGCCCCACTGGCTGGCAAGCAGGTTGACCACATTGATCCCTTCGCCAGCGCCCTCCAGCAGGGCAGTCACCGGGGAGAGGAAGTGGACGTGGGTATCGGCCGTGACCCAGCCGCGCTCGCGCCAGGGGAGCACCTTTTCGATTTCAACTACGATCTCATCCGTCTGCGGGGTGATTTCGAAAATCTTCCTCACCGGCCGAATCTCGAACCCTTTGGAGACCTCCACATAAACCTTGCCGCGTGGCAGGTCCAGGCGCGTCTCGCCGGCTATGTAAGTGCAAGGGTGCAAGTTCTGATGGGAAAAATCGGCGCTGTAGTCCTCGAACCAGGCCGTGTTGAGGATGCGGTGCCGGTCGAGCGGGGCGAGATACTCCCCGACCTCGCCATGGATGTGCAGCTTCACCGCCACCGGCCGGCCGGAGGCCTTGTCGACCGCTTTGAGGGTCAAGCGCTGGGTCGCTTTGCTCACCGGCCGGAGCAGCTCCGCCCGGGCAGCTTCCACCTCCGCAACAGGCAGGGTGACGCCTCCAGGCAGATGGAAACAGGCTTCGGGGTGGGCGGTATATTCCACCAGCACTTCACGGTCCGAGAGCAACGGCAGCTGGTTGTCGTAGGACTGCTCCCAGTCCGCCTGCGGGTAGATCGGGCGCAGCTGGGCCGAGATGACCTGACCGAGGTCGAGCTGGATCTGTGAGTAAAGGCCGCGGTTATCCAGGTGCGGATCGAATTTTTCCCCAGGGGGTAATTGAAGCAGCGCCTTCCGGCGGGATTGCCAGCGCAGCGGATAGGTAGCCGTGTCTCCGCACGAAACCGCCGAGAGGATCATCACCCCGTTGACCGGTTCGAGGAAAAGGCCGCCAACCACCTTCTCCGGATGTGGGTTCTCCCAGGCCCACAACCATTCCGTCAGCGGGCCATAATCGCCGGGGTTCACCCGCGTCTGGCTCTCCCCCCACAGCCTGGCCGTTTGCTCGTGGTGGGCGCGCACCGGGAAGGGTTTGCGGTGGGCCACGGCCTCATAGCAGGAGATGCCCCAGTGACGCTGGAATGGTCCGACTTGGTAGTTGCGGCAGATGTCGGCGGTGGCCTGTGTCCCGTCGGCGTAGCACAGCGTGTAGCGGGCGGCGAGCTCCCGGTCCCGGCCTGGCCCCTTCACCGGCTGTAGCAGCGGCGAGCTGCTGAGCTGGGTGGGGACGTAATCCGAGGTGTGCATAAAAATGAACCACCTGGCCTTGACCGGCTCCCAGGTGATCTCGAGCGGGTCCCGGGCGAGCAGTGCCACCCGGTCGATCTCGAACGGGATGCCCCAACCGACGCAAGAGCCGCGCGGGGCCTCCTGGAGGACCGCAGCCAGCTCGGGGGTGAGCAGGCGGGTATTCAGGCTGTCCAGGCTGGTATTGCCCCGGAAGGGCAGCGGGGAAAAATGCATCGAACGCGGACCGTCTATCAGGGAATTCATGCTCGACTCCTTATCATGACGATGTCAACCGGTCTCCCCCGCATTTCCCGGCGTTTGACGGCCAGAGCACAGTCTGGCGAGTGCATCTGCCCGGCCGGACGGATCTCAGAGAGAAAAACGATCACGCCACGCCCAGCTGGTCTGCCCGGGGAAACTCCTGCAAGGGTCCCTTCATCAGCATATAAAGCTGATGGTACCGTTCGGAGCCGACAGTATAGCGCCTATGTTGGGCGAGGTCAGGCCCGAAGGTCCGGTCCAGCCTGACCATCGCCTGCACGCCGGCCGGGCAGTCCTGGAAGACACCGCTGGTTCTAGGGATACTCGACCACTTCGAGCTCCAGAGTGTAAACGCGGCTTTCTCCGGCCTCCAGATAGGGCAGCGCTTTTTTTTGGCGCATGACCGAACGTCCGCCGAGCGGGTTGCAGTTCATCGGTTCGATCGCCAGGACATACAGCCCCTCGCCCATCATCTTCCACTCGTTCAGATAGGGCAGGGTGGCCGTATCGAACGCCAGGCGTAATCCGAGCTTCAAACCGGGGTTCTCCAATTCGGCTTTTGCCCAGCCGCTGGCATCCGCAAGTGGGGTGTGGACGAAATTCTGCTCCCGGAATTCTGGTGTCGGAGGCTGGAAAATCCTCCACTCCCCCAGACCTTTTTTCGAGGCTTCGTCTGCTGGCAGGGTGGCGGCCACATCGAATTTCAAGTGTGCTTCTTCGCTGAGCAGGGGGAAGCCCGTGTTGACGTGGTAAAGGATCATGTGGGGATGGGGGCTGAAGCTCTCGTTGGTCACCGTGTCCTCGAGGTGAATCTTGTTGGAGCCGAGTGAAGTTGAAATGCGTCGCCGCACGACCAGGTTTTCGCCGAACACCTTGGCCTGCCGGACCTCCCCGACGATTTCCAGCCGGTACTCATCTCCGACCCAGGCGGAATGATAGCTCACTTCCCGGGCGGGGAGGTTGCTGAGGCGGCCGTGCTGGCCCAACTCTTCGTCCCCCTCACGGTCGGGAGGTCCGAAGGTGTCCAGGCCGCAGGTGACGAGCATGCCGCCCTGAAAGCTGCGCAGCCAACCCGTGTCGGCAGCTTCGTAATAAGCTGGATGGGCGTCGCCGATGGCCGACCGCCAGGCGAGCGACACTCCTTTGTACTGGCAGGCGGAGATGTCCAAGGCTCGCTCTGCCAGGACGTTGAAGGTCAGGCCGCTGCCGGTCCAGACCTGCAGCAGGCGACCTCCCCGCTCGAGCCCGTCCGCGGCTTCGAGCAGCTTGATGCCTGCCACCTGGTCCATGGCACCGATATAACGGGCCAGGTCCTGCCGGTTGCGGCCGTGATATTTAAGGTCCATTGGGACTTCCCTCTCCAATGAATTTTTCCACATGCAAAGACCTGCTTTAAAGCGCCAGAGCCCGGATGCCGGTCAATTCGCAGAAGGCCAACAAATCGTCATACAGATGTGCCCCATAACCCAGGACAGCGTACTCGTTGTTCCATGTTTCCAACAGCCTCTCGATCTCGCAGTGTGCCGTGACGAAGGCATGCGGCCAGCGCGGGATGCCGCACTCCAGGCGGCGCTGCTCCAACTGTTTCGGGGACGGCTCGAAGATCGAACACCTGGCGATGACCATCTCGAACTCGCCGTTATTGCGGCCCAGGCGGGCAAGCACACCTTCGCCCGGTTTGCAAACCAGGTCGACAGAAAGGCCGCCGGCCTCGCCTTCGGTCGGGATGCCATGCTCGGCAAATTTGGCCGGTCCGACCTTCCCTGCCAGCGAGGGCGGGCAGGCGCCATCACCGATGATCTTGATCTCATTGTTGGTCTTGTCGATATGCTGCAGGTCGCCATAATAGACCGGCTCGGCGCTCAGGTCGGTCAGGAGCTTGACTGTCATCAGGGTGTTGAAATCGCTCAGGGTGGAGGTCCCGACGCGCTCGTCCAGCATCAAACTCTGAGCGAAGCAGGTGGCGCTGTAGTCATCGCCCAGTCCGGGGAAGGATTGGATGGTGTAGAAATCCCAGCCCTCCTGGGCGATAACCTTTTTTATCGCCAGATACAACCGGATGGAGCGATCCGCCAACTCGCCCTCCGGGAGAGGCACCGAGAAAAGGGGCTGGATCGCAACCCTGGCCTTGACCAGCTCGTCATGGGTGACCCCCTTGGCCGTTTCGAGCAGCAAGGTCGTATCACGCGAGTCGATGTCCACCCCGAAGATTTTCATCCACTGAGAGGGGTCGGCCACGCCGCAAGTCTGGCCCATGCCGCGTCCGCCGAACACGCCGGCTGTGCTCAGGTTCAATATATTTTTCTCGTGGCTCGCCCGACAATAGGCCATAATCCGGCCAACCGTGGTCGGATCGTCGTGAACTCCGTAGACAAAACGGTGCGGGATGCCGACCTCCTTGAGGGCTCCATGCATGACCAGCCCGCCGACCGGTCGCCAGCCCTGGGAGCCGGGATGGGTCCACAGCAAAATGCCCTTCCCGGTGAAGGCAAAATCGCGCAGCGCCGGGACGAGGTGGGCTGCCCAGACCCAGGTACCGGAGAACAGGACCAGCGCGTCCAGGTCGTCCATCTTTTTGAATTTGGAAAAGCACGCTCGCGCTTCCTGCTTGGAGGCGATGACCAGTTCCTCCACGACAAGCTCCATGCCGCCTGATCGGAGAGCCTTTTTAGCCTCTTCGACAAGGGCACCATCGATGAACGGCTTTCCCATCGGGTCTTCCAGGCCGTCCTTGTGAACCCCGTAGACGATAAATCCCACCTTAGGCTGGATCATTGGATCTCCTCATCTTGGATCTCTTGAAGATTGGGTTTCATGTTCCTCTCCTTTGAAGAATTTTTCTACCGGTACCGGTTTTCACGGGTGCCTGATCTTTTCGTGGGAAGAATCCTCTTGATCGGATCAGTCAGTAAAATAAAAACCGGACGAGACCAACCCGTTCAGGATGAACGGGCGTATCCCGGTTGGTTCTGTACCAGAGCGATGAATGCAAGCATATTTTCTACCGGGACATCCTTGGGCACATCATGGGCCGGAGAGAATATATATCCGCCGTTCTTTCCCAGCTCCAGCAACTTTTGGGTCTCCTGGCGCACGTCCTCGACCGTCCCATAAGGAAGGGTTTTCTGGGTGGACAACCCACCGTAGAAAGCCAGGCGGCCGCGGTATTGAGGCATCAGGGTGGCAACATCCATCACTTCAGGTTGGAAGGGATTAAAGCAGTTCAACCCGATGGCGACCAGGTCATCAAAGAGCTCGTCGACGTCCCCGCAGGAATGGATGAATACTTTCTTGCCTGCCCCGGTCACCACGCGGTACATCCGTTTCAACACGGGGTAGATGAATTCGTGCCACAGCTTTGGCCCCATTTGCAGCCTGTGCTGCTGGCCCCAGTCGTCGCCAAAAAGGACCGCATCGATATCATACTTCAAGATCTCCTGGATTTGGGCAATGTTGTAATCCGCGATCGAGTTGAACAACTCGTGAACGAAGTGTGGGTTGTCATAAAAATCCATCAGCAGGGTTTGCAGGCCGCGCAGGGTCCAGGCGCGCTCATAAAGAGAAAAACCGATCCCGAAGAATCGAAACTGGTCTCCATATTTTTCCAATTTATGGGCAACCTCTTCGAAAACGTAAGGGGCGAGAGGATCTGGGAACGTATACCCCTTCAGCGTGGGCTGCACCAGGACCTGCCCCTTGACCACTCCGATATCTTTATCAATACTTCGATCCCAAACCACCCCAAAGACATCCTGGACACAGTCGTTGCCGATGTCATGATAGAAATAAATATCGTAGCCTACATTAACCATGTGGTTTTGAACCACTTCTTCCAGATCCCGGCCGGGATAATGCCCCTGAAGCTTCTCGGTAGCCGGTATCGTAAAATTGATGTTCCAGGGGACGTAAGGAGGGTCTTTCCACTCCAAAGCCAGCTTCATCACGGTTCTCTTATCCATCTCGTGATTCCTATACGTGGAGAACGGGTCGCTGGGCGCGGGTCACAGGGTTATTTTACTGCTTATCCGTCGCCTTCGAACGAACCGGGAGACCTAATTGGAAAAAGGAGGGGGCTGTCTTTTTGGCTTGACTGGCGAGAGAATGGATTGTATAGTACAGCGAATTAATTCGATCAGGAGAAACCGTTGATGAATTCGAAAGAGCGCATGCTAGCTGTCCTGGAAGGTAAGAAAGTTGATCATATCCCCTGTTCCTTTATGCTTTTCTATAACTTGTACGATGATTGCAAATCTGAACTGGAATATATCACCCGGGAAGTCGAGCTGGGGCTCGAGCCTCATGTCCATGCCGGCCACCTTAACCACACCATGCACCTGACCGGGACCCTGCATCCCGAGGCAACATACCGCGAATGGACCGAAGTCAAGGACGGGGTCAAGTATTTTTGCCGGAAGATCGATACCCCCAAGGGGCCATTGACCAGCCGGGTCAAACAGTGGGACGGCTGGCCAACGGAAGGCGATTTCCCCATTTTCAAGGATTGGATCGTCCCGCGCTCCCAGGAATTCCTGGTCAAGCCGGAGCAGGACCTGGAAAAACTGAAGTACATCTTCGGACCCTTTAAGGACTCCGACATCGAAAAATTGAGGGAAGAGGCCTGCGCAACGAAATCCATCGCCGATCAGTTCGGCCTGCTCCTGGTGGGAGGTTGGAAAGGCAATGTCAGCCCCACCCTGCAGGTGGACCCGGGCGTCATGGGTTGCGATGCCATGGCCTGGCTCTCGGGTTACGAGAAGGTCATGGAGCTATCGCTCACTCAGCCGGACCTGATCAAGGAATACGCCGCCATCATCCATGAGTGGAATATGAAGCAGATCCAGATTTACCTGGATGTCACTGCCTCCGATCTGATCATCCGCCGCGGCTGGTACGAGACCACCGATTTCTGGACGCCAAAAGCCTATCGGATGATCATCGCACCGACGATTAAGAAAGAAGTGGAGCTGGTTCACCAGGCAGGGAAGAAATGCGGTTACATCATCACCAGCGCCTTCATGCCCCTGCTCGACGACATCCTGGATGCCGGCGTTGATGTTTTGATCGGGCTGGACCCCAAGGAGGGCAAAGGGACCGATTTGCAGGCGGTGAAGGAAAAATTCACGGCGAAAAATAAATGTATCTGGGGGGGTGTGAGCGGGGCCTTGACCGTGGAACAGGGTACCGAACAGGAGACCGCAGAGGCGGTCATCCAGGCGCTGCAGACCCTGGGGAAGGGCGGCGGATTCATCCTCTCACCGGTGGATAATGTCAGGGAAAACACGCCCAACGCCTGGAAGAACACCTATGCATTTATTAAGACCTGGAAGGAAAACAGGCAGAATTACGTCTGAAACGAGCAGGGTGGCCGAGTAGGCTTCAGGTCAATATAAAACGCTCAGCAATACGGAGCGTTTTATATTGGGGGGCCTGGGTCCCTGTGGGTGTCCCCCGAAGGTCGTCTTTCGTATAGTCACCGGATCCCCGGTGAACATTCCATCATTTGCCAAGCCCGGGATAGGTTTTGCAACGACAGGGGCCCCACAAATCCATTCAACTCGCAGTACAATTGCCCCGATGAATCTCTCCGAACACGTGCAGGGCGTCTTGGACACGCTGCCGACCAAGCCCGGCTGCTATTTGATGAAGAATGCCGAGGGGACGATCATCTATGTCGGCAAGGCGATCAACTTGCGCAACCGGGTGCGCTCGTATTTCCACGCCGATGCGAGTCACGATAACAAAACCCGCCGCCTGGTGCGCGAGATCATCGATATCGAATGGATCCTGGTCGGTTCAGAGCTCGAGGCGCTGATCCTCGAGATGAATCTTATTAAAAAGCACAGGCCCAGGTACAATGTCCGTCTCAAGGACGATAAGCGCTATCCCTACATCAAGATCCACTGGGCGGATCCCTTCCCGAAGGTCACCGTGACGCGCCAGATGCAGGAAGACGGGGGGCGCTACTTCGGGCCGTACACCTCCGCCTGGGCGGTCTACCAGACGCTGGACGTGCTGCGCCATGTCTTCCCCTATCTGACCTGCGACCGGGAGATCACCGGCAGGGATGCGCGTGCCTGTTTATATTACGATATCAAACTTTGCCAGGCCCCATGCATCGGAGCGGTCGACCAGGCCGGCTACCGGCAGATGATCTCCGACTTGCAGGGCTTCCTGAACGGCCACTCAGCGTCGATCCTGTCCCGCATCCAGCAGGAGATGGACCAGGCCTCCCAGGCGCTGAAGTTCGAGCGCGCCGCAACCCTGCGGGACCAGTTGAAGGCCCTGCAGACCATCGTCGAGCGGCAGAAGGTCGTCTTCGCGGCAGATTACAAGGATTCGGATGTCATCGCCCTGGCGCGCGCCGATGACGAGGCCTGTGTGCAGATCTTCTTCATCCGGGGCGGCAAGCTGATCGGGCGCGAGTACTTCATCCTGGAAGGCACGGAAGATACGGCCGACACCGAGGTCATGTCGCAGTTCGTCACCCAGTTCTATACCGAGGCGGCCAGCATCCCCGCGCAGGTCATGCTGCCGCAGGAGATCGAGGAGGCCCAGATCATCGGCCAGTGGCTGCGCTCCCGCCGTGGCGGGGAGAAGGTCGAGATCTCGGTCCCGCGCGGCGGCCAATCGCGCGAGCTGGTCAAGATGGCCACCGAGAACGCCACCGAAACCCTCCAGGCGCTGCGGGCCCAGTGGCAGGCAGACACCCATAAGCAGGAGCAGGCCTTGGCTGAGCTCCAGTCGGCTCTGCAGCTGCCCGCTCCGCCCAACCGCATCGAGTGTTATGACATCTCCAACATGCAGGGCACGGCGACTGTTGGCAGCATGGTGGTCTTCACCCAGGGCGTGCCGGACAAGAAGCTCTACCGGCGTTTCAACATCGAGGGCAGCCTGGGGGCGCCGGATGATTTTGCCAGCATGGAAGAGGTGTTGACCCGGCGCTTCAAGCGCTGGCAGGTTTCCCAGGAGGGGCAGGGCGTCCCGGGATCGAAACCGGACGCTTCCTTTGCCTTCCTGCCGGATCTGTTGATCGTGGACGGCGGCAAGGGACAGCTCGGCCGGGCAGTGGAGGTCCTCAAGCACTTTGACCTGTACGGCCGGATCCCGACGGTCGGGCTCGCCAAGCAGAACGAAGAGCTGTTCTTCCCGGAAAAGGCCGACTCCCTGCTCCTGCCGCGCCGCTCCCCGGCCCTCTATCTGGTCCAGCGGGTGCGCGATGAGGCCCACCGCTTTGCCATCACCGCCCACCGGGCGCGGCGCACGAAGCAGGGCATGGCTTCGGCCCTGGATTCCATCCCCGGGATCGGACCGGTGAAACGCAAAGCCCTCTTGAAACAATTCGGTTCTGTGGATAAGATTAGGCAGGCGACGGCGGCCGAATTGACCACCGTCCCCGGGATCAACCAGGCGCTGGCCGATGCGATCAAGGCGCACCTGGAATAGGCGTGAACGATGCAGACCGTCTGGCTTGTGGATGACGACCTGGAAATGATCACGGCGGTGCAGCTGATGCTCAAGCTGCTGCACTACGAATCCCGGTATTTCCTGTCGGCACGCCTGGCAGCCCAGGCCCTGATGGGAGGCGAGCGACCTGGAGCCCTGATCCTAGATGTCAGTATGCCTGAAGTGAGCGGGATCGATTTTTTGGAATTCCTGCGCCACCGCAGCGAATGGAAGAGCCTGCCGGTTGTCATGCTCTCCAGCGAGGCCGCCGATGTCCAGGTCGACGTCGCGCTGGGGAAGGGCGCGGATGCATATGTCACCAAACCGGTCAGTATCGAGGAGCTGGAAGATGCCCTGAAAAAGGCCTTCCAGGCTCATTCGGAATCCTGACCCACCGAGGAACTATGGCAAAAAAGACCAAGTCCGGCAAGACCGGCGAAAAAAATACGCGCAGCGACTATCGTGCGCGCCAGGCTCGCACCACCCGCATCGTGATCATCGTGATCTCGGTCATCCTCATTCTCACCTGGGTCCTGTCCCTGATCGTGAAGACCTAGCCCTCAGAACAAAGAGATCCTCCCCTATGAGGAAACCTCTCTTTGGGGGCGCGTAGGTGAGGCACCCAGGAATGATATAATCCGCAGACGCGGCGAATGGCCGCGTTGTTGCTGTGCCGGCCTGGCGCGAGCCTGCACCGGCCTCAGGGTCGAAATCCGAGGAATCATGCTCGACAAACTCAGTGGGATCGAAAATCGCTATACAGAGGTCAACCGGCTGCTCCTGGAGGTGGGCAATGATTACCAGCGCGCCGCCGAGCTGAACAAGGAACGCCTGGACCTGGAACCGATCATTGACAAGGCGGAGCGCTACCGCCGTGGCTTGGCCCGTCTGGAGGAAGCCCGCGCCGTGCTCGCTTCTGAGGCGGACCTCGAGCTGCATGGCCTGGCCGAATCCGATATCGCGGAGCTCGAACCGCAGGTCGCCTCCCTGGAAAAGGACCTGAAACAGATGCTGGCCCCGAAGGACCCGCGCGACGAGAAGAACGTGTTCGTGGAGATTCGCGCCGGTGCAGGGGGCGACGAGGCGGCCATCTTTGCGGCCGACCTTTACCGCATGTACACCCGCTATGCCGAGCGTCAGGGCTGGAAGGTGGAGAACATCTCCTCCAGCGAGATCGGGGTGGGGGGGTACAAGGAGGTTATTTTCCAGGTCAAGGGCAAGCACGCTTACTCGAAGCTGAAGTATGAATCCGGGGTTCACCGGGTCCAGCGCGTGCCGGTGACCGAATCCTCCGGCCGCATCCATACTTCCACGGCAACCGTGGCAGTGCTGGCGGAGGTCGAGGATGTGGATATTGAGATCCCGGAGTCCGACCTGAAGGTCGATGTCTTTCGTTCATCCGGCGCCGGCGGGCAGAACGTTCAGAAAAATGCCACGGCCATCCGCATCACCCACCTCCCGACCGGCATCGTGGTGGCCTGCCAGGATGAACGCTCGCAGCTCCAGAACCGGCTGCGCGCCATGTCCATCCTGAGGGCGCGGCTGTACGCGATCGCGGAGGAGAAACGCCGCGCCGAGCTGGAGGCAGACCGTCGATCCCAGGTCGGCACCGGCGAACGCTCCGAGAAGATCCGCACCTACAACTATCCGCAAAATCGGGTCACCGATCACCGCATCAACCTCTCGATCTATAATCTCCCGACGGTGATGGAGGGTGCCATCGATCCGTTCATCGAGGAACTCTCCACCCGCGACGAGGCGGAACGCCTGGCTTCCAGCGGGTCGGACCATTCCGATGAGTAAGTACGCCAAGGGGGAGAGCGTCGGGTCAAGCCTCGCCGATCTCACAGCCCGATTCCAAAAGACGAGCGAAACGCCGGGGCTTGACGCCCAGGTGCTCCTGGCACACGTTCTCGACCGGCCGCGCGCGTGGGTGATGGCGCACCCGGAGGCCTCCCTGGCGGAGGCGCCCTCCCGCGCCCTGGGGGCTCTTCTCCTGCGCTTGGAAGCCGGTGAGCCGCTGCCCTATGTGCTGGGGAGCTGGGAGTTCTTCGGCCTGGAATTGGAGGTCACACCCGATGTGCTTATCCCCCGTCCGGAAACCGAACTGCTGGTGGAGACTGCCCTGGACTGGCTGCACCAGCATCCGGACCGCCGCCTTGCGGCCGATATCGGCACCGGCTCGGGCTGCATCGCCGTCGCCCTGGCCTGTCACATACCGGACCTGACCGTCCTGGCGACCGACATCTCTCCTGTGGCGCTCCAGGTAGCCTGCCGGAATGCAGCCCGGCATCAGGTGGAGGGGAGGGTCACCTGTCTCTGCTCTGACCTGATCCCGGAGGACGAGCGCGGTTTCGATTTGATCGTCGCCAATCTGCCTTACATCCCTTCCCGCACCCTGCAAGGGCTGCGCATCTACGGTCGCGAACCCAACCTGGCGCTGGATGGAGGCGCCGATGGGCTGGACCTGATCCGCAGGCTTTTGGCGCTGGTCCCGGACCGCCTGGACGCCGGGGGAATGCTGCTGCTCGAGATCGAGGCCTCCCAGGGGCCGGCGGTGCTGTCCCTGGCCTACGATGCCTTCGGCGATGGACAGATCCACCTGCACCAGGACCTCTCCGGCCACGATCGGCTGCTGGAGGTTCTGGTCTAACCGTATGAACACGGAAGTGATCCCTGCCGGTGAATGTCAGGCCCTGAAGCGTGCCCTTGAGGTTCTGAGGGCGGGCGGACTCGTGGCCTTCCCGACCGATACCGTTTATGGAGTCGGCGCGCTGGCTTTTGTAGCGGGGGCGGTGGAAGCCCTGTATGTCGCCAAAGACCGCTCGATCGAGAAGGCGATCCCGGTCCTGATCGGCGACCCCCAGGATATCGGCAAAGTGGCGCGTGAGGTCCCCGCGCTGGCCGACAAACTGGCTGCCCGATTCTGGCCGGGGCCTTTGACGCTGGTGGTGCCCAAACAGCCCGCGCTTCCAGCAGCCGTCTCCGCCACCGCGACGGTCGGCGTGCGCGAGCCGGATCATCCGGTGGCGCGCGCCCTGCTGAACCTTGCCGGCCCGCTGGCGGTCACATCCGCCAATCTCTCCGGCGGGTCCAGCCCGACGACGGCCGCGCAGGTCCTGGCCCAGCTTGGCGGGCGTATCACGCTGATCCTGGATGGGGGTCCGACGCCAGGCGGCATGCCTTCCACGGTGGTCGATTGTATGGGTGCAGAGCCGCGCATCCTGCGGGAGGGGGCTCTTTCGAAGGCAGAAATCTTAACTTTTTTGGGTTTGAATCTCTAATTTTATTATAATATTGCTATTATCTTCTACTTAACTCCATGTATATAATAGGAGTTGCATTCTCCTCCTTAACAAACCTCCCCAAGACTGGGCCAGTCCGCCGGGGGGTTTGTGTTTTATGGGGTGTGACCGCACCCAATCCCGTTTATAATCGAGCTTAAATGCCGCCCGGCGGGGACTGACCTTGATCATGTCTGACCAGCATCCATTTTCCATGGCTTTAAAACTTCTGTTTGTCATCCCGTTGTTCCTGATGGCCAGTTCCTGCGGACCGAAGAGTTCGTCAGGGGAGATCCGCCCGACCGGGCTGCCGGTACCCTCAGCTCCGGTTGCCGCGGCAACGGCCCTGGCGAGCCCGGACCCCACCCTGGAAGCGAGCCTCGCCCGTTATCACTCACAGACCGCTTGTGATTCCCCATACCTGCCCCTGAGGAAGGGGGCAACGTGGACCTACCTGACCAAGGATCCTCAGGGTGGCCTGTCTGCGAGCGAGGTGATCACGGTCACAGACCTTCAAGGGGACCTGGGGCAGGCGTCTGCGACCGTCTCCAGCCAGATCCCCGGTGCGAAAGGCCAGCTTCAAACGAGTGAGGCGAAATACACCTGTGACGCGCAGGGGATCCATCTGCAGGGCTCTGCGCTGTCCTCTTACACGCTGCCTCCGGAGTTGCCGTCCGTGGACCGCCTGGTGGCAGGGGCTTCCTGGCAGGTGTCCAATCTGAAAACCCTCCAGGCCAGCGCCCCCTGCTGGGGAGCGGGAACCTACACCCGCCTCTCCCATTACGAGGTCAAAGGCGACGAGCCGGTCGCCCTGGCCGCAGCGGCGGGGGGATTGCAGTCCGCCCTGCGCATCGATGAGGTCAATTCGCTCTCCCCGCTCGCCACGCCGTCGGCGGTCTGTGCACAAGGCACGGCCAACACCTGGTGGCTGGTCCCGGGCCGTGGGGTGGTCTCCCACCAGGCGGTGGTCACCCACCTGGATGGATCCCCTGACTATACCCTCGTGACGGATCTGGCGGGCGCGACGCTGCCCTGAGGCTCTCTTCGCCATATCCCAGTCGTGGGAAGCGCGGAAGATCTTATTAATGGAGGCCAGGATGAATATCGTGGAGTGGATTGAATCCCATCAGGAAATGTTCATCGAGTTGAGCGAGCGGGTGTGGGAATTCGCCGAGCTCGGCTTCACCGAGACGCGCTCGTCGAACCTGTTTATCTCGGCCCTGGAGAAGGCCGGATTCGCGGTCGAGCGCGGCGTGGCGGAGATCCCGACGGCTTTTGTGGCGAGCTTCGGGCAGGGGAAGCCGGTCATTGCCATCCTGGGGGAATACGATGCCCTGCCCGGCTTGAGCCAGGAAAGGGTGCCCTATCAAAAACCCAGGGAAGAGTGGGGCAATGGACATGGCTGCGGACACAATCTGCTGGGCACCGCCGGCCTGGCTGCGGCCATGGCCGTCCAGCAGACGATCCAGTCGGGAGGCCTCCCGGGCACGATTCGTTTCTATGGATGCCCGGCGGAGGAGAACGGCTCCGGCAAGACCTTCATGGTGAAGGCAGGGATTTTTAAGGATGTAGACCTCAGCTTGTGCTGGCACCCGGATGTCTTCAACGGGATCACTGGGGCAAACGCGCTCGCCAACATCAAGGTCAACTTCCGCTTCCACGGCAAGGCCTCCCACGCCGCCTATGATCCCTACAATGGCCGCAGTGCCCTGGATGCGGTGGAGCTTATGGACGTTGGGGCGAACTACCTGCGCGAGCACATCATCCCGGAGGCGCGTCTTCATTATGTGATTACGAATGGAGGCGGATCCGCGCCGAACGTCGTCCCGCCCCTGGCGGAATCCCAATACGTGCTGCGCGCCCCGCTCCTGCAGCAGGTCTATGAGATTTACGAGCGCACCCAGGATATCGCCCGCGGGGCCGCGCTCATGACCGGCACGGAAGTGGAGGTGCTCTTCCAGAAGGGTATGTCCAACCTGCTGCTGATCGAGGCGATCACGGACGTGCTGTACGAGAAGATGGTCCAGGTAGGCCCGCCCGAATACGATCCGGAAGAGCTCGCTTTTGCCAGGGAGATCTCCGCCTCCTGCCCTGAGAGCGATGTGGCTGGGGTGCTGGTGAAGATGTTCGGCAGCGCAGCCCGGGCCCTCATCCCAGAGGATGCCGTGCTGCTCAGGCCCGTCATGCCGAACGTCTCTACGGATTACATCGCGCCGGGTTCAACGGATGTGGGGGATGTGAGCTGGGTCACACCGACCGGGCAGATCCAGGCCACCTGTGCGGCCCTTCTCACCCCCAGTCATTCCTGGCAGACGACCGCCCAGGCCGGGATGAGCATCGGGCACAAGGGCATGCTGTATGCGGCGAAGGTGCTGGGCCTGGCTGCCCTGGAGTTCCTGACCGACCCGGTCCGCCTGCGCAGTGCGCAGGACGAGTTTCAGAAGAAGATCCGGGCTACGCCGTACGTTTGCCCGATCCCGGACGGCGTCAAACCGTTCTGATTACAGGGTACAGCAAAAATAAGGATACTAAAGCCCCGAAATATGCGAGTGATTCGAAGGAAGAAATTCAGATGATATTGCAAGAGGCAGTAAAACCAGAGACGACCTTGCCGGTCGTCTCTTTTCAGGAGAGCGGCCAGGTCGGGAGAACATCGATCTCCAGGCCGTCCGTGTGTCCCAGGGCGTAGCGGAAGTACCCTGCGGCAGCCACCATGGCGGCGTTATCGGTGCACAGGGAAAGTTCGGGGATGTGGACGGGCAGCTCCTGCTGGGACTGGAAGATCTCCCTCAGGGCCAGGTTGGCGGACACGCCGCCTGCCACCAGGATCTCTTTGGCCTCGAACTCGCGGGCGGCCTTCATCGTCTTGGTAAAGAGCACGTCCACCACCGCGGCCTGGAAACTGGCGGCCAGATCGGCCACCGGGACCGGACGATCTTCGGCTTCCAGGCGCTTGGTCTCGCGCAGTACGGCCGTTTTCACCCCGCTGAATGAGAAATCCCAGGTCCCTTCCAACCAGGCGCGCGGGAATTTAAATGCATCCGGATTGCCTGCCTCCGCGGCTTTCTGGATGGACGGGCCGCCGGGATAGGCGAGTCCGAGCAGCCGGGCGACCTTGTCGAAAGCCTCACCGGCCGCATCGTCGCGGGTGGCGCCCAGTCGCCGGTACACGAGGTGGTCGGTCATGAGATCGAGTTCGGTATGTCCACCTGAGACGAGCAGCGCCATGATCGGAAAATGGGGCTCCGGTGGGGGGGTCTCGCCGGTGTTATAGATCCAGGCGGCGTAAATGTGCCCCTCCAGGTGGTTGACGCCGATGAACGGCAGGCCCGTAC
This sequence comes from Anaerolineales bacterium, assembly GCA_050013095.1. Classification (GTDB taxonomy): domain Bacteria; phylum Chloroflexota; class Anaerolineae; order Anaerolineales; family Villigracilaceae; genus UBA877. The sequence goes on along the minus strand of JBEKFY010000041.1, from coordinate 20,934 downwards.
CGAGCACCAAGCCCTTGGCGGCGTTCAGCCCGACCAGCAGGGAGCCGGCGAGGCCCGGTCCGCGCGTGGCCGCTACCGCGTCCACATCCTTAAGGGTCATATGCGCCTTGGCCAGGGTTTCCTCGACGACCGGGATGATGGACAGGATGTGCTGGCGGGAGGCCACTTCCGGAAAGACCCCGCCGTAGCGGGCGTGAATATCCATCTGGGAGGCGACCGTGGAGGCGATCAGGGCGCGCCCGTTATCGATGACGGCCGCGGCCGTTTCGTCACAGGAAGTCTCGATGGCAAGGATTCTGGCAGGGGGCAGTTCAGACATAGGCCATCCTATCGTTATGCTGGCAGCCATCCTCAGCTGCGGGCTTGAGGTCATTATAGTCCAATGGATGAATCTTTGGCACTTCAAAGCTCAGGATGGCAGCCTCCCTCTCATTGGCTCCCCGTTGCGCTCCGCATTCGATCACTAGGCAACGGTAAACAGGTTAACTCCAAATCGAGCTTATGGGTCCAAGTTTAGCTATTCGGCCAGGTCTCGCCCAACCTTGCGCCGGAAGATTCATCATGCGTCGATCTATCCAGCTGACTAAATTCGGACTCGAGAACCGCAAGGAATAAGGGTTACGTGTTGGATAGTAGTGAATATTTAATTTGGGGAAGCGATCGAACCTCTGCGGCCTTTATATCTCGCGCAACAAGAGCACATCACAAGGAGCATGATCCAGGACAAAGCGGGCGGTATGGCCTACGGATTCCGGGCCAATGTGGGGCCGCCCCTGTGTTCCCTGGCTGGCCTGGATGGCGATGAGCTGGCAGCCCCACGTCTGCGCCATCTGGACGATGGCCTGCTCGGGTTTGCCGCGCAGCAGTTCGGTTTGAAAGTGGAAACCGGCCCGTTCCGCTTCCTGGCGGGCTTCTTCCAGGGCTGCATTTCCAGCCACCAGCTCGGCTTCGTCAATGGGGCGCTCTCGCCCGGGAGGGGGTGGGGGTGTAGGATGCATTGAACCTGGGCCGGGAGGCGGCGGGGGCGGTCGACGCAGCGGACCCGGCCTGTGCAAGTATTCTTCCAGGGTGTGACGCGGGCCGGTATCGATGACGTGCAGCAGGTACAGGTCAGGCTGGCTACCGATCACTCCCAGCACCCGGCGGAGTACCTCCTGCCCACCCTCCGATCCGATAGCGCATAGAACCTTCATCTTTCCATCTCCTTAGCGAAAATAACCTTGTTACCAACGCAGCCAGATCAAGACAGCACCAGCTGCGATCATCACCGGCACCACCAGGATGCCCAGCTTGAAATATTCCAGCGACGAGACCTCCAGGCCTTTACGGCGCAGGATCAGCAGCCAGAGCATGGTGGCCAATGACCCGACGGTAGTCAGGTTGGGTCCCAGGTCGCAGCCGAAGATGGCGGCATAGACCAGCCCCAGGTGCGCCGGACCGGTCGTAGCCATGCCGCGCAAGGCTGAGATCATGACCAGAGCCATGGGCACATTGTTGATCAGGTTGGCGCCCAGGGCTGAGCCGGCGGCGGTGAAAAGCGAGGCCCGCAGCGGGCTGGAACCGGCCAGCTCAACCAGTCCGGCTCCGAAACGGCTGGTCAGTCCCAGGTTTTCGACACCCCGGACGACCAGGAACATACCGCTGACAAATACAAATAACGACCAGGAAATCTCATGGCGCAGGCGGCCCCACTCAAGTTGCCCAAAGCGCCAGGCGCCGAAGAGGAGCACGGCTGCTCCGCCCAGAGCCACCAGCGAAAGCGGCACCTCGAATGAGGAGGCCAACACATATGCCACAGCAATCACGCCAAGAGATGCCAGGGTGAAGCGAAAAAACGCCCGGTCGGGCGGTTGGGTGGTCGGCAGGTCGCTCATCTTGTACTTCCGGCGCAGGTCGGTCCGGAACAGGAATAGAAAGAGGGCAATATTCAGGACGATGCAGAACAGTGCCGGCAGGAATAGATAGCGCAGGAAAACCCCCAGGCCTCCACCGAAGCTGTCGAGGATTAAAATATTAATGGGGTTGCTGACCGGAAGCAGGAATGAGGCCGTGTCGGCAATAAAGGTGCAGGCGAACATGTAGGGCAGGACGGGCAGGCGCAGGCGGGTGATCAGGGCGTAGACCGCGGGGGTCAGGATCAGGGCAGTGGCGTCGTTGGAAAGGAAAGCGGTAAGGAGCGCCCCAACCAGGAAGACGCCCAGAAACAGCCTGCGGGCGCTGCCATTGGCCAGACGGCCGGTTTGATTAGCCAGGACTTCGAAAATTCCAGCTCGCTCGGCAATGGCCGAAATGGTCATCAAGCCCAAAAAGAAACCGTAGATATTCCATTCAGCCTTGATCAGCTGGATGGCTTCGCCAGGGATTACAAAGCGTCCGATGAGCATCAATGCCGCCCCAATCGCCGATGCCAGCGCCTCAGAGATGCGGTATGGGCGCAGCATGATCGCTCCCAGAGTTAAAATAAAGATTAGGATGCCGGCGACGAAATGGAACATAGTCCCCACTAAAAAGTGTCCTTCCTATTACAGGGTAACATTGGTTGAATGATTAGAAGGGCGGGCTAATTTCGACTTTGGCTGTTCGGCCAGGTCTCGCTCAACCTTGCGCTGTAACAATAGTACCCGCGCAGGATTGAATTGTCCTCTCCCATACAGCCGGGGGATCCTATCCAGTCTTTTTCCAATTTTTCATCGGCAGGATGAAATCATACGGGTATTCGGCCAGGAGTTCGAACTTCCCCTGCGGAGAGACCCAGTAGGTGTCCTCGATGCGCACGCCCATGCCCTGGTCGGGATAGTACAGTCCGGGCTCGACCGTCACCACCACACCCGGCTTGAGGAGGTTGTCGTCGCTGGCGGTCAGGCTGGAGGAGGGACGTTCGTGGATGTTCAGGCCGACCCCGTGCCCCAGGGAATGCACATAGCCCTCGAGCGGCGCCTGGGTGTGCAGGGGCGTCTGGTGGCCGTCCTTCTCGTACATCTCGCAGACCAGGCGCTGGTAATCCTTGAAGGAGGCGTTCAGGTCCAGGTTTTCCATGACGGCCTGATAGGCAGCCTTGACCTGGTCGTAGAGCTTTTGCGCCTGCTCGGTGGCATAGCCGAGCGACCAGGTACGGGTGAAATCATAGAAATAGCCGCCGCCGGCCTCGCAGGGGTAGATATCGAAAACGATCGTCTGGCCCAGGCGCAGGAGATCGCTGGGCGTGCCGGCGGAATGGGGAACGCCGGCATCCCGGCCGATCGCGAAGATGGTGCCCTCCGGGGCCTCCGCGCCCAGCTCCGCCAGCCACAGGTTGATCTTCTCCTTGACGTCTGCAATGGTCAGCGGGGTGCCGTCCTCCTTCAGCAGGACCTCGTCCGGGCGGACCTCCCGGCTGGTCAGGTAGGCTGCCACGCGACCCACAACGGTGGTCGTGGTCTTTCCCATCTGGCGGATGCGGGCGACCTCGGCTTCGTCCTTGGTCTCCATGGCCTGCAGGAAGACCGAATCGTCGCGCACCTCCCCGACCAGCTCGACCTCCGGCAGGAGTTCCTGCAGCTGGGTGAAGATGGCGAACGCCGAGCCGAGATCGGTCGAGCCGTAGAGGCCAACCCGGCCGTGCAGCCGGTGATCGGTGAACATGCGTTTATAACGGATGGCGCTCGCCAGGGCCGGGTTTCCGCGGGCTTCTTTCAACAAAGCTTCGAAGTTGTATTCATTGTAGGAGAGCACCTTCAACCCTGATTTGGCCGCTTCCTCCCTTTCCATGTCGTTGCAGTACAGCACCCCCGCCTCGCCGCGTTTCTTGATCAGGCTCGCGCCGGTGACATGCCCCCCGCCGGTCAGGTAGACCATGGGCGGGTTGTGCTGGGCGTCGCCGATGACCAGCAGGGCGTCCAGTTGTTTGGCTTCCATGAGGGCGTCAAGGTCGGATTTCATCGGGTTCCTCCACAGTCTGTCTTAGGCTTGCCCCGTGATCCGCAGTACCTGTTCACGGGTGAGTTTGCCCACACCGCTTTCGATGGCTCCCAGGGTGGCTTCCGCCAGGTGGAGAGGAATATCGACAAAATAGGTGAAGGAGCTTTTTGGCATGGAACTGAGGCCGCAGCGGGCGAGGCTGAGATATTTTCTGGCGTAGGCGAACATGTGCTTCTCGGTCCAATCGGCGGGGAAAAAGTTCACCCCGCGCGCTGCATCTTCCCCCCGATTGCGCAGGATGTTGACCGCCTGCAGCCCGCGTCCGAACTGGACCGCGCACATCCGATCGATCGGGGTGCCGTCGAACCAGCCCCAGATGTCACAGATCAAGAGGCCGACGGCCCCCGCCACGCTGAAGGTGTATCCGTCGAGGTCCGCCTCGGTCTGAATCCGCCACCCATTTTCCGCCCAATAAGCCATGCGCTCAGCCATGGCGATGGTCGCATCCCAGATACGCGGGGCGATCCCGGAGGGGGCACTGAGCAGCCAGTCCCCGATGCGCAGGGTCACTTCGGGCAGGACCGCCTGGAAGGGAGAGAAGAGGACCTCCACCGCCGGCAAACTCGTCACCCCTTCGCCCGAGGCGATCTGGGTTTGCAGAATCGACCCCAGACCGCGCAGCAGGGCGGCCTTGGTGGCATTGTCCAGTTCCGGGTGATCCTCGATCTCGTCGATCGCCCGCATGCATAGATAGGCCGAACCGACGGTCTCCTGCAATCGATCCGGCAGCCGGGCGATCGGGATGAAGAATGTGCGGCTGGTGTCTTTCAGGATGCGCGAATGATCAGTGAGTAACGCCATATCATTTCCCGGTCTTCAAGGATATCGAACTCAGGCGGTGTTTTTTGTCTTTGGCAGCCTCAGGACGTTGGACAGATTGACGAGCAGGGCGCCGTCCTGCTCCGGCAGCACCGTGCGCGGGTCGAAGAGCAGGCGGCCTTTTTCGGTGCGGGCGATGACCGGAGGCTGCTCGGAGCGTAATTTTTCCAGGACCTTGTCAGGGCTTTTCACATCGAGCGCCAGGACCCAGGTCGGCAGGGTCTCGCCGGGCAGACTCCCGCCGCCGACGGTCGACTGGCTGGCGACCACCTCACCTCGTCCCAGCTTGGCGACCCAGTGTTTGGCGCGTGCTTTGAGCTGTTCGGGTGTGACCGCGATCATGCGCCAGACGGGGATTTCACGATCGGCCTCATCCCGCAGGTAGTGCAGCAGCGTGGCGGTCAGGCCGGCCAGGCAGGTCTTGTCGGCGCGCAGGGCGCGTGCCAGCGGGTGCTTCTTGATCCGGTCGATCAGCTCGGCCTTTCCCAGAACGATCCCGGCTTGCGGGCCGCCCAGCAGTTTATCCCCGGAGAAGCAGACCAGGTCCACGCCTGCCTTGAGGGATTCCTGCACGGTCGGTTCATGGGACAGGCCGTAGCGTTCGGTCGCGAGCAGCGCGCCAGACCCGAGATCGTCCAGGCAAGGGACCCCATGATCATGGGCGAGGCGCGCGATCTCCTTCAGCTCGGGTTCCTCGGTAAAACCGATCAGCTTGAAATTCGATCGGTGAGCGTGCAGCACCAGGACGGCAGGTTCTTGCATGGCCTCCTCATAATCCGAGGGGTGGATACGGTTTGTGGTGCCGACCTCCACCAGTTTTGCCCCGGACTGTTTCATGACGTCCGGGAGGCGGAAGCCGCCGCCGATCTCGATTAGCTGCGAGCGGGCGATGATCACCCGTTTGCCCTTAGCCAGTGCACTGAGGACCAGGAGAACCGCGGCCGCGTTGTTGTTGACCACCAGGGCCGCTTCCGCCCCGGTCAGCCGCTTCAAGAGCGTCTCGGCGTGGACCAGGCGGCTGCCGCGCTTGCCGGTACCCAGGTCCAATTCCAGATTCGAGTAACCTCGACCGATGGCGTCCATATACTGAAGAGTCGCTGTGCTGAGGGGCGCTCTTCCCAGATTGGTGTGCAGGATCACACCGCTGGCATTGATGACCGGGATGAGGGTCGGCATGGTCCAGCTGCGCAGCCTGGCCTGGGCACGTTCCAGAATCCCAACCCGATCCGGAAGGGTCTCGGCCCTTCCAGCTGAGGCCTGCTTGCGGAGATCGTCCAGGGTTGCCCGGATCGCCTGCAGGGTTAAGGGACGGCCGAAAGCCGCAACCAGTTCCGCAGCCAGCTTAGTCTGGAACAACTGCTCAACTGAAGGGAGCGACCTCAGATCAGGCATGCGGGGGTTGTTTTTCGGTTTTCGGGATGGGTGGCTCAGCCGGCGGTACCGGCTTCCATCGGGAGTTCTCCCGCATCCGGATCAGATACTCGATCACCCCCAGGCCGACGGCCAGGCCCAGTCCGATCCCCAGCGAGGCCAAGCGGGACTCCTGCAGCCAGAGCAGCGTGGCCCCAAAGACGCCGACCCAGATCGCCTGCCGGACAATGATCTGCCCCTCCGCCGGGGGCTTGCTCGGGAAACGCAGGTTGAGAAACCAGCTGACCGGCATGCCCAGACCGGTTAGGGCCAGGTCCACACCAAAGAAGAACAGCAGGCGCGCGAAAACGGTGGGTGTTAAAACAAGAATGGCAGCGACCGAGGCGCCCAAGCCGATCACCAACAGGGTGAGGGTAGAGGCTAGAAACGGACGGAAGGTAGGTCGAGCATCCATCATCATTAAATTATACCCCATGCTTTTGAATTGCTTTGGCAGCATCCTCTCGCCGATGGGAGGTTTCCGGCGCGGCGTGCATGGACGACTGCACGATATAACCCCGGTGGGCACAAATCGTTCTTGGAATACCGGAAAAAGAATATGATCCGGGATGAAGGGTATCGGGTGAAACCGGCGCCTGGGTGGGACCCTCGGCCTGCTTCTGGATCTCTAGAGATTCTCAAAGACCACCCACTGAGCGTGCTGGTTGGCAGCTGCGCATTATGGAAATATCCGCTTGCTACAAGCCAGCGCGTATGCTAAACTGTAGTGCAAACAAGCCTGGACGATCGATTGGAGAACCGTTCGAGGCACCGGATGAGAAAATGGCGATCCAAATATACAGCACAGCCCTCTTTGTTGGTGAAATCGCTGAGGAGTTTGGGGAACTCGCCTGGATCCACGATGACGGCGGCCACGTGGTTGGAAAGGTTGAGATCGACTGGGGGGACGAGAATCTGGAGGACCACATTGCTTCGGTGTTCAAGAATGACAAGCTCATCGTGAGCATCGTTCTGGACCGGTATATTTCGAATGTCGGTCAGGTCATGCGCCGGGATAAGAAGGTCGGAGAGATCCGCTTGATGTCACCCGGGAATTGTTCGGTGTACCGCGGCTCCAAATTGATAGGGAACATTAAAACGAACGGGAAGGATGTGAGCGACAAGCACCTGATCCTGTTCGGAGGGGGCGGGGCTGCCTTGCTCGTAGGCCTTTAGCTGGCCCGGAAAAATCAGAAGGGTACTTCCCCGAGCAACACCCCTGCCCGGGGGAGTTTTTTTATCAAGGTTGTGCCGTAAAACTCCGACCTTTAGGTCTGGGGATATCAGGCGTAATAACCTGAACAAATGTGCCCGAATAAACATAGTATGTTTAACAAGGATCCGGTTCGGTGGAAAAACCTGTCCACCGGTAAAACTTGGACAGTCGAACTAAGGTAGGGTGGGAACCGCCCGAACGTACACACCTATGGAGAGCATGCAAGACCTGATTTCAGGCAAAGCTCATTGAAGTAGGAAGCCCCCCGCTTGAGCGGTGGGGTAGTTCACGGCTCCAGATCGTTCTGGTACTGCTCGGCGAACAGGGCAGTCTGGCCGCCGGTATGCCAGAAGAGCACGGTTTTGCCTTTGGGGAAGAACCCCTTGCGGATCAGGTCGATCATCCCGGCTGCGGCCCGGCCGGTGTAGACCGGATCAAGCAGCAAGCCTTCCCAGTGGGCAAACAGGTGGATCGCTTCGCGCTCGGCCCGTGTGAGCACCCCATAGCCAGGGGTGGAGTACTCCGCATTGACCAGGATCTCATCGGGGGTGAATACGAGGGGCGCTCCCAGCTTCAGCGACATCTGGGTGCAGAGGCCCGCAACGCGTTCCTGTAAGACGCGCTGCTCTTCATCCACGCTGATGCCGAGGACTTTGCCGGGGTAGTGGAAGAGCCGGGCCCCGAGGGCCAGCCCGGCCTGGGTCCCGCCGGAGGAGGAGGCCACGACGATCCAATCCGGGGGCGTTCCCTGCGCCATGAGCTCCTCCATTGCATATACATAGCCCAGGGCACCGGTCGAGTTCGACCCGCCGTAAGGGACGAGATAGGGCTTCTTTCCCTGGGCTTTCAAGTTTTTAAAGGCTTCTTGCAGTGCGGCCTCCCGCCGGGTTTTTTCCACCCAGACGATCTCCGCTTCGAAAAGGGCGTCGAGCAGAAGGTTCGCACTCGGTTCTTGGGGAGGTTTGCCGACCAGGACGAGCAGGCAGCCGAAGCCGAACTTGGCCGCCGCGGCTGCGGTCTGCCGGCAGTGATTGGACTGCAAGGCGCCAGCGGTGATCAGCGTGTCCGCGCCCTGGGCACGTGCCTCCGCCACCAGAAACTCCAATTTGCGGGTCTTGTTGCCGCCGAAAGCCAAGCCGGTCAGGTCGTCGCGTTTGACCGCGAGGCGCGGTCCCCCCAGGGCCTCGCTCAGGCGCGGCATCTCTTCGATGGGGGTCGGAAGATGGGCGAAATGAAGACGGGAAATGGTTTCCATATTGATTATGCTCCGATGCTCTGGCGGGTCCGTTTTTTGCCGCGCGAGCGCATGAGATCCAGGATCCTGGGGAGGGTCTGCGTATACAACCGATACAGGGCGGTGCGGGAGGAGAAATCCCAGGCCCCGAGCGTCCTCACCACGCTTCCGCCCAGGCCTTCCTTGAAGCGGAAGACCCCCCATAATCCGTCCTGGGGGTTGAACTCGTCCGGCGCTCCCCACAGGTTGTATATGGAGCAGCCGAGCGATTTGGCCCGCCGCATAGCCTCCCATTGAAGCAAATAGTTGGGCATCTTCTCGCGGTGCTCCGCGCGCGACATCCCGAACAGATAGTAGGCCCGGCCTGAAAAATAGAAGAGCGAAACGGCAGCCAGGGGCTCGCCCTCCAGCTCCGCGATCAGGGTTTCGCCCGCAGGCACTCTGAGGAACTCGGAGGGGGAATTCCGCAGGAAGGTGTGCCAGACGGTCTGGTAATACGCTTCGTCGCGGATGACGAATCCATCCCGCACCGAGGTTTCTGCGTACATCTGGTACATCCGGGGAAGATCGGCCGGTGTTCCAGCGCGCACCGTGATTCCTTTTTTCTCACCCAGCCGGACGTTATAGCGGGTCTTTTGCTTCATGCGGGAGAGCATCTGCTCTTCAGAGGGGGTGAGGTCGACGAGCACCGTATTGCGAAATTGGACTTGGTCCTGGGAGAACACCCAGCCTCTCTGCGAGAGGTCGGATTGGACCGAGCGTCCCAGTTCCTCCTCGGCGGCCTCCAGTCCTCCAGGGATGCCCCTCCCCAGGAGCACGTCGGGGTCGATCTTGAGGAAAATGACGCCCTGGCTCCGGGCGAAGGACTGCAGGTCATCCAGCACCTGCTGGCGCAGCGCGGGATTGGACCAGTCCAGCAGAGGTCCTTTGGGAATGTACAGAACGCTCAGGGCGCGGAGCGGTCCGCTCGCCCCCAGGCAGCGCTTCAAGACCATGGCAGCCGCCTCGATCCGGCTGCCGGACGCCCTCCAGGTGAAAGGCAGGGCCTGCCAGCCGTTCGTCGCTTTGACCTGCGACCATTCAGAGGTCTGAAGCAGGTGCGGATCCGGAAGAGCGGAGATCAGCCGGTCCCATTCCTGGGGAGGGCCTTCGAAGGGTTGCATGGACATCGGTCCGGTTGTCAATCCGCGCCGCTCCCCGCATACCGCCAGAGATACAGCCTGTACAGGGCCGGGTTGTAGATCCGGTCCATGGTCGGAACGGTGCGCTTGACCGTCCCACCAAAACCCTTCTTGAAGCGGTAGACCCCCCACAGGCCGTCCTCGCGTTCCTCGCCGTAGGCCTCCAGGGTCTCTTCATCTTCATCGGGGATGCCCCACATATCGTACTCGCTGCATCCATGGGCTTTTGCCCAGCGCATGGCTTCCCATTGCAGCGGGTAGGTCGGTTTGCGGTTGCGTTCCTCGTCCGAGGAGGCGCCATAGAGATAATAGGCCTGCCGGCCGTGGGCGAAGACCATGATCGTGGCCAGAGCCCGGCCTTCGAAATAGGCGATGAGCAGCTCGCACATCCCCGTCGGGTGGAACAGATGAAAGGCATGCTGGTAGTATTCGTACGAATGGACGTGGAAGTGCATGCGATTGCTCGTCACTTCCATGACCTGGTAGTAGCTTGCCAGGTCCTCGGAGGCCTGCACGGTGACCCCTTTCTTGGCTGCCAGGCGGATGTTATAGCGCGTCTTCGGCTTCATCCGGTTGAAGATGTCTGCCTCGCTGCCGGAGAGGTCCACGACCAGGGTGCAGGCGGGTTGAACGTTCTGCGGACTGGGCTTCATGAAGCGGACGGGGCAGGAGGTCAGCGGGTTCGGTTCGGTGTCCCAGGCGTTGGGTTCGATCTTCAGAAAGATCGCGCGCTGTACCCGGCACATCCGGTCGACCTCCGCCCAGAAGCGGCGCTGCGCTCCCAGCTGATCCGGTGAGGAGGGGTAGATCGGTCCCTTGGGGAGATAGCCAAAGGTCAGCCCCAGCGGCAGGCGCCGGAAGAGGATCTGGGCACCGATCCCATCGACCAGGATGCGGATCGCGGTCCATCCGAATGCGGATTTTAACTCGCCCCATTCTGCGGTTTGCAGGATATGGACCTCCGGGTGCTCGTGGAGGAAGGCTCTCCATTCTTCTAGATTGAGCTCGGGCATTCCGCGGGAATCTCCAGAGGGATCAAACGATCGAGGTCAGGCCAGGCGGGGGGGTGGACCGCACGGATGCATCGGGGATTGCTTCGTCGAGCAGTTCAAGGATGGCGGTGGTATCCCCCTCCTGGGCCAGCCGGTGGAATTCATCGACCGTTTCGGACAGGTGGGCCGGGATGACGGCTTCCTCTGCTTCCACCCGATAGATCTCGGGATGGGGGGTGGGCAGGTAATGTGCGTCCGCTTCCCACAGGTCCTCGCTCATTTTCTCGCCGGGGCGGATGCCGGTGAAGACGATTTCGATGTCCTTGCCCGGCTCCAGGCCTGAGAGTCGGATCAGGTCCTCCGCCAGGTCCAGGATGCGCACCTGCTGGCCCATGTTGAGCAGGAAGAGCTCGCCGCCCTGGCCCATGGCGGCAGCCTGCAGCACCAGGTGGACCGCTTCCGGGATGGTCATGAAGTAGCGTTTCATATCCGGGTGGGTGATGGTCACCGGCCCGCCGTGGGAGATCTGCCTTTTGAAGAGCGGCACCACGCTGCCGCGGCTGTCCAGCACATTCCCGAAACGTACCACCGAGAACGCCCGCCCGGTGCGGTGGGCTGCCTCGAGGACCAGCATTTCGGCGATCCGCTTGGTGGCGCCCATCACGTTGGCCGGCCGCACCGCCTTGTCGGTGGAGATCAGCACCAGGCGCTCTACTTCTGCAGCGGTGGCAACCTGGATCACGTTGCGGGTCCCGATCACGTTGTTGGTGATGGCGTCTTCGATGTTGGTCTCCATCAGCGGGACATGCTTGTGAGCGGCGGCGTGGAAGACAACCTGCGGCCGGTAATGGGCGAAAATGGATTCCATCCGGGGCAGGTCGCGGATGTCGGCAATGACCGGCTGGGCGGGCAGGGAGGGGAATTCCTCCTGAAGTTCCAGGGTGGCCTCAAAGATGCTGTTCTCGCCGTGGCCGAGCAGGGCCATGGCGCTCGGGCTCCAGCGGGCGATCTGGCGGCAAAGCTCGCGCCCGATCGAGCCGCCCGCGCCGGTGATGAGCACGCGTTTTCCCGTCAACGACGCACCGATCAGCTCATCCTGGATCGGGGCGGGCTCCCGGCGCAGCAGGTCGGTGATGTCCACCTCGCGCAGCCGGTTGACGCTGACCTTTCCCCCGATCAGTTCGAACAGACCTGGCATGGTGCGAAACGGAACGCCTTTCAAGCGGCAGACGTCGGTCACCATGCGCACGACCTTGCCGCCCGCACTCGGCACGGCAATGATGACCTCATCAATGCGGCGGTTGGTGAGGACCCGGTTCAGATCGACCAGCCTGCCGATCACCGGTATGCCGTGGATCTGGTGTTTCTGTTTTCTCGGATCGTCATCCAGGTAGCCGACCGGCCTGAGTCCCAACTGCGGGTTTTTCTGCATCTCGCGCACGACCAGCGCCCCGGCATCCCCGGCGCCGACGATCAGGACGTTGTGGGCTTTTCCATTCACCTTCTTTTCCCCGGTGGCGCGGCTCTCGGCGACCAACCGGATCGAGAAGCGAAAGCCGCCAATGCAAACCAGGGTGAGCAGCCAGTCGATGATCAGGACGAAGCGCGGGAAACCGATGAACATGCGCGCCGTAAACAGGATGATCATGATCGCCGAGACGACTCCCGAGGCGACCGTCACGGCAGCGCTGATCAGCTTCAGCTCGTTGGTGCTGGCATACGCCCAAAGGCGGCGGTAAAGGCCGAAGAAGTAATAAATGATCGGTTTGAGCAGCAGGCTGACGCCGATCATCCAGAAGGCGGACGGCAGGTAGAAATAAAAATAGCTGCCTTCCAGCCGTAAGGCGTAAGCGCCCAGGACGGAGGCGGCTGTCAGGAAAAGGTCAACCAGCAGGACATAGCGGTTGCGGATTTGAAAACGGTTTTTTAATTTCATGCATGCATCCAGTGAATGGTCTGTTCAAGCCCGGTCGCCAGGGACGTCTCGGCGTGGAACCCCAGGAGCTCGGCGGCCTTCCCGGGATCGCCGACCGAACGGTAGATATCCCCGGGGCGCGGCGGGGCCGATTGCATGGCCGGGCTGTCGGGGAAAAGGCCCAGCAGGGTATGGGCGAGGTCAAGGATCCGGGTTTCCTGACCGGTGCAGATATTGATCGTCTGGCCGGCGATCCCGGGCTGCTTGGAGGCGAGTAGGTTGGCCTGCACGACATCCTTCACATAGATCAGATCCCGGGTCTGCCCGCCATCCCCCTCGATCCGTATCGGCAGGCCCGCGAGCGCCCTGCGGATGAAGATCGGGACAACGGCCGCGTACTCTGAATCAGGTGACTGGCGCGGTCCATACACATTGAAATAACGCAGGGCGACCACCTCGGTCCCGAAGGAACGGCTGTACAGCCCGGCATAGATCTCGGCGATCTGTTTGGAGGCGGCGTAGGGGGTAAGCGGCCGCAGGGGGGTGTTCTCTCCGAGCGGCAGGGCCTGCGAGTCGCCGTAGACCGCCGCGCTGGAGGCGATCACGACCCGCCGCACGCCAGCCTCCCGGGCTGCCTCGAGCAGGTTTTCGGTCCCGCTCACATTGTTCGCATAACAGGCCTGAGGGCTTTCCAGGGATTTGGGGCTGGAAACAAAGCCTGCCTCGTGAAAGACCAGCTCCACCCCCTGTATCGCCTCTTTGACCCGGTCAGGGTCGCGCAGGTCACCTTCCAGCACTTCGGGCACACCCGTCAGGCCTTCCAGGTTCTCGCGCCGCCCGGTGGAAAAGTTGTCCAGCACGCGCACGGCCTGGCCGCGCTCGAGCAGCTCTTCCACGAGATGGGATCCAATGAACCCGGCGCCGCCGGTGACCAGGACGGAAGTCATGCTACCTCCCGCGCAGTCCGATGACCTGGCCGATGGTGCGCAGGATGATGGTCAGGTCCATCAGCAGGCTGCGGTGCTTGATGTAGTATAAGTCATATTCGAGCTTCACCACGGTTTGCGGGATGGTCGAGGAATAGCCGTAATTGATCTGCGCCCAACCCGTGATCCCGGGTTTGACCATCAACCGGGCGCGGTAGAAAGGAATATGCTTCTGGTATTTGCTGATCAGCTCAGGCCGTTCGGCGCGGGGGCCGACGATGCTCATCTCACCGCGCAGGACATTCCAGAACTGCGGCAGTTCATCGATGTGGGTGCGGCGCAGAAGGCCGCCGACGCGCGTGACCCTTTCGTCGTTCTCCTCCGCCGGCCGGGCCTGGCCGTCCATTTCGGCGTCCTGGCGCATGGTGCGGAACTTGTAGAGGCGATAGATGATCGCGCCTCTGCCGGACCGGATTTGATTGTAGAAAACCGGGAATCCGCTGTCAAGGACGATGAGCAGGGCGGCGAACGGGAAAAGGATGACGCTCAGGCTGACTCCGACTACCCCGCCGAGCACGTCCAGCAGCCGTTTCCCGACCTCGTAGAATCCGCCGGCGCGCGCCTCGACGACGAACGAGCGGATCAACCAGTCCGATTCGAGATGCTGGACCGGGACACGGCCCAGCAGTTCTTCATAGATGGCCGGCATGGGGACGATATCCACGCCGGCTTCCTGGGCATCCAGGATGGTCTGGAAGGTATCACCCTGCATTTCCCCGGTGATGGCGACCAGGACTTCTGAGATTGATTCCTGTTCGATGATGGCCAGGAGCTGGTCGCAGCCGGCCAGGGTCGGGAAACCCTCCACGGGTTTGCCCACCTTGGTCGGATCATCATCCAGGAAACCGACCAGGACAAAGGGCTGAGGGTGCACCTTGAGATAGGCCTGGGCCATGGTCTGGCCAGCCTTCCCCGCGCCGATGATCAATACCCGCCGCAGGAAGGTGGGTGCTGTAAATATACCGATATAGATCATCCGCCAGGCCAGGGTGAACAGCGCGACGAACACGAGGAAGAAGCCGATGCCGACGCGTGCCAGGTCCCTGGGAACAAAGAAGTAAATGAAAGCGTAAAAGATCAGTCCGGTCAGAGCGGCCAGGAAGATGCCGCGTACCGTCATGCGCCGGCTGTTGGCGCGGCGGGGCTCGTAGAGCTCGACCAGCAGGACCAGCCAGAATAAAGGGACGAAGTAATACCAGGTCTGCACCCGCTGCTGAAAGAACGTGATATGCCATGAATCACGCAGGCTCCAGGCGAAGATGGCCGCGACCAGGGCGAGGTATGCGACGATCAAATCACCCATCAGGAGAATGGCGCGCTGCTCACGCGGATGGAGATGCCAGCCAGCTGGCCTGGTTTTTCCGGGGGGGAACATTTATCTTCTCTTCTTCGAGTCCTCTGGAATAAAAATCCCCTTAATCATACCCCATAAAAAGCCCATTCCCCACGAGAGGTGCATGCATGCGATCGCCAGGCCCAGGCCGAACACCAGATAAGCTCTTCTTTGCGCATAGGCTGCCTGTACCCCGGCGGAAAGCAAAGCCAGGAGGTAGATCAGGACCTCGGCAGCCAGAAGGATGCGGAAAATGGGAAAAAGGATCGCGAGCACCGCCCCTAGGACCAGGCTCGCCACGAAGAGCGGCGGGAGGGCCTGCCGGGCGCGGACCGTCCCCGGATAGCGGCGCAGCATGCGCGCCTTCCAGTACCCGTAGCGCGCATACTGTCTGGCCAGTTCGGGTAGCGTGGCGCGCGCAAAGTAGACCGAACGGATCGCTGGGTCGAGCCAGATGCGGCCGCCCGTTTTCCGGACCCGGACGTTGAACTCATAATCCTCGTTGGTCAGCAGGCTTTCGTCGAAGAAGCCGACCAGGGCCAGCAGATCGCGCTTGAAAGCTCCGAAAGGCACCGTGTCCACTGCGGCAGCCCGGGCCGCGCGTCGGTAGAGGGCATCCCCCGCTCCCAGAGGATGCGCCGCGGCGGCGGCGATGGAGGCGGCTAGCCAGGTTTTCGCCCCTGGATGGATCTCCCAGCTGCCCCCCACGTTCTTACCGAGGCCGGCCTCCAGGTCTGCCACGCAGCGCTCGACATAATCGGGGTAGGGCAGGCAGTGCGCGTCCAGCCGGACGATGATCTCCCCTTTGGCTTCCGCCAGGGCGCGGTTCAGTGCGGCCGGGATGATGCGTTTGGGGTTGTCCACCATCTGGATCGGGAGGTCCGGCTTGTCCTTAGCAAAATCCGCGATCTCCTTCCGGGTCCCGTCGCTCGAGAGGCCGTCGGCGATGACCACTTCGATCGCGGACCGCGGGTAGGTCTGCCGGCTGATCGCCTCGAGCAGCCCGCGGATCGTGTCCTGCTCGTTATAGCAGGGGATGATGATGGATACGGAGGGAGGCATGGATCGGTCTGGAACGCACTTCTTTCCGGCCCTTGGAATTTTGTAGCGCGGGGACGATCATTTCTTGCGGGATATCGCCGTCGTATCGGTTGGCAGGACCACGGGGAGCCTCACCGTGAATTCACTGCCGTAGCCCGGAGCGCTGCGGACGCTTATTGTACCACCATGCGCCTGAATGATCTCCTTGGCGATGGTCAGTCCCAATCCTGCCCCGTGTTTTTTGCCTCCGGCGCGTGCGGTATCGGCCTGGTAAAAGCGGTCGAAGATGTGGGGGAGCGCCTCGGGGGCGATACCCGTGCCCGTATCCCTGACCTCCACCCAGACTTCCGGGCCTGCCGGGGTGGCGCGCAGCCGGATCTGGCCTCCGGCGGGTGTGTATTTCAGGGCGTTGTCCACCAGGTTGGTAAAAACCTGTGCCAGGCGGTCGGCGTCCCCGGTAACGAGCGGCAGGGTCGGGGTTTCCACCGTGATGAAGACCCGCGCGGCACGCGCCTGGGGTGTGAACTTCTGGCCCACATTGTTCAACAAGGCGGCCAGGTCTACCGGGGAGCGCTTGAGGTCGGCGGTGCCTGCATCCAGGCGGGCCAGGTCGAGCAGGTCCAGCACCATGCGGTGCATCCGACCCGCTTCATCGTAGATCACGCCCGCCGCTTGCTGCCGGGCTTCGGCCGTTGCGGCGGTGCCGTCCAGAAGCGCCTGGGCAAAGCCCTGAACAGAGGTCAGGGGGGTTTTGAGCTCGTGGGAGACGTTGGCGACGAAATCGCGCTGGGACTTCTGGCTGAGCTGGACGCGATGGTTCATTTCATTAAAGGCCCGGGTCAGTTCCTGGACCTCGCGCGGTCCGTGCGGCATGAGGGTCTGGGCGTTCTGGGAAGGCATCTGCCGTGAGGCGGAGACGATCTCCTGAAGCGGCTTCCCCACCCAGCCGGCCAGCCAGTAGGCGATCAAGAGCGAGAGGATCAGGGCCACGATGCCTCCCCCGGCGATGGGCAGGACCAGTTCATCGGTCAGGAGGGACAGGATGGGAACCTGGGGGCGCGGTACCGCCACAAGCAGCCAGCGCCCATTGTTCAACGGCTCGATCACGTAGAGCCAGTTATTTCCAGCCTGGTCCCGGAGGACCGAGTCCTTTCGCAGGCGAGGGAAGGCGGGCATCTGGAGTGGAGGGTCTTCAGCCAACTGCGAATCAGCGATCACCTGCTGGTTGGCATTGAACACGACCATGCGCGTGTCGATCGTGTTGCTGAAGCGTTCCAGCTGCGTTTGCAGGGTGTCTTTGGGCAAGTTCGCCCAGGCATTCTCGTTTTCGAGCATGGTGCTGGCAACCGAGGTCAGCTTGGCGTTCGCCTGCCGGTAGGTGGACGGGTTCTGGACGATGTAAATAAGAAAGACAACTGCTACGACTGCCAGGGCGGCGCCGACGACCAGCGCATAACTCCACCACAAGCGGGCGCGCAGGGTTGTGAACATCAGACGACCAGTTTGTAACCGACGCCGGTCACGGTCTCGATCGAGAGTGCACTCCCGGCCAGTTTTTTGCGCAGGTGGGCGATATGAACGTCCACGGTGCGTGTCTGGCCGTAATAGTCGAAACCCCACGCTTTTTGAAGGAGCTGTTCGCGGCTGAGGACCAGGCCGCGATTTTCGGCCAGGGTGACGAGCAGGTCGAATTCCTGGGTGCGCAGATCGAGAGCCCGTTCACCGAGATGGACCTCGCGCCGGGCCGGGTCGATGCTCAGCTCGCCGATCTGGATCGGGCGGGCTTCCGTTGAGACCGCCCTTTCGCTCCGCCGCAGGATCGCCTTGATGCGCGCCACCAGCTCGTGCGGATTGAAAGGCTTGGTCAGATAGTCGTCGGCACCCAGTTCCAGGCCGATGATCTTATCGATGTCCTCATCCCGGGCGGTCAGCATGATGACGGGGACGGGATTGTTGTCCGAGCGCAGGCGGCGGCAGACCTCGAATCCGTCCATTTTGGGCAGCATCACGTCCAGGACAACCAGGCCCGGCCTCAGGCGGTTGACCGCCGCGAGGGCCTCTTCGCCATCCGTCGCGGCCTGAACATGAAAATTATCGCGCTCCAGGTACATGCGCACCAGCTGGACGATCGAAGGCTCATCATCGACCAGCAGGATGAGTTCGTTCATGCCTGCGGCCCGAGCGCCACGGCTTCGATCTCGACGCTGCCGCCTTTGGGCAGCGCCGCAGCGGCCACTGTGGTCCGGGCCGGGGGGTTGGAGGGAAAGAATTCGGCGTAAATGGCGTTCATCCTGACGAAGTCAGCCATATCCTTGAGGAACACGGTGGTCTTGACCACCTGCGACAGGCCGGATCCGGCGGATTCCAGCACGTGCTGAAGGTTGGTGAGCACCTGGCGTGTCTCCGGCTCGATCCCACCCGGCACCAGGTTCCCGCTCCGCGGGTCCAGGCCGGTCTGGCCGGAGGTGTAGATCAGGTTTCCCACCTGGATGGCGACCGAATAGGGCCCGATGGGCTGGGGCACCTCGGAACTGGTGATCACTTTCTTGGTTGGAGAAGCTGGCATGTTACCCTCGCAGAGGAAAGTTTGCGTTGATTCTACTGCAAAACTTGTATCAAGGCACGGCGGCGTGGTCGGAGAGGAGGACCCGTTTGGTTTTATGCCTTGCGAGCGTGCGCACAGGGCATTCACCCCGCCCTTTTCCTCAAGGTTAGGTTAGTTCCTGAAGGTAATCGGCCGATTGCGGACGTGTAAAATCTTTGTAAAAAAAGCGCGCTCCTGGCCCAGTCAAACCGCGCCTTCCCCGCAGGGCTGCCTGTTACAGAACAAGGGGGAGTGATCTGCTAATCCTGGCTCTATGCTATAATATTCCAATATAGGTATATATTATCTGAAATCTTAGAGGCTTAATCGGTAACCGATCAGAGGGATTGACGCTTCGGGCAACCATGAGCGATTATTTCTCGTTTTATATGACCGCCAGCGGCGCGGCAGCGACACTGCTCGGGTTATTGTTTATCGCGATCCAGTTCAATATCGACGCATTCGCCGATGATCGCTCCGATTGCTGGCGGGCAGTCGCCCGTTCCACCTTCGCAATTTATGTCCTGTGGTTCATTCTACTGATCGTATTCCTGATCCCGGGAATGACAGGCAACGGTCAGGGCATGGCGTTGATGATCGGCGCATGCTACGGCATCTATCGTGCAGTTCGCACCTGGTGGCCCGTCTGGCGTAAAGCGCTGCAGCGGAAAAGCGAGCGTTGGCTGCAGCTGCTGCGTTTGTTGGTGGCTCCGCTGGTCGTTTATGGGTTGTTTGCGCACTCCGGCTATCAGCTTCTTAAATGACAGCCCACCGGGGGTACTGAACTGAGCTTTGCTCTGGCGCTGCTCTTATTATTTGTCATTGCCTTGTCAAATTCCTGGAACCTTCTGGTCGAGCTCACCTATGAAAGAAGGGCGAGAGAGGGGAAAAGGGGGCATGGTCAGAGAAATGGTAATAGATGAACGATCCCGACTGGTGCTGGTGGTCCTGCTTTGACCGGAGAATCGATGGAGAGCTACGGTTTCACCGGAACCGACCTGATGGCAATGAAGATTAATTCTTAGGCTACCCACAGCTTAAAGTGGGCGGTCCCGGTGGAGAGGCGGGTCGGGATGGAGCAACTCTCCGAGGTCGGGGAAATGGGCTTCGTCAGAATCGTTCATGGACCGGCGGGCTCCTTTGCAGTTTAAATAACAGCGAACCCGTTTTCTTGACAATCTTCCCCTCTACAGGTAAAATCCATCCGCTCTTAGAAGAGAACGATTCCCGGCCGAGATAGCTCAGTTGGTAGAGCACGCGACTGAAAATTGCGGTGTCGCCAGTTCGATCCTGGCTCTCGGCACTCTCGGCTGGAAGGCGCGGCCGGTACGCGGGCGTGGTTCAGTGGTAGAACGTCTCCTTGCCAAGGAGAAGGTCGTGGGTTCGAATCCCATCGCCCGCTCTAACGGTTGAGGATTGCAGATTGAGGCGGCGCAGAATCAATCGGCAATCCTCAATTAATGCTCATGGCGTCGTGGCCAAGTGGGAAGGCAAGGGTCTGCAAAACCCTGATCACGGGTTCAAATCCCGTCGACGCCTCTAATAAAACGAGCCGATCCGGCTCGTTTTGCATTTAACCCATCCGATTGATCCCAAGGTGGGTATGGCTGGGTTATCGACCCGTCGGATCAGGATCGTCCGCGGCGCCCTCACGAAACAGGGATTGATACTGGCCGTAGCCTTCCTGCTCGAGCTGCTCCACCGGGATAAAGCGTAGGGCGGCTGAATTGATGCAGTAGCGCAAGCCTGTGGGCGCCGGCCCGTCCTCGAAGACGTGCCCCAAATGGGAATTGGCGAACCTCGAACGCACTTCGGTGCGCGACATAAAGAACTTGTGATCCGTGCGGGTGACGATATTGTTCGGCTCCAAGGGCTGGATGAAGCTCGGCCAACCTGTGTCCGAATCATATTTATCCAATGAACTGAACAAGGGTTCACCCGAGACTACATCAACATAGATGCCGGCGTGCTTGTTATTCCAGAATTCATTGGCAAAAGCTGGCTCGGTGCCTTCATGCTGGGTGACTTGATATTGCTCAGGGGATAACTTTTGCCGTAGCTCGGAATCCGACGATTTGGTATGGCTGTTCATGCAAACCTCCTATCCAGTAAGAAACCAGTAGAGACCAACCCTCCAAATTAATCAGGACTTACGCAAAACCTCAAATTATGCTGGGTATGACGCCTTTTATAACATCATATTTGGTGGGTCAATGTATATTCTGCGTAAGTTTATTTTGTCCAGTGCTGGGTGTGGGTGGACTAG
>JBEKFY010000040.1:0-38101 GCA_050013095.1 Anaerolineales bacterium | reverse complement strand
GACCTGGGAGGCATCTTTGGGACGAACGTGTTCAGCGCCCAGGGAGCCGGAACCGTGGTGAAGAACAAAGGCCTGAGCGGCAAGGTCAAGGTTGTGGCCTTCGATGCGACCAAGGATGCCATTAACATGCTGAGCGATGGCACGGTCGACCTGGTCATTGCCCAGAAACCTGGCGATATGGGCTTCTTCGCAGTCGAAATGGCGATGGCCTATTTGGACGGTGTGACCAGCATTCCCAAGCACATCCCGACCGGATACGCCGTCATCACACGCGACAACATGAACGACCCCAACATCTCAAAATTCTTCTACAAGTAGATTTCCAGACACTTGATTCAGGGGGGCGGTGAGCCCCCCTGAATCAAGCTCCGGCCATCCGAGGGTTCAGGCTGCATCCTGCTCGTGGTTTGCAATCGATCGTTTGTCTTGTCCACTCAAAGCCCTTATTGCTTGTTTATTTTTTCGTCCTCTTAAAAAATGATTTTGAGGGTTTGATCGTCCAACGCTTAGAAACGGTTCCCAGCTTATTGGAAAACATAGCCCTTCATTTTCGTTGAAGAGGTACAATATCCTTGGAGAACCCTATGACCCCGGAAGAAAAATCGATCCCCATGGTTTCAAAAACATCTCGGGCTGAAATTTTAAAAATCGTTCGCCAGGTCTGGCCATGGTTATTTCTGATTTTGATGGTTATCGTTTTTGCCATCATTTCCAAAACGACCAATGGTGTAAATTTCATCAGCTATCGCAGCGTTCAAGGGATTCTGGTTTATGCGACCCAAATCCTCTTGATCGGACTGGCAGAGACGATTATCATCATTAGTGGCAATGGAGGGGTCGACCTTTCTGTCCACTATACATTGGGCTTTTCGGCAGTGATTGCAGCGTTCATCATGCGTGCCATGTATGCCGCTCACCTCACTCCCGTCCTGACTCTCGCAGTGGGCTTTTCTGGCGGTATCCTGCTCAGCATCATCCCGGGTTGGCTCAATGGGATGATGGTTGCCAAAATCAAGGTGCCGCCTTTCATCAGCACCCTGGGTATGGGTTATGCGGTGTATGGGATCGCCTTGCTCATCTCGCGTGGCCAGGCGATCGCCGACCAGCCAGATTATCTGGGTCAGATTGGGAACGGCAACTTGTTGTACTACTGGCCAAAGCATGGATTCACCTGGCTCAACATTCCTGCCGCGGCGAGTCAGGCAGATTTGCAGCATATCATCCCGCTCATCCCAAATGTTGTCGCCATCACGCTGGTGGTGACGATCCTGATCTGGTTCATCCTGGCGAAGACCCAGTTCGGTCAGCACATCTATGCCATCGGAGGCAACATTCAGGCCTCCATTCGGTCCGGCATTCCGGTGGCGAGTACGCAGACGCGTGCCTATACCCTGGCGGCTGTTCTGGCAGGGATCGCCGGCGTGATCTGGGCTACCCGTTTTACCAGCGGTGCAGCCAACGCTGGGGAACCGACTTTGCTATTTGCGATTGCTGCGGTCGTGATCGGTGGAACGAGCATGTTCGGCGGCGAGGGGAGCGTCATCGGGACGATTATCGGGGCTCTGATCATTGCCACCATCCAGTATGGCCTGGTCATCCTCGGCCAGCAGCCCTATTGGCAGTATGTTACGGTTGGGGTCGTTGTGATCATCGCCGTGATCGTCGACCAGTTGGGCAGAAGGATGGAACACGACTAAGGATAAAGAAGGTCAGGTCAGCATGGAACCCTTATTACGCGCAGTCAACCTTACAAAACGTTTTGGGGGATTGGTCGCAGTCGATGGCGTAAGTTTTGACGTGAGACCCGGTGAGGTGATCGGCCTGGTCGGCGACAACGGCGCGGGCAAATCCACCTTTATTAAAATGATCTCCGGGGTGTACCAACCGGATGATGGGGATATCTACTTCAACGGCAAGAAAGTTAATTTCACCGACCCGCGCGACGCCCGCGACATGGGGATAGAGACTATCTACCAAGACCTGGCCCTGGCCGAGAATCTTGACGTCGGCTCGAACATATTCTTGGGCCGCGAAATGAAGAAGCGATCAATTTCCGAGAAGCTCAGCCAGGTCATTTTCAGCATAGTTTTTGCTTTACCGCTCGGCGCCTTGCTGGCGTGGGCCGGCTTGCAGTTCTACAAGATACTCGGCCTGGTACTCGGGCTGGTGTTCGGTCTGGCCTTCGGCGCGGTGCTCGGCTGGCTGTTTGGGTCTATCACCCAGCTCGTGGATCGCCGCAAAATGATTGGCGAATCGGCCAAGGCCTTAAACCGGTTGGAGATCGAGATTCCTTCTTTTACTCAACAAGTGCGCAACTTGTCTGGCGGGCAACGCCAGTCAGTGGCGATCGCCCGCTCGATCTACTGGAATGCCAGGGTGATGATCATGGACGAACCGACCGCCGCCCTGGGTGTCTCCGAACAGCACAAAGTGCTCACCCTAGTGCGCACTCTGGCAAGCCAGGGTGTGCCTGTCATTATCATCAGCCACAACATGCAGGACGTTTTTGCGGTCGCAGATCGGATCATTATTCTGCGCAGAGGCAAGAAAGTCGGCGAGCAGATTGCCGCGGAGACCACGCCGGATAAGATCGTCAGTTTGATGGTCGGGGCAGAAACCGTCCACACGATGGGCGTCATTCCTCAAGCGCTCGAAGGTGCTGGTGCCGGTGCAGATTCCTGAAAGCGGCAGCTGAAAAAAGAGGAAAGAAGCAATCTAGGATTGTACGCCTGTAAACTAATCTGGCATTTTTTCCTTGAACCTAAGGCAAAGGCGGACAATTGAAAGGGGCCTGAGGCAGTCTAGCAGCCGCAGACCCCTTATTCATAAACCCGGAGAGGAAGAATGAAACGCTCTGAGATCAACACCATTATGCAGCATGCCGATGAGTTTATCCGCAGCCGCGGGTTCTATCTTCCTCCCTATGCCTATTGGACTCCCGAGGACTGGTCGAAGAAGGGCCCGGAGGTGGACGAGATCGTTGAGAACAAGCTCGGCTGGGACATTACCGACTTTGGCCGCGGCGATTTCATTCACTTCGGCTTATTCCTGTTCACCATCCGTAACGGGAATGTCCAAAACTGGCAGACCTTGAAGGGTAAGCTTTATGCCGAGAAAATCATGATCGTCGAGGACCGCCAGATCACGCCGATGCATTTCCATTGGAATAAGATGGAAGACATCATCAACCGGGGCGGCGGGGAGCTGCTCATCCAGCTTTACCATGCCACTTCTGACGAGCAGCTCGACGAGAAAAACGAGGTGCCCGTCTCCGTGGACGGTGTCCGGCGTACGCTCAAAGCCGGCGATACGGTCCGGCTTGCTCCCGGGGAAAGCATCTCCCTTGAACAGCGCTGTTATCACAAATTCTGGGGCCAGGGGCGCGTCCTGGTCGGCGAGGTGTCACTGTTCAATGATGATCAGCATGACAATCGTTTTTACGAGCCGATCGGGCGCTTCCCTGAAATTTACGAAGACGTGCCGCCGCTCTACCTGTTGTGCAACGACTACGCTCGTTACTATCGGGGGAAGTAGAGGCTGGATGGAAAAGGCCTTAGGTGCTGTTGTCGCCGGTCACATCTGCCTGGATATCATCCCGGCCATGCAGGCAGTCCCTCGAGGCGACTTCCAAGAAACCTTTCTGCCGGGGCACCTGATCGAGGTTGGGGCGGCAGCATTATGTACCGGTGGGGCGGTCTCCAACACCGGATTGGCCCTGCACCGCCTGGGAATTCCCACCCACCTGATCTGCAAGGTTGGCGCCGACGCCTTCGGGCGGATCGTGCACGAGCTGATCGACTCGTACGGCCCCGGCCTGTCAGAGGGCATCCGGGTAGACCCGCAAACGGCCACCTCCTACTCGATGATCGTCAGCCCGCCGGATGTGGATCGCATTGTCCTGCACAACCCGGCGGCCAACCACACCTTCGGCGCAGATGATATTGATTATCAACGGGTCAGCCGGGCCGCCTTGTTCCACTTCGGTTACCCGCCGATCATGCGCAGGATGTACGCGCAAAATGGCCAGGAACTGGTGGAATTGTTCCGCCGGGTCAAACGGACGGGGGTGACCGCCTCGCTGGATATGTGCTATCCTGATCCGGCGAGTGAGGGCGGCCGGGCGGACTGGGCAGCCATCCTGAAAACCAGCCTGCCCTGGGTGGATATTTTCCTGCCGAGCATCGAAGAGCTGCTGCTGATGCTGCACCGCGCTGACTACGAACAGCTCTTCGCCCGCGGCAGCCTCCTGGACCACGTGACCCCCGTTCTTCTCCACGGTCTGAGCGATGAGCTGCTCGAGATGGGCGTTCCCCTGGTGGTCATCAAGCTCGGCGAGCGTGGACTGTACCTGCGGACGGCCGACCGTAAAGCGATCGAGAAGATCGGGCGCGCCGCTCCGGCCGATCCGGCCGCCTGGGCGGAAAAAGAGCTCTGGGCTCCGTGCTTCCGTGTCCAGGTGGCAGGCACGACCGGCTCTGGAGATGCCACCATTGCTGGTTTTCTATCCGCCCTGCTGCGCGGCCTGGGCCCCGAGATGGCCGTGACGGCGGCCGTGGCGGTTGGGGCATGTAATGTGGAGGCCGCTGACGCGTTGAGCGGACTGCTCAGCTGGGACGCCACCCTGGAGCGCATCCGCGCCGGTTGGGAGCGTCTGCCGCTAAGCCTAGAGGATCCAGCCTGGAGCTGGGACCGATCCGGTCAAGTTTGGCACAGGGAACGCTGATCCAGCCCACTGAAAGGGGCATCATGGGACAGGCAGCCAGAAACATTGATCCCCTCAAGCAGTTTTTAATGGAAGATGATGCGGTCGCGGACATAGGTTGTGGGTTTGGAGCCTTCCATCTGCCGGGTTGAGGGTCTTGTCGCCATCACACTGCAATTCCTCAATCCCGGGGAAGTTCGGCGTTATGCCATTGAAGTCGAATATGTTGAACTTAAGAGAGGTGCGCAATGAAGCGATTGTATGGTGGCATTGAAGCTGGCGGCACCAAGTTTGTCTGTATGATCGGGACCGGACCTGACGCGATCCTCGATGAAACACGCATCCCGACCACGCTTCCCGATGAAACCATCCAGCAGGCAATTGCGTTCTTCGTCTCCCATGCCGGGCATGGGCAGCTGGCATCCTTGGGAATTGGTTCGTTCGGGCCCGTGGATCTAAACCCTGCCTCGTCGACTTACGGTTACATCACAACCACCCCCAAGCTCCAGTGGAGCCAGGTAGATCTGCGCGGCCGCGTCCAGACGGCGCTGAAGCTTCCGGTGGCTTTCGACACCGACGTCAACGCGGCCGCCTTTGGCGAGCATTATTGGACCTCCGGCAACCAACTGCTGGATCCCTTTGTCTATGTGACGGTCGGGACCGGAGTGGGTGTTGGGGTGCTTGCCAACGGCCGTCCCTTGCACGGGCTGGTGCATACGGAAGCCGGTCATCTGGCCATCCCGCACAACCGGCAAAAGGACCCCTTTCCGGGGATCTGCCCGTACCACGGCGATTGCCTGGAGGGACTGGCCTCCGGTGTGGCCATGCAGGCGCGCTGGGGGCAGGCTGCCGAAATGCTGCCGGATGGTCATCCTGGTTGGGAGTTGGAAACCGAGTATATTGCCCTGGCACTGATCAATTTGATCTACGCCTATTCGCCTTTGCGGATCGTGCTGGGCGGCGGGGTTGCCCAACACGCCGGTTTGCATGCTGCAGTCCGCCGCAAGACCCAGGATCTTTTGAGTGGGTACATTCAATCGCCATTGGTGCTGGAGAAAATCGAGGAGTACATCGTGCCGCCCAGCCTCGGCAATCGCTCCGGTGTGTTGGGAGCGATTGCCATGGCGATCGACCTGGTAAAATCATGACAATGCTCAGTCAACCTACATCCCTTTCTAACGGTTGAGATCAACCCGCGTGGGAATGAGCGTTCATCCTGATTGAGAGATGATTTCGTGGGCGAATTTTAGATCATGGCCTAGTGTGGGGGTGGAGATGAAAAATGTCCTTGCGTCCGAAAGATGAAGAGGGGATTCCCGTCCAGACCATCGAAGTAGCTCGTTCTGCGTTTCTAGGGGATGCTGGACGGACAAAAAGTTGAACTGAGCCGGGTAGGCGACTGAAACTTCCAGGGCTAAAAGTGGGGGCTTTGCGGCGGCTTTTGGTAAGCTGTTCTTGCCCCTCCAATTGCTAGATCGTAAGTATGAACGATGGGAGGATGATCGACCAGAGCCACTCCCCTACGAAGAGATGACTGGCTAAAACGCGAAGGAATGCACAGGCGCTTTCAGGGTCTGGTACCCGGGACAGCCTTCTTTTCTCCGCCGGTCAACCGGCCAGGTTGGCGTAGAAGTGGACGAAGGCTATATCATTCCCGGCCCACCAGCTCGCGCTTCTCGTAATCTTTGATCTCAGCCATGAAGTCCATCCCGGCGGGAACCCCCTTACGGGTGCAATAGGCATCCCAGACGGCGCTGAACGGCATGGATTTCAATTCTTCCTGCAAGGCCAGGCGGCTGGAGAAATCTCCTTCCCGCTCATACTCCTGGAGCCGCTCGAATGGCTCGAGCAGCGCCAGCAGCAGCGCCCGCAGGGTGCTGCGCGCCCCGATCGCCCAGGCTGCAATCCGGTTGATACTGGCATCGAAATAATCCAGGCCGATGTGAATGCGTTCCAATGCCTGGCTGCGAACGGCTTCCCGGGCGATGGCTTGCAGGTCATCGGTGAAGGTCACGACATGGTCGCTGTCCCAGCGGACGCCCCGGCTGACATGCAGCTGAAGCCCCTCTAGGAATAACATGAGGGAAGGGATCTTATCGGCAATGCTCTCGGTAGGATGGAAATGGCCGCTGTCGAGGGTCAACAGGATCTTCCGGCTGACGGCATAGGCCAGGTAAAACTCCATCGAACCGGTCGTGTAACTCTCCAGGCCCATGCCGAAGAGTTTGGGTTCGACCGCGTCCAGGTTGAGCCGCGGGTCGATCCTTTCGGCTAGGATTGCATCGAGCGATTCGAGCAACAAGCGACGTGGCCTCTGGCGGTCGGCAGGGGTGTCCTTAAAGCCGTCCGGGATCCAGATGTTCGTTACGGCTGGAGTGCCAAGCTGCTGCCCGAAATAAGCCCCGATCCGGCGGCAGGCAATACAATGTTCCACCCAGAAACGGCGGATGGCCGGGTCCCGGTGGGAAAGGGTGAAACCGTCCGCTGAAAGGGGATGGGAGAAGCAGGTTGGGTTGAAATCCAGGCCGTGGTCCTTCGCTTTTGCCCAGTCGACCCAGGCCGAGAAGTGAGACGGCTCGATCTGGTTCCGCTCGACTTTTTTGTCCGTCTCCAAATAGATGGCATGCAGGTTGAGGCGGTGTCTGCCGGGCAGCAGCCGGTAGGTCTGATCCAGGTCGCGGCGCAGTTCTTCGGCGTTGCGCGCCTTGCCGGGGTAGTTGCCGGTGACGGCGATGCCGCCGGTCAGTTCACCGGCGCGGTTCTCGAAACCGCCCACGTCATCCCCCTGCCAGCATTGCAGGCTGATAGGGATCGTCTCAACTCTGGCGAGGGCGGCGTCCGTATCCACCCCCAGGGTGGCGTAGCGTTCCTTGGCTAGGTTATAAGCAGATTGAATTTGGGATTCGGATGTTTGGCTCATGAAAGCTGTCCTTGGACCATAATCAGCTGGATACGAATGGTTTTACAAAACATCGGCTGAATCGTCATGAGATTTGGAATTTTTTACCCAGAGCCACATTATTCATTATCTGTTGTACCAAAATAATTTTCGAGTTTAAGGCGGGTTGGTATCTTACAAGGAAAATGCCAAGGCACCCGATCTGTTTGCTGATGCCGGATACTTTGCCAGAGGCGTTCACAAGGAGTGATCTCAGCCATGGAACATGATGGTACGTATTGGGCAGGGCGTTCGCTGGATGGTAGGAATTATACCGCGGTGGCCGGTTTCCTTGGCAAATGATAATTCGACATCGTCATTTGTCAAATCCCTTAATCCTTGACAACAATCATCAAAGAGACTATTATAATATTACCGTTTCCACAAAGAAAACATCAATAAACAACAAAGGCGTTTGCGTTGACCACGTATGAACGTCGACAGTCTCTTCTGGAAATTCTGCGGCTGCAACCCGACTTGCGTGTGCCAGAATTGAGCGCAGCCCTGAGGGTCTCCCAGGGGACGGTTCGCAATGATTTGGACGCCCTGGAGGCGGAAGGACGTCTGATCCGGGTGCATGGGGGAGCAGTTCTGCACGAGCACATCCAGTTCCAGAGCAGAGATTTTACAGCCCATTTTCAAGAAAATGCCGCCGCGAAGGAGGCGATCGCTCGGAGTGCCGCGGAATTGGTCAAGGATGGGGATTCTCTCCTTCTGGATGCTAGCAGCACGATCTATTACTTCGCCCAGGCACTTCGGGATCGAAGACGGTTGCGAGTGGTAACGAACGGGATCGATACAGCCCGCTGGCTTGCCCAGGACGCAACCAATTCTGTCATTCTGCTGGGAGGGGTCTTGATCCCGGAAGGGTCCTCGGTCACGGGACTGCTGAGTGAGCAGATCATCAAGGAATTACACATCCAGAAAGCCTTCGTGTCTTGCAGCGGCCTGAGCATTGCGCGCGGCTTGACCGAAGTACACCTGGATGAGGCCCAGCTTAAACGCAAGGCGATCGAATCGGCGAGGGAGGTCATCGCCCTGGTCGACTCTTCCAAGATCGGGAATGAGGACCTGACCTCGTTTGCCCGATTGGAACAGATCCATCACTTGTTTACCGACTCCGGTTTGAGCGAGGAATGGATTGCCCGTTTTCGCAGCGCGGGTGTCCAGTTGACCTTGTGCGAAGACATTGCACTTTCCCCGAAAATTGCATAAGAGGCCTTGGTTGTGAGTGAATACATCCTTGAATTGAAGAACATATCGAAGCGCTTCGGAGGGGTGGAGGTACTGCATGGGGTGTCATTTACCCTGCGTCCTGGCGAGGTGCATGCACTTTTGGGCGAGAACGGCGCGGGGAAATCCACGCTGATCAAGGTGATCACCGGCATCCACCAACCCGATGGGGGGGAAATTTATCTGAATGGCCAGCGCGTTCATTTTGATGATCCGCTCCAAGCACGACAGGCAGGCATCGCGGCCATTTATCAGGAGCTCAGCCTTTGTCCGGATCTGAACGTTGCCGAAAATATATTTCTCGGGCGACAACCGACAACGGTGGGTGGGCGAATTGACTGGCACAAGCTGTACCGCGAGGCGGATCGCTTGCTCACCTCCCTGGGGGTGCATCTTGACTTGAGGACAAAAACGCGTAACCTGAGCATCGCACAAATGCAAAGTGTTGAAATTGCACGCGCCTTTTCCTTGGATGCGCGCATTCTCATCATGGATGAACCCACTTCATCCCTTACCCTCAACGAGGTTGCCGAATTATTTGGATTGGTGCGCCGGCTCCGCGACGAGGGGGCAGCGATCATTTTTATTTCACACCGCCTCGAAGAGCTTTTCGAAGTGGCCGACCGCGTCACCGTCCTGAGGGATGGTTCTTACGTCGACACCCGCCTGGTCAAGGATGTGAGCCGCGACGAGTTGGTCCGTCTGATGGTCGGGCGCACGATTTCCAACCTTTTCCCCAAGCAGGAAGTACAACCCGGAGAAATTGCGCTCCAGGTGGACCATCTGACCCAGGCCGGCACATTTGAAGATATCAGCTTTGAAGTACGCAAAGGAGAAATACTGGGTATGGCGGGGCTGGTCGGGGCGGGACGCACGGATGTGGCGCGCGCGATTTTCGGCGTGACACCCCCGACCAGCGGCACGATCCGGATTGAAGGTCGGCAGGTAGAAATTACTTCTCCTCATCAGGCGATCAGCTTGGGGCTGGCATATGTCCCGGAAGATCGCCAGGCCCATGGTTTGATCTCTGCCATGACGATCACCTCCAATATCAGCCTTCCGATTCTAAAAGAATATGCGCGCCGGGGCTGGCTGCTGGATAAAGCCGAGCGTTCGGCTGCCTTCGCTGCTTCTCGACAAATGGAAGTACGTGCGAACACGATCTGGCAGATCGCCCGTACCCTTTCGGGCGGCAACCAGCAGAAGGTGGTCTTGGCTAAATGGCTTTCCACCAAGCCGCGCATTCTCATCCTCGACGAGCCTACACGCGGCATCGATGTTGGTACGAAAGCCGCGGTGCACGCCTTGATGAGCAAGCTGGCCGCAGAAGGGATCGCCATTTTGATGATTTCGTCCGAGCTCCCCGAAGTGTTGGGGATGAGTGATCGCATTATTGTGATGCATGAAGGACAGATGACCGGGCACTTTACCCGTGCTGAAGCCACGCAAGAGAAAATCATCTCCGCAGCCACACAGACCGTGGCAGCAGGAAGGGCATTGTGACCGTAAAGAATCCCCCCGCCACCCGTTCGAATCTGTTCGGGACGCTGACCCGTTTCCGTGAGTTCGGAATCATCATTTTTATATTGATCCTCGCTTTTATTGTCAGCCTGCGTGCCCATTACTTCTTGACGTTTGGGAATTTTAGAGACATCCTGGTGGATATCTCCATCCTGGTGATTGTGTCGCTGGCGCAAACCATGGTCATCCTCACCCACGGCATTGACCTGTCGGTTGGCTCAAGCATCGGCCTGGTCGCCATGATGGTAACCTATACGATCAAAGCCAATCCGAGCATTCCCCTGGTGGGGGTCGTTTTGCTCGGCATGGCCCTCGGCGCTGTGCTGGGGACTTTCAACGGCCTGATCATTGCCGTTGGAAAGGTGCCTCCCATCATCGCAACCCTCGGCACGCTGAGTATCTATCGAGGCATGGTCTTCTTATACAGCCGGGGGTATTGGATTTCCCCCTACCAATTGCCGAATCCCTTTAAAATGCTATCCAAAGGGACGCCGCTGGGAATTCCCAACATCATCATTTATGCCGTCATCGTCGCCATCCTGGTTTATTATTTCCTGAACTATACGCGCACCGGGCGCGATATTTATGCCGTGGGCTCTAACCCGGATGCCGCCCAATACGTGGGGATCCGGAAACAACGGATCATCTTTCTGGTCTATGTGCTCAGTGGAATTGCTGCTGGACTGGCCGGTGTGCTTTGGGCGTCCCGGTTTGAATCCGCAGAAACCAGTACTGCCCTCGGCTTCGAGCTTCAAACCGTGGCCGCCTCCATCGTGGGTGGCGTAAGCATCAGCGGCGGCGTCGGAACCGTGCCGGGGGTGCTCTTGGGAGCGCTCGCGCTGGGAATGATCAACAACGCGGTTACCCTGGTGCGCATTTCTCCATTCTGGGAACAGGCCGCGCAGGGGTTGCTCATCCTGGTTGCGGTTGTATCCGATACCCTGATCATGCGCGGTGTGCAGAGGAATAAACCCAAATGAACGAGTCGCCCGTCCCACCCACCGCCGGAATTCAGCCGGTCAATCTCATCAGTGCAAGCGCGCCTCGCAGATCTTTCCTGGCTCATTTCCAGCGTTGGGAATGGATGTTGGTCGCGCTGGTCGTGATTGCGATTGTGATCAACAGCCGGTTGACCCCTTATTTCTTGAACGGCCAAAACCTTTCGCGCACCTCAGCGGACTTCATGGAACTGGGCTTGATGATGCTGCCGATGGTGTTCATTATCATCACCGGGAATATCGACCTTTCGGTGGCGTCCAATCTGGGGATGTGCGCCTCGCTGATGGCTGTGTTATGGAACCTGCATGTTAACATTTGGATCGCAGCTGGTGCGGGCATGGCCGTGGGCACGCTCGGCGGCGTGCTTAACGGTTTTCTCATTGCCCGAGTGAAACTACCCGCCCTGGTGGCAACCCTCGGGACATATGCGTTCTTCCGAGGGATCGCGTATGTTTTGCTGGGGGACCAGGCTGGTCGCGGCTACCCGCCCGCGTTTACCTATCTTGGACAGGGAATGCTTCCCGGCACGCTCATCCCATTTTCCGTGGGTTTATTTGCTGTCCTGGCAGTGGTATTCGGCCTGATCTTGCACCGGACCACGTTCGGGCGATATTTATTTGCGATCGGAAACAACGAGAACGCCAGTATCTTTGCGGGCGTGCCAGTGGTGCGCATCAAAATGATCATCTATACCGTATCCGGATTCATGTCTGCCCTGGCAGGTATGGTTTTAGCGGCTCGCTTTGGCAGCACGCGCCCGGATATCGGTACCGGGTTGGAGCTTTCCGTGATCACAGCGGCTGTGCTCGGAGGTGTCGACATCCTGGGCGGCGTTGGAACGATGGTAGGTGCAGTTCTGTCGCTGGTGTTGATCGGTTTGATCACTTTCGGCATGGGGCTCAAGAACGTTCAAGACCAGGTACAGACCATCGCCATCGGTGGGCTGCTTATCGTATCGATCCTGCTCGCTTCGATCGCTCGGGCGATTTCCGCCGGCGGCCTGAGAATAAACTGGCGGACGGCTGCCTTGGCGATTCTATTTATCATTATTTTTGCCGCCTTCTTCTTTTTCTTTTACTGGTCACGCGCGCCGGTGCTTAAGGCTGTGTTTGGCTCGGCGTGATCATCCCAGGCAAGTTACAACAGGTATGCGCCTGTTGGCTTGAATATTTCCTAAAGGAGGAAGTATGAAACGCAACACGTTTTACATGGTTTTTGCGGCAGTCGCGCTGGTGGGCATGTTATTGAGTGCCTGCGGCACGGCAGCCACAGCCACCCCGGCACCGGTGCCCACGACGGCGCCGGCCACCCAGGCGCCCACCACGGCGCCGGCCACGCAGGCGCCCACGACGGCACCGGCCGGTCTGAGGACCTATGTCCTGGTTCCGAAGAACCTGGGCAACCCCTACTTTGATGCCGCCAATACAGGCGCGCAGACCGCAGCCAAGGAGCTGGGTGTGACCGTTCTCTATCAGGGCTCGACGACTGCGGATGCTACGGCGCAGATCACCCTGCTGGACTCTCTCATCGCCCAGAAGGTCAACGGCCTGGCAATTTCGGCCGATGATGCGGATGCCCTGGTCCCGACCGGCAAGGCTGCGATGGCAGCCGGCATTCCGGTGGTCACCTGGGACTCCAATATTGCTGCCGGCGGTACACAGCTCTTCATCAACCAGGCCTCTACGCAGGGAATTGGCGACGTCAACGTCAAGATGGCCCTTGATCTGACCGGCCCCACGGGCGGCGAGATCGCCATCCTCAGCGCCACGGCCCAGGCCCCGAACCAGAATGCCTGGATCGCGGTCATGAAGACCGACCTGGCCACGGCTACTTACTCCATGCTCAAACTCGACACCACCGTCTATGGAAATGACGACGACACCACCAGCTACAACCAGGCCCTGGCTCTGATGAAGACCTATCCGAGCCTGAAGGTCATCGTCGCCCCCACCTCCGTGGGCATTGCAGCAGCTGCCCGTGCGGTCAAGGACCAAAGCATGACCGGCAAGGTCTTTGTCACCGGCCTCGGCACCCCCAACTCATTGCGCGACTATGTCAAGAGCGGCATCATCCCCGAATTCGCACTTTGGAATGTGCCGAACCTTGGCTATCTGACCATCTACGCCCTCGATGCGATCGCCACGGGTAAGATTAAGGGCCAACCTGGCGACACCTTCACGGCCGGTACGCTCGGCTCCTATACGATCGCGTCGGATGGAACGGTGCTGCTTGGCCCGCCGACGATCTTCAACAAGGACAACATCGATAACTTCAATTACTAAGGCTCCGGCCTTCCGGATCTAGTTTTATGTAGACTGTCACTTCGGCGGTCGGCTGAACGATAGTCGGCTGCCGAAGTGACCGTTAGTTACGGGCAAGGAAAGACCGAAGATCGACCTGCGGGCATGAAGGACAGGAACGATGAACCGTGTAGGTTTTCAATTCAAAGTCCGCCAGGATCGCCTCGCGGAATACAAGGAACAGCATCAACACGTTTGGCCTGAAATGCTGGAGGCATTAAGGGAGACCGGCTGGCATAATTATTCATTATTCCTGCGCGAGGACGGACTCATTTTCGGCTATTTCGAAACCGAAGAAAGCCTCGCCGCCGCACAGGCGAAAATGGCTGCCAGGGAAGTGAATACGCGCTGGCAGCAATTCATGGCTGATTTTACCGATGCCAATGCCCGTCCTGATGAAAGTTTTCTGGAACTCGTAGAATATTTTCACCTGGATTAGGATATGACGAGCTATCACAATTATCTGGCCCTTGACCTCGGAGCCGAAAGCGGGCGTGCCATGCTTGGGGTTCTGGATGGCGGCAGGCTCAGTTTGCAGGAAGTCCACCGCTTCGGCAATGGTCCGGTGAGGCTGCCCGATGGCCTGCATTGGGACGTCCTGCGCTTGTGGGGCGAGATCAAAGCTGGCATCGCGACTTCCGTGAAAAGCGGTGCGAAGCTGGATGGTGTTGGCCTCGATACCTGGGGTGTGGATTTCGCCCTGCTCGACCGGCAGGGTGCACTGCTCGCCAATCCCTTCCATTACCGCGATGCTCGTACGGATGGCATGCTCGAGGAGGCCTTCCGCCGCATGCCGCGGGCCGACATCTTTGCCTCGACCGGCATCCAATTCATGGAGATCAACACACTGTACCAGCTGCTGGCGATGGTCGTGGGAAAATCGCCGCTGTTGGAAATCGCCCAAACCTTTTTGACCATCCCCGACCTCTTCAATTACTGGCTGACCGGGAAAATGGTTTGTGAGTTCACCAACGCAACGACCACGCAGTGCTTCAACCCGCACCGGCGCGATTGGGCTTACCCGGTGCTCAAAGCCCTGCGCATCCCGGATCGTCTTTTCCAGCCGGTGATCGAACCAGGTACGGTGATTGACAGCCTGGATCCCAGCGTGGCTAAGGAGGTGGGAGCATTACGGATCCCGGTGGTTGCGCCTGCCTGCCATGATACCGGTTCAGCCGTTGTAGCCATTCCGGCAGAGGGAAACAATTTTGCCTGGATCAGTTCCGGCACATGGTCGATCCTGGGTGTTGAGGCTGACCAGCCCGTAGTCACGGAAAAGGCCCTCCAGTACAATTTCACCAACGAGGGCGGTGTCTTTGGAAAGTGGCGATTGTCCAAGAACGTGATGGGCTTATGGATTCTGCAGGAATGCCGTCGCACTTGGGCGCGTCAGGGCGAGGAACTTTCTTACGACGAGATGACCCGCTTGGCCGAGGCAGCCAAACCCTTCCAGGCGATCATCGATCCGGACTTCGGAGGCTTCCTGCATCCGGCCGATATGCCTGATCAGATCCGACAGTATTGCATTCATACCGGTCAAAGGGTTCCTCAGGACAAAGGCCAGCTCATCCGCTCCGTGCTGGAAAGCATGGCCCTGAAGTATCGCTGGGTCCTGGAACGCCTGGAAGAGATCACCGCCACGCGCTTCGAGAGCATCCATATAATCGGGGGAGGCACCCAGAACCGCCTGCTTAATCAATTTACCGCGGATGCCACCCAGCGCAGCTGTCTCACCGGACCGGTGGAAGCGACCGCCCTGGGCAACGTGTTAATGCAGGGGATTGCGCTGGGGCACATCGAGTCTTTGGAATGCGCTCGGGATCTGGTCCGCAGCTCTTTCCCGCCCTCCGTATACTTACCGGGGGAATCGAAGGCATGGGATCATGCCTATGTGCGGCTGTTAGAAGAGATTCGTAGATAACCACGGCCTCATATTCTGAGTACGCTGGACCAGAAACAAAATAGTTTAGGGGCCTCTTCATGAATTGCCAATATTTTTGGATCAGGAGGAGTTCAAATGAAACTGGTGGTAAAGTACTCTGCTCAGGTTGAAAAATTGGTAGCGGCTTGTGGCAAACTGGCCTCTGACCTTTATGTGACCAGTTGTGGAGGTAATCTGGCCTGGAAATTGGAAGAGAACCTGGTATTGATTACTCCCACGAAAATGAATAAAGGGGACATCCTCCCAGAGGATCTAGTATTTATCGACCTGGAGGGGAAAGTGGTCGAAGGGAAGCGCCCGCCCAGCGGTGAAACGCCCATGTATCTCACGTTCTTCCGCATGCGGAAGGACATCGTATCGGTGATTCATTGTCATCCGCCGGCCGTTTGTGCATTAGCCATTCTGGAGGGGAAGAACTGGTTGATGCGGCCATTCTATCCGGAGACTACCACAGAGGTCGGTCCAGTGCCCCTGGTGCCTTATGCGGAACCATTGACCGAAAAACTGGCCCACAACTTTGAACCGTTTTTACCCAAGTATGATAGTTTTATCATGCAAAACCACGGTCTGGTGACGATGACCCGGGAAGGGATCAAAGAAACCCTGATGAATGTCCAGTTATTGGAAATGAGCGCCAGCTCCATCTTGATGGCGCTGCAGGCCGGAGAGATCCATGAACTTAACCGCCAGGAGGTCAGGGATCTCAGTAATACCATGCGAACGCGCGATTTGCCTTTGTTCGGCGCGCCGGGCGTGAACAAAACCTTGGAAGATTTGTACTTCTAGGCCAGAGTGCGTGTAGCCGAGCGTAAAACCGTGCATCCTAAGTTGAAGCATCGGCAAGCCGCAGAGGGATTTCCGAAAGAAGCGCCATGTCCGACCAGCCCCTGCCGCCCTTCCTGATGACCTCCGACCCCGGATCTTTTGCGCGCCAAACCATCCTGGAACGCAAGCCACAGATCATCCGCCAGGTGCTGGCGGATAATCATTATTCGGCTGCGGTCGTCGCGGCCCTGGAGTCTTTCCGTGTAGAGATTGCCTCCAACCCGATTCAACCCCTGTCCGAGTCCGCCCTGGATGTGCCTGACTGGAATCGGGAAATGGCGTGTTATGCTGGGAAAACCTGGCTCGAGATTCCCTGGTTCTTTGCCGAGACCTATTTCTACCGCCGACTGCTGGAGGCGGTGGATTACTTCCAACCCGGGCCGGAAGAGGGACACGATCCCTTCGCCAAGCAAAAAAAGAGGCAGATGGAAGGCGATGTCCATCGCCTGGTCACCGCCTGGGAGCAGTTTACCGCCCTGGATACCATGACCCGGTTTGAAGCCTTGCTGCATTCCAGCCTCTGGGGCAACCGCGCCGACTTGAGCAATTTCACCGTGCGGGTCAAAGCTCCAACCGGGTTGGCAACGGCGGCAGAGCGGCCCTTGATCCTGATCGACGACACCGGGCGGGTAGGCAGCTTGCTTTCCGGCCGAGTGGGGCGGGTCGACTTTATCTGCGATAACGTGGGCAGCGACCTGCTCTTCGACCTGGCCCTAGCGGACTTCCTGATGGATCTGGGTTGGGTGCAGGAAATCCACCTGCACCTGAAGAGCCAGCCCTTCTTCGTCTCGGATGCCATGCCGGCGGACGCGCGCTGTAGCGTCGATCTCCTGAAAACGGCGCCTGCTCCAGGCTTGCAAGCCCTGGGTGTGCGCCTGGACGAGCATCTGTCTGCCGGGCGTTTGGTCTTCGCAACGGACCCATTCTGGACATCCTGCCTGATGTTTCGCCAGATGCCTGCGCAGCTGCGGCAGGAGCTGGCCCCTGCTGGGCTGGTGCTGGTCAAAGGCGACGTCAACTACCGCCGCCTGCTGGACGACCGCCACTGGCCGCCCACGACCCGTATGGAGGACGTGTGTGCGTATTTCCCTGCGCCCTTTGTCGCCCTACGCACGCTCAAGGGGGAGATCATGGTCGGCCTGCAGCCGGGGCAGGCACAGGTCCTCCAGGCGGAAGACCCAACCTGGTTGATCAATGGTAAAAGAGGGGTCATTCAAATGGTGGCCCCCGCGGGGTAGGCCCGTTTCGCCAGGTTTTCGTTTAATTCCAATACGATCCATTTCGCGGGAGGCGGCATCTCGACCTGAAAGATCCTTTTTCGGGTTTTGAAGAGCTCTTGCATTCGCCTTCGAATAATGTTAAAATGAAAGCAATCGAAAGACCCCGCAAACAACAGAAACCCAACACCGATGGAAATCTCGGCTGACCTGTACCCCGCCGAACGGCAACAACACATCCTGGCGCACCTCAATCGCAACGGGCGCGCCAGCGTATCGGAGCTGAGCCAGATGTTCGGCGTTTCGGAGGTCACCATCCGCGCCGACCTGCAGATGCTGGCCGCACAAGACCTGATCGTGCGCACCCATGGGGGCGCAGTATTGACCCCGCGCAACCCGGTGCTCTCGCTGACCCTGCGCCGCCAACAGCAGGTCGCGGAGAAGGAGCGCATTGGTGCCGCCGCGGCTGAACTGGTTGCCAACGGCGACGCTGTCTTCCTGGACGCCTCCAGCACCTCCCTGACCCTGGCCCATGCGCTGCGACCGCGGCGGGACCTGACCATCCTGACCCACAGCCTGGTCGTGGCCCAGTCCATGCTGGAGGCCCCCGGCGTGACCGTGGTGATGACCGGCGGGACCCTGCAGCGCGAGACCGTTTCGCTGATGGGCACCGACGGGCTGGCCATCCTGCGCAAATACAACCTCAAAACCGGTTTCTTTGGTGCCCACGGCCTTAGCTTCCCCGAGGGCCTGACCGACGTGAGCGCTGGGGAGGCGGAGGTCAAGCGCCAGGTCGTGGCGATGTGCCGGCAAGTGGTCGCCCTGATCGACGCCACCAAGTGGGGCCGCGTTGGACCGGCCTCCTTCGCCCGCCCCGAGGACCTCCACATCATCGTCACCGACGCGCAGGCTCCTGCCGAACTGATCGAGCAAGCGCGCGCCCTGGGGA
The DNA here is from genome assembly GCA_050013095.1 of Anaerolineales bacterium. Lineage (GTDB taxonomy): Bacteria > Chloroflexota > Anaerolineae > Anaerolineales > Villigracilaceae > UBA877. The sequence continues at coordinate 19,475 of JBEKFY010000040.1, read as the reverse complement.
CACGCGTGATTCAGGTATAGATCGATTTTCACATCGGGGCACCCAGAGGCCGCCGACCTTTTTCTGTATGCCTCCCTGCTCTCAATGGTTCAAACTTTCAAATCCAAGGAGTATCCGTTCATGCCCGCCAAAACCAAAACCACCGCCAAACCCTCCCGTCTGGAGACCGTTTCTGCCATGATCGAGGAACAGGGCCTCACCAAGGAACAGCTGGTCGGTTACCTGCGCCAGGTCATGGAGATCCGCGCCCTGGAGAACAACATAGCCAACCTGCTCAGCAAGGCGGTACTTAAAGGTGCCTCGCACCTGTACGCCGGCCAGGAGGCCGTTGCCGTGGGGGCGGTGGCAGCGCTGCGCGACAGCGACCTGATCACCAGCACCCACCGCGGGCATGGCCACGCCCACGCCCACGGGGACGCGCATGCCAAGACCCTCGAAGCCAAGCAAGAGCATTACAACAAGATGATGGCCGAAGTGCTGGGCAAGTCCGGCGGCTATTGCAAGGGCAAGGGCGGTTCAATGCACATTGCCGACGTCGAGCACGGCAACCTGGGTGCCACCGGAATCGTCGGCGGCAACATCCCCGTGGCGGTCGGTGCGGGGCTGGTCCAAAAGCTGATGAAGACCGACCGGGTGGTGGTTTGCTTCTTCGGGGACGGGGCCTCCAACACCGGCAACTTCCATGAGTCCCTGAACATGGCCTCCCTGTGGAACCTGCCGGTCATCTTCGTCTGCGAGAACAACCTGTATGCCATGTCGGTGCCGTGGCCCAAAGCCTCCAAGCTGCCGGACGTTGCCAGCCGGGCCTGCGCCTACGGCATCCCGGGCGAGGTGGTGGACGGCATGGATGTGCTGGCCGTGCGTGGCGCGGTGGCTAAGGCCGCCGAGCGCGCCCGCCGTGGCGAAGGACCCACCCTGATCGAGGCCAAGACCTACCGCTGGTATGGGCACTCGCACTCCGACCCACGCGCCTACCGCACCCGGAAGGAGGAGGCCGAGTGGAAGGCGCGCGACCCGATCACGGTGATGAAAGACAACCTGCAGGTGGTCAAGATGCTGACCGATGGCGAGTTCGAGGCGCTCGAAACCACCGTGGATGCCAAGCTGGAAAAGGCCATGGAGTTCAGCAACGCCTCCCCCGAGCCCAGAGCCGAGGAAGTGGAGACGGATGTCTATGCCCCCTCCAAATTCACCCCGGCCGATTACGAGACCGACCGCCGTCTGCGCCTTGCCATTGCGAGAGGCGAGGTCAAGCGCGAGATCTCCTATGCCCAGGCGCTGGTGGAGGCCGCCCGCGAGGAAATGCTGCGCGACCCCAGGGTCTTCATCATGGGTGAGGATGTGGGCCTGTATGGCGGGGCTTACGGCGCCACGCGCGACCTGTTAAAGGAGTTCGGCGAGTGGCGCGTGATCGACACGCCCATCTCCGAGGCCACCATCGGCGGCGCGGCCGTCGGGGCGGCCATGGCCGGCATGCGCCCCATCGCTGAGATCATGTACGTCGATTTCACCCCCCTGGCCATGGACCAGCTTGCCAACCAGGGCGCCAAGAACCGGTATATGTTTGGTGGCAAGACCACTGTCCCGATGGTGCTGCGCACCGAGGGCGGGGCCGGGCGCGCCATTGCCGCCCACCACTCGCAGAGCCTCGAATCGCTGTGGACGCATTTCCCCGGGATCTACGTGGTCATGCCCTCCACGCCCTACGACGCCAAGGGACTGCTCAAGGCCGCCGTTCGCGATGACAACCCGGTCATGTTCATCGAGCACAAGATGCTCTATAAGGAAAAGGGCTTCGTCCCGGAGGAGGAATACATCATCCCGTTCGGCGTGGCGGACATCAAGCGCCCGGGCAAGGACGTCACCCTGGTGACCTACTCGCGCATGGTCTACCGCGCCCTGGAGGCCGCTGAGGCGCTCGCCAAGGACGGCCTGGAGGTGGAGGTGGTCGACCTGCGTACGCTCAAACCGTTGGATATCGACACCGTGGTGGCGTCGGTCAAGAAGACCGGTCGCCTGGTGTGCGTCAGCGAGGCCTACGAAAACACCGGTTTCATCAACGAGGTCATGATGCAGGTCAACGAGCAGGCCTTCGACTACCTGGACGCGCCGATGGTGCGCGTCGCCTCCGCCAACGTGCCGGTGCCTCGCGCCGAGATTCTGGAAGATGGTGCCATCCCCAACGTGGCCCGCATCATGGCGGCCTGCCGGAAAGTGGTGAGCTGATGGCTGAAGAGTTTTTCATCCCCAAGCTCGGCCAGACGGTCGAGGAAGTCACCCTGGTCAAGTGGCTGGTCGCAGACGGAGCCAAGGTCAGTCAGGGTGATCCCGTGATGGAAGTGGAGACGGACAAGGCCGTCTTCTCGGTCGAAGCCAACGCCCGCGGCGTGATCCATATCGGGCCTTATCAGGAAGGCCAGGTGCTGCCGGTGCTGACCGTGGTGGCCGTGATCGGCAAGCCGGAGGACAAATTCGAGGTGAAAGGGGCTGCCTCCTCTCCTCCCGTCCTTCCTGAGGCAGAGGCAGCCTCCGCCTCTGCAGGAGCGGCTGCCCAACCTTCTCCAACCGGGTCGGGGGCCGAAGGGGAGACCCTTTTTGCTTCCCCGCGCGCCCGCAAGCTGGCCGTTCAGAAGAACGTCGACCTTGCCGCGGTGCCGCCGACCGGCTACGGCGGAGTGCGCGTTGCCGAGCGCGACGTCCTGGCTTTCCTGGCTCAGGCGCCGAAGGCTACACCCCTCGCCCAGCGCATGGCCGAGGAGGCCGGGGTCGACCTGCGCAGCGTGGCGGGGACTGGCCCGGGCGGGCGCATCGTCAAGGAGGATATTGCCCGCGCCGCTCAGCCACAACCGTCCATCGCAACTGCTCCAGTTGAGATCCTGGAACGCATTCCTCTGAAAGGCACGCGCGCCATCATCGCAGAGCGCATGGGGACAAGCGTGCACACCAGCGCCCGCGTGACCCTGGTCATGGAAGCCGACGCCACCGAATTTGTTGCCGCCCGGACCCGCATCAAGGAAAAGGTCGAACAGGAATGGGGCTTTGCACCCGGCTACAACGACCTGCTGGCCAGGATCGTGAGCGCCTGCCTGCGCCGCTTCCCGTACATGAACGCCCGCCTGGCGCCGGACGCCATCGAGATCCTCGCCCGCGTGCACCTGGGCATGGCCGTGGACACCGAGCGCGGTCTGCTGGTCCCGGTCATCCGCGATGCGGACCTGAAGAGCCTGCGCCAGTTTGGCGCCGAGTTCCGCGCCCTGGTGGAGCGGGCGCGCAACCGCCGCTCGCTGCCCGACGACCTGACCGGCGGGACCTTCACCATCACCAACCTGGGCATGTACGACGTAGACGCCTTCACCCCCGTCATCAACCTGCCCGAAGCGGCCATCCTGGGCGTGGGTCGTATCGCCCCCAAGGTCGTGCCCTACCATGGCGAGGCCGCCATCCGCCAGATGTGGACCCTCAGCCTGGTCTTCGACCATCGCCTGGTCGACGGCGCTCCCGCTGCCCGTTTCCTGCAAGCCATCAAGCAGATCGTGGAGGAGCCCTATCTGCTCCTGACTGCCTGACGACTTTTTCACAGGGTGACTCACGCTTGATTTCCCGGTGCACGCCTCCCGTCTCCCCACCGGCCTTCTCGTGGGCGCCGACCCGGACGACCCGAACCGTCGATGGCTGCAGGACCGCCCATTCCTTCCACCGTCTTTAGGGAAGGTTTTTATTCAAACCCCAACATGATCGTCACCGTCACCCTCAATCCCTCCCTGGATCGCAGCCTCAGTGTACCGGAGTTCCACCCGGGGACGCTTCATCGGGCGCGGCTGACCCGTGAGGATCTGGGTGGGAAAGGCATCAATGTCGCCCGTGCGCTGCAGGCCCTGGGCCTCCCCAGCCGGATCGTGGGTTTTGCCGGAGGACGGACCGGCCGTGCACTTTCCGATGGCCTGCTGGCCGAAGCTTTCGTGGTTTCTTTCGTCGATGTGGACGGTGAGATCCGCCAGAACATCACCCTGCTGGACGAATCGAACAGCCAGGTTACGAAAATCAACGAGCAGGGTCCCACGGTCGGCCTCAAGCATGTGGCTGTTCTGGAAGAGCTGATCAGCAGCACGGTTCAGCCCGGAGACCTGTGGGCCTTCTGTGGCAGCCTGCCGCCGGGCGCCCCCCAGGACCTGTATGCCAGGCTCATCACCCGGGTGCAGGAAAAGAGCGCCATGGCCTTTCTGGATACCAGCGGCGCAGCGCTGCACGCAGGAGTGCGCGCCGGCCCATTTGCCGTCAAGGTCAATATCGATGAGGCGGGTGAGCTTCTGGGACGGGGCCTGGAGAGCGAACAGGCGATCCTGGAGGCCGCCCGTGAGCTCCAGACGATGAGAACACGCCTGGTGGCACTCACGCGTGGGGCGCAGGGTCTGGTCCTGGCCATGCAGGCCGGGATGGTGATCGCCGTCCCGCCTCAGGTTGCGGCAATCAGCCCGGTCGGCGCCGGGGATGCAGCCCTGGCCGGATTACTGTGGGCCGTCTCTGAGCAGAGTGACCCGGTCACGACCGCCCGCCGTGTGGTCGCCTGTGGCACCGCCGCCGCCATGCAGGCGGGGACCGGGGTAGGCGACCGTATGCTGGTACAGGACTTGCTGGGGAAGATTGAGATCATCCTGCCCTGATCTTCTTCCGACGCTCCTGGCGCCGATCACGCCGGACCTGGAAGTCTTTTTCCAGAAACACTCTGGCGATCAAAACCCGGCTCGCAGGCCAGGGCCATGCCGGTCGAACCATGTTGAAAGCTGAAAACCCTCCCGAATGAAAAACGGTTTTTTTGGAGGACCTGATCTCTTTTCAAAAATGCACCCGACAGCCGGGCGCTTCTTCTCCCAGTGGGCTATAATGAGTTCCTGTCACAAAAAATGTACCCATGAAACAGACCGGGGGTTCTTTTTGGGTTATCGCATGAATCACCCCGGCAGCTTTGTGCGACATGGCCAGCCTGAAATGGTTCGCCGTGGGTTGTTAAATTGCGAGGTATTGCAGGAGCCTCATTAACCCAACTCAAATCTAGGAACCAGATAGAATGACCGCAATCACCCCTCAAGAACTTTACACCTGGTGTAAAGTCCCTTTCGCACAGCTGGAAAACCATCCTCAACTGAAAATCCCGTTCCGAGTGTGTCGCGACTCAGATGAGATGGGTGCGTTGATGGCGCGTGAACTGGTCGACGAAATCCAGACCCACAACCGGCGTCAGGAAACCACCCGGGCGATCATCCCCTGCGGGCCTGCCTGCTGGTACCAGCCCTTCACCAATCTGGTCATCCGGGAAAAGGTCAGCCTTAAAAACCTGGTCGTCTTTCACATGGACGAGTGTCTGGACTGGCAGGGCCGGGAACTGCCGCGCGGCCATCCTTACAGCTTTAGGGGGTTCATGGAGAAGTTTTTCTATGCGCCGGTTGATCCGGATCTGGGCGTACCACCTGAAAATCGCAACTGGCTTACCGCCCACAATGTCCAGGAGATCCAGGAGAAAATCTGGGCTGCCCCGATCGACATCACCTATGGAGGCTGGGGGCAGGACGGCCACATTGCCTACAACCAGGCCCGCCGGCATTCCTACAGCCAAATCACCCTTGACGAGCTGCGCAACTCCACCCTCAGGGTACAGGAGAACAACCTGGATACCATCCTTGCCCTGGCCCAGCGTACCTTTGGCGCCGCTTATCAATTCGTACCCCCCATGTCGGTCACGCTGGGGGTCAAGGAGTGCCTCTCGGCAAAGAAGGTACGCCTGTTCAGTGATACCGGTGCCTGGAAACAAACCGCCCTGCGCGTGGCCCTCTTCGGTCCCCTGACCGCTGAATATCCGATCACCCTGTTGCAGGAACATCCTGACGCCTTGATCACTGCCACGGTTGAAACCGCCACCCATCCGATCAGCCTGCACCCCGAATGGGACCTGGGCGTCTCAAACGACTGAGGCACGGCCGGATGACGTCTTTGAATGTCAGAATCTCCGCCTGTCGATACCGGGTCATGCTGGGGGTAGGCGGTATTGGCACGGGCGTCTTCTTTGCCCTGAATGGGGAGCACACCCTGGGCCGCGAGGAGAGCCGCAGCGGCCATTTCATCGACCGCCGGGATTACTGCAAGCTGCACATCATCAGCCATTACGTTCAGACCCTGCTCGGGGCTCAGTTTGTCACCCTGCCGATCGGCAAGGTCGGGGCGGACGAAGCTGGAAAGCGCCTTCTGCACGAAATGGGCGCGGTCGGCATCGACCTGCGCTACGCCCAATCCGTTCCAGGGGCTCAGACGCTGTATTCTTTCTGCTTCATATACCCGGACGGCAGCGGCGGGAACCTGACGATCGATAATTCAGCCTGCGAGCAGTTGGGGCCGGAGGACGTGGCCCGAGCCGAGCCCGATTTTTCTCGCTTCCGGGCCAGGGGGATTGCCCTGGCTGCCCCGGAGGTTCCGCTGAGTGCCCGGCAGAAGTTGCTGGAAATGGGTACGCAATATCATTTCCTGCGCGTAGCAGCCTTCAACTCCGCCGAGATCCTGCCGGCCCTCGAGAGGGAGATGCTGAACATCACAGACCTCCTGGCGTTGAACCGGGACGAGGCTGCGGCTGTCGCGGGGATCAAATCGGATGACGAGTCGCCCCTGACCATTGTGGAGGCGGCCTTGGCCAAGCTCTGGACGATCAACCCTGCCCTGCAGGTGACCATTACAGCCGGAAAGGAAGGCAGCTGGAGTTGGGATGGGAAGAGCCTCGGTCATGTGCTCGCTTTTCCGACCCACATGGTCAGCACGGCCGGCGCCGGGGACGCTTTCCTGGCTGGGGTGATCACCGGCCTGGTGGCAGACCTGCCTCTCCATCTGGCGCAGGAGCTCGGCACCCTGGTGGCGGGCCTCTCCGTGACCTCCCCCCACACGATCAACCCGGAGATCGAACGCCGGACTTTACACTCGTTTTCTTCCGAATTCTCCCTGGCTCTCTCTGAAACAGTCAGGCAGCTGCTTCAAGATTAATCATAAAGAGCTGGAATGATGTCGGCATTTAGAACCTTATGAGGAAGCGCCATGACCATCGCTCTCAATATCGACCACAATGAGATCGAACGACGCAAGGACCTTTACCGGCGGACCTTCGACTACCAGCCGGTTGATCACCTGCCCGTCTTCGTCTGGTTGCAGGGCCCGACCTCTGCAGAGCATACCATCCGCTGGGAGCTGGAGAGCGGAGAAAACCAGCTCACCGCCAATCTGGCCTGGATTGAGCGCTCCCTGCGCCTGCTGCCCGACGACTACATCCCAGTAGTGCGCATCACCCAGGGCTACCTGACCGTGGCGACGATGTTCGGTTGCCAGGTGCACTGGAGCGAAGATCCGAACCAACCGCCAGGGGTGCTGGAGCATCCCATTAAAGACCTGGGCCAGGTTTACCGCCTGACACACCCAGGCCTGGACGCCGGGATGATGCCGGAGAACCTGCACCGGATGCGCCTCTTTGCTAGAAGCCTGCCGCCGGACGTCTATCTGACCGGGGTCGATGTCGGCGGGCCGCTCAACAACATGAAAGATTTGATCGATACCAATTTGTTCTATACCGCTTTCTACGACGATCCCCAGGCCGTCCACCACCTGCTCGACCTGCTCACCAGCGTACAGCTGGAAGTGATGCAGGCCCTGGTGAAGGCGGCCGGCGGCGACTTGGGGCGTTTTGGCAGCTTGGATTTCGACCCGGTCTGGCATCCCGGGAAATACATCAGCTTCTGCAGCGATGACGTTTGTGCCACGATCGGCCCGAAGATGTTCGAGGAGTTTAGTCTCCCGTACAACGACCGGCTGTACGCGCCGTGGGGCAGCGGCGGCCTGCACAACTGTGGTCCGCACCCTTGCAAGGTCATGTATCCCCGCCACCAGCAGCCGGTGAAGTATCTCAACTGCTCCCACCACTACAGCCAGAAAGATTACACCGCCCTGCGGGAGGTCTTTGCCGGACGGGGTGTGATCGAGCCGATGTTCGACATGAACGAGCGTGCCGAAGAGATGCTGACTGGCTACCGCCAAATGATGGAATGCCTTGCCCCCGATACGCTCGCCATCCCGATCTGCATCGTGGACAATGCCTGGAGTGACGACGACATCACCGGGCTGTACCATGAAATGCGCAAGATCAGTGCAGAGTATGCCCGCAATATGCGCTGGGTGAAAGCGGAAGATGAATGACCAGTTGCCCTGCGCCGGTTTGTCGTCATTTTCCAGCGCTTCAAGATGAAAACAATATTTCGTGATCATCAGTTGCGGCGTAAGACCACTGCCATCAGGCATGTGGATCTAAGCCGCCCCGCCGAAGGCGGCAGCCCTCTTGAAATCAAGAACATCTGTGCTACAATAGGGACGATGGGGATCTATCGAGCCTTCAAGTTTCGGCTCTACCCGAACGCGGATCAGCGGCAGGCCCTCGCCCGCCAGTTTGGCTGTTCACGCTTTGTGTATAACATCTTCTTGCAACAGCGCATGGAGTATTACGCTGCGCACCAGGGTGAAGCGAAGCAAGGCTTGAATTACCATGACACCGCCTTGCGCCTGACCTCGTTGAAACGACAGCCGGAATACGCCTTTCTCCGAGAGGTCAATGCTCAATCCCTGCAGGTGACGCTTCGCAATCTGGACACGGCCTACCAGAACTATTTTGAGGGCCGGGGGGGATATCCGAAGTTCAAATCCCGGCGCGCCAGGCAATCGTTTGGCGTCCCGCAGCACTTTGCACTGGATGCCGAGCACGGACAATTGATCATCCCGAAGCTCACGCCGCTCAAGATCATGGTGCACCGCCCGGTCGTGGGGAGGCCGAAGAGCGTGACCCTCTCCAAAAGCCCGTCGGGGAGGTATTTCGCCTCGATCCTCTGCGAAGTGGAATGGAAAGACCGTCTCCCCAAACGCAGGAGGAAGGAAATTGGACTGGACCTGGGGCTGAAGAGCTTTGCCGTCACCTCGGAGGGGGAGAAGGTCGATCCTCCTCGTTTTCTGCGCCAGGCGGAAGAGAGGTTGAGCTTTCTGCAGCGCCGCCTCTCCCGCAAAAAGAAGGGGTCGAGAAACCGCGCCAGGGCGCGGGTGAAAGTGGCCCGTCTGCATGAGAAGGTGGCTAACCAGCGAGCGGACTTCCTTCACAAGCTGAGCCGTCGACTGATCGACGAAAACCAAGCGATCTATGTTGAGAGCCTGAATGTGAAGGGGATGCTCGCCAACCATCATCTGGCCAGGTCGATCAGCGATGCTGGTTGGGGTGAATTCTTGCGCCAGCTCGAGTACAAAGCGACCTGGTACGGGTGCCGTCTGGAAGCGATCGGGCCCTTCTTCCCCTCAAGCCAGTGGTGTTCGAATGGGGACTACCGCAAAGTGGACCTGACCCTCGCCGAACGGGAATGGGATTGTCCGGTCTGTCATGCCCATCACGACCGGGATGTGAATGCAGCTCTGAACATCCTGCGCGAAGGACGCGCTCGATCTATAATGACTCGTAGGGCTGGAACCGCCCGAACGGACCGTAAGAGGAAGTCCTTACGGAAAACGCCTGGGGAGATTCGTGCAAGCAGGGCGGGTCTAGGAACCAGGAAGCTCACCGCTTACGCGGTGGAGTAGTTCACAATGGACGGGCCATGCTAACCTTATCCATCGGCAAGCGGCGCGGCCTGCAGCAATGCACTTCCCCGGGCGGCACTTTCACCTGCCTGGCGCTCGACCACCGCCAGAACCTGCGCCGCGCCCTGCGGCCGGCCGACTCCGCCTCCGTCAGCGATGCCGACCTGACCCGCTTTAAACTCGATGTAACCGCCATGCTCGCGGATCAGGCTACGGCAGTCCTCCTGGATCCCGAATTTGGTGCCGCCCAGTCGGTCGCCGCGGGGGCGATACCGGGCGGGATTGGACTGGTGGTGGCGCTTGAATCAACCGGCTATACCGGCGACCCGACCGCCCGCCAGAGCCGGGTGCTGCCCGGCTGGTCTCCCGCCAAGGCAAAGCGCATGGGAGCCAGCATGGCCAAACTTCTGGTCTACTACCACCCGGAGGCGGCCACTGCCGCCGAAATCGAAGCCTTCGTCGGCCAGGTCGCCGCGGTGTGCGCCGGCCTCGACCTGGGCCTGATGCTCGAGCCGTTATCCTATTCCCTGCGAGCGGACCGGAAGCTGTCCTCCGACGAAAAAAAAGAGGTGGTCACCGAGACGGCCCGCCGACTGACCGTCCCGGGGGTCGATGTGCTCAAAGCCGAGTTTCCCCTCGATCCTGCCGTCCGCCCGGCCGAGTCCGCCTGGACAGAGGCGTGCGCCGGGATTTCGGCCGCGAGCCCTGTCCCCTGGATCCTGCTCTCCGCGGCGGTCGATTACGAGACCTACCTGCGTCAGGTAACGGTTGCCTGCCGGGCCGGGGCCTCCGGCATTGCCGTCGGGCGCGCCGTCTGGCAGGAGGCCGTGGAACGGAGCGGGGCTGACCGCCTGGAGTTCCTCAAGACCGTCGCCCGGCCGCGCCTGGAACGCCTGACCGCCCTGTGCGCTGAACTGGGCAAACCGTGGACCGATTTCTATTCATCGGCGGATGTATCTTCCGATTGGTACCAAACCTATTAGCCGCGGGAGAATGGATGCAGAGCCCGTCCTCCAGACCTTATGACGTCCTCGTCGCAGGCGAGATCAACCCCGACCTGATCTTGAACGGCGACGTTGTGCCGCGTTTCGGTCAGCTGGAGCAGCTGGTCGATTCGGCCACGCTCTCGATTGGCTCGTCTTCCGCCATCTTCTCCTGCGGAACGTCCCGCCTGGGACTGAAGACCGCTTTCATCGGCGTGTGCGGCGACGACCTCTTCGGGCACTTCATGTTGGAGGAGATGACCAGACGCCAGGTGGATGTCTCCCCGGTCATCGTGGATCAGTCCGGCCAGACCGGCCTGTCGGTCAACCTCAACCGGGGCAACGACCGCGCCATCCTGACCCTGGTCGGCTGCATGGCCTCCCTGCGGGCCGATCAGGTGCCGGACAGCCTGCTCGCCAAAGCCCGTCACGTCCACGTCGCCAGCTATTTCCTGCAGACGGCCCTGAAGCCCGGCCTGCCGGACCTTTTCCGCCGGGCCCGGGCTCTGGGCCTGAGCGTCTCCCTGGATCCGAACTTCGACCCCTCCGGCGAGTGGCGCGGGTTCGATGAGCTGCTCTCCCTGGTGGACGTCTTCCTGCCCAACCAGAGGGAAGCCCTGGGGCTGACCGGTACCGCCACCGCCGAGCAGGCCCTGGCCGCCCTGGCCCGGAAATGCCCCACGGTGGCCGTTAAGCTTGGCGAAGAAGGTGCCATCGCGGCGCGGGGTGCCGAGACCGCCCGCGCTGCAGCCATCCAAATGGAGGTCGTGGACACCGTCGGCGCAGGCGATTCGTTTGACGGCGGGTTCCTGTATGCCTGGCTGAATGGCTGGAATCTGGAGCGCGGCCTGCGCCTGGCCGTGGCCTGCGGATCCCTTTCGACTCGCTCCGCCGGCGGTACGACTGGCCAGGCGACCCTGGAGGAGGTACTGCCCTTTGTCGGTTGAGTCCCTGGACAATATCGTTCGTGATCAAAAACGCGGCCAGAGCCGCGGGATGCCCTCCATCTGTTCGAGCCACCCCTTCGTCCTGCGGGCAGCCATGACTCGTGCGGCCCGCGCCGGTGCTTCCTTGCTGGTCGAGTCGACCTGCAACCAGGTCAACCAGTTCGGTGGATATACCGGGATGACCCCGGCGGCGTTTGTCGGTTACCTTAACGGCATTGCGCAGGAGATCGGCCTGCCGCGCCAGAACCTGCTTCTGGGCGGTGACCACCTCGGCCCTTCGGTCTGGCAAGATGAGCCGGCCGGAAGCGCCATGCAGAAAGCGGGCGTCTTGGTGCGCGACTACCTCCGCCAGGGTTATGTAAAAATCCATCTGGATGCCAGCATGAAACTGGGGGATGACGATCCGACCCGTCCCCTGGATCTGGAGCTCTCTGCCCGCCGCACCGCCTCCCTTGCCAAAACCGCCGAGCAGGCGGCTGCCGAAAGCGGGTTGGAAACCGCCCCGCACTATATCATTGGCACCGAAGTTCCCATCCCCGGCGGCGCTCAGGTGCACGAGGACAGCCTGCAGGTGTCAGCTGTCGCCGACGTCCGACGCACGATCGAGGTCACGCAGGCTGCCTTCCAGCACGAAGGCCTCGAGTCTGCCTGGGAGCGCGTCCAGGCGGTCGTCGTACAGCCCGGCGTCGAGTTCGGGGACGATTTCGTGATCGACTACCAGCCCGCCGCCGCCGCCAGCCTGGTGCGCTTCATCGAGACGCAGCCTGGCCTGGTCTTCGAAGCCCACTCCACCGACTATCAGACCCCGCAATCCCTGCGCCGACTGGTCCAGGATCATTTCGCCATCCTCAAGGTCGGTCCGGCGCTGACCTTTGCATTCCGCGAGGCTGCCTATGCCCTGGCCTGGATGGAGGCGGAGCTCGTGCCCGCCCCCCAGGGCTCGGACCTGATCGCGGTGCTCGACGAGGCCATGCTGCGCGACCCGCGCCACTGGAAGAAGCATTACGACGGCACGCCAGCCGAACTGGCCTTCGCCCGCAGATACAGCCTGAGCGATCGCGCCCGCTACTACTGGCCGGAAGCCCGGGTACAGGCGGCCTTTGACCGGCTGCTGACCAACCTGTCCAGAGGCCCGCTCCCCCTGACTCTGCTCAGCCAGTTTGCCCCGCAGCAGTATGCCCATGTCCGCGCCGGGATGATCGAGAACACGCCCCAGGCGGTCATCTTGGACCGCATCGATCAGGTCCTGGGGGATTACGCCGGGGCTTGTGAGTCTTAAAAATAGCGACTCCCGTCCCCTCCTTCAACTTTATTAACTCCTGGCAGAAAAGCTTCAGCGTTGCCGCGCACAAAGAGGCCGGGATAAATCAACCCGGAGCGTCGAGAGAGAAAACTTTCTTTCGACGCATCGGGGGAATCGTAACCGCGCTGAAGGCTGGCTTGCGTGTAGACAAACAGGGAAGCGGAGCCTGCCGCAATCTGCCGCACTTCCAAATGGATGGCGAAAAGCTCGCGCGGCCTAACCGAGAATGTGTGTCATCCCTTGGGAATAGTACCGCTCGCGCCAGGTGGGCTGATCGGGGTTGTGGCCCCGGGCGCGCGCCACCCGGTAAGCCAGCAGGGCAAGAGGCGGAACCAGGGCGAGCGAGGCGAAGGACGGATAGACGGGCGCAGTCACGGGGAAATGCCAATCTCCGGCTACGGATTCTGGACCGACATCCAGCACGAGCGCACCCCATTCGCGGGCATGCCGGGCGGTATCCGCTGTGGAGGCATCCCGGACATCCCCGGTATAGAGTGCCACACACACGGTTTTGTCGGAGACGATCGTAGCCGGGCCGGAAGCCATCTCCCCTGTTTCGCTGCCCTCCGCATGGAAGAGCGCCATCTCCTTCATTTTTAGCGCCCCCTCCAGGGAAGCCGCGAAAGCGTTGCCAGCCCCGAAATAAAAGCCATGTTCGTAGGATGCCATGGCGGGTACCAGATCCGTCAGGACTCGCCCGGCGTCCCTCAGGGCATCCGCGCAGCGGTCTGCCGAAGCTGCCAGGTCGTCGAAGTAGGCCTGGGGTGCCTGGAAGAGTTCCAGGAGCAACAGATGCAGGGCAGCCAGGGTGGAGGCATATGTTTTGGTCATGACGGGTACATGGCTGGGGCCGCCGCTGCTGATCAACAAATGATCCGCCAGGCGCGTGATCGATGAGCCGGGCACATGGGTGATGCCTACCAACGGGCATTGCCCGCGCAATTGTTCGAAGACGGCGAGCACGTCACGGAATTCCCCGGAAGCGGACATCCCCACAATGACGTCCTTTTCGGTGAGGGCAGGCATAAAATAGCGGAAATCGCCAGCCGGGACCGCCAGGATAAGGGGGGATTGTCCTTCCTCCAACTGCCTGGCGGTGTAGGTAGCCGCCATGCTGGTATAAAGGGACGTGCCGTTCCCGATAAGGTAGATCCGGCGCGGTTTTTTCAAGCGTAGGATCTTGGCCGCCTGGCGGGCAGCGGAGCGCGTCTCGGTCAGCGTAGACCGGATGGCAGCAGGGGTCTCGTCTATTTCGATGGGGATGATTTCTTCGACAGTCATATGGTTTTCCTCAAATCATTTTATGGCTCCGGCGGTCAGGCCTTCTACAAACAGCCTTTGGCCGAAAAGGTAAAGCAGGACCATCGGGATCGTGGCAATCAAAGTGCCGGCCATGATCAGCGGCTCATTAACCGTGAAGTGCCCCTTGAACAGGGTGAGACCGGGCATGAGAGTCATGTGGCTTTCTTCCTGCAGGAACACAAGGGCAATTAACAGTTCATTCCAAACGAACAGCGCATTGACCACGATGAGCGTAACCAGGGCGGGAATGGACAAGGGCAGCGTAATGCGCCAGAAGGTATCCAGGTTGTTGCAGCCGTCGATCGAGGCCGCGTCGAACAGCTCGGGCGGCAGGCTGCTGAAGAAACTGACCAGCAGATAGACCGAGAACGGGATCAGCAGGCCGCAGTAGATGATGATCACGGAGGGGAGGGTGTTGATCAAGCCGATGTTCACCATCAGCACAAAGAGCGGCAGGATGAGGACCGCCGGAGGAATGACCATCAGCGCGATCATCATATTGAAATAGAATGCCCGTCCGCGAAAATGGAAGCGGGCAATGGCATATGCAGCCAGCGCCGACACTGCCGTCGAGACAATCACGCTGGCAACTGTCACAATGAGGCTGTTCCCAAACCATATCGGGATTTCTCCCTCTTTGAACGCATCGGTGATATTCTGGAGGGTGAACGGGTTAGGCAGACCGAACTGGTCACGCAGCCAGTCCGGGCGCGTCTTAAAGGCGGTAACTGCCATATAATAAACCGGGAAGATGGCCAGGATGCTGAAGAAAATCAGAATGACCTGAGTGGGGATGGTAGTCAGCAGGTTTCCAATGCGCCGGCGGCTGTTGGGTGCTTTCATGCAACTTCCTCCAGGGAACGGCGGCGCAGGCGCAGCTGCAGAACGATCAGCACGGTGGTCACTGCCAGAAGAACAACTGCTAGGGCGGAGGCAATGCCCGGCGAACGGAAGGCAAAGGCGTGCTTCCAGATGTATAGTTCCATCACCGTGGAGGCAAATCCCGGTCCCCCGCTGGTCATCGTAAACACATAGGCAAACACCCACGACAGCATGGTGATCAACTCCACAACAACAAAGAATTCAATCACCGCGGAAAGCTGCGGCAGGGTCACGTAGATGTGCTTCTGCCAGAAGTTGGCCCCGTCGATCTCCGCCGCCTCCAGGATCTCCTTTTCGAGGGACATCAAGCGCGCCAGGAACAGGACCATGCCAAAACCCATCTCCCGGTAAATGATCGTGGCGCTGATGGCCGGCAGGACCCATTTGACACTTCCAAGCCAGTCCTGGACCAGGAAACCCAGGCCTACGTCCTTTAACAGGGTATTGATGATTCCGTCCAGGCCGAGCAGATAAACGAACACCAGGCCGACCACCGGGACGGCCAGAATATAGGGCAAGAAGATAACGCCGCGATAGACGAGCCAGCCGCGCACGTGCTCGAACAATAGGATCGCAATCAGCAAGGAGAGCACAGTCAGGATCGGGACGCTGAGCAGCAGCTTGCCGTTATTTCCAAGGGCCTCCCAGAAGACAGGGTCCTGGAAAACCAGCTGGTAATTGGTAAAGCCGAACGTTTTGATGCCGTTGGCGTTATTTTGCAGCAGGCTGGTGTGGATGATTTCGATGATCGGATAAAGAAAAACGATGACGACCAGAATCGTCGCAGGGGCAAGATAAAGATACGGTTCGATTTTACGGAACGAGGTTCCAGTTCCGGTGGACGACTTTTTTTCTTGCATGTACAGTCTATCCTTGGAGGAATCCGGCTCTTCCGGATTTTTGGATGGAAGAGCCGGATTCCTAGAACTTTATTGCTGCCAATTCTTCCAGTTGGTCAATTCGTCCGGGTGCTGGTTGCGCCAGGTGGAGGCGGAACGCTGCCACAGGGCAGCCACGTCGGTGGGGCTGCCGCTCTGGGAGAAGATCTCCTGGGCGGCGGTCAAGTCGGCATCGCTGTCAACCTGGCCGGGCAGGTAGTTCTCCAGCCAGATCTGCGTGCCGGTCGTCTCCCATGCCACCATCTGCTTGAGCACGGGGTCGGTGACCAGGCTGCGGTCAAAGCGCGCATCCGCGGCAATGACACCCGTGTGCTTGTACCACGAGACAAGCCGGTCGGGAGTGTGCATGTAGACCAGAAAATCGGCCGCTGCCTGCGGGTGCTTGCTGAACTTTGTTATGAAGAAGGTGGTCGACTGGGTCGCGTTTCCGGCATCGGCAAGTTTTCCCGTGCCGTACGTGGGCGTGCGCATCACGCCGACCTTGTCATCACCACCCAGGTCGGTCAGAGCCTGCTTGATCATGCCGTCGGTTCCCCAGGACATGGCGCCTTTCCCTTGCGAGAACGCCTGTGCGCCCTGGTCGAGGTCGAGCGACATAATATCCTGGTTGAAGTATCCCTTCTTGACCATATCATCCAACGCACTATACCACCCGGTATAATGCGGATCGGTGAAGTCCTTGTTCCCGATGATGGCCTGCCGCAGGTCGTCGGTCGAGTCTAGACTCTGCATGCCAACATGGGAGAACCACCAAGCACCATTGTAGCCGTCCTTGTCACCCCCGACGAAGGGGGTGAGGCCAGCGGCCTTGAGCTGGGCGCACGCAGCCAGGAATTCGGCCCAGGTCCAGCGTCCGCTGGCGGGCGGTGTCACCCCGGCCTGGGCAAACATGGTCTTGTTATACATGATCTCGATGCCGATCAGGTACATGGAGGCTCCCCAGACTTTCCCATTGTACGTATTTTCGTTGGTGTTCAGCCAGTTCTTCATTTCACTGGCGGGAACATAATCGCTGATCGGAACGACGGCGTTCTGCCAGACAAAACCCAGGACCGGGCCGGTAGCCCACTGCGAGGCCATGTCGGGTCCGCTATTAGCGGTCACCGCCGACTGGAAGGCGCTGATCAGGGTGTCCGTCGACTGCGGAACAATATTGATCGTGACATTGGGATTAATCTTCTCGTAATCTGCCACTGTCTCGGCCATCCAGGCATCCGCGCCAGGGGCGTCTGATTCAGCCCACCACCAGAAGGTCAGATTGACCTTTTCGTTGGTTGAGCTGGTAGCTGGGGTAGCCTTTCCACAAGCCGTAAATAGGAACATCAGAATGACAGCGATGCTTAGCAGGCGAAAACTTTTAGCACTCATGGCACATTCTCCTTGGAAAGTATTGGGTTTTATTCATCACGACGGTTTGATCATTGGTTCCAGCTTGGTTCTATTCGCGGGGCACCTCCTTTTCTTCAGGATTATCCAGAAGACATTTACGCAAAAACGACCCGGATGTTTTTGGCACGCAAACCTTCCGCTTCGCTGTCTGGCAGCTCACGGCCGGTCACCAGAATATTCACCTTCTCCAGGGGTAGGACCAACACCGGTGCGACCTTGCCGAACTTGGTATGGTCGGCCAACACAATCACCTGGGTGGATGCATCGGCAAGGGCCCGGTCCGTGTTTACCTCCAGCAATTGACTGTGCGTCAGGCCGTGCTGCAGGCTGATCGCTTCAATGCCGTATATAAACTTATCGGCTCGAAATTGATTCACGGCCCATTCAGTAAGATGACCATGTAAAGTATGCTCGCCAGGTCGGACTGCGCCCCCCAGGACAATCAATTCAATGCCGGCTTTATCGACCAGCGCATTCACCACACGCAACGCATTCGTGATCACGGTCAACCTGCGGCGACCCGGTAGCTGTTTGGCGAACTCCTGCGTCGTCGTGCCTCCGGCGAGAAAGAGGGTGTCCCCGTTTTGGACCAGATCCATGGCTGCACATGCGATCCGGATTTTTTCTTCCGTGTTGAACACCGAGCGGATGACGAATGGGTATTCCTTGGATGGAAGGGCCAAAGAAACCTGACCCACATTAATCCGTACGACCCCATCTGTGACCAGATCGCGCAGATCGCGCCGCAAGGTGGAGCTGCTAACCCCGGCGGAGGCTGCCAGGTTGTCAATTAACATGGCATCATTCGTCTGTAACAAACGCACCAAATCTGCCTTACGATTACTTTGTTTTCGGGAAGTATTGGTCATAATCATCCAAAGCAGATGAGATGATGTGAGAGCATTATAGGCCGAATTGACACTTTTGTCAAAATTAATGAAAATATTTCAATATTTTTTGAGTAATGTCGATTCTTTGCAGGTTACATTTCATATTTTTAATGCTGATGAATTCCATCCCGGATAGGCGCCCGAACATCCTGACCGTCTGCCGGTCAACCGCCTCCAGCGGTTGCTCGACCAACTGCCGGCGCGTGGACCCGGCACGGGCAATTTCCTCCCGGATTCGATTTCTATAGACAGCTTGCCGTGCGGCGTAATCAGCTCCGTCGTCGTCTCTCCCACCCGGTCGACCGGGACTAGCCCCCACTGGCCTGGGAAGAAGCCATCTCCGGCTCATCCTCCCTCAGTATCTCCTGCCCCTCGAAAGAAAGGACCAGCTCTACCTCCCAGCATGGGTGTGTGCAGGGAGAAAAGCAATCCTCCCGACCCAAGCCGCGGTCGGCGGTGTGGATTTTTCCCTGCCCGTTCAAGCCCAAGTACCAGAAATCCAATTGACTAAGTGAATCCGGTCGGGTTTGCGGCCCTGGTGCACTGCCTTTACCCTCCCGGCAACATCCATGGAGCTTGAGCCGCGAGACTGCTGGTTCGTAGGATCAATGTGCGGCATGGTCATGCTCGGTGGTGGGAGTGTGGAGATGTTGGAAACCCTGTTCATGCATGCGGTTGTGCAGGCGGCGGTGGGCCGAGGTGAGCACCAGGCGCATGCGCTTGTAGGCCTTGTCTTCGGCGCGCGTGCCGATCGTGTCCAGGAAGGCAAGTGTCCCTTCGATCTGCTCGAGGATGGTGACCGCGTCCGGTGGAGATAGCAGAGGCGAGCCTTCCACGCTCACCATCACTGGTGAGGAATGGGCGGCGATCAGTTCCGGTTTGTCGGCATAATGGCCGCGGACTAGCAGCGCCAGCCAGGCGCTCTTTGGGACCTTTACGTTCCAGCCCCCGTGGCCGCCTTCGGGCGGGACAGCCGCGCCTTCGCACACCTCCCCGTTGACCACCAGCTCGATGCGCGAGACCGGGATCGTGACGCTGGCGACTTCCCAGCCCACATCCAGAGTCCCGCCGCCGGCCGGCAGGCTGAGGCGGCTGCCCATCGGCTTGCCACCCACGTGAAAGTCGAGTAGTGGCCCGTAGGTGACGAATGTCTCCGCCCGGCGCACCGCCTCCATCCAAGCCTCGTAGGTGAACGGAGTCTCCGGGTCGATATGAGCATAGGTGCGCACCGTGCCAACCGCTGT
>JBEKFY010000039.1:0-38381 GCA_050013095.1 Anaerolineales bacterium | reverse complement strand
CAATAAGGAATTTGCTATACCACTCAATGTGGTCATCGTCCTAAAAACCAATCTGGATACTCAGGCCCAGGCCCATGTCATTCTGTTCAGCACAGATCTGGAGTTGAGCTACGAAAAGATCATCAAGTTTTATAGCCTTCGTTTCCAGATCGAGTTCAACTTCCGCGATGCCAAACAATATTGGGGCCTCGAGGATTTCATGAACATCGAAAAGACTGCCGTGACCAATGCTGCAAATCTGGCGTTCTTCTTGGTCAATCTCTCACAGGTGCTCTTGCGGCGTTTTCAACACACCAATCCGGAATTCAGTATCCTGGATTTGAAGGCGCACTATCATGGCTACCGATATGCAGTCGAGACAATAAAAATGCTTCCGCAAAAACCTGATGCGATTATTTTGGCCGACATTTTTGAGCAGATCGCCCGTTTGGGCATGATTCACCCGGCTTTAGAGCCTTCCGTTTCTACATAATTGGCGAAGGTATTGTTAAAGATCAATACCACTCATGTATAGAGAAAATACTTCTTTAATATTCATAATCATCACTTTTTTAAATTCCGGATATCTGTCAATTACTTTCCGAATTTCTTCTCTCATTTTTAATCTATCATCTATTCTTTCAAAAAAGAGGGTATAACCGGTAAAACCAAATCGCTCGTGAAGAGAACCGATGCTATCTATTCGTTGCGCAAGCTGGCTGGTTATTCCACCTATTTGGCTAGGAGTACCCTTCCCAATTCTTTGAGCCGCCTTCATTAAGCTTAATCCATTTTCATCTGCCTTGTAAAAAACATTGCATAGGGCTAATTGATTTGCTGTAATATGCCGACTAGTTAATACTTTTTCTATTATTGTTTCAATTTGATTCGTAGTCATTTTATTAATCCTTTATTCGACAGAAAAGGCATCTACACCCAGGTAAGGGATTACGTCAAGTTTATGATCTAGCGGTTCTAGGTTCAAATCCTGTAGAGGTACATTTTTCATGTATCACATTGCAATAACGGTTTGGCTCAGCGGCAGCGGCGGGACTCTTATCATTCTCACGCCACTTCTGACAAAACGCGCCTGCTCGGAGCGGCAGAGCCGCAGTCCGCTAGCCGGTGTTAGGCCGCCTTTCGGTGTTATTCTCCATATCGAATGTTTTTCACCGTCTTTTGCTCTAGAGAAAAGTTCTCAAAAAAGCGGTTTCCACCTTTGCCTGTCGGAGCTTGCGCGACAAGTCCAACTTTAATTGTCTTCTCGACTGGGAGATTGAAAAATCTCATCATAAAGAATTTGTCCCCATCTAATGAATAATGGAAAGAAAATGAATTGTCTACTCTTGCAACCTTTAACCACACAGTATTCCCGTCGATGTTGCATCCATTTGCGTCGTCTGAAGTATGATTTGTCACGACACTAACTACAGCGTGCATCTTAAAGTCTGTTTTTTCGAAACATGCTTTAGCCCATACTTGAAAATCTTTCATGACCATAATTGTTGCAGAATCATACGTATCTTGAAAATCATGAGAGACTTGCACGCTCATGACAAAGTCTCCGGTTACTTCCGTGTAGAAAAATGGCGCATTATAAAGGGTTTCGGGCGTAATTCCTTCCTGAGAAATGGCACCATTATTACAAAAGAAATCACTTTCTCTTGGTGCTTCAATAATCAGTCTATTTCCTTCGTTTATTAACTTGCTTTCATTGATCCACTTAAAATTACTGAATTCTGTTCCGTCCATTTTCAATTTTCCTTTCAATCACTGCCGACTATATAGATGCTTATATGTTTTTCAGGCTTCTTGCCTTTTGCCATCCGAGCGCAACTGCCTAACTCGCGTTTGAGCGGATCGTATAACAGCTTACAGGCAATCCGTATAAAATCCCAAATAATTGGGATTTTGTACGGAGTTAGATTAATATAAACCCAAAATAATTAGAGTTTGATTTGGTTTTGCTAAGCGTAATTATAAATACTAAACTTCTTCTAGTTTGAATACGAGAGGCAGTTATTTCCTTCCTGGCTAAGGGGTTCATATTTAGACGAACACAGGTTCGGTTCCAGTTCGGTACACGATTTTACATAAAAAAAGGGAAAAGGTGGGCCCGGCAGGATTCGGACCTGCGACCAAGCGATTATGAGTCGCCTGCGCTAACCACTGCGCCACGGGCCCAAAATACAGTTAGCGATTAGAGCTTAGCAGCCAGCCTGGAGAATGCTAACCACTAACCCAGGGCGGGCGATGGGACTCGAACCCACGATATCTTGCTTGAAGGCAAGCGTTCTATTTGCAATTGATGGGAACGAAATTAGCCGAGTTATCCTTCACCCGCAACCGCCTATAGTCATCAGGTAAACGGTCGTATTGATTATTATGCAGACTGGAAGGACCGTCAAGGGTCGGTCGTTACGCAATACGGAATGGGGCGATGATTTTACGATCCGAAAGCTGTCCACTGGAGACGTTTTTGACAACTTCTCAACCACACTTATGATCACTGGCAAAACGCGATCTCGTAACATTTATTTGAAAGATTGCCAAACCCTGATACTAAAACTGATGAGTAGTGCAAGGGATGCGACCGCT
Organism: Anaerolineales bacterium; assembly: GCA_050013095.1. GTDB lineage: Bacteria > Chloroflexota > Anaerolineae > Anaerolineales > Villigracilaceae > UBA877. Next base: position 35,804 of record JBEKFY010000039.1, on the reverse strand, counting down.
TAGGAAGCTGATAATATACCAAAACGGGTTATTGAAGTTGGCAATATCCCAGGAATAGATTCCCACGGACGGCTCATAAATAATAATACAGCAATGGTAGTAATAATTAAAATCACTTTGCGGCTTGGCGGTAATCCCAATCGTTGTTTATTAGTCCGAATAGCATCAATGTCGCAAACAAGATAAATAGGTTTGCGTCATCGAATTTTAAATCGTTTTCATTATCGGATTCGCCAATAAAATCCTGTAGTATGTGTAAATATCGAACACGGTGTAACACCATGGCATATACAACAATCAAAATTGGACAGGAGGGGTTTGGTTTTCTCAGTGTAATAGCTACGATTCATATCATCTAAAATTAAGATGCCCCCAATTTACACCTTCCCAACGGCATGTTTTATGCAAGATGGACGCGCTCGACCATCGACCAAAACAATGTCAAAGTAATCGGGTTTAAATTCGTCAATTTGGGCAACATATTTTTTGAATGTATAACCTTGATAATCTGGAGAACCAGAAACATAATCATCGGGATTTGAAATATCACCATGGTAGCCGTTATATTCGGGTTGAACGAATCGATAATCAATTCGATCACCATGATTCAATAATTTGGGTCTTAGAACAGAGTACCATTTTGGATCATTCTCGATTGAAACGCAGGCCCCCCTCTTGCCAACCAATACAGGGTTGATCCTCCACTCCCATATTCAAATACTTTCTTGGCCGTTAAATCTATGGATGAAAGATAATCAATCGCATCAAAAGATATCCAAGGTTCTTTTTTCTCCAATAAGTAGTTTTTTCGTAAAGAAAATATCCACCTCTTAAGATGCTTTCGCTGGGATGGTTTTTTGAGAATTTCTATTGCGCAAAGATGCTCATTTTCGTATATTTTCATATCGCCGCTATATTTTTCCTTAAACCCGGACCAAGAAAGCGAGACTAAAACATCCCCCGCCTGTCAAATTTATCAAATTTAAACCCATCCCGTCCAACATGGATTTTGATTACCTTGTTTTTATTTCGTGAGACATAAAAGCCACCTATCATGAAGAGAATAAGTGGCTAGAATATATTTGGAGCGGGCGATGGGACTCGAACCCACGATATCTTGCTTGGAAGGCAAGCGTTCTACCACTGAACTACGCCCGCACTCGAAATCTTCCGAGCTATTATACCCGAAACGCATCTCGCCCTATCCCCCGCGGGCACGCTCTCTCAGCACGACGGGATGGTTGCCATGATAAATAGAGATCCCCCAACCGGCTGGGGGATTTATGCGAAGGGGGCCAGGAAATGAACGGGTTTAAGGGGGAACCTCTGGCGCGCTTCCTGGGAGAGCTGCTCGTAATGCTCGATCCACAGGTCCAGGAAGGTCTCCAGGTCCATCAGCGTGACCTTGCGGCGCGGCTGAGCGCGCACCATTTCTTTGGCATCATTCGTAAAACCGCCTGAAGACACCAGGAGGCCGAAATCGTCAGCTGCCAGCACGGACAAAAAAGCGCTGACGCCTTCGCCCGTGGTCGCCTGACCCCGGTGTTTCACCTGGACGATGATGCGAGGCACACTGATCCCCAGAACGTCTGTATAGAAAATCATGTCGATATAGCCGCGCTCTTTGCTGGGAGGGGCGATCCAGGCCACGCGGTAACCCATCGCCCGCAGGAGATCACCGACACAGGTCAGGAATTCGAACGGCTTCATCTCCTGCAGATAAATCCGGATCTGCTCCCAGGCCTTCTCTTCAGCCTCCTCGACCGTCAGGGAGTTGATCGGGCGCGTCCCCCGCCATTCATAATATTCTCGATATAAGCGCGTCGCCTCTGCATAGAATTCTTCAGCCGCGTTGAATTTTTTGCAGGCCTGCCTTCCTTCGTCCGTGATGTACCAGCGGCCTCTGTTTTTCACCAACCAGCCGGCCTTGACAAGCGGGATGGTCGCCAGACGGACGATCTTCTCGTAGCGTGGGGTATTGGGAGCGCTGGGAAAATAACCGCGCTCGTATTCCGTCAGCGGGGTGGCCTCGGGGATCTGCGCCAGAATATCTGCGGCAGGCAGGCCCTCAGCCTTATTCCACAGCAGGTCAAAAATGATCCGCAGGAACTCGCCGATGCGCTGGGAATTGATCTCAGCCAATTACCATCTCCTTAATATGGAGTATAGAACAAATTCCCTATTATCGCAACCCCCAAAGAAGAAGACCCCGTGCGCCCGGGTACCCGCTCGGTCCCCCATCTCTCTCCGGGGGCCGAGGCCGGCGCGTCTCCGCCAGATGATGGACGAACAGCCCGCATTCTGACTTATAATAACCATCCACACGGAGTCGAATAGCTATGAAAACCACCCGCTTATTGGTTACCCTCCTTAGCCTGGTACTTTTCCTGTTTCACCCTATCCAGGTTGCCGCAGCCGGGCCCCTCGTCCTGCTCATGACGATCGACGGATCGATCTCCGCGGCGACACAGCAGTATCTGGCGCGCGGCATCCAGACCGCCGAGCAGGACGGGGCTGAGGTGTTGATCCTTCAACTGAACACCCCCGGCGGCGACATCGATTCGATGAATAAAATGGTGGAGGATATACGCGCCAGCACCGTTCCGGTGGTCGTCTATGTCGCCCCGCGCGGGGCCTGGGCCGCTTCGGCCGGGACCATCATCACCCTGGCAGGCCATGCAGATGCCATGGCCCCGGAAACAGAAATCGGTGCAGCCAGCCCGGTCGGGTCACAAGGTGAGGACCTCTCTACGACCGAACAGGCCAAGGTCAAAGCCATCATGGATGCCACCGTCCGCTCACTCGCCGAGCACCGCGGGTCCCAGGCCATCGCGCTGGCCCAGTCAACCATCGACAACGCCAAAGCCGTCTCCTACACTGAAGCTCGCAACGCCGGGTTGGTGGACATTATCGCCAGCGATGTCAGCGACCTGCTCCGGCAATTGGATGGCTTCACCGTCCAGATGGCAAGCGGGCCACGTACCCTGCACACCACCGGCGCGGTCACCGAGGTCCTTGGGATGTCCCTGATCGAGCAACTTCTGGCTCTTCTCATTGACCCGAATGTCGTCTTCATCCTGCTGGCCATCGGCGTGCAGGCTCTGCTGATCGAGCTGACCCATCCCGGAGGCTGGGTGCCGGGCTTCATCGGTGTGGTCTCCCTGGTATTGGCGGCCTACGGGCTCGGCTACCTGCCGGTCAATTGGTTCGGCCTGGTCTTTATCCTGGCGGCTTTTGTCCTTTTCATCCTGGACATCAAAGCACCGACGCACGGCGCGCTGACCGTGACCGGCGTCGTCTCGTTCATCGTCGGTGCGCTGGTGCTGTTCAACTCGGCGGGCACGCCTCAGTTCCAGCGCGTTTCGCTGCCCCTGGTCGTTTTTGTGGGTGTGTTCATCGGTCTGATCTTCGCCGTCATCCTGAGCTATGCCCTGAGGGCCCAGAATCGGCCGGTCATCACCGGGCAGGAGGGGCTGCGTGGTCAATTCGGCATTGCCACCATGGACTTTAACCCGACCGGACAGGTCCAGACCGAATCCGAGCTCTGGTCCGCGGAACTGGCCGAAGGTTCCGGGAAGGTCCACAAGGGGGACCGGGTTGAGGTGGTGATGGTGGACGGGCTGCGATTAAAGGTCAGGAAGGTGGATCACGCTTGACGGGTGAGGGCAACGCGGCTACAATTTATAAGATAATTTTGATATAAATTCCCCGGGACCCAATCGATTCTATGTCTGCCACCCCGACCCGAGACCGGGTCAATCCTGAAATCGTCGCCACAACGCCGCTGCGCCGGCCGGAATGGATCCGCGTGCGCGCCCCGGCCGGTGAAACCTACCAGCAGCTACAAAACCTGATGCGCTCCAAGGCGCTGCACACCGTCTGCGAAGAGGCCATGTGCCCGAACATGGGCGAATGCTGGGGCTCTGGCACCGCCACCTTCCTGATGCTGGGCGACGTCTGCACGCGCAGCTGCGGCTTCTGTGACATCAAGCACGGCCGCCCGCAGGCACTCGACTGGCTGGAGCCGGAGCGTGTGGCGCAGGCGGTCAAAGCCATGAACCTGAAGCACGCGGTGATTACCAGCGTGAACCGCGACGACCGCCGGGATGGCGGCGCGCCGGTTTTCGCCATGGTGATCCGCCGCATCCGCCAACTGCTTCCGGGCTGCTCGGTCGAGGTGCTCATCCCGGATTTCAAGGGCAGCCTGGAAGCTTTGAAGATCGTCATGCAGGCCAGGCCAGAAATTCTCAACCACAATGTTGAGACGGTGCCACGTCTGTTCAAGGCTGTCCAGCCGCAGGACAACTTCGAGTGGGCCGCGGCTACCCTCGCGAACGCCAAGAAGCTTGACCCGGAGGTGCTGACCAAGTCCGGGATCATGGTCGGGCTGGGTGAGGAAATCGAGGAAGTCAAGGCGGTCATGCGCGCTCAACGTTCCTGGGGGGTCGACATCCTGACCATCGGCCAGTACCTTCAGCCCTCCAAGAAACACCTGCCGATCGCTCGCTATTACACGCCGGACGAGTTCAATGAACTTAAAGAATATGGCCGTCAGATCGGCTTCCGCTGGGTAGAAAGCGCCCCTCTGGTGCGTTCCTCCTACCACGCGGCCGAACAGGTGCGGGCCCTCTCGATCCTGCACCGGAAGCTGTACGGGGGAAAGGAAATCAGCAATTAATAATCCCGCAGGTCTGACCTGCGGGATTATTTCTCCAACCTGGTCGTTTTTGGTTGATAATCCTTCAAGTTGAAGCAGACGCAATTCATCATACTCCCACGCCTAAAGGCGCGTGAGGAGTAGTCAGGGATGCCTCTCTGGTAAACTTAAATGTCGAGCACAAGTATGTCACGCTGGGGCTGGACGATCCAGCGTCCAGCGCCACCAGGCTTCCGTTCTGGCAGTTCCATTTGATGGTCAAGCTTTCTCAGCAAGACTTCCGACACTATGGGTGGTACGCGCCGACACCACAAACATCGCTGCCAACCTTTTCGTAATAGAAGGTTTTTGGCTCGGTCACTCCAGTGGCAGGGTCAATCCACTGATAATCGATCGAACCGATATTATTAATCGGTGCGGCGTCCCAGGTTGCTCTGCTGAGCGGCTCGATTGCTGAGCCGACCAAATTTGGGAAACCGCCATTCGCGCTCTGGAGAAGGTTGGAGTCAATACACGCGACGTAAAGATCGCGATCGAAGAATGGCGCTACCCGGTTGTTAAAATCTGCAAGTGCCTGTGTGCGCCCAACCGAGTTGTAATGTTCTACTGCTTTTTGGAGCATTGCCTTGGCTTCGTCCGGCGTACCGTGGTCTGCTGACGCAGCCGTAGGCGGTTGTGTCGCCTGCGGTCCGCTGGATGGAATTGGTTGAGGCGAGGAACTCGGGGCTTGTGCGCTGATACTGCAGGCAAATTGTGCAAGCGCAAAAATCACCAAGACAATCAAAAATTTTTGATAACCGAACAGGGATTTCATCGTTGTCTCCTTTCAGAAGGATGCCACTTAACGACAATGAAACTTCTTTAGGCGTGATTTAATGAGGTCCGTATTCTAAATATATTCGGTCTATAATATCATAATTGCGCCTTCGTGGGAGGAGAATCATCAACAGGGCGTGAGGGAAGATGACAAAATAAACTCAAGGCTTTCAAGAGCTCTGGAGTTATCCCAAGATTTCAAGGAATTTTTCAATGTCTGGGAATTTATACTTTTACAGAGAATCACTTTTTTCTATCGGAACCAGACTCGCCGACATGGGCTTTACCCCCAAAAGACCGGGTAACATGAATCCCGGCAGCTCCCCTTTCAACATCCGGTTGCCTTGAATTCGGGAGGATATTCCACCTGGCCGCTGGCCTTCGCCAGTGCACCCGGCTGGAGCTCCAGAACCATGAACTCGTGGTCGGCTCCATATTCATTTTCCAGGGAATGATCACAGGCGCGTTGGAACCGGAAGCGCCGGTAATAGGCCGGGTCGCCCAGCAGAACCACAAAATCATAACCCTGCTCGCGGCACAATTCCAGGCCGGCACGGATCAAGCGGCTGCCGATCCCCCTCCTCTGGAACTCCGGCAGGACTGCGACCGGACCCAGGCCAAGGCCGCGCAATGCCCAGGGCTGCGGTTGGAGGACCACCTTTGAGAACAGCAGGTGTCCAAGCACTTCTCCACCATTCACCGCGACGAGCGAGAGGGCTGCCCTGTGGTGGGCGCGAATCAAGTCGACCAAATCTGCTTCGCGGCCGTGCCCGAAAGCCTTCCCGTGAAGCGACCGGATGCCCGCAACGTCCCTGGGGGTTTCCGGGCGGATCCCGAGCGGGTCGCCCAACCGGTTCAACAAGCTCGTCAGAGGCAGCGCAGCCAAGGAATCAAGGACGACATCCGCACCTTCAATCTGCAACTGGCTGGTCACTGCGTTCGGTACCGCAACGGCTCGCAGCCCGGCGGCCTTGGCAGCTTTCACACCATTGGGCGAGTCCTCCAGTACGACGGCTTCCTCTGGCCGAATGGCCAGGAAGGCCAGTGCAGCCAGACAAAGATCCGGGTTCGGTTTGACCTGGGCGACGTCCTCCGCACAAACGATGACCTCGAATGCAGCAGAGAGACCCAGGCGTGCCAGGTGCGCATCCACCCAGGCGTGGGGTGAGCTGGAGGCGATCGCCAGGTGCAGACCGAGCCGGGGGGCTTCCGTCAGGTAGTCCAATACACCCGGTAAAAAGGGCTGGGGGGCGGTCAATTCCTCGCAGCGCCTGAGCCAGCGCGCCTGCAAAGCCTGGTGGTCGAGCGGGCGGCGAGTGAGCTCCTCGAGATGGGCGGCCGGTTCAAAGTCGGTAAAGCCGGTCCCGCCGACGACCTGGCCCCAGAGGTCCATGGATAGATCGGCACCGTCCTCGGCATAAATCTCCTGCCACGCAGTGAGCCCCGGAATCTCCGTGTCCAGGATCAAACCGTCAAAGTCGAAGATGAGCGCTTGGATCAATGGAATTCTCCTCAAAAAAGATCGCCTCATTATAATTGAGTGCATTTTCGAATTCAGGGCCAGCAGTGTACCATTCCAAGAGCAAAGGACGCGGATCGATGGGCGGCAACTGGCCTGATTCCCGCCCAGGCCGAAACCCGGTACCGAGCCATGTCACCCTGCGTGCCGCACGAGAACTGTCGAGCGAATTTGAGATCCCCCAAGAAGCAGAAGGCCGGCTTCGATCGATGAACGGATCCGCCGGGAATCAGGGTTCAGCGATGTTGTCAATCTCGAAGTCTTTGCACCAAAGCTGAAAATTGATCATGGCCAGGAGTTTTAAGCTGTGGTCCTGGACCTTGTTCTCATGTTCGGACCACAGTTTCTCCACGTAATCATGATTAAAGAGGATCGGTCCGTCCTGACTCGAGATCAGTCTGGAATACTGGTCGCGCATCTCACCGGCCAGCCAGATTGCAATCGGCGCATTAAATCCCTGTTTGGATCTTCGGATCACCCACTTCGGCAGCCGCTCGCGCTGGCTTTTTTTAAGGATGTACTTCTTGTTAAAGGCCTTCATCTTCAGGCCCACCGGCAGGGAGGCAGCGAATTCGACCAGCCGATAATCCAGGAATGGAGCGCGCGACTCCAGAGCGTGTGCCATGGTCGAACGGTCTACCTTCACCAGGATATCGTCTACCAGCCAGGTTTTGATGTCCACGTACATGGCACGATCGAGATATTGGCAGTCCATCACTTCGCGGTCGAATGCCATGAAATGGGAATAGGGGTCGGCTTCCATGATGCGCTGGAACGGGCCGGGCAGCAGGGCGCGCTTCTCCTCTTCTGAAAAAATCGTGCGCCAGTGATAGTGGGCGCGCATCGGGGAATAGGCGGCCCCCTCCAGGAACTGGCGAACCTTGTAATCAAAACTGACCTTGTCGTAGGTCACAGGCCAAAATCGGTCGAAGGCGCGGCTGACGCTCTGCGTGAACCAGGCCGGCATCCAGCTCATCAGATGGTGGATCCGATCCGCGGTATATGTCTCATATCCGGCCAGCACCTCATCACCGCCGTCACCGGAGAGACACACCGTCACCTGTTGACGCGCGAACTCTGCCAGCAGGTACATCGGGATGATGGAGGTGTCCGCGAAGGGCTCATCCGCCAGGGAGGCAATGCGCGGCAGGAGTTCAACCGCGTTGGGCAGGACGATCTGGTCGCGGTGGGTCACGCCAAGGGCGTCGGCTACCCGTCTGGCTTCGTCCAGCTCGCTATAACTCTTTTCCTTGAAACCAAGGGAGAAGGAATGCACGTCCTGAGGCGGATGCTGCTGGCACATGGAGGCCACGATGGTGGACGAATCGATCCCTCCACTTAAAAAGACACCCAGGGGCACATCGCTGATCAGGCGCAAACGGACCGAATCATCGATCAAGGAGCGCAATTCCTCAGCGGCCTCCGCCTCCGAGGTGAACTGTCGCTTGTTTCGGAAGGACTCCGCCAGATCCCAATAACGTTCCTGGTGAGGTGGCTTTGCCGCCTCCACCACCAGGAAATTGGCCGCTGGCAGCTTCTTAACGCCTTTGATCATCGTCTCGGCGGTCAGCGTATAGTTCAGTGAAAGGTAGTGGTTCAATCCAGTCGGATTGAGTATGCGGGGAATGCGACGATCCTCGCATAAGGCTTTCAGCCCCGAGGCGAAGCTGATGCCCCCGTCTGGGAACAGGTAATAGAAGAGCGGTTTCTTGCCCAACCGGTCGCGGCCCAGGAATAACCGTCGGGCCTGAGCATCCCACAGGGCAAAAGCAAACATGCCATTAAAGCGCCGCACACAGGCAGGGCCCCAATGTTTGTAGGCTTCCAGGATAACCTCGGTGTCGCTGCGCGTGCGGAACTGTGCGCCGAGATCGATCAACTCCTGGCGCAGGGAAAGGAAGTTATAGATCTCACCGTTGAAAACGATCCAGTACTGCCCGGAGCCATCGGACATGGGCTGCTTTGCGGCCGCGCTGAGGTCGATGATCGCCAGGCGGCGGTGCCCGAGAACAAGCGGGCCAAGGTCCACGATTCCCTCCCCGTCCGGACCGCGGTGGGCGATCTTGGTGCTCATGCGCTCGACGACTCCGCGGTCGGGAGGCTCAGTCCAGGACAGTTTGCCACAGATCCCACACATCCGCGGCCTACTCCTTGATGACGATCTGGCGCAGCAGCACGGCCAACAATCCCAGGCAAAAAACCTGGATAGACATCAGGATACCGCCCATGCCAATATAGAGGAAGAAAGTCAGTCTCAATAAGAGCGCCAGCACCAGGCTGACCACTGCTGCGGCGAAAACGAGAACACTCATCAAGAGAAAAATCTTTAAAGGGTTGTAATAGGTGATCCCTTCGACGACATACTGGAGAGTCCTAAGGGTATCCCGCAGCAGGTGCACCTTGGTCTTTCCCACACGTGCATGGTAGGGGATCGGAACATAAGAAACAAACAGGCTGTTCATGGAATAAGCCAGCGTCATGGAGGTGGTGAAACTGAAAGCATTGGAAAGGTGGTTGAAGTACGGGAGCACCTTTTCTCTGGAAAAGACCCTCAGCCCGGAGTTCACATCCGGGGCCTTGCGCCCGGTGGTGTATTCAACCAGGAACTTGAGCAGGAGCCGCAGGGGTGCTTTCACCACGGACTCCAAGTAATTCTGACCGCGGCGCGCCCCCACCACCATATCAAAGCCTTTCTCATACTCCGCGAGCAGGAGGGGAATTTGCTCGTTCGGGTAGGTCCCATCGGCGTCCGTGATGACGATCGTGTCGAATTGAGCCTGCCGGATGCCTGTCTTGAGCGCCGCGCCGTACCCCAGGTTATGTGGATGACGGATCACCCGCGCTCCGGCCTCCCGGGCGCGTGCCGCGGTCGCATCCTCAGAGCCATCGTCGACAACGATGATCTCATATTCCAGCCCGGTTAAGGCTTGCTGGATATTTTGGACGGTCGCGGCAACCGCATCCTCTTCGTTCATCGCCGGTACAATGACAGAAATCGTCGATTTCATACTGACTTCCAGGTGAAGGGTGTCCTGCGCCGATGCTGCGGGGCGGAGGAATGGGCGATCAGGTCATTCTCACCAGACCAGGCAGCATCCGAAATGCCCTCAATTCGATCGAACATGCCGAGACCTTTCTATCGCCATCTTTACGGCTGATTCAAAGAATCCCAAAGGGCCCGGGAGGCCTCCCGGTCTGCCCATGTCCAGCCCGATATGGATCCTGATCATTCCCAGAACATTTTATCAAACTCTGGGGGCCGGGTCTATATCCGGGGTGCTATCAAAGACGAAACCGCCCTGAGCAGAAGGATCTGCCCGGGGCGATCACTCTAACCGGGAAGGATAGGGCTCAGAGTAATTTCAAGACTGCCCCACTCGCCAGAGCGAAGAGCGTGGCGGGGAGGAAGCTCAGCACCACGGTCGCGATGGCCGTGGCTGCGGTGGTCAGGTCCAGCCAGGACTCCCCCTCCCCCCGCGGCTCGCCCTCGCGCATGTACATCACGACCACCACGCGCAAGTAGTAGAAAGCGGAGATGAGCGAGGTCACCACGCCGATAACGGCCAGGCCGACAAAGCCACCCTGGATCGCCGTGCGGAACAGATAGAACTTGCCAACCAGCCCGAGCGTGGGCGGCAGACCGGTCAGGGAGAGCATGAAGACCGTCATCGCAGCGGCCAGAGCCGGTTTGCGTTTTGCCAGGCCGGCGTAGTCGGCGATCTCCAGCCCCTGGCCATCGGGCTCTTCCAGGGCAATGACCACCGCCCAGGCCCCGAAGGAGGTGATGGCGTAGGTCACCAGGTAGAAGAGCGCCGAAGCCACCACACTGGCCATGACCTGGGGGTTGCCAAAGGAGACGAACGCCATCAGGATATAGCCGGCCTGGGCGATGGCGGAATAGGCCAGCAGGCGCTTGATGTTGGTCTGAGCAATGGCAATCAGGTTGCCTGCGATCATGGTCAGCGCAGCTAGGCCCCACAGCACCGGGACCAGATCCACGTGCAGAGATGGAAAGGCGGTCACGAAGATCCTGAGCAATGCCGCAAAACCGGCGGCTTTTGCCCCGACTGCCATGAAGCCGGTCACCGGGGAGGGCGCGCCCTGATAGACGTCCGGCGTCCACATGTGGAACGGCACCGCTGCCACCTTGAAGCCAAAACCGACCAGAAGCAGGGCTGCGCCGATCAGCAGCAAATCCTTGTTGGCCGAACCGGAGGCCATCGCCGCCGCAATCGAGGTCAGGTTCGTGGAGCCGCTGGCTCCGAAGACCAGGGTGATGCCGTAGACCACAAAGCCGGTAGCGAAAGCACCCAGCAGGAAGTACTTCAGCCCCGCCTCCTCCGATTCGGGTCGCGGTCGGGCGAAGGCCGCCAGCACATAAAGCGGGATCGAGAGCAGCTCCAGCGCCAGGAAGACCACGATCAGGTCGGCGGCCTGGGCCATGAGCAGCATGCCGGTGATGCTGAAGAGCATGAGGATGTAATATTCACCGCGCTCGAGGCCCATGCGCTTCAGGTAGCCGTAAGCCAGGCTGATCCCGAGCAGGCCGCTTGCCAGGAACAGGACGTTCAGGAAGGATGAGAAACCATCCTGGACGACCATCCCGTTGAAAGCGGACATCGTCCTCCCGGCCTGTGCCAGGGTGATCCCCATGACACCGGCCAAACCGACCGCGGCCAGCAGGGCGGTCCAGCCTTTGCGGCCTTTCGGGATGAAGAGGTCCACCAACAGCAGGCAGCAGGCCCACACCACGAGCAGGATGTTCGGGAGGATCGTAAGGATGTCAGATTGCGTCATAGGCGTTTCCCACCTCCCCCCGGCTAGGGGGAGACCCAATCTTAATGGATCGCCGCGATGGCAGCCGGGTAGGCAGCCACCAGTTTGGCGACTGCAGGGGCCATCAGGGCAAAGAACGGTTTGGGATACAGGCCAATCCAGAAAATAAAGATCAGGATCGGGACAATCGTGGCAATCTCGCGCCAGTTCAGGTCCTTGAGCTTCTTGTTCTCTTCCTTGTCCAGCGGCCCGAGGAACATCTTCTGGAACATGGCCAGGATGTAAATGGCGGCCAGGATCACACCCACCGCAGCGAAAGCAGCAAAAAGGACCGAACCGAGCGATCCCCCTTTCATGCCTGCGCCCCAGGCCCCCAGCAAGATCGTAAATTCTCCAACGAAACCGTTCAAACCGGGCAGGCCCATGGAGGACAGCGAGACAATCAACATCAGCGCGCCGTAGACCGGCATCACCTTCCATAACCCGCCGAAGGCGTCAAAATCCCGGGTATGGCGGCGTTCGTAAATGAACCCGACCAGGAGGAAGAGCGCCCCCGTGCTGAGGCCATGGTTGACCATCTGCAGGATGCTGCCCTGGATGCCCTCCTGGTTCAAGGCGAACAGTCCGAGCATGACAAAGCCCAGGTGGCTGACCGAGGAGAAGGCGACCAGCTTCTTGACGTCCTTCTGTGCGTAGGATACTGCCGCACCGTAAAGGATCCCGATGACCGCCAGGAGCGCTATCCAAGGGGCAGCCTGGAGCGTCGCCCGCGGGAAGAACTGCAGGTTGAAGCGCAGGAAGCCGTAGGTGCCCATCTTCAGCAGGACGCCCGCGAGAATGACGGAACCGGCCGTCGGGGCTTCCACGTGGGCATCCGGGAGCCAGGAGTGGAGCGGCCACATCGGGACCTTGATGGCAAAGGCGGCTGCAAAGGCCAGGAAGAGCAGCATCTCCGCTCGCGCGCTAATCACGCCGCTAGCATAGAGCCCGGGCAGTTTGGTCACAAGATCCGGCACGGAGAACGTCCCGGCTTCGATGCCCAGAAACAGGATGGCCAGGAGCATCAGGACAGAGCCAGCCATGGTATACAGGATGAACTTTAGGGCCGCATAGATGCGGCGCGGGCCGCCCCAGATGCCAATCAGGAAATACATGGGGATCAGGGTGAATTCCCAGAAAATGTAAAACAGGAACAGATCCTGGGCCAGGAAGACGCCGGTCATCCCTACTTCAAGCAGAAGGAAGAAGAGCATGAAATCCTTGACGCGCTCCTCGACCGCGCTCCAGGTGGAGAGGATGGAGATGGGGGTCAGGAAAGTCGTCAGCAGGACGAGCAGGATGCTCAGGCCGTCCACGCCCATGGCGAATGAAATGTTCCAACCCGCCACCTGAATCCAGGGCAGGCTGAAGCCCAGCTGCAAATCCGGATTGGAGGCATGGAACAAGGTCAGCATCCAGATGGACAATCCGAAGGTCAGGACCGAGGTAATGAACGCCGTCCATCGCAGGGCCTCCTTGCGCGCCGCGGGGATGAAGAGCAGGGCCAGGACGCCCAGCAGCGGAAAGAAGGTCACGATAATGAGTGGATTCAGCAAGAAGTCCATAGTCCATCCTCTTTACTTCAGGATCAGATAACCAATGATAATGACAACCCCAGCCAGCACCGCCAGCGCATAGCTGCGGACGAAGCCGTTCTGGAACCGGCGCAGGGCGACGGAGGTCCGCTTGGTCAATTCGCCCAGCCCATTGAAGAACGCATCGATCCCGTGCACGTCAATCCCTCGGCTGAGCACCGTGCGCGCCAGCCATTGGTAAGTCCCAACGATGACCGTGTCATGGAACCAGTCATGCCAGAAGCGCGCGTCAATCACCTCCGCCAGAAAGCGGGCCAGGTCGACATAACGATCAACGATGACGGCCGCGTAGCCCTCGTCCACCCAGTACTTGCGTTCGAAGACGGTGAAAACCGGTCCGAGCAAGCACTGCAGCGGATCTTTCTGCCCTGCCTCGAGCGGTCTCCTCCCATAAAGCACCCAGGAGAGGGCGATAGCCAAGAGCGCCAGCAGGGTGGAAAGGCCCGCGACCAGGAAATTGAAACTTCCCGCTTCAACGCCGGCGATGGTATGCCCAAGCCAGTCCGTCAGGAAATGCACACCTGAGATCGGCAGGTTGAAGGCGCCGCCCAGGGTGGCCAACACGGCCAAAATGATCAAAGGGATGAGGATGACCCTCGGGCTCTCCTCGGCATGCCCGGCGGCGGCGTGGCGTGGCTCTCCGAAGAAGACCATCCAGATCTGCCGCCCCATATAGAAGGCCGTAAAAAAGGCAGCCACGGTCAAGAGCCAGAAAACGGCGGGGAACCTCTGCAGGGCTTCCGCCAATATCTCGTCCTTGGACCAGAATCCCGCCCACGGGACGATCCCCGCCAGCGCCAGGGTGCCAGCCAGGTACACCCAGAAGGTGGTCGGCATCTGCTTGCGCAGACCGCCCATATTGCGCATGTCGTTGGGGTCAAAAGCGGCTTCGCCTTCCCCGCCATGCTCGCCGTGGGGCAGGTGGTGATGGCCGCGCTCCATGCCCAGGATGACCGAACCGGCGGAGAGAAAGAGCAGTGCCTTGAAGAAGGCATGCGTTACCAGATGGAACATCCCGGCCACGTAGGCCCCCATGCCTACCGCGGCCACCATGAACCCGAGCTGGCTGATGGTCGAATAAGCCAGGACTTTCTTGATGTCGTACTGCCCGACCGCAATGGTGGCGGCGAAGAGCGCGGTAATCCCACCGACCAGGGCCACGGTCGTCTGAGCCGCAGGCACGGCACTGTAGAGCGGGGCGGAACGAGCCACCAGGTAGACACCGGCGGTTACCATCGTGGCAGCATGGATCAACGCCGAGACCGGGGTCGGTCCAGCCATGGCGTCCGGCAGCCAGACGTAGAGCGGCAGCTGGGCGGATTTGCCAGTCACCCCGATCAGCAGAAAGAGGGTGATGGCCAGGATCGCACCCGGCGCGACCTGGGCGGTATGGCTGAAGACCGTGTCGAAGGACAGGCTTTTGAAAGCCCAGAACATGGTGAAGGCGGCCAGCAGGAAGCCGAAATCGCCGATGCGGTTGGCAATCATGGCCTTCTTGGCAGCCAGGGCATTGGCGACACTGTCACGGCCGAGGGTATCCTTCTCAAACCAGAAACCGATTAGCAGGTACGAGCACAGGCCCACCCCCTCCCAGCCGACAAAGAGCATCAGGTAACTGTCACCGCTCACCAGGACCATCATCAAGGCGATGAACAGGTTCAAATAGACAAAGAAGCGCCGAAAGCGGCCCGGGTCGTTCTTGTAGCGCACATCCTCGTGCATGTAACCGATGGCGTAAATGTGGATGAGGGTGCCCACCCCAGAGACGACCAGCATCATCGTCACCGAGAGCGTGTCCACACGGAAGGCCCAGGGGACGTTCAAGTCCCCGATGTGGATCCAGTCCGCAAAGGGCACGATGGCTGTCTGGCCGCTCCCGGTCCACAAGGTGTAAGCGAGCAGAACCGAAACGACAAAGGCCAGCCCGGAGGCCAAACTGGCGATCGCCCCGACGGCTTTCTCACCAAGGTGTCCCCCAAAGATCAGGTTGATTATGAGCCCGGCAACGGGCAGGAGGACGACCAGGGGTACAAGGCTGAGGAACGTGGTGGAGATGTCCATGGTCATCCTTTCAAGCTGTTCAGCACGTCCACATCGATATTGTGCTTGGTGCGGAAGATGACCACGATCAACGCCAGGCCGACTGCCACCTCCGCCGCGGCCACCGTCATCACGAAGAAGACGAAAATCTGGCCGGTCAGCACATGGAAAGCGCTGGAGAAGGCCAGAAAAGCCAGGTTGGCCCCGTTCAACATCAACTCGATGGACATGAAAATGATCAATGGATTACGCCGGATGAGTACGCCTAAAATTCCCAGGGCAAAAAGAAACCCGGAAATCCCCAGATAATAGGAGAGCGGTACGACGTTGGTCATGACCCCAGTTCTCCTTTCTCCCTTTTCGCCAGGACGATGACACCCACCATGGCAACCAGCAGCAGGACCGAAGTGATTTCAAAAGGCAGGAGGTACATCTGGAACAGTGCCTTGCCCAGGTCAACCAGGGAGGCGACCGAGTTGACCTCCACGCTCGGAGCGGGGAGAATATCCGTAATCTTCAGGCGCTGGACGAGCAGGAAAACCCCCTCCACCAGCAGGACAATGGCCAGGCTGATCGCCAGGGGCCGCTGCCAGGGCAGCGCCCGGCCGGGCGGCAGTTTTTCCGCCCCCAGCAGCATGATGACGAACAGGAACAAAACCATAATGGCTCCGGCATAGACCGTGACCTGCGCCATGGCGATGAACGGGGCTCCCAGCACCAAGTAGTAAACCGCCACGGCGGCGAAGTTCAGCACCAGAAAAAGCGCCGCATAGATCGCACTGCGGCTCACAAGCAGGCCGATGGCCGAGAGCACGGCCACAACCGCCAGGACGAAAAAGAGGAGCAGTGACAGATTCATAGGGTCTTTAATCCTGCGGGTCCTTCATCACAGGAACCGAGCGGGTGAACATCCCGGGCTCGGTCTTCTGCGGGGTCGGCTGGCTGCCCTCCGGAACCGGATCGATCAGCATTTCCTTGGGATAAATGGCCTGCCTCCGCTCGGTAAAGGTAAGCTCGTAGTTGTCTTCGAGCACGATGGCCTCGGTCGGACAGGCATCCTCGCAGAAACCACAGAAGATGCAGCGCAGCATGTTGATCTCATAGGTGCTGGCATAGCGTTCGCCGGGTGAATAACGCTTCTCATCGGTATTTTCGGATGACTCGACAAAGATCGCATCAGCCGGGCAGGCCGCGGCACACAGCGAGCAGCCGATGCATTTCTCCAGGCCATTGTCATAACGTTTCAAAGCATGACGCCCGCGAAAACGCGGTTTGACCGGTTTCTTCACTTCCGGATACTGGATCGTGACCGGCTTTTCGACCATCATGTGGAGCGTCGTCCACAGACCACGCGCCAGTTCGACAAATGGCTCAACGACGCTCATAGTCTTTCCTCCTCAGCGAGCGGTCGATCATGACGACCGCAAGGCCTGCTACCAGTAAGGAGGCTGCCGGAATGATCCAGATCAGCGCAGGGGCGACCTGCTGCGCCAGGATGATCCCGGTCGCCGTGATAACGATCACCGCCAGGGAGAGCGGCAGGAGCACCTTCCACCCGAACTCCATGAGGCGGTCATAGCGGATGCGCGGGAAGGTGGCCCGCACCCAGATCATCCCGAACAACAGGATGACGATTTTCACGAAAATGTAGACCAGCCCCAGCAAAGGATAGCGGTCCACGAAGGGTCCCTGGTAGCCGCCCAGGAACAGCGTGGCCGCGATGGCGCTGATCGAGATCATCTTGGTGTATTCGGCCATGAAGAGCAAGGCGAACTTCATGCCGGAGTATTCGGTATGATACCCGGCGGTCAGCTCCTGTTCCGCCTCCGGCATGTCGAAGGGCGCACGGTTCACCTCCGCCAGGGTAGCGATCAGGAAGATGCCCAGGCCGACCGGTTGAAGAACCCCGAACCAGATGGTCTTCTGCGCCTCGACAATGTCGATCATGCGCATCGACCCGGCCAGAAGGATGGCCGAGACGAAGGACAGGCCCAGTGAAATTTCGTAGCTGACCATCTGGGCCGAAGAACGCATCCCGCCCAGGGTCGCATATTTGTTATTGGAGGCCCACCCGGAGAGCACGATGCCGTAGACGGCAATGGAGGCCACTGACATGATGTACAGCACGCCCACATTGATGTCCGCGATGTAGAGGGTCAGTGTGTGGCCCAGAATCGTCAGGTCCGGCCCCCACGGCACCACCGCCGTGATGACCACGGCCGGTACGACCGTGATCACCGGGGCCAGCAGGAAAAGCAATTTGTCCGCCTTGGCCGGGGTGAGCTCCTCCTTGAAGATCAGCTTCAGCGCGTCGGCGATCGGCTGCAGGATGCCCCACGGCCCGGCGCGGTTAGGACCGATCCGGGATTGAATCCGGGCCAGGGCTTTGCGCTCGTAGAGTGTCAGGTAAGCGAAGCCTCCCAGAAGCACCAGAACCCAGACGAACCCTTTAATAAACCATTCCAGGATCAGAAAGGAGTTCATCGCCGACCTTCCTGTTTTGACGTCTTGAGCGAAATCACCGTCGGCTCCGCGATGGGGATGCCCATGCTGCGCGGCAGGAGAGCCACGGAGGCTGGGACGGTCTCATCCAGCCTGACCTTCAGCTGCAGCGTCGACTGGTTCAGCCCGACCTCGGCCAGCCCGTCCAGGCCGAGATTCTTCGCCAGGGAGGGGTGCATGAACACCGTCGCCTCACCCATGCGGGCCTTGAGGAGCCCGGACGAGGCAACCGTGATGCCCTGATCATAGAGGCGCGTCACCGGGACAGCCAGACAGGCCTCCTCCTGGGGATGCAGGGCTGTCCTCCGGCTGCTCTGAGGGAGATGGACCGTATCGCCGTCTCGGGCAGAGGGGGCAAGCTGAACGCCCAATCCCTGGGTGTTTTCATAGGTTGTGCCGCCGTAGAACAGGTCAGAACGCCCGACGATCGGCCACTGTTCGCTCACCTCGGCCAGTTTCCGATAGGAGAATTCCGCAAAAGCCGGAGCATGCGCGGCGAGCTGGTCCATCACGAGCAGGGCCGAACGGTCCTCCAGTTTCAGCCCGGCCTGTTTGGCAATCTGGGCGGTGATGGCAAAGTCGGGGCGTGACTCCCCACGGACCGGGACGGCCGGGTAGAAGCGCTGCACACGGCGTTCTCCGGAGGTGAAGGTACCGTCGCGTTCGGTGTATGCCTGCGCCGGCAGGACAACATCGGCCAGCTGCGCCGTCGCAGTCAGGAAGAGTTCCTGGACTGCCACGAACTTGGCTTCCCGTATGGCCGCGGCGAGGGCTGGGTCATCGCCGGCCGGGTCGGCCGCCACGATGTAAACGGCCTTGCCTTTCAAAGCCTGGGCGAGGTCCCCCTCCGGACGGAAGCCGATTTCCCAGGCGCCCTGGTCATTGGCCTTCGGCCACACCCCGATCAGGCCGTTATTGGGCCGGCCGAAGTGCTTGCTTTCTACCAGCAGCTTTGCACAGGCTTCAGCCAGGGCGGACGAGCCCTCCAGGCCCATGCCTTCGCTGCCGTACAAGATGACCAGGTTTTCAGCCGATCCGATCGCCTCCGCCGCAGCTTTGGCCGGCTGGGACTTCAACAACCCCGCCACGGTTTCGGCCTCGTCGCCGTACACGTAGCGGACGACATGCGCCGCGTATTTTTCGAGCTTGGTCTCGCGCGGGTTCGCGAGGACGAGCGTGGCGCCGCGCCCTACCGCCTGTTTGATGCGCAGGTACCAGAGCGGAGCCTCGTTGTACAGGTCGGATCCTGCCACCAGGATGGTCGTGCCCTTCCCCATATCGGCGAAGTTGGTCCCCCCTCCAACGCCGAGCAGGGCGGTCAGTTCACCGCCGCCCATGTGGGTATAGAGGATGGCCTTTCCACCCAGGCCTTCCGCCAGCCACTTTAGATTGAACAAGTCCTCATTCGAGAGACGGCCGCCCGCCAGCACGACGGTCTCTGGTTTGGCCGCCACCAGCTTCCTGGCGACCACCTCGACCGCATCCTTCCAATCCACCGCCTCCTGTTTGCTGCCAAGCTTGACCAGCGGCGCGCTCAGCCGTTTTGGGCTCTCGGTGAAGTGGTAGGCAAAACGGCCCTTGTCGCACATCCAGATCTCGTTGACAGCTTCGTTCTGGCGAGGCATGACACGCTTGATCACCACCTGGCCATCCGCCTTGGCCTCACGGCGCGTATTGAAGGTGATGTTGCAGCCCACTGGACACTGGGCACAGACCGAGGCGGCAGCTTTCATCTCCCAGGGTCGCGCCCCGAAGCGGAAATCCGCCGTGGTCAGCGCCCCGACCGGGCAGATATCGGTGGTGTTGCCGGAAAAGACCGAGTCGAAACCTGGATCCGAGTCCGTGATGATCTCGAGCGCCCTGCCGCGCTGGAAGAAACTGATCACCGCCTCTCCAGCAATATTTTCCTGGAAGCGGATACAGCGGGCACACTGGATGCAGCGCTCACGATCCAGGTAGATCAACTCCCCGAGCGGCACGGCCTTCGCCAGATGCATCTTGTCGTTGTACAGGTAACGGCTCTTGTCCGGCCCGTAGGCCATGGTCAGGTTCTGCAGCGGGCACTCGCCGCCCTTGTCACACACCGGGCAGTCCAGCGGGTGCGAGGTCAACAAAAATTCGAGGTTGTCGTTTTGTCCGGCTTTGGCTTTGTCGGAGGCGGTCAGCACGACCATGCCCTCGGAGACCGGCGTGGTGCAGGCAGTCTCCAGTTTCGCGCCGAACTGGATCTTGGCCCGCCCATTCTCCATGATAGGCTGGTGGGTGGCACGGTCAATCATCGGGCGGCCCACCTCGACCAGGCACTGGCGGCACATCCCAACTGGTTCCATCTTCGGATGGTAGCAGAAGACCGGGATATCGATGCCGATCCTCTTCGCCGCGTTAACGATCAGGGTCCCCTCGGGAACGGTGACCGGCTGTTCATTGATGATCAAGGCGACCTGCTTAGGCATGGGTACCTCCCGCCGGAGAGGCCTTGAAGTCAATCGGGAAGCGTTCGATCCCGGTGGCGGGCGCCATCGTCGCAAATTCTCCTAGGGCACACAGGCACTTGTTCTGCATCTGCTTGGCCACCGTGTGCAGGAGTTCCACATTTTCCTGGGTTGCTTCGCCGTGCTCGATCCGGTCAATCAGATGCATCATCCAGTAGGTCCCCTCGCGGCAGGGGGTGCACTTGCCGCAGGATTCGTGCTTGAAAAAGTGGATGGTCTTGCTGATGACCCAGCGGATGCTGACCGTATCATCGATCACGATCACCGAAGCCGATCCCAGGTCCGCGCCAAGCGTGCGCACGGAGGCATAGTCCAGCTTCGTGTCCAGGGCCTTGTCGTCCGCCACGATCAGGGACGAGGAAGCGCCGGCTGCCATGATGGCCTTGACCGGCCGGTCGTCGAGGATGCCACCGCCGTATTCGAAGATCAGCTGGCGGAAGGTCAGGCCGAAAGGCAGCTCATAATTACCGGGCTTCTTGACGCGGCCCGAAAGGCTGAAAATCTTCACCCCGGGGCTGTCGCCGGTGCCCATGGATCGATACCAGTCTGCCCCTTTTTCCAAGATGAGCGGCAGGTTGGTGAGCGTCTCGACGTTGTTGATCACCGTCGGCTTGTCGAAGAGACCAGATGTGGCCGGGAAGGGCGGTCGGATGCGCGGCTGTCCAAGCTTGCCCTCGATGGATTCAAGCAGGGCAGACTCTTCGCCGCAGATATACGCCCCCGCCCCCACGTGAGTATGGATGCGCAGGGAATAATCCGTACCGAACAGGGCATCGCCCAGCAGGCCGGCCTGCTCGAGCTCGGCGATGCACGCATCTATTTCAAGTGCAAGGTGCCAGAATTCGCCGCGCAGGTACACGTAGCCAACATGAGCCTCCACCGCATAACAGGCGATCGCCACCCCCTCCAGGAACTGGTAGGGATTACCCTCCAGAATCTCACGGTCCTTGAACGTGCCCGGTTCGGATTCGTCGGCATTGGCGACCACATAGCGCGGGTAAACCCCTGCCGGGATGAACGACCATTTCACCCCGGTGGGGAAGCCTGCGCCGCCGCGGCCGCGCAGCCCCGAGGCTTTTACCAGCTCGGTCACTTCAGCGGGCCCCATTTTGGTCACGGCTTTCTGGAAGGCCTGGAAGCCGCCGTTTTTCCGGTAAACGTCCAGCCGTTTAATATCCTTGATCTCACGATGGCGGAGCAGGATGTGGTCCACTACTTCACCTCTCCACCGCTTTTCTTAAGAGTCGCGATGAGCTCCAGGGTCTTATCCACACTCATATTCTCGTGGTATTCCAGACCCTCAGCCGTTTGCAGCTGGAACATGGGCGCCCGATCACAGGCTGCCAGGCACATGACCGCCTCGACCGTGACCAGGCCATCGGGGGTCGTCTCACCGACCTTGATCCCCAGATGAGAGCACAGTTCCTCCAAGAACCGGTCGGCGCCGCGCATGGCACAGGGCAGATCCGTGCAGACCTGCATGCGGTATTTTCCAGCGCGCTGGTCGTGAAAGAGCGTGTAGAAACCGACGATCGAGACCACATCCGTGGTCGTCATATCCAGCATCCCGGCGATGTCCTGAACGGAGGCCTTCGTGATATAGCCGTCCTGGCGCTGGGCCAGGTAGAGCAGCGGCATCACGGCCGAGCGCTTGTATTCCGGCGGGTACTTGGCCAGGATCTTCTTCACTTCCTGGGGATATTTGTCTGCCAGGCTCATCGGTCAATGTCTCCCAGAACGATGTCCACGCTGCCGATGATAGCGATCAGATCGGCCACCAGCACCCCCTTGCACATGAGTGGCATGGACTGCAGGTTGTCGTACGACGGCGTGCGCCAGTGGACGCGGTATGGCTTCGCGCTGCCGTCGCTTTCCAGATAGACACCGAGTTCCCCCCGCGGGGATTCGACTGCACTGTATATCGCACCCTTGGGGGCCTCGAACCCCTCGGTCCACAACTTGAAGTGGTGGATCAGCGCCTCCATGCTGACCCCGATTTCCGAACGCGGTGGGGGGACGAACTTGTAATTATTCGAGCGCACCGGTCCATACGGCATCCGATTCAAGGCCTGTTCGACGATCCGCAGCGACTGGCGCATTTCCTCCATCCGGACCAGGTAGCGTGCGTAGACATCACCTTCCGGGTGGGTTGGGACGACAAAGTCGTACTGTTCATACCCGGAATAGGGCTGGTCCTTGCGCAGGTCCCATTTCACCCCACTGGCGCGCAGCAGCGGTCCGGTCACGCCGAGGTTGAGCGCATCCTCGGCAGAGAGCTTTCCGATGCCGAGCGTCCTGTCCAGCCACAGCGGGTTGCGGGTTAGAAGCGCCTCATATTCATCGACCCGCCTCGGGAAGGTCTTGAGGATCTGACGCACCGCCGCCTCGAACTCGACCGGCACATCCCGCCAAACTCCACCGGGGCGGATGTAGGTCGTCATCATGCGCTGTCCGGAGCACATCTCCATAATGTCCAGGATGTACTCTCGCTCGCGGAAGCAGTACAGGAACACGGACATGGCCGCCAGATCCAGGGCCGCGGTGCCCAGCCAGACCAGGTGAGATTGGAAACGGG
Organism: Anaerolineales bacterium; assembly: GCA_050013095.1. GTDB lineage: Bacteria > Chloroflexota > Anaerolineae > Anaerolineales > Villigracilaceae > UBA877. The sequence continues at coordinate 12,793 of JBEKFY010000039.1, read as the reverse complement.
TGAGCTCAGCCAGGATGACGCGGATGGCCTGGGCGCGCGGGGGTACATCCAGCCCCACCAGCTTCTCGACCGCCATCGAATAGGCCAGGTTGTTGCCGGGTGGATTCATGTAATCCAGGCGGTCGGACATCACCTCTGCCTTCTGATAGGTCTTGGCTTCCATGTTTTTCTCGACGCCGGTGTGCAGATAGCCGACATCAGGGATGCAGTTCACGACGATCTCCCCGTCCAGCTCCAACAGCAGGCGGAGCACACCATGGGTCGAAGGATGCTGCGGCCCCATGTTCAGAAGCATGGTCTCGCCCTTGACGGCGCGTTCGGAGACCAGGTGCTTCAATTCATCAACGGAGACTTCCTGGAGATCGGTCATAGCCGTTATTCCTTTGCGTAAGGCTTGCGTAAGTTAATTTGATCGAAGTTAAATGTGAACTGCGGCTCCTCGTAGCCCAAGGGGTAGTCCTTGCGCAGCGGGTGGCCCTCCCAATCGACGGGCATCAGGATGCGGCGCAGGTCGGGGTGACCGGTGAATTTGATCCCGAACATATCCCACAGTTCTCGCTCGCGCCAGTTGGCATTGCGGTAGATGGAAGTGATGGTCGGAAGGCGTGGGTTCACACCTGGCACCATCACGCGCAGCCTCAGATTCAGATGGAGCGAGAGCGAGGTGAACTGATAGAGCACATGAAAGCGGGGGTCTTCCTGCGGCCAGTAATCCACCGCCGTCATGGTCGAGAGCAGTTCGAAGCCGAGCTCGCGCACCTGTTGGCAGGCCGCCACGATTTTCTCGGAGGGGACGACCAGGCTTACCTCGCCGTGCTGCTCTGAAGCCTGCGTGCCGTAGTCCTTTTCAAGGCTCTGGACGATGGATGCAAGTTTCTCTTCCATAAAATCATTTCCCATTCGCGATCTTCTCGCTGCGCACTTTCTCATACAGGGTGACGATCCCGTGGATGAGAGCTTCCGGGCGCGGCGGACAGCCGGCCACATAGACATCCACCGGGACCACCTCGTCCACCCCTTGAACAACCGCGTAGTTGTTGAAAACACCGCCGCACGAAGCGCAATCGCCCATCGAAATGACCCACTTGGGTTCAGGCATCTGGTCGTACAGGCGGCGCAGGACGGGCGCCATCTTGCGGGACACACGCCCGGCAACGATCATCAGATCGGATTGGCGGGGTGAAGCACGCATCAATTCCATCCCAAAGCGGGACATATCATAGTGAGAGGCCTGGGCGGACATCATTTCGATGGCACAGCAGGCCAGGCCAAAGAGCATCGGCCACATGGCATTGGTGCGGCTCCAGTTGATCACTTCCTCCAGGGTCGTCGTGACCACGCCCATATTGCCAAGCTTTTGTTCTACTCCCATTCCAAAGCTCCTTTTTTCCACGCATAAAAGTAACCTACCAATAAGATGGCGATGAAAACGAACATCTCCCCCAGTCCGAACAGGCCCAGCTGGCGGAAGACGATCGCCCAGGGCAGCAAGAACACGGTTTCGATATCGAATAGGATGAACAGGACTGCGATCAGATAGAAACGCATCGGCATCCGGCGTATGCCGGGGCCGATGGGATTCATGCCGGATTCGTAAGGGCTGCTTTTCTCAGCGGTCGGATGACGAGGGCCGAAAAGGGTCCCCAGCCCGATGGCGATGAACCCGACCAGGGTTGTGACAAAGACAAAAACGGCAATCGCCGCGTATTCGAGGAGCATAAAACCTCCACACCAAAAGGCGTTGAGCGACCGTCGGCTGAAAAGTATATCACAAGAAGGTTTTTGAATCCCACATTTCGCAGCTTAAGAACTGATTGGTTCGGCGCTCATGCGCCGAGCTTACCTGAAATTCCTTAAAGATGCTATCGATTGGTGCGAAAGGTAGGTGGAACTATTTTGAGACGACGTCAACAGAGCCAGATAACTTCTGGCAGACTGAGCACAACCTCCCCTAAGCAAGCTGGGCATCATCCAGCCAGATCATTCGCTGGCAAACAACTCCTTATCTGTACATCTTACATGGAGCTGAACTCAATCCGCACAAAAAGGAAACTAAAGGTCACCAACAAAGACCAGAAATGCTAATTTAGAGGCACGAACCTATGTCAAGTTTGTAGTGAAATGCTTATGCAAAAGGCCCGACCGTCGAGAGGATCAACATCCATTCCAGACAGACCAGGATGGCAACCGACCCGAGCGCCAACCTGCGCCGAAGCGGAGTGGCATCCCCGAGCAGGTCATTGACGACAATGGCTGTCCCGACCACCAAGGGAGGCACGGCCGAGAATGCCACTCGATAAACTACAAGACCATCCATTGCAAAGAACAGGAGGAATAGCACGGAAACGATCAATGCGGCCGGAGGAAATAGTTTTATACGACTCAGCCGTTGAAGCAAAGTATGCCCTCGATCCGAGGTGACAAGGCATACTCCCACAAAGACAACAGGGAGAACGACCGCTTGCCCGGCGGCTGATTTGGCCAGATTCCAAAAGTTTCCGCTCAATGCTTTTAAGGCGTACAACGGGGCCGAGCGAAGCAAAGGCAAGATCCAGACAAACTGATGATAGCGCTCTATTTCAAATTGATAGAACGTCCCGTTCATATGATAAATATAAAGCATCCATGCCAAAAAAGGCAGGATGGTCAATCCGATCACCCCGACCGACCTTAAAACCAAGCCTTTGGTAATTTTTATTTTGTCCCTAATCAGGATCCAAGCCAATGCAATGAACACGGCGGGCAAAAACAAAATAAAGGTGGCATACGCAGTGACCCCCAGGCCGACCAAGAAGGCCAGGAAGAGCATTGCTTTATGATCAAACAGATGGCCTTTTTGAATCCCCTGAAACCCATAAAGGCACACCAGTGGCGCCAGGAGGTTAAAAATCTGCGTGTGGGGGGTCAATAGAAACGCTTTGATCACATCGTTAAAGATAAATAAACTGCTTAAAAGAACAACTCCGATCATGGCAAGCTTCGCTTCCTGCGCAAGCACCTGCATGTAAATCCAAAAAGCAATCAATAAGAAGACATAATTCAACCCGATATATAATACGTAAGGAAGGCGATACGCTTCTTGGATCTCCTTCCCAGATGCCCTGAATAAGCGGTCCACCGGATAACGTAACGGCTGAGCAAGTTTGTTTAGCCCGGCGACCAAAAGGATCAAACCCGGTCTGGATTGGCGGATGTTCGTTCGCTCAAGCAGCGCTTCTGGCTGAGCCGCGTCATGCATGAATTGCAGGGAATCATAATTGATGACAGCATACAGATGGGCATAGAGGGTAAAATTAAATCCATCACTTACCGGAGAATTCTTGGCGACATGGTGAAAAACCATCAACCAGATTGTAAGGATCAGACAAAATCCCACAAAGATCCCGTAAGGCCATATTTTCTTGAGCATGCCTTTTACCCTAGTGCAATGAGCCTTACGCCAGATAGTCCCTCAAATGCCGGCTCCGGGTGGGATGGCGCAGCTTGCGCAGGGCCTTGGCTTCGATCTGGCGGATGCGTTCGCGGGTCACGTTGAAATACCGGCTGACCTCCTCCAGGGTGTGGTCCTTGCCATCAATCAGGCCAAAGCGTAGTTCGAGCACCTGACGCTCGCGTTCCGAGAGCGCGGCCAGGGCGTGCTGCACCTGCTCGCGCAGCATCTCACGCGCCGCGGCGTCCATCGGTTCGAGAGCGTCGGCATCCTCGATGAAATCCCCCAGCTGGCTGGAGTCCTCGTCGCCGACCGGCCCCTCCAGGGAGACTGGTTCCTCCGCGGACCGCAGGATGCGGTCCACTTTGGCGGCAGCATATTCCCAATGGTGCTGCACAAGCGGGTCGAGCGGCGTGCCCTCAGCCTGGGAGCGCAGGACCGCCTGCATATCCGCCGGACTGAGGTAACCGACCTCCAGGGCCAGTTCCTCATTGGTCGGCTCTCGGCCCAGCTGCTGAACCAACGTACGCTGAATGCGCAGCAGGCGGGTGATGGATTCAAACAGGTGCACCGGGATACGGATGGTGCGGGCCTGCTCGGCGATCGAGCGGTTGATGGACTGACGGATCCACCAGGTGGCATAGGTGCTGAACTTGTACCCCCGGCGCGGGTCAAACTTATTGACGGCTCGCAGCAAGCCGAGGTTGCCCTCCTGGATCAAATCTAAGAACGAGATGCCCCGTCCCAGGTAGCGCTTCGCCACGCTGACCACCAAACGCAGGTTGGCGCGAATGATGGAAGCGTTGGCTTCCTCGGCGCGGCGGCGGATCCCCTCGATCTCGCGGTGCAGGGCGACCTTATCAGGCAGGTTGCGGTACAGCGTGCGCTGGACCGGGTGTTTTTGGTGGGTTTGAATATACTTGAGCAGCCAGTCGGCGTAGTTGCCGGGGAGGATGTAGAAAACCAGAAAGATATTATAGGCATGCGAGACCAGGCTGTCCCATAGGGGGTCTTTCCCCCACATGCCCCGTTCCAGGTAAGAACGCAGATAAGAAGGGCCGTCGCTCTCCCACGACAGGTGCAAGGCCTGGGCTTCCGCCAACATCAGGGTCACATCCGGCATTTCAATCCTCAGACGCCCTGCATCCTCGCGCATGCGGCTCCAGGCCGTGATGAGTTCCCCCAATGCGGCGTGGTAGATATCCGGTGAGTCAGCCGCACGCTGGCCCGCCCCCCTGCGTCCCAGGGTCACGATCAGCCGGCGGGCCTCGATCATCGTCGCCAAGCGAAACTCGCTGTCCCCGTCCAGGAGCTTGACCTGGCCGATCTCGCGCAGGTACAGCCGGACCGGGTCCTCGGAGAGTTCTGCGGCAAGTTCGACCTTATCCAGCTCAAGCGGTTCTTCAACGGCCAAGCCATTCAGATCCTCCTCCGGCGGCGGAAAGCCGTTCTCCTCCGATCCTTCGGTCAGATCGAGTTCCTCCCCAAGCTCCGGTTCGACGGCCTCCACATCGACCTCGGCTTCCGGGGGGGCCGCTTCCAGCGTGGAGGCTCCCTCGGCAGCTTCCGCGGGTTCAGACGGGCGGCTGCGGCGGGGCAGCGAGGACTTCGGCTTGGGCTTAGGCTTAGGCTTCGCCTTTGCAGTTGGCTTCGTCTTCGGCTTCGATTTACGCGGCATGGATCCCTTTCAGCGGTGAGCGGTTGGCTTCAAACCGGCCTGGTCCAGACGCCGCAGCAGGAGGCTTTGCTGCTGGACCCTTTCCCGGTAGGAGGCAGCCCGCAAGTCACCGGTCTGCTGGGCTTCCTCCTGAAGAAAGCGGAGCTGGTCGATGCTTTCGCCCAGCACGGTGCGGCGTATCTTGACTACCCCGCGAAACAGGTCATCGATCAATCGGTCATCCAGAGGGTCGAGCTCTCCCGAATGCCTCAACAGGTCATCGGCCAGGTCGGAGAGGGAAGCCGGCAGGTTTGTGCGCAGGTAGAGATCGGCCTCTTCGGCATCCTGTTCAAGCGACTGGCGCACCAGCCGGAAAAGCAGCTGGTGGTCAGTATACCCGAAATCCTCCGGCGCCATACGGCCCAGTGCGGATTCTTGAAGCGCTCGGTCGAGGCGGAAGAGCAGGGCCGGACTGCGCAGCAGGACCCCCAGGAGGTGCGCTTCGATCATCTGCGCTGGGGAGACGGTCTGGTGGTGTGCATTCGCTTCCGCCGGCTCACTCGGTTCTTGCTCGGAGGACTGCCGGGGCCGCCGCGCCCGGGGAGCGCGAACCCGGGCGCCGACCAGGGCTCTTTCATCCACTTTCAGGAAGCGCGCCAACCTCTGGCGGTAGGTATCCCGCTCAATAGGATCCGGCAGGTCCTCAATCAGAGGCAACACCTGCGCGGCGATTTCGGATTTGACTTTGGCATCCTCCAGGTCGCGCCCGGCTGCAAGGGCTGTCATGACATGAATCACAATCGGCTGAGCCTTTTCGACCAACTGCTTCCACTGCTCAGGTGAACGCTCGACAATCTCGTCCGGGTCAAGGCCGTCAGGCATGCTGGCGACGCGCAGGTCGGCCTGCAGGCGGGCTTCGTGGCGCAACAAACCGCGCGCATCGAAACCAATCTCCTCCTGCCGGTCGAGGGATTGGCGCGCGGCCTGCAGGCCGCGCAGCACGGCCTGCTGACCGGCCGCGTCCGGATCAAGCGCCAGAACGATGCGGCGGGTGAATTTCTTCAGCAAGCGCAACTGATCCTCCGTCAGGGCAGTGCCCATCGGGGAGATGACGTTCTCGAACCCGGCCTGGTGCAAAGCGATCACGTCCAGGTAGCCTTCCACGATTACCGCCTGGTTGGCGGCCCGGATGGCCTTGCGGGCGCGGTCCAGACCATAGAGCAGGCGGCTCTTGCTGAAGAGCACCGTATCGGGGGAGTTCAAGAACTTGGGGTAATCGTTCGGGTCAAGGATGCGCGCCCCAAAGCCGGCCATTTTGCCATTTTCATCCCGAATCGGGATCATCACGCGATTGCGGAAGCGGTCCAGGAAACCGCCCGTGTCACGCTGGCTGATCAGACCGACTTCGAGCAGCTCCTGCTCGGTATAATCCTTCGACTTAAAATAGCCCAGGGCCGCCTCCCAAGCATCCGGCGCGTAGCCCAATCCAAAGGCCTCTAGGGTTGGATCGGTCAGGTGACGTTTCTCATGCAGGTACTCCAGGGCAGGCTTCCCGCCCGCCGTACCGGCCAGCTGATGGCGGTAGAAGAGGACTGCTTCTTCGAGCAGGCCGCGCAGGCGGTCGTGCTCTTCCTTCTCTTCCTGCTTGCGCGGGGTGAAGGCTTCCAGCTTGACCCCGGCGCGATCCGCCAGGAAGCGCAGCGCCTCGGGGAAGTCCCAGCCCTCCTTTTTCATCACAAAGGAAAAGATGTCGCCGCCCTCATTGCACTGCCCAAAGCAGCGCCAGGTCTGCCGGTCCGGCGAGACAATGAACGAAGGCGTTTTCTCGGTATGGAACGGGCACAGCCCGGCATAGTTCTTGCCGGTGCGGCGCAGTTTCACCGTCTCAGAGATCAGGTCGACGATATCAATGCGGGACTTGATTTCGTCAATCTGAGACATGGACTGAACCGTCTTTCAGGAGGAAGTTGAAGCGGGAGGTCGGCGTGGATGAATTATAGACGCGCTTGGAAGCTGGCGCAAGCTTCACCCGGGCCGAGGCGAAGCGTCTCTGGACCTTTCCGTCCGGGGTGACCGCGCCCCATCTGCAGCTGGGCGCCGGCTCAGGGTGTGAGGGTTTGTGATTGATATCCGCTCAAGATGGGACGGACATGTGCATCCAGTTCGTCCAAAGTCCTCTGGCTGTCCATGATCGAATCGATCTTGCCATCCTGCCGGATGAAGAAGTGCGTCGGCCAGCGCCCGATCTGGAACAAGTTGTTAACCGCCCCGTCGCGATCGAGCAGGACGGGAAAGGTCAAGCCGTACTGAGCCATTACTGTCTTCACGTACTGGCCATACTCCGCGTAGGAGATCCCCAGCATCACCAGACCGTCCTTGTGATAGGTCTGGTAGAGCGTTTCGAGAGCGGCCATCTCACCCTCGCAGGCAGGGCAGCGGGTCACCATGAAGATGAGCATCACCGGTTGCCCTTTAAACTGGCTAAAACTGATCTTTTGAACGGTGCCTGCATCCACCAGGGAAAAATCCGGGGGAAAATAGCCGACATAAGGACCGACATGGCCGAGCAAGGTCAAATCCAATTCCCAGGTGGAGGTAATCGTCGGCGTCACGGTAGGTGTGCTGGACGGCCAGGGTGTCCAGCCAGGGGACGGGGTCCAGGTAGGCGCCAGGATTTGGGGAGGCCGGCTGGTCAGGGCCTGGGCCAGCTGTATCGTCGCTTGCAGGTCGGCCGGGGGTGACTGGAGGTTCTGCTGAAATCCCCAATGGAGGAGAGCAATCCCCGCCAAAACGACAATCACAAAAAAACCCGCTAGACCGCCGATCCACCAGCGCAGGGCGCGGTCCTTTTTCGAGCGGCTTTGACCGGTTGAGGCCTGAGGCACGGCCTTCGCACCCGCGGCGACCGCCTGGCCGCCTCCCGTTTCAGCCCGCAGTTTCAAAAAGCGCTGACGCGCCTGGCTGTTTTCCGGCATCAGCCGCAGGACATGCTGGACGGCATCCATTTTTTCACCCAGACCCTCAGCCGCAAAGCTCAACAGCCACCAGGCCTGTGCCGAACCGGGGTTGCCTGCCAGGTAATTCTGGAGAATCAACCTGGCTTCGCCCGGAAGGCCACCCCGTAGGAGCTCTTCGGCTTGTTTTAATGGATCCGCCCCGAACTGTGTCACGGATTCACCTTCCACCCCGCATGCGCGAGGAGCGAGGCGTGCCTCGCTCCCGATCGGATCTAAAATCCTTCCATTTTGCTCAGGTCGACTATTCCCTCCGCCAGACTCACGATCCTTTGGAGCAGTCCGAGCCGATTCTCCCGCAGCTTCGGATCCTCGGCCATCACCAGGACTTGATCAAAAAACACGTTTACGGCCGGGATCATCGGAAGGAAAGCGGTCAGGAAGTCATCCACCGACCCCGATCGGCGTCTGAACGCCTCCGCCTTCTGCAAGGCCGCGAACAGGCCCCGCTCGGCGGTTTCGACGAAGTTGGCCGGGAGGACCTCGTATCTCGCCTTCTGGTCACGGGTGATACGTACACAGCGGGCATAAGCGGGCAGGATCACGTTCCAGTCCGGGCGGGAGGCCCAGGCCGAAAGCGCTTGGACGGCCTGCGCGCAAGCGGCCGGGTCATGTCCCTGCACCGCCAGGACCGCATCCACGATGTCGTAGCGAGCACCCGACTCGATCAAAAGCACACGCAGCCGCCCGAGCAGGAACTCCATCACCTGCGCCTGGACCTCGCGGCCGGCAGGGATGGGCTCGAGGCCGGCAGCGCGCTCCAGGGCAGCCGTCAGATCGAAAGGCAGGCTGTGCTCGATGAGCGGCTGGACAACCCCCAGGGCGGCCCGCCGCAGTCCGAAGGGGTCCTTCGTACCGGTCGGCACCAGCCCGACGGCGAAAAGCCCCACCAACGAATCCAGGCGATCGGCCAGGGCCACGACCAGCCCGGGCCGGGTGCCTGGCACGCTCTGGTACTGCTCGCCGATGGCCTCCGCCACGGCCGGGTTTTCGCCGGAGCGCAGGGCATACTCGCGACCGATGATACCCTGCAGGGATGTCATCTCGACCACCATGCGGGTCACCAGATCTGCTTTGCACAGGTGCGCGGCCCGGAGAGCAATCTCCGCCTGGTCCTGCTCCAATGCCAGCAAGGGCACGAGAGCCGCAGTCAGTTTCTCGATGCGCACGGATTTCTCCAGCATGGAGCCGAGCTTTTTCTGGAAGGTGAGTGTCGTCAGGCGCGGGCGGAAATCCTCCAGCTTGTGCTTCAGGTCTTCGCGCACGAAGAAATTGGCATCCGCAAAACGGGCCCCGACCACATGTTCGTTGCCCTGCCGAACCAAGTCAAGATGGCGGCGATCGCCGTTTCGTACCACGACGAAGTAGGGCAGCAAATTCCCATGCTTTTGGATCGGAAAGTAGCGCTGGTGCTTCTCCATCACCGAGATCAACACCTCCCTGGGCAGGGCCAGGTACTCCCTTTCAAAGGCCGCCAGAAGCGGTGTCGGTTTTTCCACTAGGTTGGCGACCTCAGCCAAGAGCTCGGCGGGGATGATCGCCTCCCCGCCCACCGAAGCGGCCAGCTTCTTGACCCCTGCTTCAATCAGGGACCGACGTTTTTCGCGATCGAGCAGAATACCCTTCTTCCGGATAATGTCAAAATACTCTCCAGCCGCTGGGATGATCAACTCCGGTGAACCGTATGGCCGCAGTCCGCGGCTCACCTTCCCCGACCGCAGGAGGGCATATTCAAACGGCACCACGTGCTGGCCCAGGAGTGCAACCAACCAGCGGACCGGTCGTGCAAAGGCCTGATTCGAGGCGTTCCAGCGCATGGACTTTTCAAATTTGATCCCCTCCACCAGCCCGGGAAGCGCCTCGGAGAGAACCTCAGGCGCCGGTCGCCCTGCTTGACGGAGACGCGCGACCGCATATCGGCCGCCATCGAGCTCGACTACCTGCAAATCTTTAGGCAGGATTCCCCTGCTTTTGGCAAACCCAATGGCAGCTGGGGTGGGGACCCCCTCCGGCCCAAAGGCGCCTGCTTCCGGCGGACCTTTCACCAGCTCCTCCCGGTCAGCCTGGCGCGGGGCCACGTCCTCGACGTAAACCACCAGGCGGCGCGGGGTTCCCTCCAGGCGCACCGGACCGTGAGACAGGCGCAGCCCTTCCAGCCAGTCCGGCAGGCGCGTCTCCAGCTGGGCCAGGGCAGAATCCAGATCCCGGCTGGGTAGTTCTTCCACGCCAATCTCCAGCAGGAACGGCGCGGCTGCCTTGACGACCGGCATCTTCATCCTGGCGGTCGCGGCCGCCCCGCCGACGGTCTTCTTCAGGAGGGGATATTCCAACTCCTTGCGCTGGGCAGCATAGGCTTCCGCCACCCGGCGGGCTAAGTCGCGCATCCGACCAAAGAAAGCCTGGCGCTCCGTCACCCCGATCGCGCCGCGCGTGTCCAGCACATTGAAGGCATGCGAGCATTTCAGCACATAATCGTAGGCCGGGACGACCAGGCCCTGCGCCAAGCAGGCATCCGCCTCTGCCTCGAACAGGGCGAACATCTGCCGCAGACGCTCGACATCCGCCACCTCGAAGTAATACTTGCTGTGCTCGAACTCGTCCCGCCGGCGTACCTCGCCATACGTGACGGTCCTGTCCCAGGGCTCGTCCCAGATCGCTGGAGCGTTGCGCAGGGCGATCAGGATGCGCTCCAGACCGTAGGTGATTTCCACGGCCACGGGGTCGAGCGTCTGCCCGCCTACCTGCTGAAAGTAAGTAAATTGGGTGATCTCCTGGCCGTCCAGCCAGATTTCCCAGCCCAGGCCCCAGGCTGAGATTGCCGGCTGTTCCCAGTTATCCTCCACCAGACGGATATCGTGCTGGCGCGCGTCAATGCCCAGGGCTTCCAGGGACTGCAGGTACAGCTCCACCGGGTTGCCGGGATCGGGCTTCAGGATCACCTGAAACTGGGTGTGCTGCTGGAAACGGTTCGGATTCTCGCCGTAGCGCCCATCGTCCGGACGGATGGAGGGCTCGACATAGCCGACGTTCCACGGCTCCGGGCCGAGCACCCGTAAAAAGGTGGCCGGATTCATCGTACCGGCCCCGACCTGAGTGTAATAAGGCTGGGCGATCAGGCAGCCTTTTTCGGCCCAATATTCCTGGAGCTTTAAGATGATGGCTTGGAAATCAAGGGGTGAGGGCATAAAATCCAGATTTCAGAGAGGGTTTGGTTAAATTATAACTGCTTTTCAATTTCGGCTTGCCTTCGGGCAGGTTTCTCACTACAATAAGCGGATGACGGATGCCGACATCCTCATCATCGGTGCAGGTCCGGCCGGCCTTTCCACGGCACTGCACCTGGCGCAGATCGCGCCGGAGCTGGTGGCGCGCACGCTGATCCTAGAAAAAGCTCAACACCCGCGCCCCAAATTGTGCGGCGGCGGGCTGTTGCCGGACGCGGAGCTTGTCCTGGGCCGATTGGGCCTGGATACCGCCGAGATCCCTCACGTCGATGTCGACTGGGCGCGCTTCGATTACGACGGAGTCGGCTTCAAGACACGCCCGGATCGGGAGCAAGGCTACGCCTTCCGCATCATCCGCCGCTACGAGTTCGATGCCTGGCTGGCACAGAAGACCCGCGCCTGCGGCTTCAAGATCCAGGAGAATACGACGGTCCGGAGCCTCCTGTCTGAGGCCGAGGCGGTCACGGTCGAGAGCGACCGCGGCTTCTACCGGGCCCTGGTCGTGGTCGGCGCAGACGGATCCAAAAGCGTCGTCCGGCATGCCATCATCCCCCAGGAGGTAACCCACACCGCCCGCCTGCTGGAAATCGTCACCGAACCACGGCCCCAGCAGTCCTTTCACATCCAGACCGACTCGTACTTCGACTTTCTCTATGTACCGCAAGGCATCCTGGGCTACAGCTGGGATTTTCCCGCCCTTGAACACGGCCAGCCGGTGCGGGTGCGCGGCATCTATGACAGCAATGTCTGGAATATTCCAACCGACATCAGTCTGCGCGATGCCCTGGCGGACGAGTTCCGGAGGCACGGCTATGAGCTGGGGGATTACAAGCTGGAAGGTCATCCGCTGCGTTGGTTCGAAGCCAAGAGCGCCTTTTCAGCCCCCCGTATCCTGCTCGTGGGCGACGCCGCCGGAGCCGACGCCCTCTTCGGGGAAGGCATCAGCCTGGCCCTGGGCTACGGTGAACTGGCCGCGCAGGCCATTCGGGACGCCTTCGCGCGCCAGGATTTCTCCTTCCAAAATTACAAACCTGCCCTCCTGCGCTCCGAGCTGGGCAAGGCACTGAGGCGGCGCACCTGGTGGGCACGCTTCTTTTACCGGCTGAGGTTCCCCGGCCTCCAGCGCTTTGTCTGGCGGCGGTTGGGTTGGGTCATCATGGCCGTCATGCGCAGTTCCCTGATCGGGTGGGCCAAACGCGCCGGGCAGGACGGACGATAAATCTGCTTTTCCCGCGGTGAACCACACTTAAAAACAATCAAGGGGCGGTCTCTTAATCGTTACAGTAATAGAAATCCATAGAAAGGGGTTGCAAAAAGAGAGAGTTCCAATCAATATTGTAGTTGGTCACAACAACAAAGAAAGGAACTCTCAGATGACAGCCGAAGCCGTCAGTATTAGTATAACGATAAAAGTGGAAGAAATGGTGATGGAATTTCAGGAAACGGTTCCCTTTGGTGCGGTGGAAGA